>DATBPZ010000019.1:0-95852 GCA_036561105.1 Methylocella sp. | reverse complement strand
GCCGCCGGCGCCCGAGGTCTTCGTGCCCGCACTGGCAGCGCGGGCGGCTACGCAATCCCGGCCAGCTACGCCGCCCGCGCTAGCATCGAGGCCGTCAATGCACTAACATTTACAGTGGACCCGTCAGTGGGGGCCGGTCATTAGCGCCCTTCCAGCAGGAGAGAAGCTGCGGTACCCAACAGGGTTTCATGTCGGGTTCAATTTGCAAACTGAAGACGAACTTATGAAGTATCACGAGTTGTTGCGTTCGGCGGGAATCGAGATTGTGACACCTTTGGGAGACCTCGGTGGGGCACTAACTTTTCAGTGTCATGCGCCGGGACCCTTGATAGTCGAGCTTAGCTGGCGACCACGCTGATAAGGCACAGGGCCGTTGCTGTTTCATAGCTGCGGCCCTTTATTTCAAGTTACACCATGTATTTTTCAAATCCTAAAAATCACCCCCGCCATTTTTGCGCGGCGGCCTCATCTTGCGCTTTCGCCTCAACCCAATCGCCGGGACCTTGTCCTACGACATGCTGCTTCTTCCAAAACGGCGCTTCCGTCTTCAAATAATCCATCAAGAAAGACGCAGCCGCGAACGCCTCGGCGCGATGCTTTGCTGCGGTGACGGCGAGAACGATCGGCTCACCGGGCTTGATCAACCCGTAGCGGTGGGTCGCGACAATGCCTTCGAGCGGCCAGCGAGATGCCGCCTCTTGCGCGACGCGGGTGATTTCCTCTTCCGCCATGCCGGGATAATGCTCGATTTCGAGCGCCGCGAGGGTGCCGCCTTCGTCGCGGCAGAGTCCGGTGAAGGTCACGACCGCACCAATGTCGCGGCGCCCTTGCGTCAGAGCGGCGGCCTCGGCGGCGGCGTCAAAACTTTCTTTCTGGACGCGCACGATGATGCGGGCGCTCATGGCTGCGGCTTCCGGGTTTGGGTGCCGGGGTCAAGCCCGGGCATGACGGCAGGGACCATGAACAATAAGATTTGGTATTACCCCCCGGTCATCGGTGGGAAAAAGGCGATCTCCCGCGCATTGCCAATGACGGCGTCATGTTTGACATGGGTGCGGTCGAGCGCCGCGCGCGTCGTCTTGCTGTTGGCGAAGGCGGCGGCGTAGTTTTCCCCTTGGTCGCTCAACCAGTCCATGAGATCGGCGACGGTCTTGATGTCTTCCGGCGGCGCAATTTCTTCCTCGGCCTTGCCGATACGTTCCCGCAGAAAGGCGAAATACAATGCTTTCATGAGGGGACACTCTTAAGACCCGCGATCACTCGCGGGTCATTTCCTTCAACCCGGCCCGGAAATAGTCCCAGCCCGTATAGAGTGTGAGAAGGGCCGATACCCATAAGAGGACCAAGCCGGTGGTGGTGATACCCTGGACAATCTGATCGCCGGACGGTCCCGCGATCAGAAAGCCGAGTGCCACAAGCTGCAGCGTGGTCTTCCATTTGGCGACATTGCTGACCGGGATCGAGACTTTCAGGTCGGCCAAAAATTCGCGCAGCCCCGAAACGAGAATTTCCCGGCACAGAATAATGATCGCGGCGGTCAGCGAATAGCTGGCGATCGTATGATCGGCGGCAAGCATCATCAACACCGCCGAAACCAAGAGCTTGTCGGCGATCGGATCGAGCATCTGGCCGATCCGCGATTGCTGCGACAAGGCGCGGGCCAAATAGCCGTCGAGAAAATCGGTGATTCCGGCCGCGATGAAGACGCCGAGCGCCACCCAGCGCATCCAGGCGATCTCGGGCCAGAAGAGGCAGCCCGCGACGACCGGCACGGCCACGACCCGGCCATAGGTCAGGAGGTTCGGCACGCTCCAGGTCAGGCCTGGGTTTCTTGCTAATGTTGTGATCGCCATGGCCCGGAAAGCACCTTCTCGGAAGCTGCGTCAAATCTCAACAAGGCATCTAAGCTGGCATCCAGGGCGCGCCTATAACGCACAAGACCAGCATTATCTGCCACGTTCGTGAAAAAAATCATAGACCCGCCGCGCCGTCGCGGCATTTATTCCCGGAACTTTCTCAAAATCCGGCAAGGCGGCCCGGGAAATCGCCTTGGCGGTGCCGAACGCGTGGAGCAGGGCGCGTTTGCGCGCCGGGCCGATGCCTGGGATTTCGTCGAGCGGGCTCTGGGTGAACTCCTTTTTGCGGCGCGCCCGGTGGGTTCCGATCGCGAACCGATGCGCCTCGTCGCGCAGCCGCTGCACGAAATAAAGGGCGGGATCGCGCGGCGACAGCTTGAACGGCTCCTTGCCCTCGACAAAGAAACTCTCGCGTCCCGCGTTGCGATCAACCCCCTTGGCGATCGCGGCGATGGCCACGCCCGTAACGCCAAGCTCGTGCAAAACCGCCCGCGCCGCCTCGAATTGGCCTTTGCCGCCGTCGATCAGAATCAGGTCCGGACGATCCGGAAACGGCGCCTCATCGGGGGGCGTCATTTCACGTGCAGACTCGCCATTTGCATGGGCTTGCACCTCATTCACTTCTGCTGTCTCCGGTCGCGCGGCTTCGTCCTTCAGGAGCCGGGCGAAGCGCCGCCGCAAAACCTCACGCATCATGGCGTAATCATCGCCCGGGGTGAGATCGAGGCTTTTGATATTAAACGTGCGATAATGCGTTTTCATGAAGCCGTCTGTGCCCGCGACAATCATCGCGCCGACCGCGTTCGTCCCCATGATATGCGAATTGTCATAGACTTCGATTCGCCGCGGCGCCTCGCTTAATCCGAAAGCGTTGCCAAGCGCGGCGAGGAGATGTGCCTGGGACGCGGTTTCCGACAATTTGCGTCCCAAGGCGGCGCGGGCATTTTGCCCAGCCTGTTCCACGAGATCCTTTTTTTCTCCTTTTCGAGGAACGGCGATCTCAACGGCGCGGCGGGTGCGCTCGCGCAGGGCCTCTTCAAGGATCGTGCGATTTTCGATCTCATTGGACAACAGAATAAGGCGTGGCGGCGGAGTATCCGCATAAAATTGCGCGACAAAGGCATCAAGGACTTCTTCCGGTGAGAGACTCTTGTCGGCGCGTGGAAAATAGGCGCGATTGCCCCAGTTCTGAAACGTCCGGAAGAAAAAGACCTCCACGCAAAACTGCCCGGCTTGCTCGGCGATGGCGAACACATCCGCCTCTTCGACGGTCTTTGGATTGATCCCCTGGGCGCCCTGAATGGCGGAGAGCGCCGCGATCCGGTCCCGCAGCCGGGCGGCGCGCTCAAATTCCATGAGGTTCGCGGCCTCCGTCATTTCCGCCGCAAGACGCTCGCGGACAGTCCGGCTTTTGCCCGACAGAAAATCGCGCGCCTCGCGCACGAGGTTCGCATAGTCCGCCGGCGCGATTTCCCCGGTGCATGGCGCCGAACAGCGCTTGATTTGATAGAGCAAACAGGGACGCGTGCGATTGGCGTAAAAACTATCCGAGCAGGACCGCAACAGGAAGGCGCGTTGCAAGGCGTTCAAGGTGCGATTGACTGCCCAGACGCTGGCGAAGGGGCCAAAATAGTCGCCTTTTTGATTGCGCGCCCCGCGATGCTTGGTGATTTGCGGCGCGGCGTGATCGCCGGTGAGCAGAATATAGGGAAACGACTTATCGTCGCGCAACAACACATTGAAGCGCGGCTTCAGTTGTTTGATGAGGTTGATCTCGAGCAGCAGCGCCTCCGTCTCGGTTCCGGTCGAGACGAACACCATCGATACGGTGAGGCCGATCATCCGGGCGATGCGGGTGGTTTGGCCCGACGCCCGCATGTAGCTGGCGATCCGTTTGCGGACATTTTTTGCCTTGCCGACATAGAGAACTTCGTGTCCGGCACCGATCATCCGGTAGACGCCAGGGCCGGCCGGCGCATGTTCCCAAAATTGCCGGATGACCGCCGGGCCATGCAGGAGCTGGCTGGCGTCTTCGTTGTTCACGGAGGCTTGATCGAAATCGGAACAATCATCCGGCTGATTTGTGGTTAGGGTCTCGGCCTGTGCGTCCGCAACGCCGGCAACGCTCCGCGCGGCTCCGCCAGGATTTGATCCGTTTTTTTGCAAACGCGACATAATTTGGATTTAGGCTCCGGCCCCGAATGGTTCAACAGAGAGTTCGAAAATCGGTTTTCGCTACCGCGCGGCGCCGGGATATTGCGACGCTGGTCCGCGCGTCCCTGACGAGACGGCCGGGCGGTGTCAGCATGTTCCGGTCAGATTGATCGGAGAAGATCGCGGCAGGATGCAGCGGCATACACCCTGCATGAGCGTGGCCAATCGAGCGATATCAGAGATATCCCGCTCAGCTGGCGATTCTCATGAAATGCTCTGCGGAAGGCCAAAGTGCGGAGAGTGCGCGGTCGATTGCAAGGCAAAAAATGAGATGTCAATCGCGTGATGATCTCGTACGGAAAGCACCAAATGAACAAACTGAAGTGGGTCGTTTTAATAATCTACGCTTCATCGATAGCAATCCTGCGCATCCTAAAGCTTGGCGTTTTGTGCTATGCGCCTATCAAGAAGCATATTTTCATTTCAGTTTGGTTTGGTGGCATCGCGAACAATATCATCCAGTTGGCGCAAGCTGAATATCTCGCAAAGCGATTTGGCTTCACCCTCCATGTGCCTCCCCATCACTTTTTGAAGGTTGGACAGAAATATAATCTGCATGAGATCAAACCGGTCTCACAGCAAAGACCGTATTTTCCTTCCACCCCTTCGACAGTCATTCTTGACTTACTTACCGAGCTGAACACTCGTCTCCCGGAATATGGGCTTTTCAGACGGATGTTCTGGCGGTTCGACATCCTGCCCCTCTCTCCTGACCTCGCGGATTTCCGGCAGGTGTTGAGGCAGGATCTCTTTCCGGTCATTCCTCACCGCGCCGATGATCTCATCAAGGATGATACTTTGGTGATCCATATGAGAACTCGAGATGCTTTTTGGGAGGATCTAACAAAGCTTCACAGAGGCTATATTCAGCCTCCCATGAGCTTTTATTTGGAGATCATAGATAAATTTGAGTTCAAAGATATTGTTGTCGTCACACAGGATGATTTTAAAAATCCTTGTATTAATGAATTAAAGAGACTGCGGCCGGAAGTCAGGATTCAAACATCCGATCTGCAATCCGACATTAGTACGATCATGAGCGCGAGAAACTTAGTTATCGCTCATAGCTCATTTTCCTTGTGTCTTGGCTTGGCGTCCGACAAGCTTAAGCAAATGTTCGTACCGCAATTCGATATTACCAATAAGTTCAAATATACAAGAGCGCCGTTCTGGCCGAATATCTATAAATATGCTTTCGTCGCGAACACGCCTCTATCGCATTTTCGCAATTTGGACTGTGATGTCCGCCTCGTCAAAGTATGTGACTATGTGCCAATCGGCGCTTGGCTGAATACGCCTGAGCAGCGGAGCTTGATGCTTTCGCACTCGCGGAGTCAGATAAATTTTAGATGATTTTTCGAAGCGGGCATGTCATTACTAATATCGAACAAGTTGCTTGTCCAATCCACGCCGTGGCCGGCCAAGGGGTTGTTGTCTTTGATCTGCGGGCGAAGAAGTATATTAGGATAAATACTGTATAATATCATCCGAAATAAAGGATATCTTCTTGATAAGATCTCTTCAGGTTGGCTTCCTCGAGAGAGAATTTTGCGGAGCCAGGATTATTTTTACCGGGTCGCATTGAGGAATGGATGTCTCGATGAAAAAATTGCTAAGTTATCTCCTTTTTCTTCAGATCGGTATTCAAAGAAATGCGAAGACGGGAGACGCTCTTAACTTTGTTACTGGCGAGCTGAAACGGCTTATCCGCAGGTTTCGTCATCGAAATTCGGTAAATTTGCTACGCCGAAAATTTAATAGCGCCACTTATGCTGACTATATAAACGATGAATGTCCGGAGAAGCTACAAAACGTAGTAATATTTTCTTTATGCTATGGTGAGGCAGTACCTGAACAAAAATTATCGATAAAATCATTTCTTCGGTATGTTGGTACGCCAGCAAAATGGACCATTGTTTCCGATGGGTCTATAACTATAGATCAGAAAGATAGCCTAAGATCACTCCATCCATCAATAGATATTCGTGATTGGAGCGAATTTCTATGTGAAGAGAATGCGTGTTGTTTTGAGGAATTATCGAAGTATACGGTGTTTGCGAAGAAATTTGCTTTAATGTCCAATCTGCCTGATCAAGGCGCTGTCGTTTATATTGATACCGATATCCTGTTTTTCGAAGGAGCACACCATCTCAGGGATCTCCTGAAGCATTTGGGTAAAAATTGTTATTATCTAACCGATACGCCAGAGTGCTTGGACCCGACATTTCTTGAGGGAGCCGAGCTGAAAGTCCCGCCTCTGAACGCGGGTTTTGTCATTCAAGGAAAGAAGATTGACTGGTCCGAGCCGATAGCCCGGATTAATAAAACATTGGCGCAGTTAAGCCCCGTGCAGAAGATGGGGGACCTGGGAGTTATCGAGCAATCAGCGACACATTTGGCTCATTTTTTGGCTGGCAGCAAACCCTTGAATGAAAAGTATGTTCTTGAGATTTCAGATATTTTAGATCCCGAAGATCGATTTTCTGGACCAAGTTTTGCCATGAGACACTACGTGCGCCCCGTTCGTCATAAAATGTGGATGCATTCAACAGAATATTTGCGGAACACATAGTCCTTTAAAGCGGCAGCCTGATGGTGGCGATCGCAAGCGATGCGATTCCCTCCTCGCGGCCGGTAAATCCCAAACGCTCGGAGGTGGTCGCCTTGACGGCGACTCGCTCGAGTGGAATTTCGACAATCTTGGCGATGCTGGCGCGGATTTCGTCGCGGTGCGGCCCGAGCTTTGGCCGTTCGCAGACGACCGTGGCGTCGATATGCGCAATGGCGCCGCCCCGCGCGCGAACCTTGGCGGCCGCGGCCGCGAGAAAAATCTTAGAGGCCGCTCCGCGCCATTGCGGATCGCTCGGCGGGAAATGGCTGCCAATATCGCCCTCCGCCAAGGCGCCCAGCAAGGCATCGGTGATCGCATGGCTTAAGACATCGGCGTCGGAGTGGCCGACAAGTCCATGGTCATGCGTTATTTTTAAGCCTCCCAGCCAGACATGATCGCCAGGCCCAAATGCATGGACATCATAGCCTTGCCCGGTTCTGATATCGGCGAGGCCGCGAAGCAGCTGCATTTCGGCCGTGCGCAGATCCTGCATCGTTGTCACCTTCATGTTCGCGTCCTCGCCGGCGAAGACATGGACGCGATGGCCCGCCCATTCGGCGACGGCGGCATCGTCGGTCAGCTCCGTGATCCCCTGGGCGGCAGCGGCCCGATGGGCGGCAAGAATAAGATCGAAACGGAAAGCTTGCGGTGTCTGCACT
The DNA here is from genome assembly GCA_036561105.1 of Methylocella sp. Taxonomy (GTDB): domain Bacteria; phylum Pseudomonadota; class Alphaproteobacteria; order Rhizobiales; family Beijerinckiaceae; genus Methylocapsa. The sequence goes on along the minus strand of DATBPZ010000019.1, from coordinate 88,512 downwards.
GCCCGCAACCCTCGCCTTGGCGGCGTTGCTGTGACAAAGCCCTCTGTGTCGATCTCTTTGATTGTATCGGAAACGGTCGCGCCTGGAACGGCGGCGCCGTAGGATTTCGCAGCCGTGACCGCGCTAGTAATTAAAGTATCACTTACGAATAACCGTGCAGCATCATGAATAAGAATGAGTTCTGGCTGAGGCACTTGCCCGGCAGCGGCTTCCAGCCCTAAGCGGACACTCTCCTGCCTTGTGGCCCCGCCAAAGACGGGGCGGCGAAGCTCCGAGGGTGCCTGTGAACTGGCCGCGCTGCTTTCATAAAGGTCGAGATCATCCTTGTGAATGACGGGGATAATTGCGGCGCCGGGCGCCGCCCGCATCAATGCGTCCAGGGTATGTGCCAGCAGTGGTTTGCCCGCCAATTTTCGATATTGCTTGGGAATTCCATCTCCCGCGCGCGAACCTCTCCCCGCCGCGACGACGATAATTGCAAAATCCGATCTTGCATTCATGAACGCTCAGTGACCTCCGATGCGGGACGAAACCTCTTCCTCTTGCGTTTTACGGCTGGCGTCAATTTTTCCCGCTTTTGACGACAGAATGAGCAATTTCCTCGTTGCCGCATCGCACAATATGATTATAATGTAAGCATGATCAGTGGTGCCAACTATTTAGGCAGTTGTGGACGCGGAGCGCTCCAGATCGGCGGCGCCGAGCTTCCTGGACGCGCGTTTTTGGCACCCATGGCAGGGGTGACGGACATCGGCATGCGGCGGCTCGCGCACCGGTTTGGAGCCGCGCTTACCGTCACCGAGATGATCGCGGCAAATCATTTCTCCCGCGGGGATGCCGCCAATCTGATGAAAGCCGCGGGAGACGGCTGCGGCCTCCACGTGGTTCAGATCGCTGGCTGCAATCCTTATGTTATGGCGGAAGCGGCGCGGCTCGCACAGGATTCTGGGGCTGCGATCATTGACATCAACATGGGCTGTCCCGCTAAAAAAGTCACGAACGGCTATGCCGGATCTCATTTGATGCGCGACCTCCCGCTGGCGGTGGCGCTTATTCGCGCCACCATCGCGGCCGTGCGCGTCCCCGTGACATTGAAAATGCGGCTTGGCTGGGATGATCAATCGGTCAATGCGCCTGAACTCGCGAGGCTGGCGGAGGCTGAAGGGATCGCCATGCTCAGTGTTCATGGCCGTACGCGCTGCCAGCTTTATTCGGGCCGGGCAAACTGGGCGGCGATCGGCGAGGTCAAGAAAGCCGTTTCGATACCCGTGGCCGCAAACGGCGATTGTGCGAGCCTCGCGGACGCCGCTTCGATGCTGGCGCAATCCGGCGCCGATGCCGTGATGATCGGCCGTGCCGCGATGGGGCGGCCGTGGTTCGTCGGTGAGGTCGCGCATTTTCTCGCGCATGGCCAAGCTCGGACCGAAATCAGCCTTGCGATGCGCAAACAGGCGGTGCTCGAGCATTTTGAGAGTTTGCTCGAAATGCTGGGTGCGGGGCGCGGTGTCCGGCACGCGCGCAAGCACTTGGCCGCTTACGCCGAACGGGCAGGGACCCGCGACAGCGCCATCCTGGGCCAGAGTCTGGTCAAACTCGACTGCCCAAACGCAATCCGGTCGGTCATCGTCCAACTCTTCGATTCTCCTTTGTTGACGGAGGCGGCATGAGTGCGGCTTTTACCTCGTCATTTTCTTCCCCAAGTTCGGCGCTGGCGGCAGGCGGAAATCCTGGTGCGCACGCAGTCAAGCTTTTAAACGCCTTGCCGCATCCCGTGATCGCCGTGCTGCCGGACGGTTCCATAGCCAGCGCCAATCCGGCGGCCGAGGCCTTTTTCGGCATGAGCCGGACGTCCCTCCGGCATCTCAGGCTCGCTCATCTCGTCGCGGCGGGATCTCCCCTTTTGTCCCTGGTTGAACAAGTCGAATCCGGGCGCGCCTCGATCAACGAGTACCGCGTGGAATTAAGCTTGGCAAAAGTCAGGGACCAGCGGCTGGTCGATATCTTTGTCTCGCCGCTACAAGAGCCGAGCGATGGCGTCGTTATCATGCTGCAGGAGCGCGGCCTTTCGGCAAAAATCGACCGCCAGCTCACTCATCGCGGTGCCGGACGCTCGGTCGCCGCGATGGCATCGGTTCTGGCGCATGAAGTGAAGAACCCCTTGTCAGGTATTCGCGGCGCCGCCCAACTGCTTGAAACCGACGCAACCGATGAAGACCGCGCGCTCACGCGGCTCATTTGCGAGGAGACCGACCGGATTGTGAAGCTCGTCGACCGGATGAGCGCATTTTCCGAAATCCGCTCCGTTCAACACGAAAAAATTAACATTCATGCCGTGCTCGACCACGTCAAAAAAGTCTCGCAGGCCGGGTTTGCGCGCCACATCCGGTTTCACGAACGCTATGATCCTTCGCTTCCCCCGGTGTTTGGCAACAAGGATCAGCTCATTCAGATTTTCTTGAACTTGGTCAAGAATGCCGCCGAGTCGATCGGCGAAACGCGCAAGGACGGAGACATCGAACTAACGAGCGCTTTCCGGCCGGGCGTCCGACTGCAAATTCCCGGCAATAAGGCGCCGGTCAGCCTGCCGCTCGAATTTTGCGTGCGCGACAACGGCCCCGGCGTCGCACCGGAGCTGGTTCCTTATTTGTACGATCCCTTTGTTACGACAAAGGCAACCGGAACTGGCCTGGGGCTTGCTTTGGTAGCAAAGATAATTGGCGATCATGGTGGTACCATAGAATGCGAATCCTCTCCCCGCCGTACGACGTTCCGGGTTCTCATGCCCATTTTTGTCTCACGTGACGGCCAGGGAACGCAGCGCGGTCAAGGCTAAAGTCGAATTTCCACAGCTGCGGACTTCCGCCGTGGCGGGGGAAGCCGCGCCTCATTTTGAATACGGCGGGTTTGAGCAAATTGCCTGCCGGCAGGAAGGTGCAATGTGATGGCGGCGGGCAATATTCTCATTGCTGACGATGATACGGCCATCCGGACTGTCCTCAGCCAGGCTTTGTCGCGTGCGGGCTATGACGTGCGGACAACCGGCAACGCCGCGACACTATGGCGGTGGGTTCAATCGGGCGAAGGCGATCTCGTGATTACCGATGTTGTCATGCCGGACGAAAATGCTTTCGAGCTGCTGCCGAAGATGAAGAAAATCCGGCCGGACCTGCCGATCATCGTCATGAGCGCGCAAAATACATTCATGACCGCGATCAAGGCCTCCGAGCGCGGCGCTTATGATTATTTGCCAAAACCCTTCGATTTGCGGGAGCTGGTGTCGATTGTCGGCCGGGCGATGTCCGAGCCCAAAAACCGCGTCCGGGCCGCGCCTGATGCCGAATTGGATGGGATGCCGCTTGTTGGCCGCTCCCCCGCCATGCAGGAAATCTATCGTGCCTTGGCGCGCCTGATGCAGACCGATCTCACGATCATGATTAGCGGCGAATCCGGCACCGGCAAGGAGCTTGTCGCGCGGGCGCTGCACGACTACGGCAAACGGAAAAAAGGCCCCTTTGTTGCGATCAACATGGCGGCGATCCCCCGCGATCTTATCGAGAGCGAATTGTTCGGACATGAAAAAGGGGCTTTCACCGGTGCCGCTCAGCGGTCCGCCGGCCGCTTTGAACAGGCCGAGGGAGGCACGCTGTTTTTGGATGAAATCGGCGACATGCCGATGGAAGCGCAGACAAGACTTTTGCGGGTGCTGCAACAAGGGGAATATACAACGGTCGGCGGCCGCACCCCTATCAAGACAAATGTGCGGATCATCGCCGCGACGAACAAGGATTTGGGCGGCCAGATCCGTCAAGGCCTGTTCCGCGAGGATCTGTTTTTCCGGTTGAATGTCGTACCCTTGCGGTTGCCTCCGTTGCGCGAACGCCTCGAGGATATCGCCGATCTCGCGCAACATTTCTTCGTGCTCGCCGCTGCCGAGGGCTTGCCTTTGAAGCGTATCGAACCCGAGGCTTTGGAGCGTCTCAGGCGCTATCGCTGGCCTGGCAATATCAGGGAACTTGAAAATCTGACCCGCCGGCTTGCCGCGCTTTATCCACAAGAGTCGATCACGGCACAATTGGTCGACATGGAACTGAACGTCGATGCACCAGAGCTTGCGTCCGGTTATTCGGCGGCGGCTGCCGCGGGAAACGCTCGCCCGCCTGAGCCAGAGAAGTATCAAACACTTGCCGGCGCGATGGAACGGCATCTCTCCGAGCTTTTCCATGCCCACGGGGCAAATCTGCCGCCTCCGGGTCTCTACCACCGGATCCTGCGCGAGATCGAATATCCGGTGATTTCGGCGGCGCTTGCCGCCACACGCGGCAATCAAATCAAGGCGGCCGAACTGTTGGGTCTCAACCGCAACACATTGCGCAAGAAAGTCCGCGATTTGGACATCCGATGGATGCGTACGCCGCGTTGAGGCATGTCAGGATCATCCCGCTTGAAGGGGAACTGTTTTCTTCAAGACGTTTAATCTCTATATATCGGGGGAATTTGATCCGGTCCCCAAGCTTTCCGTGAAACGGAAGCCCAGAAAAAAGCAAACCGATGCGGGAAGCGCCACCGCCTAACAAAGAGTCTGGTCCGTCCTTGGCCAGCGAGGCGGCCGATCCCATCGCCATGGCCCGGCGCGATCTCAAGAAGGCACTCCCGAGGCGTTTCTTCAAGGAAGCCCTTGCGCAAGAACGCGATGGCAAATTCGTCCTGCTTCTCGATGGCCGCGCCGCCAAAACTCCAGGCGGCCATCCATTGGCGATGCCCACCATGGCCGCGGCGCTGGCTGTCGCGGCGGAATGGTCGGCGGCGGGTGACATCATCGATCCAGCGGAAATGCCCTTGACGCGCATCGTCAATTCCGCGATCGACGGTGTCGCGCACCGGCTTGAGGCGACGGCGGCGGAAATTGCCAAATACGCTGGATCGGATTTGATATGTTACCGAGCGGCCGAGCCGGAGGCACTCGCCCTTGCGCAGGCAGCCGCTTGGGATCCGGTTCTCGCGTTCGCCAGGAATAAGCTTTCGGCTCCTTTCATGTGCACCCAAGGCATGGTGTTCATCAAACAGCCAGAGGCTGCAATCGCGGCGGTGACACAGGCCATCGGGCGGATCATGGAGAGCGGCGCGAGAGCACCCTTTGCTCTCGCCGCGCTGCATGTGATGACGACACTCATGGGTTCCGCCGTGCTTGCACTTGCCGTCGCGTATGGCGAGGTCACAACGGCCGAGGCTTGGCGGGCCGCGCATGTCGATGAGGATTTTGAGATTCGGACTTGGGGCGAGGACACTGAGGCCATGCGCCGCCGGGCTTCGCGATGGCGCGAGATGAATGCGGCGGCGACCCTCTGGCAAGATGTCCAGAGCGGCGTCTAACCCTGCGCTTGCCGCCCGATTTGGCCAAGATGGGTAAACACGAAACCGTCCCCATATTTCAGGCCATAGCCAAACAGGCGATCGATTCCAATGTGGGCGCTCCAGATGAACGCGAGAGCGATTCCCGTCGGCGTAGCCAGTGCCGTTGCCGCAGCGAAGAGAATGACCGGCCCCAAATAAACATGAACAGTATTATAAGCGATCGCGCCGATGCGCGGCCCCGCGAGATAGCAAAGGATCGAAAGGTCGGGCGCGAGAATGAAGGCTGCGAAGAGCCACCAGGATGCGCCGCTCCAGCTGAACGCCGCGATGGAGGCGAGGGCGACCGCGCCTCCCTCCGCTTGTAACAAGAGGCGCGGGGCGCCGTTGACGAAACCTGGGGACTTGGCGATCATATAATTCTCTTTCGCGTGTTTTCCGGGTGGCGCGTTTCTCTTGCTTCCTCTCAAGCCAAGACGCAAGCGAACGCTTCACAAGCTTTGGTGAAGTCATGAAGCCCATTTTCGAGCGGCTTGCCGCCCGCCACGCGCGCGCCCTCGAAGGCGGCGGTGCGGAGCGGGTGGCTGCGCAGCACCAGCGCGGCAAACTGAGTGCGCGGGAGCGGATCTCCCTTCTCATGGATGAAGGTTCGTTTGAGGAATTCGGCATGTTCGTCGAACATCGCGCGAATGATTTCGGCATGGACAAACGCCGTGTGCCTGGCGATGGCGTCGTCACTGGTTGGGGCACCATCAACGGGTGTGGTGTCTTTGTGTTCGCCAAGGACTTTACCGTCTTTGGCGGCTCGCTTTCCGAAACACACGCACAAAAAATTGCCAGCCTGCAGGATATGGCGCTGAAAAACCGTGCGCCGCTCATTGGGCTTTTTGACTCCGGTGGCGCCCGCATTCAGGAAGGCGTCGCGGCACTCGCGGGGTATGGCGAAGTCTTTCAGCGCAATGTCCTCGCATCCGGGGTGATCCCGCAGATTTCTCTCATTATGGGTCCGTGCGCGGGCGGCGACGTGTACTCGCCCGCACTGACCGACTTCATCTTCATGGTCAAGGACACGAGCTACATGTTCGTCACCGGTCCCGATGTGGTGCGGGCAGTGACGAATGAAATCGTCAGCGCCGAGGACCTCGGCGGCGCTTCCGTGCATACGGTCAAAAGTTCGGTCGCCGACGGCGCCTATGACACCGACGTCGAGGCTTTGCTGCAAATGCGCCGGCTCATCGATTTTCTACCTTCGTCCAACACAAGTGAAATACCGGAGTGGCCAAGTTTCGATGACCAGGAGCGGTGCGAGGCTTCGCTCGACAGTTTGGCGCCGGATGATCAAACAAAACCCTATGACATCAAGGAACTCATCGCCAAGACGGTGGACGAAGGCGATTTCTTCGAGATCCAAGAGGCTCACGCGCGCAATATCGTGACCGGCTTCGGGCGCCTCGGAGGCCGTACGGCAGGCTTCGTCGCCAATCAACCGATGGTGCTCGCGGGCACGCTCGACAGTGCCGCCTCGCGCAAGGCGGCTCGCTTTGTGCGGTTCTGCGATTGCTTCAACATCCCGATCGTGACCTTCGTCGATGTGCCGGGCTTTCTCCCGGGAACCGAGCAGGAATATGGCGGCCTCATCAAGCATGGCGCCAAACTGCTCTACGCCTATGGTGAAGCGACGGTCCCGAAGGTCACCGTTATTACCCGCAAGGCGTTTGGCGGCGCCTATGACGTCATGGCTTCGAAACATTTGCGCGGCGACGTGAATTTTGCCTGGCCGGGGGCTGGGGTGGCGGTCATGGGCGCCAAGGGCGCGGTTGAAATCATCTTTCGCTCCGACATCGGCGACGCGGACAAAATTGCCGAGCGCACGCGTGAATATGAAGAGCGGTTTTTGACGCCTTTCGTTGCAGCCGAGCGGTTTTATATCGACGACGTCATCATGCCGAATGAAACGCGCAAGCGTCTCATCCGCGCGCTCATCATGCTGCGGGGCAAGGCCCTGCAAAACCCCTGGAAGAAGCACGGCAACATTCCATTGTGATTGCCGGGAGGGCTTCGGGCCGCTCCAATTTATTTTGCATGCCAGCTCGGGATTGCCGCAAGCCGGTTTCGAGAGCAGATTAGATTGAGTCTTAAGTAAAACGCATATTATACTTTTAAACTATTCCAATTAAACTCTATAATTCTTGCTTTTCTATCAAGTCTCCAGCATTGCACACGATATTATCGTGTTACTCACATGAATTGGAGGACGGCATGGAAGCCCCCGCTTCGGCGCGCTTGCGGTATGTGCTGGCTGGAATCGCGTTTTCATTTTCGGCAAGCACGGCGGGCGCGGCTGATCTTCAAGAGCCGCTCACACTGCAAAGCAAGAAAGGTGTGCTCGATATTCTGCTCGTTGCCAAGGCGGCGGCGATTCCGTCGCTCTCACCGCTGAATCCAACAGGCTGGGTTTATGACATTTGCCTCAATCCTCACAATGGAGCGAATGATTGCCCCGCCTCATCTGGTTCGGCAAACCTCTATGGCGGCACCCGCCTGCAGCTCTCGCAAGGCGACACGCTGAAAATTCATCTCGTGAACAAGTTGCCGCCGATCACCGACTCCGATCACGCGCAGGATCCCGAGGAGGCATTCCTGGCACTCAATCCGACGAACATCCATACGCATGGGTTGATCGTGTCGCCGCATTATCCGTCAAAGTCTGATCCAACCTATGGTGACAATGTTTTCGTGCTGACATTCAATTCAGCCAATGGAACCCCGGTTGTCAGTCCGCATATTCATGGTGTGGTTGCCTTCGATTCCACCGACTATTCGATCAAAATACCGGCGCACCATCCCTCGGGACTTTACTGGTTCCATCCGCATGCGCATGGGATCGCGCTCAATCAAGTCACGGCGGGCATGGCGGGCATCATTACCATTGGGAATACCAAAGATTATCTTTGTAACGACGCGGGCTGCGCGACTTTCTCCAAGACGATCGGGGTCCGCCATATGATCCTGAAGGACACGCAGGTTTTGGCGGATGGCACGCTAAAGGATCAGGAAGACCCCGATTTTTGCCTGCCAACCAGTGAGATTTCGCCCGCGGCCCCGCTGGGGCAGGGATATTGCCCAGGCCAGGATCATAGCGGCGGCGATGAGGGCGGCAATTACACGGGCGGGCGCTGGTTTTTTACCATCAACGGGCAACAATTTCCCAATATCCCAATGACGGCGGCGGGCGGTGAAATCTGGCGCATCACCAATGCGTCCGCCAGTATTACATATGATCTGCGACTCTGGAATCCCGGCCAACAGCAGGACATGATCGTTCAGGTGCTTTCGATCGATGGCGTTGGCATCAGTCCCGCAGCCGGACTTTCATCGCAGGCGATGGCGCAGATCATTGGCAACAAAGTGAGTCCGCTGCCCTGTCCGGGCGTCACCGCAGCATCCAACAGCAAATCTGGCGTTCAACCGCTCTGTACCAAACGCCTTCTCATGATGCCAAGCACGAGAGCGGAAATCAGAGTCGCTTATCGCGATGCCACGGGGGCCTTGACTACGCCGCCACCTGGCGCGCAAGCAATCTTTCGCACCGCTGGATTCGTCACTGGACCTGACGGCGACACTTGGCCGGCGGTCGATCTCGGCACCGTGCTGTTTGAAAGTCCGGCAGCCAAAGCCAAAGCTCCCGCCGCGCTGAGCGTCGATGGTGGTGCCGCCGGTCCGACGGTGCCTCGAGCGCTTGCCTCGGACTTGATCTCCGCCAATGTCGCAGTTGGCGAGGATCCAACCTGCAAGGCATTGCCGAAAAATCACAAACGCCGGATCTTTTTCAATGCGCCGACTGACAATCCGGATGCGTTCGGACTGGGATATGAAGAGCTTGATGAACACAATGTCCCGGTGCCAGGCACATTCATGGATGTCAAGTCTTTCGATCCCATGCGTCCGACTGTGTGCTTGCCGTTAGGAGCGGGCAACGCGCCGGTCACGGAGCGCTGGCAACTGGTCAACCTCGCAGGCGAGGACCACAATTTTCATATGCATCAAGTCAGATTCCGCGCGTTGTCTGCCGCCGAACTCGATCAGACTAGTCTGCCGAGCGCGATTTCTGGCCAGGGTGTGCTGCTTGACAGTGTGCCGCTCACACATGCTGATGGTATTTGCGCAAGTGTCGACGAGTGGCGCAAAGGCGCGTGCACGGCGTATCCGGTCACAGTGGATATTCCTTTCGCGGTTGCCGGCGATTTTGTCTATCACTGCCATATTCTCGAACATGAGGACGGCGGCATGATGGCACGCATTCGTGTCAGGCCAAACAGCAGCCAAGCTGCGGGGTTGCGTTAATGGCAGACTCAGACTTTCCGTTAATCTGGAACTAATCGTGCGGATTGAATGATGGCCGAAGCAGCGTTCGCTTCGGCCCTCTTTCAGTTATGCCAGAACAGAACGAGTAAAAGGATGATTGGCAAAGGTACTCCCAGTAGCCAAAGCAGGGCACCGCGTCCGAGTCCCATGGTTGTTCCTCCTGAGTTATCTGCAGGTGGCCTACTAACGGCATCAACATGAACTGGTTCCATCGAGGGAAGAGAGTCTTCGATCCCATTTCGATCGCCCGTGGCTTGACAGGAAGCGCCGTCACCACATGCTTTGCGGCTTAAGACGGATTGCGCTCGGCGCATTTGATTATCGTGAATATCCGTGTCGTGGTCCCCTCTCACTCGGATTGGTTGGGCTGCGGGCCGCGTGAGCGCCCGCCCTTCCGGGACCAAAAGCTCGAGCGAGTGTGCACAACTTCACTTTTTGGGAAAAAATTTCGTGCGAAATCAAAATCGCTGGGTCAACCCCGCAAGGATCGCGCGGCGGGTGCCAAATTGCGGCGCGCCGACGCCAACCCCGGATCCATCGCGGATTTCATAGATCGCGTCACCAACATTCAAGACATCCAGGCGAAGTTCGGTTCCTTGCCCGATCCCGAGATCGAGTTTTTGGACGATGCTGGCATTGACGACCAAATAGGCTGGCAGCGACCCGCCGTTGGGCACGGTTGGCGTGCTGGAGCGCAGGCCGCTTTGCACCAAGAGATCGGCTGACACACGGGTTTGGTATTTTGTGCCCTGATTGAAAGTGTAGGCCATTCCTGCCGAGCCAGTCCATGTCTGATCATGGTCGAGATGGATATAGTTTTGCGCAATGTAAGCCAGTTCGTCCGGCGCGAAATTGAACTGCGCGGAGTTGATGTTTGTTCCCATGGCGCGCGAATAGGCGACATTGCCATAGACTGACCATGGCCCCTGGTCGTAACTTACGGTGAAGATGCCCCCTGCGACATAGGCCTTGGCGTAATTGAACGCGGTTAAAATGATCGGTGCGCCGAATTGGCCTTCGTCGATGAGATTTGTCGCGAGTTTGTAATAGCCATCGAGACCGATTGTGAGGCCAGGGACGAGAATCTGGTTAACGCCAATATCGAAATAATGCGACCGCTCCGCCCTGACGACGCCGTCTTGCTGGACAGCGGGGACCGCCGTCGTATTGTTGAAAAGCGCGATCGCCGCCGGGGCGACGAGTTCGAAAGGCGGTGGCACGAAATAACGGGAATAGCCGGCATGGACTGTTGTGGACTCGGTTGCCTTCATGACCAAATTCACACGAGGGCTCACCTGATTCTCATTGGTGAACTGATTCACCGCGTCGAAGCGCACACCGGCGTTGAGCGTCAGGGCCGGCAAAAGCCGCCATTCATCCTGAAGGTAGATCCCATACAGACCGCCGGTCCGGGAGCCATTATCGACGACGCCAAGCGGCACATCCGAAGTCTGGGCGCCTGTCGCATCGGCAGGTAGCACGAAAGAATTCGTGTCAAAGGCCGTGGTCTCAACCTGCCCGAGGAAGCCGCCCCGCAACGTGTGGCTATCGTTGATCCGCCAGCTTGCGTCAGCCTGTACGCCCTCCGCGAGGTCGGATCGCCGCGCGAAAGGGGTTACCCCGTTGAACAAGAGATCGCCGATCACGTCAGGACTAAAGGACAGTACACTGTTGCGGACAAAGGCCGAGAGTTGCATATCGATATCATCGACATGCTTTTGCAGTGACAGCACGCCGAACTGGTTTGACTCGTGCTGGACCTCGTTGAGGAGGTTGCTGTTGAATGAGGTGATTCCCAGCACGTTGAGACCAAGAGAGGGTATTTGGCCAGGATTGTTGGGAATTTGAAACCGTCCGTCGAAAGCGCCGCCGAACACGCTCACCCGCGTATTGGGATCGATAATGCCTGACATATAGGAAAAGCCGTGGAGCTGCTGTGTCGCGTCGTGAATTGCATTGTAGGTCGCGGCGGGGTTCTCGATGCCACGGCCGTTCGCCAAATAATCGCCGGTGAAGAACCAATCGACGGGACCTTCGTGCCCGCCATATTCGAAGCTCGGCTGCAGCCAATTGAAGCTGCCCCCATACATGGTAACGGCCATACCGGGATTGGTGAGACCGGTCTTGGTCTGGATGTCCAATACGCCAGCGGTAAAAAATCCATATTGCGCGGGCAGCGCACCGGTAAGCAGCGAAATGCTGTTGGCGAAGCGGGTTTCGAGGGCCTGCCCGAAGACCGAGAGACCCTCGGGCAACTGCACGCCATTGATCCTGAATTGCACATTGGCATGATCGCCGCGCACATGAATCTGGCCAAAACTGTCCTGCGCAACGGCAGGCATTTGCAGCATGACCTGGTTTAAGGGTGCGTTTTCGCCTTGTGGGATCGTCTCAAGCGCCTCTGGGCCAAAGTAATAGGTACTGGCGCCGAGGCTCGGCTGAATTTGAAGACGCGCGGAGTCGAGTTGTTGCGAGATGACTTCGAGTGTTTCGAGAGTGATGGTCGCTGTCCCAGCGTCGGTTGATGCTTGAGACGGTGGGGCGAGACTCTCCGCAAAAGCGGGAGTGGCGGCAAGTGTCAGGACGACGGTGCTCATTTTTACCCGTCCACGGGGTACGAACAGCATGATCTTTTCCTTTGATTTCATCCGGCGCTGGGATCGGTCGTATCATATGTTATATCATTACCTTATTGCCGTTTAGACACAGCCGGCCGAATTTTGTGTTATGGACGCGGCGGACCAACTTGCCTGCGGCCCTGGACGGCAAAGACGCCGGGGTTGCACGACGCGAAGGGCGCGGCACCCATTCCGGGGCTTTGGATGTTCAAGAAAATTCTTATTGCGAATAGGGGCGAGATCGCTTGCCGAGTAATCGCCACAGCACGCGGGATGGGGATTGCAACGGTCGCCGTCTACTCCGATGCCGACAGGGACGCGCTGCATATGGGGATGGCGGATGAGGCGGTACGGATCGGGCCGCCACCCGTGGCTGAAAGCTATCTTTCCATCGAAAATATCATCGCGGCCTGCAAGGCGGCGGGCGCCGACGCGGTCCATCCTGGCTATGGGTTTTTGTCGGAGCAGGCGGCGTTTCCGCGCGCCCTGGCAGCCAGCGGCATTGCATTTATCGGCCCCCATCCGAGAGCCATCGAGGCGATGGGCGATAAGATCGAAGCCAAGAAGCTCGCGCAAAATGCTGGCGTTGCAACAGTGCCGGGGTTTTCCGGCGTCATCGATGACGCCCACTCGGCGGCCGCGATCGCCAAGGACATAGGCTATCCGGTGATCCTCAAAGCGTCGGCCGGTGGCGGCGGTAGAGGAATGCGCATTGTCGAATCCAGGGAGGGGATTGCGGAAGGCTTCGCTCGCGCTACATCGGAAGCAAAAAGCGCCTTCGGTGATGGCCGGGTTTTTATGGAAAAGTACATCACCGATCCGCGGCACATCGAAATTCAAGTGCTAGGCGATAAACACGGAAACCTTATTCATCTTGGCGAACGCGAATGTTCGATCCAGCGCCGCCATCAAAAAATCATCGAGGAAGCGCCATCCCTTTTCCTTGAAGGGGAGACCCGCGACAAGATGGGCGAACAGGCAATCGCCCTGGCCCGCGCGGTAAAATATGATTCCGCCGGAACCGTTGAATTCATCGCCACGCAAGATGGAAACTTCTATTTTCTTGAAATGAACACAAGGCTTCAAGTCGAGCACCGGGTGACCGAACTCATCACCGGCATCGACATCGTCGAGCAAATGATCCGTTCGGCGGCCGGTCAGAGACTGGCCTTGACGCAAGCCGGTGTCCGTTTTGAAGGTTCGGCGATCGAAAGCCGTATCCTGGCCGAAGATCCAAGCCGCAATTTTCTCCCCTCGGCCGGGCGTCTCAAGACATATCGCCCGCCTGGCGACGGAGAACTCGGTGGCACTGCATTGCGTATCGATACAGGCGTCCGCGAAGGCGACGAAGTTTCCATCCATTACGATTCGTTGATCGCGAAGCTCGTAACCCATGCACCTGATCGAACGACAGCGATTGAGGCACAGGCGCGAGCGCTCGATCGTTTCGTCATTGAAGGGGTTGCCAACAACATTGCGTTTCTTGCTTCCGTGATGGGGCATGAACGCTTTCGCGCGGGACGGCTCTCGACGGGATTTATCGCGGAGGAATATCCGCGCGGCTTCACGCCGGTTGCCCCGCAAGGTGAAATCTCGGTGCTGTTCGCCTGTGTGGCGGCGGCAATTGATCACCTGATGAATGAGCGCAAGCGCAAGATTTCCGGACAAGTGCCTTTGCCGCAACCGCTGAAGTTTACCCGGACGCGCTCGGTCATGCTCGGCAAGATACGGCATGATGTGACTCTCGATGATGGAAGCGAAGGTCTCGCTGTTTGCTTCGAGGATACCAAACGTGCGTGCCTTTGCGTTTCTCATTGGGTACCAGGCCAGCCAGTCTGGATCGGCACGATCGATGGCGAATCGATCGCAGTCCAAGTACGCCCACTCCTCAATGGCATCCATTTGACGCATGGTGGTTTTGGCGTGGATGCGCGCGTCTTTACGCGGTGGGAAGCAGAATTGGCTCAACTCATTCCAGAGAAAAAACCGCCGGCGGGGTCCAATGTCCTGCGCTGTTCAATGCCTGGTCTTGTCAAAGCAATTCCTGTGATTGCAGGGCAGGCGGTAAGAACCGGCGAAACACTCTGCATCATCGAAGCGATGAAAATGGAAACCGCCGTTTGCGCGGAATTCGACGCGACGGTCGCGAAAATTCACGTTCAGCCCGGCGACATCCTCGCCTCCGATGCGATCATCATGACATTTAAGTAATCTTGGCGGATTCCGGCGGGTCCGTGTAAAAGCTGCTCTTATAGAGTCGGCGATAGTAGCATAGGGGCACAATGCCAATCAGGATCGTACCCACACTTATCACGGAGATGCGAAAGCCGAGTTGCGGCAGTTCATAAAGTCCGACGCTGGCGACGAAGAATGCGGATGTCAGCGGAACAATCCCCGCCAGCAAGAAAATCTTCCAGCTGGTGAACAGCACATGACGGTAATACCAAACGCAGGCAATGCCTGCCAGCGCATAGTAGAATGAGACCTGCACGCCAATCGCATTGATGAGTTCGCTCATCAATTGATTGAGGCTGGGCACCGTGGCTGAGGCCGCGAAGAGAACAAGCGAGATAAACGCCACAGCGATGCCCGCGAGCCAGGGCGTCTGGAAGCGTGGATGCAACCAGCCCATGGACTGGCCGATCACCCGGTCGCGGGCCATCGAGAACAACAGCCGCGTGCATTGAAGGAGCTGTGTTTGAAGCGTCGCAACCGCGCTCACCATCACTGTCAGAACCGCGATGGCACTCCAGGGGCGGCCGAACGCCGCATGGCCGAGAGCCGGAAGCAAATTTGCGGCGTTCACCTGGATATCATCGGACGTCAAGGCCATCTGGATGGCGACTTGCGCGAGGAGAAAAAGGGCAAAGATTACGAGCACGCCGGCGATGCCGCCGAAGCCGGCCGCGTGTTTGGCATTTTTTGTTTCTTCCGCGAGATTGGACGACACGTCCCAGCCGAAAAAATAGAAGATCGCGACCAGCATCCCGGCTGAGAAGGAATTGAAGGAGCCGAAACGGGATGGCATGAACCAGTCCCAGGAAAACGCGGCTGCGGGTGCCATGCGCGAGTGCCAGATCGCAAGTCCGCCGATGAGGATCACGGCAGCCACTTCGATCAATGTCAGCACGGCCTGGACTTTGGCGGTCGCGGTGATACCCAATGTCACGAGCGCCAGCACGCCCAGGAACCAGAGGGTGCCGATCGCCGTCGCCCAAAGGACATTATGAAGTTGACCTGGCGCAACAAGATCGAGCGTGGCCTCGCCAGCCGGAAGCGCCGCGGCGACCATGAAGATCGTCGAAAGGCTGAGCAGCGCCCAGCCCGCGATGAATCCGAGTGCGGGATGGATCGCGCGTCCGACCCAGGCGTAGGCAGCTCCGGCATCCGACCGCCACATATTGAGATAGGAGAAAGCTATCGTGATGCCAGTCATCGGGAGAAATGCGATCAGCAACGCCGCTGGTCCGGCGAGGCCCACGGCGGCGATCAGTGCCGCGGTGCTGGCGGTGATCGAATAGGCCGGTGCCGAACCGGCGACGGCCATGATGGCAGAATCGAGAAGGCCAAGCGCCCCCTTCCTCAACGAACGTTCCATTAGCCCTTTTGCGGCTCCAAACTCTATGGCACGAGACGGGCTCAATCGACCTGTAGCGACTTCAATTTGCGGTGCAAGGCCGAGCGCTCCATGCCGATGAATTCAGCGGTGCGCGAAATATTGCCGCCGAACCGGTTGAGCTGGGCGACGAGATATTCCCGCTCGAAGACTTCCCTGGCATCCCGCAACGGCAAGCTCATCAATTTCTCGCCGCCTGCGCCATTTGGAGTCGAGGGAACGAGGGCACCAATCTCGGATGGCAGCATATCGGCGGTGACCGGTGCCTCTGGATCGCCGCTGGCAAGAATCATCAGTCGCTCGACGTTGTTGCGCAATTGTCTGATATTGCCGGGCCAATCATGCGATTGGAGAACCGCCATGGCGTCGTCGGCGATTACGCGCTTTGGCATTCCGGTCGTGATCGAAAGCTGTTCCATGAAATAGGCGATAAGCTCGGCGATGTCCTCACGGTGCTCGCTGACCGAGGGGACGCGAACCGGCACAACAGCAAGGCGATGGAAAAGATCCTCGCGAAAGGCGCCATCGGCGATCAGTTTTGGAAGGTCGCGCGAGCTTGACGAGATAATACGGACATCGACATGAACGCGGGTCGAACCTCCGACGCGAAGAAAATTCTGTTCGACCAGAACGCGCAGAATTTTCCCCTGGGTCTCTTTGGGCATGTCGGCGATTTCGTCGAGATAGAGCGTGCCGCCATGCGATTCCTCGAGCGCACCGACTGTACGGGGGCGTCCCTCCTTGGCTTCGACGCCGAACAATTCCATTTCCATTGTTTCTGGCTCGATCGTCGCCGAGTTGATAGTGATAAAAGGACCGTTTGCACGGGCGGATGCATCATGGATGCTTCGTGCCGCCAGTTCCTTTCCCGCGCCCGGCGCGCCGGTGATCAAGACCCGTGAGTTGGCTGGCCCCACCCGCTCGATTACCTGGCGCAATTGATTGATCGCGGGCGACCGGCCGACAATCTTGTTGCTGCGTCCGGCGCGCGTTCGCAACTCCGTCACTTCGCGCTTCAATCGCGAGGCTTCAAGTGCGCGCTCAGCGACCAGCACCAAACGATCCGCCTTGAACGGTTTTTCGATAAAATCATAGGCTCCAAGCTTGATCGCGGAAACCGCCGTCTCGATATTTCCGTGACCGGATATCATGACGACCGGAAGCACCGGATTTTGGTCCTTGATGATCTTCAGCAATTGGAGACCGTCAAGCCGCGATCCCTGCAGCCAAATATCGAGGAAAACGAGGGTGGGACGCCTTGCCGCGATGGCGTTCAACGCTTCGTCGGAATTCTTCGCCGTCCGCGTGCCGTGACCCTCGTCCGACAAAATTCCCGAGACAATTTCGCGGATATCGGCTTC
Organism: Methylocella sp.; assembly: GCA_036561105.1. Taxonomy (GTDB): domain Bacteria; phylum Pseudomonadota; class Alphaproteobacteria; order Rhizobiales; family Beijerinckiaceae; genus Methylocapsa. The sequence continues at coordinate 71,203 of DATBPZ010000019.1, read as the reverse complement.
GTCGTCCACTATCAGGATATCGCTTGCCATGACGACTTTCATGCTCCTTTTTTGACTTCGGCCGGCAGGGTTACCTCGGCGGATTTGTCCACATCGCTGGATTCGTGTCCGTCAAGTTCATGGCCCAAGGGAAAAAACATCCTGACCCAGGCGCCCCGACCAGCCGGTGCATCCCGCAGTTCGAGCCCGCCGCCGTGATCGGCAAGTATTTTGGCGACGATCGGCAGCCCGAGGCCCGTGCCATCGGACCGCGTCGTCATGTAGGGTTCAAGCAGTCTTTGCCGGTTTTCCTTGGGAAAACCCATGCCATTGTCGATCACATCGACGGAGACGATGCGTCCAGCCACCCCAACCGCGACCGATATCTTACCGTGGAAGCCCGGTTCATCCGTGTGCGCGGCGATCCCTTCGGTGGCGTTCTTGACAATATTTGTCAGGGCTTGAGAGAAAAGCCGCCGGTCGAATGGAACGCGGACCGGAGCGTCCGGCGTCTTGTCTTCGAAGTCTATGTCGGGATGCGCGACCCGCATCAGAAACAGAACCTGACGCACACACTCACTCAAATCGCCGCTTTCGAGGCGTGCCCTCGGCATGCGGGCGAATGACGAAAATTCATCGACCATGCGCTTGATGTCGTCGACCTGCCGGATGATCGTGTCGGTGCATTGATCAAAAATATCGCGGTCTTGTCCGATAAGGCGCCCATATTTGCGTTTGAGCCGCTCGGCGGAGAGTTGAATTGGCGTCAGCGGGTTTTTGATTTCATGGGCGATGCGGCGGGCGACATCGGCCCAGGCGGCCGTCCGCTGGGCGGTCACGAGATCGGTGATGTCGTCGAGCGTCACGACATAACTTTTGTCGGCGCGGTCTCCAGGCTCGCTGGTGATGCTCACATTGAACAAGCGGTCGAGCCCGTCGCGGTTCAGTGAGATTTGGCCCTGGACCAGCCGGGATTGGCTTGCACGTGCTTCGTTGAGCAAAGTGTCAATTTCCGGCAACACCGTTGCGATTGCTTGCCCGGTGATCCGCTCGGCCGTTTCGCCGTCTTGCGGAATCAATTTTTCGGCGGAGGGATTGAGCGCGGTAATTTCGCCCTTGCGTCCCACGCCAACGACCGCGACCGGAACGCCGGACAGAACCGCTTCGGTGAAGAGGCGCCGCTCATCGATGAGTTTGCTCGCCGCGATCAGCCGATGCTGCTGGAGGCTCAACTCCGATGTCATTTTGTTGAACGTCTCGCTGAGGTGGCCAAGATCGCCTTCGGACTTGCGAACCGCGACTTGAACATGGAGGTTGCCGGAGGCGACCTCGTCAGTGGCGGCGATCAGCCGCCGGATTGGCGCGACAAGGCTATCGGCGAAGGAAAGACCAAGCCAGGTGGCCGATAAAAGCATGATGAGCGCGATCAACACGAACATGGTCGCGAAGGCGATTCTGATGCCACTCCTGTGGCTGTCGAACGCATCGTAAAGCGCGACGAGTTTGGCGGCTTGGCGCGGGAACTCCACCGTGAAAGGATCGACCGGGCGGGCGACATATAAAAACGTGTCCTGAAAGGAATTCAGGGTCCTCAAGGCGACGAAGGTTCTACCTTCATCGAGGATGAGACATAGAGGCTCGTTCTTTATGGCGTCGGCGAAATCGGCGGGCTCCGGGCGGACCACGGATTTGCCGACCACAGCGCCGGTATCCACGCGTTCGACCACCGTGCCGTCCGACTTCATCAGGGCCGCCGCGGTGAAGCCGAGAAAGCGCGCCCTTGATGCAAAAAAATCACGAAACAGCGGCCGGTCCACCTCGAACATCAACTTGCCGCGTTCGAGATCGGAAGCAGTCAGTCTCGCCTCCTGAAGCAGCGACTTGCATTGGCCTTCGCGAAACAAACGTGCCGCTTCGATCGTATTGTGCACAAAGCCGCGGCCGTCCTGCATAAATGAGGGATTGAGACTTCGTTCGAGCGTTACCGACCCAACCCAAGCCATCAGGAGTGCCGGCGCGGCAGCGATAATCGAGAAGAGCCCGACAATCCGGACATGCAGTTCTGCGCCGGCAACGCCTGCCCGGCGCGCCGTGAACAGTGCATAGGCCTCAGCCAGGACGATACCAAAAACGAGAAGAATGCACAGGATATTTGCGACAAACAGGCCGAGAACGACGGTATCCGTCGGCGGTATCGGCGTGTAGTTGGAAAAAATAAGAAAACTGACGAGGCCAATAAAGAGGGCAAGAATGACGGCCACGGGCCCGAAACGGGCCGTGAAACGGGGGTGAGTGCTTTTTCCCCTCAAGATGCGCCGCGTTGCTTTTCGATCACCCATAATTGCCGGCTGGTAATGGTGAAGAATCGGAATATCGAATCTGCAATGAAATTTAAAATTGCGTTGCCTTTATATCACGCTGTTGCAAGATTGCGACATTTCCAGGGCCAGAAATCCGTGGGCACTGGAACTTATGCCCAGGGCAAAATTGCCGATCATATTCATAAATCACATTAATAAAAATATGTAACTAACTGTAATACAAGCAAGAATATTGTTTCTAACCCCAGAATTCCCGGGCCGGTGGGTGAACGGTCGAGCCCGCATAGACGAGACCACCGGGACGGTCTTGGGCCAGCAGCAACGGGCCATCAAGATCGACGAAACGCGCTTGCCCGGCCAGCAAGAGGGCTGGCGCCATCGACAGCGAACTGGCGACCATGCAGCCGATCATGAGTTCGAAGCCAAGATTCTCCGCAAGTTTCATCAAGGCCAATGCCTCGGTCAGCCCCCCCGTTTTGTCGAGTTTGATGTTGATTGCGTCATAGCGCTCGCGCAAGGTCTCAAGACCTCCCCGGTCATGCACGCTTTCATCGGCGCAGACTGGCACGATATGTTGGATTTTGGCGAGCGGCGAGTCTTCGCCCGCGGGCAGCGGCTGTTCGATAAGACCGACGCCCGCCTTGGCGCAGGCTTCAAAGTTGCGTTCGAGATCCGCCGCCGTCCACGCCTCATTGGCATCCACGATAAGCGCCGCGTTTGGGGCTGCGGCGCGCACAGCCGCGAGTCTTGCTGAATCCCCTTCACCCATCAATTTGATTTTGAGGAGGGGACGCGCTTGTGCTCTCGCCGCCGCCGCCGCCATTTCAGGAGGACTGCCAGCGGAAATCGTGAAGGCGGTGGTGACGGGCACTGGAGGCGCGAGCCCTGCGAGCACATAAGCCGCGACACCGCTTCGCTTGGCGTCGAAATCCCAGAGTGCGCAATCGAGCGCGTTGCGGGCGGCCCCCGGCGGCAGCAGGCTTTGCAGGAGGTGGCGGTCCGCGCCTGCCTCTATTTGCGCATGGACCGATGCAATTTGGGACAGGACGGACTCGACCGTTTCGCCATAGCGCGCATAGGGAACGCATTCGCCGCGGCCCCGAAATGCTCCATCTTCGATGGTTGCCACGACGACGACAGCTTCGCTCTTTGCACCGCGCGCAATCACGAATTTGCCGAGGATGGGCACGCGTTCAACGGAAATGGCAAGCCTGATCATGAGCCTAAATCGAACGAGTCTTGACAGATAAGAGTCCCGCTGCCGTCATCGCGGCGAAAAACCATCGATAACGTCAAGTTACGATGGCAGCAACAGCCACACTGCCCATGCGGCCAAAATCATCAAAACTAAACCCGGCACGACACGCAAGGCGAATGGCAAGCCTCCCGTGTAGACGCATAAGACTGCCTTGGTGACCGTATTTGTGGACAGTGCAAGCAAAATGGGAACCGCGGTTTCGGCGGGTGTCATTCTGCCGTCATTCGCCAATGTGGCCACGGAAATCGCCGCCGAATGGGTGTCGGCGAATCCGGCAATCATCGCCGCCACGGTGACACCGGTTGCGCCGAACCATGCGTCGGCGGCTTTTGAAACGAGCAAGATCAGTGTCAGCACCGTCGCGAAAATAAACGCCGCCTTTACGCTGAAAGCGCGTCCCCGCTCCTCCATTTTTTCCCCATTCTGGTGCATGGCGAGGAATGCGAAGGCAACCCCATTGAAGTCAGCGGCAGCGCCTGCAAACGCAAGCGGCACGACAACAGCCCGCAAAACTTCGACGTTCGTTACGGCCAGCACCACGGCCATCTGGATCGCCGTCGCGAAGGTGGAGAAAATTGCCCCGGCCGCTGCTGGCCAAAGAAGTTCTGGCGTATTGGCCGCCCGCGCGCCCATGCTGGCGATTGTTGCCGTGCTGGAAATGAAACCCGATGCAAATCCGGCGATTGGAAGGCCAAAACGGATACCGGCGAGCCGGACTGCGATGTGGCCGAGGGCACCGATGGCCATGACAAGGATGACGATGATCCAGATCGCGCGGGGATTGAGAGCGCCGAAAGGCCCCATCGGGTGATTTGGCAGAATTGGTAGCACAATCAAAGTGGCGGCGGCGAAGATCAAAGCATCACGGATCTCATCTACGCTCAGCACCGCGCGCGCGAAATGGTGGAGCTCCGTGCGCGCATTGAGCAGGATCGCAATCGCGACGGCGGTGGCGGCGGCGAGGCCTGGTCTGCTGACCGCAAGCCCGCCGAGCAGCAGGGTGCATACCAGAGCGGTTTCTGTCGTCAGACCAGGATCGAGGCCGCGCCCGCGCCAATAGGCGAGCGCGATCATGACAAAAATGCCAGCCGTGGCGATGGCAAGCAGAGGCATGCCGCCAACGATAAAGCTGATTGCCCCGGCAAGCGAGGCAAGGGCAAAGGTCCGAAGCCCAGCGGGCGAACGATCTGGCCCTTCTCCCTTCCGGCGCTCACGGTCCGTGCCGATCAAAAGACCGATGCCAAGCGCGACCGCGAGACTCAAGATTAAAGGATCAAGTCTCAACATTTGCACAAATTTGCGGGGGACGCGCGATCACTTGCCAACCAGCCGCGCAATGGCAAAAGCGGCAGCGGCGGCGAGGGAGCCAATAGCCGCCGTCTGCAAGGCGCTGCGCAAGGGCGCGACGCCAGTCATTTGCCCTTTCACGCCGCCAAAAATCAGGAGAGCCGCAAGGGTCAGCCCAATCGATACCGGAAGCGCACGGGAAACCGTTGGCAGAAGGAAATAAGGCAAGAGGGGAATGAGACCGCCAACGACGTAGGCACCGCCGATCGTCATGGCGCTTTTAAGTTCCCGGCCAGGCACCGGCTCTTCCAAGCCAAGCTCGAAACGCATCATGAAATTGATCCAGCGGTCGGGATCGCGTGTCAGCGCGGCCGTCACAGTCTCTGCCAAGTCACGTTCGAGGCCATGCTCACGTAGGATCTGGCGGACTTCCGCTCGCTCGGTTTCAGGGACTTGCTTAATCTCCAATTTTTCGCGTTGGAACTCGGAGTGGTAATGTTCGAGATCCGTGCGCGCGGCGAGATAGCCGCCAAGCCCCATTGCCAAGCCGCCCGCCGCAACTTCGGCGAGTCCGGCGGTTATAATGATGGCTGTCGAGGACACGGCCCCGGAAAGGCCCGCCGCGAGGGCGAAGGGAACGGTAAGCCCATCCGCCATTCCAATGACGATGTCGCGGACGAGGGCCGAGGCAAGAAAGTGCTTTTCAATATGTGGCGTCGCCGGCATGGACCACCAAAAGTTGAACCCAGGGCGCGGCAATGCCATCTAAGTCCAGGATATAGCTAGTTAGCGCCCGGCAGCCTGCGCCGCAAGGCAGCGTCACTGCAATGGACACCACATCGCTGATTCAAGTGACCGTAAAATGAAAAGTTCCGGAGCTTGGACGCTCGCGGATAGAGACAACGAGCCAGCTTACCCGATAGATACCGGGAGGCAGGAGGCGTCCAAGCTTAACGATCACAATCCGCTGGTCGGAAGGATCATTGACAGGCCTGCCAACCGGGATCGCCGCCCCGGTGGAAGCACTAACGCCAACTCTGGACAAGCCGCTAACCACGTCCAGGTCAAAATAGAGCCTGATCTCGCGTGGGGAGCCGCTGACGGTCAATCCGACGCCGGGGACCGCGTGGTCGAGGAGCGCCTCGCCCCTAAACCTCGCATGAGCCAGGGATGCCGGAGCGAAGGCGGCGACACTTCCGGCGGCGGCAATGAAGTAACGACGATTCACGTTTGTCCTTTAGGTTCGATCTCTTGACTCGGGTTTAGCAGCTACGCTGCGCCGGCACCATCAAGCCAGCCGCCGCGGTCGATCTTCATTGCGGCGGCATAGTGATGCCAAGCATGGCCGAAGCTCCGAGTACAAAGATACCAATCACCAATTCGAGAGTTATGCTGTTCCGAAGCCAGACGATTGGTATCATTCCTTTCAACGAGGCCATGCGGAGCTTTGGCATCAAGAGGAACCGATTGACACAGGCAAAGGCGAGCATGGCCGCGACCAGGACCAATTTCTTGAACAGCATATCGCCATAGGTCGAGTCAAAAAGTTTGCCGAGGGATCCATTGACGCGAAAAACGGCATTGGCGGCGCCGCTTGCGACAAGCAAGGAAACCGCCGTCATAGCCATGAGAGAGAAACGTGCCAAGATATCGAGAGCGGACTCGCGCGCCTCTAAGGAACCGAAGCGGCGCTGTTCGATGAGTGCGAAAAGAAGGGGCGGAAGGCCGCCGACCCAGACAGCCGCAGCGAGGGTATGGATGCCATACACCGTGATCATGATTGCTCGATAAAACCCTCGGCTATCAGCTGAATGACCGAACCAGGCTTGGGTAATCAAGAGTATGGCGCCGATGATGAGGAGCGCGAAGAACCATGTGCGATTATGCCAGGGCAGGAATACGATGACGATAGCAGCCGCAAGCAGCGTCAATCGCACGAAGGACACCGTGCCGAACGGCGTTTCGAAAAAGAAAAGGCGCAGGTCCTCGGAATCAGTGATGCTGTGAACGTCGCTTGTCATATTGATCAAAAGGCAGCCGATCCAGGCGATCGCGGAAAGTGCGGCGATCGGCGCGGCGAAGCGGAGCAAAATAACGGTCGCGCGAAGGGTCCGGGACAACCCGCCAGGACCGGCCGCAAACCGTTCGTTTCCCATGTAGAGCCAAAAGAACGAGGATCCGAACAACACAAACACCGCCGCGAATTGGATCCAGCGTACGATAACCAGAGGCAGGAAAACCGTCAGCATTGTCGGCAATCCTTGTAAGAGCCGATGATTGACGTTGGTGTGAAATGACGGCCGGGCCTCGCCATTTCGTGACGAGCCCGGCTGGCCGGTTAATTGCGCCGCCTGGATATCAGTTCAGGTCACGGTGAAATGAAACGTGCCGGATGTCGGATGCGTGTCCACCGAGACCACGTGCCAACTCACCGTATAGGTGCCAGGCCCCAGTGCCCGTCCGAGATGCACAATCAAAACGCTTTGGTCTGACGGATCGTTGACAGCTTTGCTGGTCGGAATCTTACCCCCGGAGCCAACAACTTGGACGCCCGAAAAGGCAACCACCACGCCCTGGGTGAAGTAAAGTCTGAGTTCACGCGGGGAACCGGTAACATCCATCCCGACACCAGGGACGGCGTGATCGAGAAACGCATGAGCGAATGCGGTATCCGCGATGACAGACGAGACGAACCCTACCACAAGTAGAAGCTTTATGAGACGCTGCATGGTTGCCTCCTCAGTACAGATTGTCACCCCGGGCCTGGCGCGGTCCGATGAGCGGCTTGCCAAGCGAATCCGGCAACATATCGTCCAAGAACAAATCCAGGATGGCGAGAGCGCCCACATGCCTCCCACTCGCCCGGTTAATTGGAATGGCTACAACGGCGCCGAGCTCAAATGAAATGGGGCCTAGCCGTCCTAGGTAGTAGAGCCCTGGGCCATATATACCAGTGGTCTCATGCGTGCCTGGAACCGAATCAGGAATCGAGGGGCCAATGTTCGAAATGGGGGTCGAGAAAACAGCTTCGAAGGTGGGAATGAGGTGCCTAAAGAACTCCGGCACTTCATGCACGAAGGAGTTCATGTAGAGCAGGCTATATTGCACCGTCGCACCGTAGGTCAAAAACGTGGGGCTCTGGTCGATCGAAAACGCGCCGGTACTGTCGATGCCAGTTATGCTGACCGGATGCGTGGACCAAGTGTAATCGACCTCGCCAGTCAACGCGAAGGGCTTTAACCACTCGGCCTCGACATCACCAAAACCCTTGCCGACGAAACCTTTTGCCGTGAGTGATGTGACGGTGTCGGCGCCAATGCTGGGATTGCCGGTTCTACCAAATTCGGAACTTCCCGCAACAGACACGATGAATTCGTGCTCGTCGTTCTGGTAGGGAGTCCATTTCAACTGAGTTTCAATATTTTGCCATCCGGTCAGCCCGCCAATGCTCCCGTCTGGTCTCACCGTATTGACGAGGTGGGTTAACGCACTTCCGATTGAGAACGACAAATTGTAAGTGATCGTCTTTTGCCATTCGAAAGCATAGTCGAACTCGTTAGAGTTATCAGCATTGGCGACATAGGCGAAGGCTGGAAGTGCCAATTCGTCATTAACGCCAGGATCGTCAATCGTAAGTGTCGCGGGGAAGACCCGGTTGCCGACGACCGTGTGTGAGAGCGCCGGGGTGACGCCGGCGAGAGTGGCTGCAGCGGCGAATGCGCCAGCGCACGCCAGGGAAGCTTTGTAAGACATGACCGATCCTCGATCTGAACAGGGAGTAGCCGTGATCTGCCGCGAGAGGGCGGCGTCTGCAATGCTAGCTGGTCAGACCTGGATGGGTGGTGCGCGCGGCTGCCCATCATGGGTCAAAGGCCGTGTGAGGGCGCCGAGAAATACTGGCAGGGCGATCGTTCTTAAATGCCGCGGTGGATCGGAGGCGTGCGCAAATTCCTGAGGTAATATCGCGGCGGTGCCGTCCGTCAATGGGCAGCAAGGGCAATTGTCCTCCTGGCACGGCGACGGCGAACCGTGCCCGGAGGAACCGGCGTGGCCGTAATCTGTCGCGCAGCGAACCGCTGCTTGTTCCAGGCCAGTACTCGCGGATTGATGGCTTGACCCGCCGGCGGCCGCGATGAAATGCGAGTCAGCAATCAACGCATGATTGTGTTGAGCAAACACGAAGGATTGCGAGATGCAGGCAAACAGAATGAACCAACAGCGGACGGCACGCACCCAGCCCCTCGCGGACTTACGCGATAGTTCCCGGTGCCGGGGAGGTTGGGACGAGGCCGCGCGCACGTGCTACACTTTCCGAACGATGATAACGATTACATTATCAAAAATGCGAGAGTTATCTTCCCGGAGTCAAGCAAGAATCAACTATTGTGCAGGTAACGCTCAGTGAAATCCCGCGATTGTAGAGCCCCGTGACTTTCGCGCAACAAGACAAATGCAGGCTGCGAATTGACGACTGTAAGCATTTGATGCCCGCCGGGGATAGTTTTCGTGAAATTGCCTCGACTTTGCCGCAAGCGGCTGTCAAACCGGCATCATTGATGTCGTTTTTGTTGCTAGGTCTTGTTAACATTGGGGCGGAGCTTACGCGATGGATTTGCCGGACGGTCCGCAATTTTCCGCGCAGCATGTGGGCGACTCCGTGCGGCTTAGTCTCGGCGGCCAATGGACCGTGGACGCGTCGGCAGCCATCGAGACCCGCGCCGAAGGCCTTCTTCAGGAAAGCGCCGGGGCACGAAAAGTCGTTTTTGATCTTGGCCGGATTGTCCGGCTTGATACGGCGGGAGCGTGGCTCATCGACCGGGCGCGTGACACGCTCGGCGCGTCCGGCATCGAGGCAACGCTTGAATCGATCCGCCCCGAATATGAAATCCTGCTGCGTGAAGCCCGTTACCGGGCAGTTGCTGTTCCGGTATCACCACACGGTTCTTACATCTTCCGGCTTCTCGCGGATATCGGCGAAACCGTGGTGTCCGCGGGCGGCGATCTGTACAAGGGCATTGGGTTTCTCGGGGAGGTCGTGGCGGCCATCGGAAGAAGCCTCGTCAACCCGTCTCATTTCCGCGGAACTTCGCTCATCGTCCAAATGGAGAGCATCGCCCTTCGCGGCGCGCCGATTATTGCCCTGATTAATTTTTTGGCGGGTGCCATCATCGCGCAGCAGGGTATTTTCCAGTTGCGGAGGTTTGGCGCGACAATCTTCGTTGTCGACCTCATCGGTATTTTGGTCTTGCGTGAACTCGGCGTTTTGTTGACCGCGATCATGATCTCCGGACGATCCGGCTCGGCGATCACCGCAGAACTGGGCTCAATGAAGCTTCAAGAGGAAATCGATGCTCTGACCGTCATGGGATTGCGGCCTGTTGACATCTTGATCGTTCCCCGAATTCTGGCGCTCATCATCGGCCTTCCGCTCTTGACCTTCATTGCCGATATGTCCGGGATCTTCGGCGGCCTGTTGGTCGCTTGGATATATGACGGGATCACTCCGGCAAGATTTTTGACGGGACTGCAGACGGCGATCGGCTACCATAGTTTTTTCAGCGGGCTCATTAAAGCTCCCTTCATGGCGCTTATCGTTGGTCTTATTGCCTGCGTCGAAGGTCTGGCTGTTGCCGGTTCGGCGGAATCGCTGGGACGCCGGGTTACAGCCTCGGTAGTGAAGTCGATTTTTATGGTCGTCGTGGTCGATGGGCTTTTTGCGATGTTCTTCGCCGGGATCGGATATTGATGAACGGGCAAGAGAAAAATGCCGCGGGCCGGGGCGCGCCGCCGGAGATCATCATTAAGGTGCGCGATCTCGTGGTGGGTTTTGGCGATAAGCTCATCATGCAAGGCCTTGATCTTGATGTTTACAGAGGCGAAGTCTTGGGCTTCGTCGGCGGCTCCGGCACTGGAAAATCGGTTCTTACGCGGACGATTTTGGGGCTTATCCAGAAACGCAGCGGGCTCATCGAGATTCTTGGCGCGGATCTTGACGCGCTGTCGCCCCGCGAATACGCCGCGATTGAGCGTCGTATCGGCGTCATGTTTCAACAAGGCGCGCTGTTTTCTGGTCTCACCGTCAAGCAGAACGTCGAAGTTCCGATGCGCGAACATTTGCAATTGTCGCCGCGCCTTACAGAAGAACTCGCGATGCTCAAGATCGAGCTCGCGGGTCTTGATCCAGACGCCGGCAACAAATACCCGTCCGAACTCTCCGGCGGCATGATCAAACGGGCTGCCTTGGCAAGGGCCTTGGCGCTCGATCCAGAACTCGTGTTTCTCGATGAGCCGACTTCGGGCCTTGATCCGATCGGCGCGGCGGAATTCGACGAATTGATCGCCACAATGCAACGAACGCTTGGTCTCACGGTATTCATGGTGACCCATGACCTCGACAGTCTCTTTTCGATCTGCGACAGGATTGCCGCGCTCGCGGATGGGAAAGTGGTTGCCGAAGGACCGCTTTCCACGATGCTTGCCTCACAGCATCCGTGGGTTCACGCCTACTTCCATGGCAAAAGGGCGCGTCTTGCGGACTCCGCTTCAGCGGGTCACTTCGGGGAAGCGGGCATGGCGGCAGAAAACATTCAGACGGACGCGTTGAATGATACTCCCAGCCCAACGTGAAGCAGGATTCATGTTTAAGAACAGCAGGCGAGGCTAGATGGAAACCCGTGCGAACTATGCATTGATAGGTATTTTCACCCTGGCTGTCATCGCTGCGGCCTTTGGCTTTGTTTATTGGTTTTCCGGCGCCGAGAAACCTGGTGGTCAAAAGACTTACAAAATTGTTTTCACGGGCTCGATTTCAGGACTGTCGAATGGCGGCTGGGTCCTCTTCAATGGGGTGCGGGTTGGCGAGGTCACGAAAATTGATCTATTGCCGCAAGATCCCTCGCGCGTCTTTGCTCTGGTCGATGTCGATGCGAAGGTTCCGGTGCGCGCAGATACAAAGGCGAGGCTCGAATACACGGGGTTTACAGGGGTTGCCTCCGTCGCATTGACCGGCGGTGCCACCGATGCGCCGCCTCTTCAAACGAGTAAGCAAGAGCCCGGTGTCATTATCGCTGATCGGTCGGATTTCCAGGATCTCATCGCGACGGCGCGACGTATCGCGACGCAGGCCTCCGATTTCCTCGACAAAACCAACCGCCTGATCGATGACAATTCGGCGTCGATCACGGCTTCGGTGAAGAACGCCGAAAAATTCTCCGATGCGCTCGCCGCCAATTCCGACGGTCTGAAGGATTTCATGGGTGCGATCGCCGATGTAGGCAAATCCATCAAACCGTTGACGGCGAGACTCGACGTCCTGGCGGCAGATGCCGATAATGTCGTAAAGGCGATCAATCCCAATGACGTCAAAACGATCGTCAGCGATTTCGCCTCGTTGTCGGCAAAACTCGACAAAGCGGCGGACAAGGTCGACGGGGTTTTGACCAATTTGAATGGTTTTCTTGCGACGGGGGATTCGAAGGGTGCGTTTGGCGAAATTGCCGCAGCCGCAAAGTCAGTTAAGAAGGCCGCCGACGATCTTGATTCCCGGATGAAGGAAATCGCCGTCAATATCAACCGCTTTACGGGTTCTGGGCTTCGCCAATACGAGGCGCTGGCGGTCGATGGCCGCAAGACCCTTGAGCAAATCAATCAGGCAGTCCGTTCGATCGAGAGCAATCCGCAACAGTTCCTTTTCGGAAAATCGCCGCAAATTCCCGAATATTCTGGTGCGCGTTAACGGCTTTTCATGAATTTGCGCGGTCAATAAGTGGGGCCGCCAAATGCTGCGCTAAGCTTGACGGAAGCATTCCATGCTATCATTGAACATCGGGGAAGCCCAAGTCCGGATGTTTCGATAAGGTTTCCCGTGTAAGGGACTTCGGTCCTCCGCCGCCGGGTCAACCCTTGTGCCGTTTGTTTGGAAGTGGATTTCTGCATGGGGTATTTTGGCCTCACGGACGCTTGGAATTTGGATCGCGTGCAGCGGGTGTTTTTGCTCGCCGGCTTGTCGTTGTCCGTGCTTGCGTCCTGTTCCTCTGCGCCGAAAACCACTTACGACCTCAGCCCGGCAAGCGGCGATTTTGCCGCGCGAGCAGGGCGCGGCCAGCTCGCAGTGGCACGTCCCGATGCAATATTGCCAGCCGACTCGGATCGTATTGTCGTGCGGACCGATCCACAATCGGTCGCCTATCTCACGGGCGCCCAATGGGCCGACAAATTGCCATCGCTTGTACAGAGCCGGCTGATCGAGAGCTTTCAGAATGCACATCTGTTGCGGGCGGTTGGACGGCCCGGCATGCTCGCCGATGTCAGTCTCCAATCCAGCATCCGGCGGTTCGAACTCGATACGGGGCGGGGGGAGGCTGTGGTCGAAATTTCCGCGCAAATTGTCGGCCAGAGCGGCCGCATCATCGCCGGGCGTTTATTTTCAGGTAATGTGCCGGTGGCCTCGAGCGATCCGGCGGTGGTCGCCGCGGCGCTTGACGCGGCGCTGGCGCAAGTCATGCGCGACATGGTCATCTGGACTGCGCCAAAAATTTGAGCTGCTCTCCTTCGGGAAAGCATTGCGTTTGATCGGAACGCAAAAAACATTCTGGTGCTGACTTCGTCCGCTCTCCGCCTAGCGCCAAACCGCGTTGCCCGATATCCCGCAAGAAGGAACCGCCCATTGAGCAATGGCCCACTTCCCCGCGCGGTTTTCACCCAGGGTTCGACCATGCGTCATGTGATCGTCATGACGTCGGCGACGTCTCTTGGACTCATGTCGATTTTTCTCGTCGATCTTTTGTCGCTGCTCTACGTATCCTGGCTTGGCGATTCGAAGCTCACCGCTGCCGTCGGCTTTGCCTCGCAGGTCCTGTTTTTCTCCGTCTCGATCAACATCGGACTTTCCATCGCGATCGGCGCCCTTGTGTCGCGCGCGCTCGGCTCCGGCGATAGAACGCGCGCAAGGCGGCTCGCGGCTTCTGGCCTTGTCCATGTCTTTCTGATCGCGGCTTTGGTGAGCTGTGCCGCTTGGATGATGCGGCGGGAAATTCTTACTCTCTTTGGGGCGAGCGGCGTAACTCTCGACGTCGCGTCCGCCTACCTTGCGATTACACTTCCGGCCACCGTGTTCCTCGGTCTCGGCATGGGGCTCGCAAGCATTTTGCGCGCTGCGGGCGATGCGAAGCGCTCGATGTATGTAACGCTCGCGGGTGCGCTCACCACAGCCGCGCTCGATCCCTTGTTTATTTTCGGTTTTGGCCTTGGTGTCACGGGCGCTGCCATCGTCACGCTCATTTCTAGGTTCGTTTTCATTGCGGTTGGACTGAATGGCGCCGTTCTCAAACATGATCTCGTCGCCAAACCGAGCCGCGCGGCGGCAAGATTGGATCTCGCCCCGGTGATGGGCATTGCCATTCCGGCGATCCTGACCAATCTGGCGGCCCCAGCAGCCAATGCCTATACGATGCGCATTTTTTCGCATTTCGGCGAAGCGGTTGTCGCGGCTTTTGCCATCGTCGACCGGCTCAATCCCATGGCATTCGGAGTTCTCTTCGCCTTATCCGCAGCGGTTGGCCCGATCATGGGCCAAAATCTCGGTGCCAAGCTAATCCCGAGAGTGCGGCAAGTGCTTACCGACTGCTTAACCTTTGCCGCGCTCTACGTCATCGCGGTGGCGATCCTTCTGCGGCTGACCGCGCCTATGATTGTTAAACTCTTTCACGCGCAGGGCGAGACCGCCGATCTGTTGCTGTTCGTTTGCGCCTATGGCGGCGCCCTCTGGTTTTTTCTGGGAGCCATTTTTGTCGCCAACGCGGCCTTCAACAATCTCGGATTTCCACTTCTTTCGACACTGTTCAATTGGGGGCGTGCAACGCTAGGGACGGTCCCCTTCGTGTCGATCGGCACCGCGCGGTTTGGGGCGGAAGGCGGCTATGTTGGCCTGATCCTCGGTTCGGCCCTGTTTGGCGCGGGTGCCGTGATCGCGGCTTATTACGTCACGGCGCGGCTCGCAAATCGCCCGAAGGTCCTGTAGCATTGCGCCGCGACCGCCGGACAACGTTCCGGCGGCCCGTTAACGCGGGCGAGCTGTGGAGGACGGCCATGTTCAATCTTTATGAGATTTTGCGTAATGCCCAGGGCGGCCAAGCAATCGATAATTTGGCGGCACAGTTCAATATAACGTCCGAAGAGGCGGACGCGGCGGTCAAGGCCATTGTGCCGGAGCTGTCCGAGGGGTTCTTGAAGCAGGCCTCGCAGCCGCTTGGAATCGCTTCCTTCTTTGGGGCGCTGGGGGAAGGTCAGCATTTGGCGGCCTTTACCGATCCAGAGGCGGCACAATCTACCGCTACCGCGCAAAAGGGCGGTGACATTCTCAGCCAACTGCTTGGCTCGCATCGCGCTCAAGAGGAAATCGCCGTACGGGCGGCAAGCACGACGGGCATGAACGCCGATACGCTTTCGCAAATGCTTCCGGTTATCGTTTCGATGATTGTCGGCGGCCTCAATAAGTCTCTTCAAAGTCAAGGATTTGGCGGGATCATCGGGCAACTCGCCAATGCTGCCGGGCAGGGCAACCTCGGCGGGATTCTCGGCCAGATCCTTGGCGGCAAGACGGTTCCGCCGCAGCCGCCATCGGCGCCCGCCCCAGAACCCGCCGGAAGCCCAGGCGGATTAGGCTCAATTCTAGGCCAGATCCTGGGTGGCGGCCGCAACCCGGTCGGCCCCGGCCAATCACCGGCAGGTCCGGCGGGCGGCCAAGGGGGCCTCGGCGGCCTTTTGGGGTCCATCCTGGGAAATCTTGCTGGCCGTCCAGCATCCGGCCCGGCGGCGGGACCTGCCCCGAGTGGTGGTCCACAAATACCGGGTTTTGATCCGGCTTCGATTCAGGCGGGTCTCGAGGCTCTGACCAAAATGCTGCAACCGGGAACAACGCCACCGCCCGCTGGGCCGCCCCAAAGCGGGGTTGAGGCAGAAATCAGCGATATCATGAGCGGCAAGCGCCACTAAGATTTTTTCATCCGTCCGCCGGATGGCGTTCCGGCATCTCTGTCCCGCCACGCGCATTGCGCTGCGGCGTCCGCCCGCTTATGTAGCTCGGCGCGGAGTTAAGTTCCGATGGGGCCATATTTTTGAATATGGTGCCAGCGGATTGCCCCATGACGACAGCTGTCAAGTGTAGAAAATGAAAGTATGGCAATGGCTCGCGACGTTACGGATTCCACGCCCATCACGTCGCGCGATGAGCTTGTCGCTTGGATCGAAGGAGGAGCAAAACCTCCGGCACAATTCCGGATCGGGACGGAGCATGAGAAAATCCCCTATTACCGTAGCGGCCATTCGCCCGTGCCTTACGAAGGAGTCCGGGGTCAAGGTGGCATAAAGGCACTTTTGGAGGGAATGCAGGAGAAACTCCGCTGGGCGCCGGTCACCGACGGTGCCCATATCATCGGACTCTTCGACGCGATGGGGGGTGCCGGAATTTCCCTCGAACCTGGCGGTCAATTCGAACTCTCCGGCGCGCCGCTCGAGACGATCCATCAAACCGGCTCCGAGCTCGACCGCCATTTTTTGACTTTGGATGCCGTAGCGGCGCCGCTCGGGATAGGCTTTTTATCCCTTGGCATGAGTCCGAAATGGCGGCGCGGTGAAATTCCAATCATGCCAAAACACCGCTACGTGATCATGGCGAAATATATGCCTAAGGTTGGCACGCAAGGGCTTGATATGATGTTCCGCACAAGCACGGTGCAAGCCAATCTCGATTTCTCCAGCGAAATGGATATGGTGAAAAAGTTGCGCGTGTCGCTGGCCTTGCAGCCGGTCGCGACAGCACTCTTCGCCAATTCCCCCTTTGCGGATGGCAAGCTCAATGGATTCCTTTCAGCGCGTTCGGAGATTTGGCGCCATACCGACGCGGCACGCACAGGTATGCTGCCCTTTGCGTTCGAGGATGGAATGTCGTTTGAGCGCTATGTCGATTATGCCATTTCGGTGCCGATGTATTTTGTCAAACGGGGCGACATCTACCACGATGTGGCAGGGGGCGATTTCCGCGATCTCTTGCAGGGCAAGCTAGCGGCGTTGCCTGGCGAACAGGCGACGCTCGCCGATTGGGCCAACCATCTTTCCACCATTTTTCCGGAAGTGCGGCTCAAGCGCTATCTCGAAATGCGTGGCGCGGATGCCGGACCAAGGCCATTCCTAACGGCGCTCCCGGCTTTTTTCGCGGGTCTCCTTTATGATCCTTCCTCGCTTGATGCGGCTTGGGACATCGTGAAGACCTGGAGCGATGCGACGCGCGAAAAATTGCGGGCGGAGGTTCCCCGCCTCGGGCTTGCCGCGGCCGTTGGCGGGCGCCCGCTTCGCGAGGTCGCGGCCGAAGTTCTGCATATCGCTCGGGCAGGACTTGCGAAGCGCAACCGGCGCGACGGGCGTGGCAATGATGAAACTTGGTTTCTTGATCCTCTCGATGCGGTTCTCCTCGAAACGAGCGAAGCTGAAAGATTGATCCGGAAATTCAAAACCCAATGGGCTGGAAATATGGAATTCGCTTTCGACGAATGTTCATATTGAAGTCTCGCAACCGTATCTCAAGCGGTCATAGCAGGAAGGAAACATGATGAGTTGGATCGTTCGGAGCGTGTTGCCTGCCGCGATTCTTGGCATGACTTGCGGGGCCGTCATGGCAACTGATCTCTCTGCGGTTGGCCAGTGGCTCGACAAATATCCCGATGAAACATTAGTCGGCGGCAAGTCTCTCTGGGAACAGCCGGGCGTCGAGGCTGCAATGCGCGCTGCGATGGGCGAGCATTATTTTTCGCTCTCCAAAACAGAGCTGCATGGTCCGGAAGGTCCGGTCGCTGGCGACAAAAAGGGAGTTTTTGCCGCATGGTCGTGCAAGTCGCAAGATTGCGGCGGCAATCAGATGACGGTGTTTTTTGATTCGAACAAAGGCAGCGCACAGGTTTGCTGGCGTAGCAGCGTTAGTGACGACGGAGAGGTGCACGATCTTTGGCTCGCCGATGGCAAGGAGCGACCCTTGCACATGAATGCCTGCGGTTTTGCCGAGAAGGAGCCTTTCGCGGCTTTGAAGAAATTCGGCGGTGCACCGGCTGGCGGTAAGCCGCTTTAAGCGTTTGAGGTTCCTAGCAGCTGGTAAATTGACGTCGTTGCTGTATCAACGGGCCATCTTCGCACTAGCGTGAAAAACCTGCCTCAGCGGCGGAAAGGATCGAAACCGAGGTTGCCCGCTGGCAACCGGAGATGGGCTCGCGACGGCGCGCCTTCATTCACGCGCACAGCAACGGGAGAAGCCGTGGGTCGGCCGTAGGAGGATGGATTTGGCAAGCGTGAGCCAAAATCGACGCGGACGTGGCCGCCGATCCGGTCGCAACCCGAACCGTCTTCTGCCGCGGCGCCCGGCTGTAGGCTGGCGCACCGCTCGCGCGCGATTGTCTCATTGGCTGAGTGCAGTTCGTCCGTTCGCGCGGAGCTGCCAAAGCCAAGCCAAACAGCCGCCGCACAGCAACCAACCGAAACGATCATTTCATGCAAATTCATTTGAAGCCCGAACGATTCTTGCAATGTTAACGGTCAATTTTTTGACCCTACATTGAGGCGATATAATGATGCGTTAATGTTTATCCTCGCCAATCGCCGAGGGTCGCTTGGAGTAAGGCGAGTGCCGCGACAGCGGCCGTATCGGCGCGCAAAATGCGCGGACCGAGGGACAAGCGAAGGACCTGCGACAAGCCAAGCAAGGCCTCGCGTTCCGTGGCGTCGAAGCCGCCTTCCGGGCCGATCAAGACAGCAAGAGGAGCGTGGCCTTTGGCGCCAGCCCGTTGGCACAGCGTCGTTACGGGATCGCCCGAGGGGGCGTCCTCGTCACAGAATATGAGCAGGCGGTCATTGTCCCAAGCTTCGAGCAGCGCATCGAGCTTGATTGCGGGCGCGATGTCCGGAATTGTCAAAATCCCGCATTGCTCGGCCGCCTCGATCGTATGGGCACGCATGCGCTCGCTATTGATTCGATGCGTTTGTGTCCTGCGGGTGAGCACAGGCCCCAGCAGACCAGCCCCCATCTCGACGGCTTTTTCAACCATGTAGTCTTGCCGGGCATGTTTCAGCGGGGCGAACAAATACCACAGATCGGGACGCGGTTCCTGCGCCCGGGTCATCTCCTCAACGGCGAGGATCACGAGCTTGCGACGAGAGGCCGTAACAGCCGCTTTCCATTCGCCATCCCGGCCATTAAACACAAGAATCACAGCGCCTGCGTTCAAGCGCAACACATTGCGGACATAATTTGACTGCACTTGGTCAAGCTCAACAAGCGTCGCCTCCGCGAGGGGCGCGTTAACATAAAGCCGCTGGGCAGAAAAATCATAGCGGGACATGCAGCCGCCCGAGGTTACGACGGATCCCGCCACAAGAGGCCACGCTTGCGCGGGCGGTACACTTTTTGATATGACACGGCATGGGTTCACAAGTCGCATTGCTGCCGGTAAACCTTACAGTTCTTGGCAGTAACTTAGGAACAATAGAGTAAGGCTTGGTCAGCGCATCGAAAACGTCACTGAAAGGCTCATATCATGATGCCACATAAGGGAAATGGCGGCGTGCGTAAAGCCGTGCTTGTCATCACAGCGTTGATTCCATTGGTCATCAGCGGCACGGCCAATGCCATCGATTGCAACCAGGATATCGGCGCACTCACCAAAAAGCGCCAGGGCATTATCGATCAGCTCAATCAACTTGCCCAGGGTGGTAAGAAACAGCTGGACCCGGTAGCCTCGTGCCCTAAGCTGCGCGCCCTCGTCGCCGCCGAGCATGATCTTCTCGCCTATCTGACGAAAAACAAGGAATGGTGTGGGGTTCCCGACGAAGCTTTCCAGAATATTACAGCGAGCACCGGCAAATCCAGCACTGTCGCCAACCAAGCCTGTAAGGTGGCCGCCGAAATGAAAAAAGCGCAAGAGCAGCAGGCCTCTGGCGCGCTCAATGCACCACAGCAGAAGCTTCCCGCTGGCCCGCTTTGATACACTGTCTGCCCAGGGCGGACGGTATCGCCCGGACAGCTCGCTCCGGCTGATGTTGCCGCCGGGTTTTTCCGCGACGGCGCGCCCGCTCCTGCCACTCCCATTAGAGCATGTTCCGAAAAAGTTGGTCGACTTTTTCGAACAGAACATGCTCCAGCTTTTTGATTTTGAGCGATTTCTTTTCGATCAGGTGATTCCACATGATCGGAAAGCGCTCTAATGTGACTGCCGCAAATTTCATATTCCGGTTTTCGCCGCAATCTTGGCACCCCTTGCTGGAGCTTGCGCGGCTTGATCGCCCAATCGGCTGGTGGCTGCTGTTGTTGCCATGCTGGTGGTCGAGCACCCTCGCGAGCATTTACCAGCATGGGTCGTTGCATGGCCGCGATCTTATTTTGTTTTTTATTGGGGCCGTTGCAATGCGTGGCGCTGGCTCGACCTACAACGATCTCATCGACCGCGACATTGATGCGAAGGTGGAGCGCACCAAACAACGCCCGCTCGCTTCGGGGCGTGCTGGCATCGGCACCGCGAAACTCTTTCTTGGCGCACAATGTCTCGTCGGGCTTGCTGTGCTTCTTTGTTTCAACAGTTTCACCATTTTTCTCGGATGCGCATCGCTTGCGATCGTCGGCCTCTATCCTTTCATGAAGCGGATTAGTTCATGGCCGCAAGCGGTTCTCGGCGCCGCCTTCGCATGGGGGGGCTTGGTCGGCTGGTCCGCTGCCTTGGGATTTCTCGCGCCCGCGCCTTTGCTGCTTTATCTTGGCGCGGTGTTTTGGACCATCGGTTACGATACGATTTATGCGATCCAGGACATCGAGGACGATGCGATCGTCGGGATTGGATCCACGGCCCGGTTTTTCGGCGACCGCGTCCGCGTGGGTGTTGGCTCTCTCTACATGCTCGCGGTTTTCTGCGTTGCGGGGGCTTTGCTTGCCGCTAAGGCAGGGGTGCTGGCGCAAAGCGGTCTTGTTCTTTTCGCCTTGCATCTTGGCTGGCAAACAATGCGGATCAATCCTCGTGATGATGCGCTTGCTTTACGTTTGTTCCGCTCAAATCGTGACGCAGGACTTCTCCTTTTCGCTGGCCTCGCGGCTGAAGTGCTTTTCACTTGGTAGGCAAGGAGCTATCTGGCGAGAGGAGCGGCGCTTGGAACATTCGAGGTGCTCACGAATTTGCTTGCGAACGGCCTCGGTTCGAGCAGACTAAAGCCACTTATAATTTTCGAGACAATTCGAATGGCACCACGGAATTAAATGGGGAACACAAATGCTGAGATGGGCGCTTATTTTTTTCCTTATCTCGATTTTCGCTGGTCTTTTCGGCTTCAGGCGCACTTCCACGGCGTTCGCGAGGGTTGCGCGCATCTTATTCTTTGTCTTCCTCGTGGTGTTTTTGGTCTTCCTGACGCTTAGCGTCTTGAGCGGAAGCTTGATTTTTTGAACCTGCGGCGATTATCCGGCTGCCGGAGCTTGGTTCAGCCAACACGCCAAATCTCGCGCCGCGCGCTGACTCATGGCCGCCTTTCGCGTCAAGCCTTTTTCTGCACCCCGACGTTTCTCGCCATGCGTTTCCTGTACAAGCGGCGGAAACAGGCCAAAATTCACGTTCATTGGCTGAAATGACGGCGGTCCCGCGTCGATAATCGCGATGTGCCCGCCAGTAATATGATTGATAAGGGCGCCCAGTGCCGTCGTCGGAGGTAAGGGCGGAAAAACCTCTCCGTTCCGCTCCGCGGCCGCCATGCGGCCCGCTGCGAGGCCGATTGCCGCGCTTTCGACATAACCCTCGCAGCCGGTGATCTGGCCGGCGAACCGCAGTCTTGGTGCCACCCTGAGCCGCAACGCATCATCGAGAAGCTTAGGAGAGTTTAGAAATGTGTTGCGATGAATTCCACCGAGGCGCGCGAAACGGGCGTTTTCAAGTCCCGGAATGGTGCGGAAAATTTCGATCTGCGCGGGATGCTTTAGCTTGGTCTGGAATCCGACGATATTATAGAGTGTGCCGAGCGCATTATCCTGACGCAACTGCACGACTGCATAGGCTTTTGCTGCAGCATCCGAGTGTGGATTGGTCAGGCCGAACGGTTTCATCGGCCCGTGCCGCAACGTCTCGCAGCCCCGTTCCGCCATAATTTCGATTGGCAGGCAGCCATTGAAATATGGTGTGTCCTCAAATTCCCCCGTCAAGGGATGCGGCTCGGATCTATCGGCCGCAACGAGAGCTTCCACGAAGGCCGTATATTGATCCTTTGTCAGCGGACAGTTAATGTAATCAGCACCGGTCCCCGCTGGCCCTTGCTTGTCGTAGCGCGATTGGAGCCACGCTTTGTCCATGTCGATCGACTCGCGGTGAACGACCGGGGCAATCGCATCGAAAAAAGCAAGATTCCGTTCTCCGGTCAAAGCGCCAAGAGCGGCCGCTAGGGATGGTGATGTCAAAGGCCCCGTCGCAATAATCACATTGTCCCATGTGTCCGGCGGCAGCCCTTCGATTTCATCGCGCCTGAGTTCGATAAGGGGTTCCGAGCAGATTTTTTCAGTGATGAACTTGGAAAATTGGTCCCGGTCGACAGCGAGCGCGCCTCCCGCGGGAAGCTTGTTGGCATCGGCGGACGCCATGACGAGCGAATCGAGGTACCGCATTTCGCGATGCAAAATGCCGATCGCACTTGTTTCCGGATCATCGGCGCGAAACGAATTTGAGCAAACGAGTTCGGCGAGATTGCCGGTGTGATGCGCTGGCGTTGTCCGCGCGGGCCGCATTTCATGAATTACCACCGGCATACCAGCTCGGGCGATCTGCCAAGCCGCCTCACTTCCTGCAAGGCCGCCGCCAATCACATGGATGGGAGCGAAGTGGCCGGTGGCTTTCAACATGGCTGATTTTAAAGAATGAAGCCCGCGAATGGAAATGCGTCTCGTGTTCTGGCGAGGGGCATGGTGGTTAAGCCTTACAGTACATTCGATCCAGGCCAACCGGATGGCGAACAGTTATTCCGTGTAGCCATATTTCGCGTAGTATTTCCGGTGATATTTATTTCCATGATAATGCTCATAGCGGCTCTGTGTGGATGTATCCACTTTATTAAGCACCACGCCAAGTAGACGGCTGGTGACATTACCTGCTTCTGCGAGACCGCGTTCGATCACCTCTATCTTCGTTTGCCCCCATTCGACGATGTAGACATAGGTGTCGATGAAGTGTCCCGTGGCGCGAACGTCGACGATGGGAGCGACTGGCGAAAGGTCAACAATAATGTAATCGTACTTCGTGCGAAGCTCGTCGATGATCTTCTTATACGCCGCCGACGCGAGAATTTCATTCGTATGTGGCAGTCTTGCGGTGGCTCCCGCTGGTAAAAAATGCAAGCTCGTAAAGGGAACAGGTATGATGGCGTCATGAAGCGAGATCGTGCTCATCACGGCGCCGATCGATCCAGGCGAGTCGGGTGAATATTTCCGGGATAAGGATGGGCTGCGGAGATCGGCGTCGACCAAAATGACACTTCCTCCCGCATCCGCAATGAGATGAGCGAGATTTGCGGCGATCGTTGATTTGCCTTCATTTGGTAAGGTCGAGGTCACTCCGATGACTTTGTGAGATTTGAGGGCGCCGCTCAAATCGGCGGCGATCTTTATCGACCGGATTGCCTCTGCATAGCGAGAAAACGGCGAATCGACAGCATAGCGAAGCCAATCCTGTCCGGGTGCCGCGGTTCTGCGATCCATGGGCACGGCTTTCGTTTCGTCACTGAGTAAATCGATCCGTGTGGCGGGAGCCGCCAGCACGGGGGCCATCGCCAGGCAATTAAAATGAAGCGTGTCCTCGACTTGGCCAGTGGTCCGCAACGTCCCATCCCAAGCCTCGCGGAGATAAGCGACGCCAAAGCTCAACAGGGTCGCGCCCGCGAGAGTTACGAGCAAAACAGTTAATAATTTCGGGGCGCTCTTAGATACTGGCCGCAAAGCAGGGCTGATCAAGCGCGCTTCGCTCATCGGTACGGACTGCTGCTGTACCGCCTCCATATAGCGTTGCAGAAAGCTGTCATAGAGAGCACGCGAGGTTTCGGCGTTGCTTTCTAGCTCGCGCAATTGGATCTGAGCTTGGCCAGTAGTGTGCGACTGATCCACGACATTGGCGAGACTGGATTCAAGACTTGTTTGCCGCGTCAGAGCGATTTCATAGTCACTCTTGTAGCTTTCGGCGATCTTGCGCATCTCATCCTTGATGCTGCGCCGATATTGCTCCATCTGGGTCCGGAGATTTATCGCCGCTAGATGGTTCTCGCCGTACATTTTTGCCCATATGGCTTCCCGCTGGGCAACCTCTAAATATAGGTTGCGCAACTTAATAATGACTTCGCTTTTCAAGGCGTCCGCGACCGAAGCATCGGCAACATCTTGCTTCATGACCGCATTAATCCGATCAAGTCGGGCTTTTGCCTCGGCGGTTGCAGCGCGGGCAAGGATGAGTTGACTGTTGACCTCGACGAGTTCTTGATCGTTGATCAGCCGTCCGCCGCCGGCATCGACGATGTTGTTTTTGCCCTTGAAATCCAAGACCGCGCGTTCGGCCGCCGTCGCTTGGGTGCGCAGTTCCGCAATGCGCTCCTGCAGCCAGAGGCTGGCCCGGCGGGTGGCCTGGTATTTGGCATTCAATTGGTCATCGATGTAGGCGTCCGCGATCGCATTGACGATCCGCGCTGACTTGTCTCGGTCATGAGAGGTAAAGCCAATGTCTATAACATAGGTCATGCCCACGCGGCTGAGCGTGCGTTGCTCGTTGAATTTAAGAAGTGCAGCATTTTCCCGGTCGATTTCCGAAAGCGCTCGTTCCGCCTCCGAGAATTTGGTCAAGCGTCCGATAACCGCAATCAACCGGCGAATTGGTCCCTTTGGAGTGTCAGCGAACTCTGGGTCATCGGTAAGTTGGAGCTTGCGGATGACGGCAAGGCCGATGTTATCCGATTTGAGAACCTCAACCTCAGTCTGAACAGCTGCAGTATCGAGGTCAACGTCGCCTAAAACCGATTCTTTCTGAAACAGCTGAAGCTTTCGCTTATCAATGACAATTGTTCCGCCTGCAGTATAACTTGCAGGCGTCGTAACATAGTAAAGCATTCCGAGAGCAAAACAACAGATAAATACTACGGAAGCAATTGGACGCTGCCGATTCAAGACCCTCAAAAAATTTTTAAATGAATCCGCAATTAGAGCCTCAGGCCGGCTTGGGGTGTCGCTTGAATCCGGTGAGCGCTTGTTGATTTGCAGCATCTGTTTCAATTCACCATTATCGTGTAGAAACCACCACGATGAAAAGAGAGAAAAAAATCATTATGCGAGCGGTATTGAGCATAACGCTCTCCGTCTCAAGCACGTAAAAATAAACCAATTCAAAATATTGAGCAATGCGAAAACGATATGTTTCGCGCCACCAAAAAATCAATAATGGCCAATATGCTTTTTGAATCTTAATTCAGGCTCAGACCTATTCTCACATGGCAAAACGTCTACCATATATTATTATTTCATAGTTAACATTTAACCTTAATGTTTTCCTGCTTCGCTAAATTACGAAGCCGTAAAGACTCACGTCTTACGTCTATGGCACAAAAAGGTAAGCAATGGCCTCGGAAGCAGTATCAGAAACTCAGACAAAGCCACGTTAGGTGGCACGTGCCTTCCGGCGTCCCGCTGCGGAAGGCACGAATTTGGTCCCCGGAATTGCTTCGATTGTGACGGGGGGAAAAGCTCAATACTTGGCCGTTACAGGCGCGCCACAAGTCCATACTGCAGCCATTCGCGGCCCGTCTGGAGTTTCAACCTGCTGAAAGGTGTAACACTCCGTTCTTGGCGGATTATAGACGTATCCGTACGGATAGGGGAGGCCAAAAAAAGGCAGCCCCTGGACGGTTCCCACAGGCCTTGCCTCGGAGGCATTCGGCAACATCATCACGCCAAGGCACAAACCGGCGACGGCCGCACCGAACTTGATCATTTTGGGATTCCGCTATTTTGAGATGGTTTGACACCTTATCGCACGAGTTACGGTATGGGGCAAGCGCATTTGGGGGGAGGACGTAGGCTTCCCTTGTGTTTTGATCCCGGCTATGGAAACGCGATAGGCATTTCCTGAGACCAGAATCGCCATGAAAGCCGTCCACGTCCTCAATGGACCAAATCTTAATCTTCTCGGCGTACGGGAGCCGGAAACCTATGGTCATGCGACCCTTGCGGACATCGAAGCGAATCTTTCCGCCCGCTGCAAGCCGCACGGGCTTCTTTTATACTTCCGCCAATCGAACCATGAAGGCGATCTCGTGACCTGGGTGCAGGAAGCTGGGCGCGCTGGCGAGCCAGTGATTTTAAATGCCGGGGCGTATTCACATTCGTCGATCGCGCTGCAAGACGCGATCAAGGGAGCGAAGGCGGATGTTGTCGAGGTGCATCTTTCGAATGTTCATGCCCGGGAGAGTTTCCGTCATAGGTCGTTGATTTCCCCGGTCGCGCTTGGCGTGATCGTCGGTTTTGGCGCACTGTCTTATGAACTCGCGCTCGAAGCTTTACTTTCCCGGGCCGGAGCGGCAGGAAAAGCGTGACGAATTTCCCTATTGCAATCAAACACTTTCGCCGTGGTTCGTTCCGGCCGGGAATGACCCAGGGCGCCCGTCAAAACGAGAGAAAATAGAAATGAAATATCCGGATTCAAAACCGGACGTGAGCGCGCCCGCCACCATCGACACGGAATTGGTCGAAACCTTGGCCGGAATGGTGGCGCGTCTTGGGCTCTCCGAGATCGAGGTCGCCAACGGCGACGTCAAAATTCGTGTCGCGCGGCAGCTCACTCCCGCCGTGGTTCAGCCGCCAATTGTCTCGCCGCATGCCGCCGTGGTGAGCGCTTCCCCGGTGCCGCCGGACAGTCCAGGCACGGTCAAATCGCCGATGGTGGGGACCGCCTATTTGCGGGCATCTCCGGAGAGTACCCCCTTCGTGGAGATCGGAACGCAGGTCAAGGCAGGTGACAAGGTCATTCTTGTCGAGGCGATGAAAACCTTCAACGAGATCCTGGCTCCGCGCGCCGGAACAGTTACGGGCATTCTGGTCGAGGACGGTCAGCCGGTCGAGTATGGCCAGCCGTTGCTCGTTATCGAATAAGGCCGCGTGGCCGGTGAGCTGATATGTTCGATAAGATCCTTATCGCCAATCGCGGCGAAATCGCCTTGCGGATTTTGCGTGCCGCCAAGGAACTCGGCATCGCGACGGTGGCGGTTCATTCGACGGCCGACGCTCATGCGATGCATGTGAAGCTTGCCGACGAATCCGTATGTATCGGGCCGCCGCCCGCCCGGGATTCCTATCTGAACATTCCAGCCCTTCTGGCCGCCTGCGAAATCACCGGCGCCGAAGCCTTGCATCCAGGCTATGGTTTTCTTTCGGAGAATGCGCGGTTTGCCGAGATTCTCATGGACCATCACATTACCTTCATAGGTCCAAAGCCGGAACATATCCGGCTTATGGGCGACAAGATCGCAGCCAAATCGACCGCGCTCCGGCTTGGCATTCCCTGCGTTCCTGGCTCGCCCGGCGCAATTACGAGCGATACGGAAGCGCTGTCCGTGGGGCGGGCCCTAGGATTCCCGGTTCTCGTCAAGGCCGCGGCAGGTGGCGGTGGCAGAGGCATGAAAGTTGCCCGCACCGCGCAGGAGCTCCCTTCAGCACTCGAAACGGCACGGGCCGAAGCCAAATCAGCCTTCGGCGACGATTCGGTTTATCTTGAAAAATATCTCGAAAAGCCTCGCCATATCGAAATCCAAATTTTGGGCGATGGGCACGGCAAGGCCATTCATCTCGGCGACCGCGATTGCTCGTTGCAGCGGCGCAACCAGAAGGTCTGGGAGGAAAGTCCCTCTCCCGCGCTCAATGCCCCGCAGC
Organism: Methylocella sp.; assembly: GCA_036561105.1. Classification (GTDB taxonomy): domain Bacteria; phylum Pseudomonadota; class Alphaproteobacteria; order Rhizobiales; family Beijerinckiaceae; genus Methylocapsa. Next base: position 43,398 of record DATBPZ010000019.1, on the reverse strand, counting down.
GCCAGGAGATTGGCGAAATTTGCGCGGCCGCAATGCGGGAACTCGGCTATGCGGGGGCGGGAACTATTGAGTTCCTCTATGAAGACGGCAAATTTTATTTCATCGAGATGAATACCAGGATACAGGTCGAGCATCCGGTTACGGAGATGATCACCGGCGTCGATCTCGTCAATGAACAAATCCGGATCGCGGCCGGTTCACCCTTGACCCTTACGCAAGATGAAGTCGTGTTCAACGGCCACGCCATTGAATGCCGCATCAACGCGGAAGATGCCGCCACCTTCCGGCCTTCGCCGGGAAAGATTGCTTATTATCATCCGCCGGGCGGCCTTGGGGTGCGAGTCGATAGCGCCGTCTACGCTGGCTATGCGATTCCGCCAAATTACGACTCGCTCGTCGGCAAACTTATCGTGCATGGCCGCAACCGCAACGAGGCGTTGATGCGTCTTCGCCGCTCGCTCGATGAATTCATTGTCGATGGAATCGATACGACCATTCCATTGTTTCAAACGCTGGTTCGAAACGCCGATATGCAAAATGGACTCTACGACATCCATTGGCTGGAGAGATTTCTTGAATCGGGCGGCATGGACGGAGCGGACATTTAACGGCGCTCCGCGCGCGCAGCCAACCGCTAGCCCCTGTGCCTCCGTCCGAACACGTCGCTAGAAACTGATTTGCGTGCGCACCGCGAAAACGGCGGCGTTAGGGATACGCCCAGTAAAGGGGTTGAGCAGATCGATTGTGCCGCCGCCGGGATGAAAAATATATTGCAAATCAGGTTGGACGGTCCAGCCCGAAATGATCTTCGCTTGATATGTAAGTTCGGTGACCAACTCATAATCACGAACGGGCAAGATGGCATGTAATAGGAGATCTCTTTCGTGATCGAGCGCCGCCGCGGCGGGTGATAGCTGCGAAAAAGACGCAGCGAGGCCAAAACTGTCGTCGGGTCTCTCCTGCCAAAGCCCCATGAAATTAATGCCCCCCTCGGCATAAAAACTGATGAGGTTACGGTCAGACGGGCTTGCCGACACACGGGCGAAGGCTCCGACTCCCTTCTTTGGATCAGCGTCCGGAAGGTGCCAGAGCATCTGATCGATCACGCCATAGATCCCGAAATCGCCGGTGTGAGTCTCCGCCACGCTGTCTGGAAGGGCGAGCGTCTTGCCACGGACACTAAACTGTTCGTCAGGAAAGGGACCAAAATGATACCAGCCGCCCAATTTGATCGTCCCAGCGAGCCCCTGCGAAGCCTTGTCTTGATTGTAGCTATATTGCGCTTCAGTCATCAGCAAAGGCGGGTCCCGGAGGCGAAAGTTAATTCCTGCCGGGTCTTTTATCTCCTGGGTACCGGTGAATCCTGACCCAGCTGGATCGCCATTGTACAAACCGGCAAGAAGAGTCACATGATTGTCTGGGGTCACTTTAAGGCGCACCCCTGGAGTAGCCAGAGGGTAATTGGGTCCTCCACCCCCTGGCAAGTCAGCGTGAAATATCGTCGGCCATCCAAATGTGCTGTTGATATATTCGCTGTTGCCGAATTCACTTATGAAAAACTGATTGTCGGCTGATAATTGGCCGACGCGGATCGAAGCCAAATCGCCGAACTTCTGTTCGACCCACAGTTCGAACAGCCGCGTCGACGGCCGTGCCTCGATGCTATCGACAGGGGCCAGGTTGAAAATATTGTAGGCAGACAGTTGGCGCCCGTGGATTTGATATGCGTTGATGCGAAAGCTTAGGCCATCCAATTCTGCTATCTTCGCAAGGTCCGCATCGAGGACCATGTAAAGAAGGCCTTCATAAGCAGCACCTTGTTTGACCCCCCCGGTCGGATTCGCAAGGCCATCGGCAAAGTAGCTGAACTGTAAATTATAGCCGAGATCAAAGAGTCCTTTCTTAAATTCAGCAAGAGCCGGAATGCTCGAGGCGATCGTTGGCTGTAACTCGGGCGGTAACGATACATCTTCCGTGACCGCAGAACTGCCGCTGGCCTCCTGTGCTTGCGGCATATCGATTGGAAAAATCGCGCAAATCGCCCCAAGAAGCGGGCAGAGCAGAAACCTCCGCCACCTCGCCTTGTCTGGAATATCGCATTGCAGAGTTGGAGCGGGTGAAGGGAATCGAACCCTCGTATTCAGCTTGGAAGGCTGCTGCTCTACCATTGAGCTACACCCGCGAAGCAACGTCATGGCACCGCGTTGACATGAGGCCGTCCCAGCGTGCGTCCGGCTCTGCGCCTGGAGGCCAAACCTATAAGGCAAGTCAGCACTCCGTCAAAGGCCGTCAAAGTTATTTCTCCTCAATGGATCCGTTTTGCCACTCATCCGCAAAGCGTGTGGCAGAAGCGCAACATCTTCTAACCAGTTATTTTGCTGCCGTTCTGCCAAATTCTCATTTGCCGCAATCAGCCCTCTATTTTACGCTTCTAGTTTATACTTATTCTAACTCTAAAACATGCAACTTAGAGTTTATATAAAGAAGTATAAGTAATTGACGACGTATTGCCGCCGGTTCAGACTGTAGAAATACGCTAGATTAGAAGCGTTATTATCTCGGCGTAGCGTCAGTTGCAGGAATACGGAGACAGCAATGCTTGGCAAACGAGGGGCCGCCGGTGGCTCAAAAAATAATGAGACGGTTGGCGCGGCAACGCTGACTTGCCCGATTTCGCTAAATCCCCTTGCGGTAAAGCGGAACAGCGGTTGGACCTCGGCGCTTGCTGTGGCTTCTCTCTTGGCTTCAACAGCAAGCGCTGCGCTCGCTCAGGATGCGGCCGGGCAGGGAAAGGCGGGCGGCCAGCTTACGAATGAACAATTGCTCGAAAAGATGGAAAGGATGGAAGCGCGCATCCGGTCGCTCGAAGGCGAGCTTCATCGCAGTAAAAGCGAGGGGTCCGCGGCGAATGGCTCCAAGACGCATGTGGCGAACACGCGCAAAGGCGGCACCAAAGAAGCATCGGTGCAAGATCAGCCCGTTGTACCCGAGTCGATGCCGCCGGGCAAAAGGCCGCCCGCGGCGGCTTGGAACCTTGCGCCCGCGCCCGGTTACATGGGAGCCCGGGAAACCGCCCAGCTTGAAGCCCCGACCCCGGCAAATGAGGATCTTTTCGGCGTCGCGCCATCGCCGCTTCCGGGACTGAAGATCGGCGCCTATGGTGAAATGCGGTTTGGGGCTCAGCAAAACCCGGACGCCAACGGTCAATGGCAAACCGGCTTTGACGCCGCGCGGCTTGTGCTGCTCCCGACCTATCAATTCACTGATAATATCATTTTCAATTCCGAGATCGAATTCGAACACGGGGGTGTTGCATTCGACGCCGACGACAAATTGCATGGGACAGCCGAGATCGAGCAGGCCTATGTCGATTTCAGAATTGCGCCCTATTTTAACATTCGCGCGCCCGGCATTGATCTTGTGCCGATCGACTGGCTCAATCTTTATCATGAGCCCACCAATTTCTATAGCGTCCGGCGCCCGGAACTTGACAACGGACTCATACCATCGACGTGGAAAGCTCCGGCGGCGAGCATTTGGGGGCAAATCACCGAGGGTCTGAATTATCAGTTTCAGGTCAGTCAAGCGCTGGAAGATTTCGGCGATGATTTCGCGTTGCGGACGGATGCCAACGGGGTTCCACTATTCCCGGTCGGATATGCTCCCGGAATTGATGGTATCGACGCGTTGGGCTTGTCACAAGCGCCATTGGGGGATTTCCGCCAGCTCAGCAACTATCTTGGATATACGTTCCGTCTGAGCTATGCGCCGGCATTTTGGCCAGGGTTCGATGGCGGCTCTTCCGTCTACTTTACCCCGAGCACGACGCCGCGGGGCGCCTACAGCAATACTGGGATATTACTTGGCCGTTCAAGTCTCACAATCTTCGAGACGGATTTCCGTTACCACGTCCCTGACACGGGCCTCGAATTCCGCGGCGAATTCGTTGATGTCCTGTTTGGCAATCCGGCGAATTTGCGGGCGAACAACGACACAGATCCCTTCGACAACGTCGGTAAGAGCATGTTTGGCGGATCCGCCGAGGTCGCTTATCACTTGCCACTCACTCCGTTTTTTGGTCCAATCCTCGGCAGCAATTGGGAAGCCGTGCCATTTTATCGCTACACCTATCAGAATTTCCAGACAGGCGGTTTTGCCGGCACCGATTTCAACTTCCCCACGGGTTCTGGCATACAACAATTTCACGACGTCGGGTTCGCCGTGTATCCGACGCCGGAGCTGGTTTTAAAATTGAACTATACGAGAGCGATCAATGCGGCACCCCTCGGAGCGCAGTCTGACAGCGTGTTGGGAGGAGTCGGCTTTTTCTTTTGACCGGCGCACGCCAAGAATGTGCTATCAGCGCGATCCTGGCAGCACATTCTTTCTGATCAGATAGGGAGTTATGGCATGGATGGATGGATCCGCTGGGCCGCCCCGGCGGCGGCGGTTGCGATAACCTTGCCCGCCTACGCTTACCAATATTCGAGTATCGGCGCGGCTCAGCAGCATGCCTTTCCGGGGGCCCGCTTCGAGGAGGTTCAGCCACAACGTGTGTGGAAGGCGCTTAACGGCGGCAGTGTTGCCGGATACTTCTTTGTCGACCACGTCATTGGCAAGCATCTCTACATCGACTATTCGGTTGCCCTTGACGCCTCTGGTCATGTCCGCCGCGTCGAGATTCTGACTTACCGGGAATCTTACGGGTTCGAAGTCGCGGATGCGAGCTGGCTCTCACAATTCGTTGGCAAGAGCAGCGGTAGCGCTCTGCAAATGAATCAGGATATTCGCAACATCTCGGGTGCCACTTTGTCGTCGCGGCATGTGACGGAAGGGGTGAAAAGAATATTGGCGTATTATGCAAGCCACCTGCGATAATCTCCACCGGCTACGGCCTCTGCTCGGAACTTTTGTCGAAATTGGCGCCGACGGTGCGGGGACCTTGGCGATGGAGGCGGCCGTCGAGGCGGCGTTCATGGCGGTTGAAACCGTGCATCGCTTGATGAGCTTTCATGAGGAGGGCAGCGATGTGAGCCGCCTCAACCGAGAGGCTTTTAAAGCACCAACGGAAGTGCATCCTTGGACCTATCAAGTACTCGAAACGGCGCTTGATTTGCACAGCTGTTCGAATGGGCTGTTCGACATAAGGATTGCGCCCGCTTTGCAGAAGCTCGGTCTCTTGCCTTATCACGGGGGCGATATTCAAGACATTTCCCGGACGATGCTTGTCGGCGGCGCAATCGAATTGCGCGCCGGTCACCGCGTGCGGTTTCATGACTCCGGGATCCGGATTGATCTCGGCGGCATCGCCAAAGGGTTTGCCGTCGATCGCGCGATCGATGTTTTGCGCGCCTCCGGAATGCCGTCCGGCCTTGTCAACGCCGGTGGTGATCTTGCCGCTTTTGGGCCGAAAGGACTGATGGTCACCATACGCGATCCAGGCCAACCGGACCGCGGTTTATGTCAGGTCGAACTGCGCAATGCGGCACTGGCGTCAAGCGGCAGCGGATATGATCCTTTGCAATCCCTGGATGCCCAGAGCCCAATGATCATCGACCCGGCGACCGGCGAACCAGTCCGCGCGGTAACCGGCGCAAGCGTGCGCGCGCCCTCCTGCCTTTTGGCTGACGCCTTGACCAAGGTTGTCATGCTCATGGCCGAAGCTTCGGCGCCCTTGCTCCGCCAATATGGCGCGAGCGCTCTTTTCGTGACGGCGGATGGGGAAGTCCGCGTCAGCGCGGAGTGGCAAAATGCTGCCGTTCTGGCGGCTTGATCCCCCCTTCCGCTTCGCGGTCTATGCCGCGTTCGGGGTGCTTTTCATGAGCGGCGCGGCGTGGTTCGTTGCCGACCGCATAAAAGAATCCTCCGAGAATGAAATCTGGCAAGAGAGCGCGGCCACTCTTCTTATGATCCATGGCGGCACCGCTATGGTGACCTTGATGCTGCTTGGTGCCCTAGTTCCCGTGCATGTCGGGCGCGCCTGGCGGGCAAGGAAAAACCGTGCCACGGGCATGATCATGGCCGTATGTAATGCCGTGCTGATCGTGACCGCCTTTGGACTTTATTACCTGGCTTCAGAAGCCTTAAGACCGTGGGCGAGCGACATCCACCTTGCCTTTGGCCTAACGTTGCCAGTGATGATGCTGGTTCACGTCCAGGTCGGGCGAAAGCAGCGAAAGCTGAATACGAAGTAAGCCGCCTCCCGCTAAAGCGAATAGGAGGCGATCATTTCATCCGACACCTCACGCACACCCGGCACGCTTTCAGCGAGAGCGAGGAGCGCCTTATGTTCTTCCGGGGACCCAACGAGGCCCCAAAGATTTACGACTCCATTTGTCACGACGATATTGCGCTCGCCAAAGTCGGTCCAAGATTGCTCGGCCAGCCGCGCCAAGATTGCTGATCTGATCCCCCGGTCCGCCAGCTGATCATTTTCAGGCTGGGAGGGCGCCGACGCAAGCGCCTGGATGAGATTGGAACGGCTTACGATCCCAACAAGCTTGCCATCCTTGAGAATCGGGACACGCTTGATCCGGTTTTTCTCAAGGATATTCGCGAGATCGGAGAGCGGCGTGTTTTCATCGGCCGAGATAATGTCTTCGGACATAACCTCCGCCACTTTGCGTCCATGCGATTTCGCATAATCCAAGGCAAGCACGCTTGCGGGCGTGACTGCCTCGAGCCACCATGCCCGATGCTGCTCGGTTCCAATCTTGTCGCGATGAAGCAGATCGGCTTCGCTGAGAATACCTATGACGCGCCGTTCGTCATCGACGACGGGAAGAGCGCTTATGTCGTGATCCACCAGCAGCTTCACAGCTTTCGACACGTCCTCCTCAGGCCCAATCGTCACTACATCGTGGACCATTACGTCGCTGCAATCATCTCGAATCCTTTTCTACAATAAAAAAAACCTGCAAATTCTCTTTTGAGTTCTATGGAAAGGCCTAGATTAAGCCGGAGAAAACGAAGAGTGTCGGCGTATTAAGTATAGCCTGGTCAGTGTGACGCGAATATTTCATAAAAAAGGCCCGCCGGTTCTCCAGCGGGCCTGTTTGCCTTGTGGATTCCACGGCGGATCAAACTCTGCCTCAGTCAGCCGCCTTCAGCGCCGCGCGGCCTGCATAGACAGCCTGGCTCCCAAGTTCCTCCTCGATTCTGATCAACTGATTATATTTCGCCAGCCGGTCCGAGCGCGACAGGGATCCGGTTTTGATCTGGCCGCAATTGGTGGCGACGGCAAGATCGCTGATCGTCGAATCTTCCGTCTCGCCCGAACGGTGCGATATGACCGCAGTGTAGCCGGCCCGGTGCGCCATATCGACGGCGGCGAGGGTTTCCGTCAGGGTGCCGATCTGGTTGACCTTGACCAGAATTGAGTTTGCGATTCCCTCTTTGATCCCGCGCGACAGACGGGTCACGTTGGTTACGAAAAGATCGTCGCCGACGAGTTGGCATTTGTTGCCGATGAGCGTGGTAAGAATCTTCCACCCTTCCCAATCATCTTCCGACATCGCATCTTCGATCGAGACGATCGGATAGTCGGCGAGCAGCTTCGCCAGATATTGTGCCTGCTCTTGCGGCGCGCGTGTCTTGCCCTCGCCTTCGTAAGCATATTTGCCGTCATGGAAGAACTCGTTCGCGGCACAATCAAGACCCAAAGCAATGTCCTCGCCGGGCTTGAAACCGGCGCCAGCGATGGCATCCCGGCAAAAATCCAGTGCCGCTTCCGCCGACGGCAGGTTGGGAGCAAAGCCGCCTTCGTCGCCGACATTGGTATTGTGCCCGGCTTTTTTCAAAGCGCTTTTCAGCACGTGAAAAACCTCAGCGCCCCAGCGTACCGCTTCCGCCAGAGAAGGTGCACCGAGGGGAATAATCATGAACTCCTGAAAATCGATCGGATTGTCCGCGTGCACGCCACCGTTGATGATGTTCATTTGCGGGACCGGCAAGACATGCGCTTGGACGCCGCCGACATATCGATAAAGAGGCAGGCCAGAGACGTCCGCCGCGGCCTTGGCAACGGCGAGCGAGACTCCCAAAATGGCGTTGGCGCCGAGCCGCGCCTTGTTCGGCGTGCCATCGAGCGCGATCATCGCTGCGTCGATCTGGCCCTGATCCTCCGCGTCAAACCCGCTCAAGGCATCGAAAATATCGCGATTGACGCTTTCAACCGCCTTGAGAACGCCCTTGCCGGAAAAGCGCCCTTTGTCCCCGTCGCGCAATTCGACCGCTTCATGGGCGCCCGTCGAAGCACCCGAAGGAACCGCCGCGCGGCCGCTCGACCCATCTTCCAAGGTGACATCGACCTCGACCGTGGGATTGCCACGGCTATCCAAAATTTCGCGCGCGGCGATGTCGACGATTGCGGTCATGCAAACTCCTGTTACGATGGGGACCTGGAAAGCTAGGCTTTTACGCCCAAGCGCGGCGCGAAGGAAGCCTTGTAAAGAGGCAATTTAGGAAGTTGCGCTTTGCTGACGGACTCTTTTGGCTGACTATCTTCTTTGCCTGTGTATTGCCGCTAATAATCTCTATGTCTTTGTTTATAAAGCGGTTATTTCATTGAACAAGCGGAAAAAAATCCCCTTAAACTTTTGGTGCTACTGTCGCATGGTCCGGGTTGAGCACTTAGGACAAAGGAAACAGATGCCCTTCCGCAAAACCGCTTCCGGCCTTTCATGCGCGATTTTCCTAACCCAGGCGGGCACGGCCTTGGCCGAGGAAAGTCCGCCGCTGCCGGTTCCACGACCGGTTGGAGCGGATGCTCAGGCACAGCCGCCTATGGTGCCAGAGGCTAACTGGGACCAAGCCTTGAACCCGAAAAATATTGACGCGTCCACCAGAGGTTTCTATCGCACACTCATCAAACGGGAAGCCGAAAAAAACGGGCTTCCGCCCGATATTGCCGACGCGGTCGCGGCGATCGAGAGCGGCTATGATCCGGGTGCCGTCGGTGGCGTCGGAGAAATCGGCCTGATGCAAGTGCGGCCCGAGACAGCGGCAATGCTGGGCTTTAAAGGCGATGCTGCCGAGCTCGCGAAGCCGGACGTCAATATTCATTACGGGGTGACTTATCTTGGCCAGGCTTGGCGTCTCGCCAATGGCGACCTTTGCCGCGCCCTCATGAAATACCGGGCGGGTCACGGCGAGGAGATGATGTCGGCCCTTTCTGTGAATTATTGCGGCCGCGCGCGCGCGCATCTTGCGGCCGTCGGATCGCCCTTCGCGGCGGCGACATCCGTGCCATTTGTTTTTGAGCCAACGATTCCTCCCACTCAAGCGGTGAAACGCGGACCGAGGATACGAACGGCGGCGGTGAGCCGCGCTTTTTGGGCCGCGCAGGAAGCCAGGGTGAAGGCAATCACAAGACGTGTCGAAGCGAAATGGCGGCGCGTGGCATCGCGGTAGGTTCGTTATCCCCGGATCTAGCGGAATGTCCTTGAGCGCAATGGACTTTGTCTCGCCTCGAGGGTTTGTTCGGCGACCTTTCGCGGGCAGAGCTTCAACTTAGCCTGTCTCATCGATTTGGGCCAAACCGGAACTTGCGTGCAAGCCACCACGCCGTCATGCGGTCGTGCCAAGGAACGCGGCTGCCTTGTCCGTGGAAGCCCAGATGCCCGCCGCGTGGGGTCAAAACCGTTTCGATCTTCGGCAGGCGCGGCCAGTCGATCGCAGTATAGCACGCAGCGGGAATCCAAGGGTCGTCCAAGGCGTGGAGCACCAGTGTCGGCCGCGCGATGCCAGCAAGGAAATGCTTAGCGGCATTGCTTTCGTAATAGTCCTGGGCATCCTTATAGCCAAAGAGTGGCGCGATGAAGCGATCGTCGAATTCATAAACGTTCCGGACGGCGGCGATGGTAGCCCGCTCAGTCGTGCTAACAGAGGAACCCGGAGCCAGCGCTTCCCGTTTCATCGCCTCGAGCATGTAGCGTTGATAGCCGTAATTACGCCGGGCCATCATCCGGGCACAGGTCGCCGCTAAGTCAAGAGGGGTGGAAACCGCCACGGCGGCAAGCACCGGCATGCCATGCCCGCCTTCGCCCATGAATTTGAGCACGAGATTGCCGCCCAGCGAATGGCCGAGCAGGACGATCCCATGGCGGGTAAGATCGCCCGGCAGCCCGCGCAAGGCATCCGCCAAATCTTCTGTCCGGCCGGCATGATAATGCCCTGTGGCGGTCGGGAGCGAAGGGAGGGTTCCGCGCAGGTTGAGGCGCAAGACCGGCCAGCCCTGGCCGACCAGATGTCGCATACTCGCCACCACGCACCCGCTGGCTTCGGAACCTGTAAGACCATGCACGAGCACGACGAGCGGCCTGGTGATTGGGTCGGCCTGGCGATCCAGCCGGGCCGCCAGCCGGTCGCCGTCGGGCATCCGTAGCAGCAGCCGCTCGCCTCCAGGCAAATCCGGGGGAGCGCCGCGCAGGGCATAGCGGAGGGTTTGCAGGTCACCCCCAAACCAAGGCGTCCGCTCACGGAACGGCAGAACCGTTCCCGCCGCATCTTCCCTCGCAGGCGGTGCGACCCACTTCGGCGAGAGGCAGATAGGCGTAGGCAAGCGCAAACCCACCAAATTGGAATCCTCCTCTCTCCAGAAAACAAAATCCGAACGTGGGAGTTCCTGCAAATTCAAACGAAATTCATTGTGTGCTGTTGATAAGATGCGGGTTGCCGCCGGTTGCCGCAGTGTTGATCGAAATCGTTTGCTCAAGACAAAAGCGGTTGAGATAGTGCGGTCCGCCCGCCTTTGGCCCGGTGCCAGAAAGATTGAAGCCGCCAAACGGCTGGGTGCCGACGACGGCGCCGATCATATTGCGATTGACATAGCAATTGCCTGCAAGGCGCCGCGCTAAAATGCGTTCAGCCGTGGCATCGATTCGTGAATGCACGCCCAAGGTCAGCCCAGACCCGTAGGCTTCGATCGCATCGAGCAATAGATCGAGGTCCGCCGCCTTGAAACGAACGACATGTAATATAGGGCCGAAAACCTCACATTTGAGATCGCTCACGGCATCAATTTCGAAAATGTGAGGCGCGACATAGAAACCGCCTCGCGGCACGCATGATGGTATTTCACCAGCATAATGGACCAAGGCCGTATGCTTCATGCGTGCGATGTGGGCATCCAGCCTCGCCTTGGCATCAGCGTCGATCACGGGGCCGATTTGAACGCGGGCATCGCGCGGATCGCCGATTGCAAGTTCCCGCGCCGCCCCGGCGATCATTGTGATCACCCGGTCGGCGATATCATCCTGCACACAGAGAATCCGCAAGGCCGAACACCGTTGCCCAGCCGAACGGAACGCCGAGGCAAGCACATCGTCGCAGACTTGCTCGGGCAGGGCGGTTGCGTCGGCGATCATTGTGTTGATGCCCCCGGTCTCCGCGATCAACACGGGAATTGGTCCGTCCTTCGCGGCCAAAGCGCGATTGATCTTGCTCGCGATTTCCATCGAGCCTGTGAAGGCGACACCCGCAATCCCAGGCAAGGAAACAAGCTGCTCCCCAAGCCCGCCATCACCCGGCAAAAAATGCAGCGCCGAGCCTGGCACGCCAGCACGATGCAAGAGATGGATGGCTGCCGCGGCGATCAAAGGGGTCTGCTCGGAAGGCTTCGCGAGGACACTATTTCCTGCGGCAAGTGCCGCTGCAACCTGGCCGGTAAAAATCGACAAAGGAAAGTTCCAAGGGCTGATACATAGGAAGACGCCCCGCCCGTGCAACTGGAGGCGATTGTCCTCCCCGGTTGGCCCGCGCAGCGAATCTGCGCGTTCCAATTGCCGTCGCGCTTGATGCGCGTAATAGCGGCAGAAATCCACGGCTTCCCGGAGTTCGCTGACGGCGTCTTCGATCGTCTTGCCTGCTTCGACTTGGAGCAGATGAAGAAAGTTTGGCGCCTCCGCTTCGATCAGTTGCGCAGTTCGATCAAGACAAGCCGCCCGCAGTTTGGCAGGCTCATGCGACCACGCGCGAAACCCCGCGCGCGCACTCATCATCGCTTCGGTTAATAGGCCAGGGGAGGTTTCGCCGACGCTCCCGATCACAATTCCGTCAATCGGTGAAACAATTTTGCGCAAGTCTCCATCGCGCCGCATGCCCGAGATGATGGGCGCGGCATCAAAGTTCGGTGTGGCACCCGCTATTTGCGCCAACAGAGCATCTGACGCGATGCGGTCGCCGAATTCCACTCCTTCGGCGAGCATGCGTGCCGGCATATGGATATGTCTCGGCAATGGCAGATCCGCCGGACGCGCCCGGCTGCGATCCCCTATAATGGCTTGCGGACGGACAATAAGTTCCGAGGCGGGGATATGCGGATCGCCAAGCCGCGCAACAAAGGACGAATTGGCGCCATTTTCGAGAAGCCGGCGGACGAGATAGGCCAGCAAATTTTCATGCATGCCGACCGGCGCGTAGACGCGGTACGCAATCTTTGGCAGGTCGCTCCGCAAGGCGGCGAAGAGGTCTTCGCCCATGCCGTGGAGGCGCTGGAATTCGTACCCTCCGGTGCCTCGCGCGAGTTCGGCGATTGTCGCGATCGTCAATGCATTGTGGGTTGCAAATTGCGGGTACACGATATCCCGCATCGCGAGGAGTTTTTTCGCGCAGGCAAGGTAGTTCAGATCAGTCATCGCTTTACGCGAAAAAACTGGATAACCGGCAAGACCCCGTTCTTGCGCCCGCTTGATTTCACTGTCCCAATAAGCGCCCTTTACCAGCCGCAGCATGAACGGGCGATCATAGTGGCGCGCCATCGCCGCAACATGATCGATGACCGCCAAAGCCCGCTTCTGATAGGCCTGCACCGCGAGGCCAAATCCGTGCCAACCCGAGAGTGTCCGATCGGCAAACAACAAGTCGATAATGTCCAGGGAAAGCTCAAGCCGGTCGGCTTCCTCGGCATCGATGATGAAGAGCAAATCATGCTGCTTCGCTCGCCGGGCAAGTACCGCGATGCGCGGCAAAAGCTCGGCGAGGACGCGTGGCCGCGACAAGGGCTCAAATCGGGGATGCAGCGCCGAAAGCTTGACGGAGATACCCGGGCGCTCTGGCAACACGCCAGGTCCCGCGGATTTGCCGATCGCATCGATCGCATGCGCATAGGAGTCGAAATAGCGCTGCGCGTCATTCGCAGTGCGCGCGCCTTCGCCCAGCATATCGAAGGAATAGCAGTCAAGCCGCTCGTACTTCGCGCAAGCGCGCTGCAAAGCCTCTTCAATGGTTTGACCGAGGACGAAATGCGACCCCATGAGCTCCACCGCCCGGCGCGCGGCGGTCCGCAAGGCGCCCATGCCAATCCTGCGCGCAAGCGTCGCAACCACTCCTTCCGCAGACCTTCCCTTGTCGATGGCCCGCGCGGTGATCCCAAGCGCCCAAGCAGCGGCGGAGACGAGGAGAGCTTCCGATTTTGCGTGATGGTCCCAATGCGCTGAGGTGAGCTTGTCTTCGATGAGCCAGTTGGCGGTAAGATCGTCAGGAACCCGCAGAAGCGATTCTGCGAGAACCATCAGTGCGAGGCCTTCCTCTGACGACAACGAATATTCGCGCAAAAGATCTTCAATGCCGCCAATGCGGATCGATTGGTTCCGCACCGCATCGATGAGCCGCAATGCTCGCTGGTCAATGCGCACCTCAGCTTCCGCACCAAGGTCCGCGTTGGCGAGGAGCGCAGCCGCGAGTGTTTCGTCTTCCTCTGCGTAGGGGGCCGAAAAAGCGGGTAGGGCGAGGTCCAAAGCCATGTGAGATATTTTTCGCAGCCGCTGCCAACGCTGATATGGGGCCGCTGGGGGCGTGCTGACAGGGCCACCGCCATACTGACGGCTTCCCGGCGCAATTGGTGTGCCATTCGCAGACCGCCAGCATGGACTGGCGCCAAATGGTTCAGTCTCCGAGCCCCAAAACGTCCGTCATGGAATAAAGGCCGGGCTTTTTGTCTTTGCCCCAAAGCGCGGCCTGTACGGCGCCCCGCGCGAAAATATTGCGGTCTTCCGCGATATGGGTGAGTTCGATTCTCTCGCTCGGTCCCGCGAGAATAACTTTGTGATCGCCGATCACGGTGCCGCCGCGGAGCGTCGCAAAGCCAATATCGCCGATTTTGCGCATGCCCGTGTGACCATCACGGGCGCGGATGGCGTGCCCTTCGAGGGCGATACCACGCCCCTCCGCCGCCGCCGTGCCGAGGAGAAGCGCGGTCCCGGAGGGGGCATCCACCTTCATGCGATGATGCATTTCGACGATCTCGACGTCATATTCCGGCCCCAGCGTTTTCGCGGCCTTTTTGACAAGCGCGGCGAGGAGATTGACGCCAAGACTCATGTTGCCTGACCGTACGATGATTGCGTGACGAGCAGCGGCTTCGATTTTTGCGAGATCATCTGCGCTCAAGCCTGTCGTGCCGATGACGTGAACAAGGCGAGCCTGTGCAGCCAGTGCCGCGAGCTCAACCGTCGATTGAGGCGAGGTGAAATCGAGGATTCCGTCTGCCGCGGCAACGGCAGAGAGCGCGTCGCCGCTGATCGCGACGCCCATCTGGCCGCAACCAGCGAGTAGCCCCGCATCCTGGCCAATGGCGATCGAGTTTGGTTGTTCTATCGCGCCTGCGAGATGTGCGCCCGGCGTTTGGCGAATGATCTCAATGAGCACGCGGCCCATGCGTCCAGCCGCTCCAGCAACGACAAGCCGCATTTCACCCATGGCCGATCTCCAGCAATCCTCTCCGAGCCTTAGCTATAATGCCTGACAGGCTTGAGGAAAAGCGCTTCAAGCGAGAGATACGTTCCTTCTGTCTGAGTTGGGTGACTCGTCATCATGCCGTCACGGCATTCTTCCATATACGCATTGATCCTGCATCGCCGATGGCGCTTCTGGATCGCGCGCCGGGCCGGAGGTACGCCCGGCGTTTTGCGTTTGAGGATTTCAAGACACATGATTTGGGGACCGGGCCGCCGCAATTTCGGCACTGATTGAGACCGCTGCCTCGCGCGGATTTCCGGCTCCCGTAATCGGCCGGCCGACAACCAAATAATCCGCTCCGGCTTTGATTGCCGCGGCAGGAGTTGCCGATCTTTTCTGATCGGCGACGGCGCTGCCTTCGGGACGGATTCCCGGGGTGACAAGGATCAATTTGTGCCCGATGCTCGCGCGTATGGAGCTTGCCTCGCCGGCGGAGAGAATCAAGCCATCGATACCAGCTTCGCAAGCCTGCGTCGCACGTCGCGCTACGAGATCGCGAACCCCGTAAGCGTAACCTGCTTCGGCGAGATCGAGATCATCGCAGGATGTCAAGACGGTCACGCCGAGAACGCGCAGGGAAGAACCTACCGTAGCGATCTTGGCCGCACGCATGGTCTGCGGGTAGGCGTGAACGGTGAGAAAGCTTGCCCCTGAATTGGCAACCTGGGCACAGGCCCGGCTTACTGTGGCGGGGATGTCATGCAGCTTGAGGTCGAGAAAGACCTGTTTGCCGTTCTTGATCAGTTCCTCGGCGAAAGCAAGTCCGCCGCTATAGGCGAGTTCCAAGCCAATCTTGTAGAAGACGACTGTATCTTCAAGGGCGGATACAAGTGCCCTCGCATCCCGCGGCGTTGGGACATCGAGCGCTACGATAAGCTTGTCGCGAGCAATTGTTAGTTCTCGTTGATGAAGAGCATTCGCGCCCATCACAAATGGCGGGAACTATCGATGCCGGTTGCGCGCCCGCGCGAACTCGAAGAAACGGAGTCCGGGCGTCCCGCTTGACGCGTAGCCTGGTCGAATGGTGGTTCCCGCCGGAGCCTCGCCCTGGCGGCGGCAATTTCTTTTTTCAAGTCGAGATGTATCTTTTCGGTCCCGAGTTTGAGACGGTCCAGAAATTCCTGCGCCGGGTTCAGTTGACGTTGCGGAACATCGATTGCCCCCTCCTGTTGCCGGCGGTAAATCCAGACGCGCGCCGGAGGCAGATTCAACCAGACAGGTGGCGACGCTTCGACGTCAAAGGCGAGCGCGGACGCTTGATCGCGGGGGATGGGCGAGAGAGGACCGTAAGTAAACTGGATGAAACGCCCGTCCGGCGTCATGCACTGAAACGCGTCTGCGAGAAGCGCGATCCTTTGTATTTCGGGCTTTAACAATAGCGGCAAACTCGAGACAATCGCCCCGGGGGGCCGCCGGAGACGGTTGCTCAAAGTCTCCGTCAAGTTATAAGCATCCCCCTTGATGACATGAACGCCGGGAAAGCGCCGTTTCAAGAGCTTGCAAAAACCCGGGTCGAATTCGACGAGGAAAAGCCGCCCTGGTGCGATACCGCGCTCCAGCAGCGCTTCGGTGATCGCGCCGGTGCCAGGTCCCAGTTCAACGATCGGTCCGCCTTTGATCGGATCGACATAACGCGCCATCATGCGCGCCAAAAATCGCCCGGATGGGGAGACAGCTCCGGCAAGTGCGGGGTTGTCGAGCCAAGACCGGAAAAAGCGCGCCTCGTCCGCGATCCGCTTTTCGATCGGCGTGTTTCGTTTTGGTGAACTGCGCCGCTTGGCGCGCGCGGGTAGGCTACCCAAGAAACGGTCCTCCCTCTTGCAGGGCAGATCTCACCTGCAAAACCGCCAACAAGGGCGCGCTGTCATCAAACATAAATAAAAGAAACGGGCAAGAGGGCGCGCGCCAAAAAGGGCACCGTCAAGCGGGGATGTCACTGACTGCTGAGATTCTCGAAAAAGTCCTTCATCTTGGCAAAAAACCCGGCGGATTCTGGATGCGTTTTTGTCGAGGACAAAGATTCGAACTCTGAAAGAAGTTCGCGTTGCCGCTTGGTGAGATTTTGGGGCGTTTCAATTCTTACTTCGATATAGAGGTCGCCAGTATCGCGCGCACGCAGTACGGGCATCCCCTTGCCCTTCAGTTTGAACTGTTTGCCGGATTGAGTTCCCTCAGGAATCTTAACCTTTGCTTCACCACCTTCTAGCGTGTGGACGCTCACTTCGGCCCCCAGCGCCGCCTGGACCATAGAGATTGGAACGCGGCAGAAGAGATCGGCGCCCTCGCGTTGGAAAAATGGATGCGGTTTCGTCGATATAAAAATGTAAAGATCGCCGGATGGACCGCCTTTTGCTCCTGCCTCGCCCTCGCCACCGAGACGGATCCGTGTGCCATCCTCGACACCTGGCGGAATATTGACGGAAAGGTTGCGCTGCTTGGTAATGCGTCCCGACCCGCTGCAGGATTGGCACGGGTTGTCGATGATTTCGCCGCCACCATGACAATGCGGACATGTTCGTTCAATGGCAAAAAAGCCTTGCTGCGCGCGCACCCGCCCGTGTCCGCCGCAAGTCGGGCAATGCCTTGGCTTGGCGCCGGGCTTGGCGCCGGAACCGGCACAAGCGTCACAGCCGACGAGAGTTGGCAGATTGATCGAGGCGGCTTTGCCGTGAAATGCCTCTTCGAGTGATATCTCCATATTATAACGGATATCTGAGCCGCGCGCGGGACCCCGGCGTCCGCCGCTGCGGCGCCCTGGCATCATGTCGCCGAAGAGATCGTCGAAAATATCCGCCATGGAAGCGGCAAACCCGTCTCCTCCGGCGCCGAAACCGCCATGCTCGAATGCGGCATGACCATAGCGATCATAAGCCGCCCGCTTCTGCGAATCAGACAAAATTTGGTACGCCTCGTTCAGTTCCTTGAACTGAATTTCAGCTTCCGCATTCCCCGGATTCCGGTCGGGGTGACAATGCATCGCTGCCTTGCGGAAAGCCGATTTCATCTCGACCTCCGTGGAGCTCTTGGAAATACCGAGGATTTCGTAATAGCACCGCTTGGTCATCGTGCTTCGTGTTCCAATCACCGCGCTCCGCGAGCCTCCGCAGATGGTAGGCTGCGCCGGTCACGCTCAATCAAAATCGGCCATCCCGATCCCAACGCTGTCACATTACATCGTGGCCAAACACAGCGCCTCGGTCTTCAATGGCAAGTCTCCTTATTATAAAGGACACCGCTGCCAAGGTCGAGACACCGTGCCGAAAACCCCGGCGCGGCATCTCTTCCTACATGATCCCAAACAGGGAGCGCCGTTCAAAATCATGTAAGCAAAATCAGGACCATGAACGATTTCGCGTTCATGGTCCCGGCGGGAGCGGGCTAACGGCCTTGCCGCTTCGCCTTATGCTTTGCCCGCGCCCCTTATGCCGATTTCGTTTTGTCGTCGGGGCCAACTTCCTTGAAATCGGCGTCGATGACGTCGTCCTTTGGCTCGCCATGCGTGCCCTCGGCGCTGGGCCCCTCGCTCTGGGCCTTGTACATCGCTTCGCCGATTTTCATGGAGGCTTGCGCAAGCTCATTCGTCCTGGCCTTGATCACCTCGCTGTCCTCTCCTTCGAGGGCTGTTTTCAAGGCGCTGATCGCGGTCTCGATTGCACTCTTGTCGGATTGCGCGATCTTGGAGCCAAATTCTTCGAGAGATTTTTGTGTCGTGTGAATCATCGCCTCGCCGTGATTTTTGGCATCGACGAGCTCACGGCGTTTCTTATCCTCGGTGGCGTGCGATTCGGCGTCCTTCACCATTTTGTCGATATCGGAGTCGCTCAGACCTCCCGAGGCCTGAATGCGGATCTGCTGTTCCTTACTTGTCGCCTTGTCCTTCGCGGAGACATTGACGATGCCATTCGCGTCGATATCGAAGGTCACTTCGATCTGGGGAACGCCGCGCGGCGCCCCCGGAATCCCAACAAGGTCGAACTGGCCGAGCAGCTTATTGTCAGCCGCCATTTCCCGTTCGCCCTGGAAGACGCGGATGGTGACAGCGGTCTGGTTGTCTTCGGCGGTCGAGAACACTTGGCTCTTTTTGGTCGGAATCGTCGTGTTGCGCTCGATGAGCCGCGTAAATACGCCGCCCAAGGTCTCGATGCCGAGCGACAGTGGCGTCACATCCAGCAGAAGAACGTCCTTCACGTCGCCCTGGAGGACGCCCGCCTGAACCGCCGCGCCGATCGCGACGACCTCATCGGGATTGACCCCTTTATGCGGTTCCTTGCCAAAGAAGCTCCGCACCACCTCCTGCACCTTGGGCATGCGGGTCATGCCGCCGACCAGGACCACCTCGTTGATTTCGCCGGCGGTGAGTCCAGCATCCTTCAATGCCTTGCGGCACGGTTCGACGGTCTTTTGAATGAGATCGTCAACAAGCGCCTCGAATTTCGCCCGTGTCAGTTTCAAGGTGAGATGTTTGGGTCCCGACGCATCGGCTGTGATATAGGGCAAATTGATTTCGGTTTGGACCGCGGAGGACAGTTCGATCTTGGCCTTTTCGGCGGCCTCCTTCAAACGCTGGAGAGCCAGCTTGTCCTTTTTCAGATCGATACCGCTGTCTTTCTTGAACTCGGAGGTCAGATATTCGACAAGCCGGATATCGAAATCCTCGCCGCCCAGGAACGTATCGCCGTTGGTCGATTTGACCTCGAAGACTCCGTCGCCGATTTCGAGAATGGAAACATCGAAGGTGCCGCCGCCAAGGTCGTAGACCGCGATTGTCCCAGAACCTTTCTTGTCGAGCCCATAGGCGAGTGCCGCCGCAGTCGGTTCGTTGATGATCCGCAACACCTCGAGGCCCGCAATCTTGCCGGCATCCTTGGTCGCTTGCCGCTGCGCGTCATTGAAATAGGCGGGCACTGTAATGACAGCCTGGCTCACCTGCTGGCCGAGATAGGCTTCAGCCGTCTCCTTCATCTTTTGCAGAATGAAGGCGGAAATTTGCGAGGGGGAATATTGCTTTCCGTCGGCTTCCACCCAAGCGTCGCCATTGGAAGCGCGAATAATTTTATAGGGGACGAGGCCCATATCCTTCTTGGTCATCGGGTCGTCGAACGTCCGGCCAATGAGCCGTTTGATGGCGAAGAAAGTCCGCTCAGGATTGGTGACGCCCTGGCGCTTGGCCGGCTGGCCAACCAAACGCTCGCCATCATCGGTGAATGCGACGATCGAGGGCGTTGTCCGTGCGCCTTCCGCGTTTTCAATAACTTTCGGCGTCGTCCCCTCCATAACCGCCACACAAGAATTGGTGGTGCCGAGGTCGATTCCGATAACTTTACCCATGATAGCTTTCCCTTTTGCTCCGCAAGACCACTGGGCCCCGAAGCGGCCCGGCAATGGGCGGACGGATTTCCGCCCGGTCCCCGATTATGGTCAAATTGGTATCGCAGCGCGTGAACGCAAGATGCGCCGAATATAAGAAGAGGATTGAAGCACGCAAGCCAAAGATTAAAGGGATTGGGCCGTAAGTGCGGATTTCCAAAACCTATATAATGTCAGTTCCACGGGTGAGTCCGGTAAGTTTGCCTTGATTCGCCTGGCCAATCGCGCCAAACCATAACGAATGGAACCAAGGGATAAGACGAGGCGGCATTTGAGCGGGGCATGTTTCCGGCCAGGGTATTTTTGGGTGTTCGCAGTGGCCGCGACGCTTTTGATCTGGGCACCGGCGCGTGCCCAACTCCTGCTTCCGGGAGCCATTCAGTCTTCGCCCCCCGCTGGAAATCCCGCAGGGGCGCCAGCGAAGGCAAGACCCGTTGTTCTAAAACCACCGCCAGAGTCGACGATTACCGGTCTTGAACTGGCGCGCGATGGCGCTGATGGCACCATCGCCTTCGGGGGCGCGCCGGGCATGGGACTCGAGATTACCCACCTTTCCCTGGCTGGAGAAGCAATCTCTCACCCGGGCGAGCAATGCCGCGTCGATGTGGTTTCGGATACACCTATCCAAACGGTGTTTACCGGCCGGCCGGATGGTGTCTCCCGCTACGAGGTAAACATCGAGGCCTGTCCGTTTTCCTTCGATGTGCTCGATGGGGCCGTCATGATCTCCCGGGCTCCGCCCTCGTGCGATTTCTCGGCGGCGGATTGCCGCGCAGCGATGGCGGGCTTCTGGGGCCCGCCGGGCAAGAGTTTTGGTCCTGACCAGATCAAGCAACTGGAACGCGAACGGGGCCTGGCGGAATCTTCAATGCGGGCCGAATTTCGTGCGCTGCTCGCGAATGCCGGCAAAGATAAAGCCGCAATTAAGAAAATCGCTGGCGAACAAGCGGGTTTTTCATCGGAGCGCGATGTAACTTGCCGTAATTATACGGGCGAGGACGTGCATGGATTTTGTGCGCTCCGGGTCACCCAAGCACGGGCTCTCGCCTTGCAAACGGCCCTTGAGAAAAATAGCAATCCGCGCCCAGGAAAGACAAAAACGATGGCGAAAAAGGCGGCCTCAAAACAAGGGCAGCCCACAGATTACAATCCCAGCCCGCAAACTCCGCCGCCTGTTCCAGTGCCTCAATGAAAGCGAGAACGAATCTGCTCTAGTATACAATCTTGAAAACCAGCTCGGTTCAAAAGGATAAGGAAGACGTGCAAAATACTTTCTTGCCCAAGCCTGCCGGCGCCCTCGTGGCCGGAACCTTGGCGGCCCTGAGCGCTGTTTTGTCCGCCACCGCTCAGACGGGGGGAGGGGGAGAAGCAGCCCCATCTTCGCCTCCGCCGCCTCAGGCTGTTTCAGCCTCCGAACTGACATCACATTTCGTGGCAACCGCCGTTCCGACAACAAATTTTATCGCTACCGCCAGCCGCATGGCCATTTCCAAATCGCGCAATGCCAAAATTCAGCAGTTCGCCGGCCCTCTCGCCAAGGACCAAAGCGCGATTGCCAACTCTCTGTCTGCTTGGGTTAACGTGAACGGTCCGGTTGTGACCCTCCGCTCTCCTTATACAGGGCAGATCGGGGTTGGGGCTCCAAAACTTAAGGCGCCGAATTTGCTGCCCGCGCAAGTTGCGTCCTTGCAGCGACTTTCGGCCTCGAGCAGCCACGATTTTGATGCGCTGTTCGTTTCGGCGCAGATGGAGGCACTGGTTCAACTGCAGATTCTTTATCGCGATTTTATTCAAAATGGCACGGACCCCGGCCTGCATGCCATTGCCGAGCGCGAATTGCCGAAGGTCGAGCAGACAATTTCGGCGCTCGACTCGCTATAGGCTTCCGCGGCGCGCGAGCTGTCAGCGGTTCTATTTCGTTGCGTAGGCCTTGATTGCATGATCTGCCAAGGTCTTGCCAAGCGACCAAACCGCGCCGGGCACGCGATGGCTATCGGCGATCACCGCGTCGAAAGCATGTTCAATCCACTCGCAATCAGAGTCCGTGATCGCAAGTGCCGGCAGCAGCTTGATGGTGGTGTTGGCGTGGCCAGCGACTTGGACGAGGATCTTGTGATCCTTGAACAGCGGGATGGTGATGAGCTGACAAAAGAGACCGGCGCTGACCGTTTCAAGCAAGGACCATGCAGCCTTGAGTTTGAGTGACCGAGGCGGTCCGAATTCAATGCCGATCATGAGGCCTTTGCCTCGTGCCTGGTGCACCAGTTCGTAGCGTTGCGCCATTTTCTCAAACGCCGTGAGAAGCCTTGCTCCTGTCTGGGCGGACTTATGAACAAGCCCTTCGGCTTCGATCACCTCAAGGCTTGCAAGACCAGCCGCCATCGCCAGGTCGTTCTTTCCGAAGGTGGAACCATGAACGACGGCGCGGTCCATGCGGTTGAAGACTTTTTCGAAAATCGCCTTGCGGGTCAAAACAGCGCCGACCGGCACATGTCCGCCGGAGAGCGATTTGGCGAGCAAGACCATGTCCGGCTCGACACCCCAATGTTCGACGGCAAGAAAACGTCCGGTGCGGCCCATTCCCGTCTGAATTTCGTCGGCGACCAGCAACGTCCCATATTTGCGGCACAAGGCCTGAGCGCCACGAAGATAAAGATCATCCGGTATATTTACCCCTTTGCCCTGGATTGGCTCGACAATGAAGGCCGCGACATCGCGGGCCGACAAGGCTTTTTCCAAAGCGGCGAGATCGTTGAAGGGAATGGCCGAAAAGCCGGGGAGAAGCGGGCCAAAGCCGCCTCTAAATATGTCGTCGCCATTTGCCGACAAAGCGCCATAGGTCAAACCATGAAAGGCGTGATCGCAATAGACAATACCAGGACGGCGAGTTGCGCTGCGGGCGAATTTGATCGCGGTTTCGACGGCCTCGGCGCCAGAATTCGTGAAGAAAACCTTATCAAGATAGGGGACGAAACCAAGCAAACGCTCGGCGAGCAGACCGGCAAGGACGGACACGTCCATTTGCACCAGATTGGGCAGATCGCTGGCAAGCACTTGGCTCAACGTTTCACGCAGCAGCGGATGATTGCGGCCGATCCCGAACACGCCCCACCCGCTGAGGAGATCAAGATAACGGGTGCCGGTGCGATCGAAAAGATATTGGCCTTGACCGGTGCGAAATCCGACATCGAAGCCAAGCGTCTTCAATACGCGAACCATCATCTCGTTCAGATGTTGCGTGTGCAGCGCATAGCGCTCCGCTTCGCGCTCCGCCAGCATGGCAGCTATGTCGAAAGGCCGCCCGGGTAAATTGGATGCCGTCTGATAAACTCGCACATTTTTCATGCCCGACACCTTGCTTGCCTCAAAACCAGACGCGGTCTGTAGCCGCCGTCAGCGCATGCCATCGACAAAAGATTCATCCACCAAACAGATAATTTTTAGATAGCAGGCAACGGCCATCGCTTAGAGTGCGCACGCCAATTTAAGCATTTTCTATTTCGGAAGGAAACTAAGTGCTTCAATCTTGTGCCGATGACAGCGGCCGCGCCACAGCTTCAAGCGGTTTGCGCGCGGCTTCGACGCCCCAGATCATCATGGCGATCGAAGCGAGCATCATGAGTCCAGAGCCAAAAAGATATCCGCCAAAAACACTGCCGCGCGAGCCTGTTTCAATGAGGGTTCCAAATAAAAACGGTGCTGCCACCCCGCCGACCGCCGTGCCAGCGGCATAGAAAAAGGCAATCGCAAGCGCGCGGATTTCGACCGGAAATATCTCGGACACGGTGAGATACGCGGCCCCCGCTGCCGCGGACGCAAAAAAGAAAACCACTGTCCAAGTTATCGTCTGCCAGGCCGCATCGAGCAGTTGATTAGCGAATAGCCAGCCGCTTCCCGCGAGAAGAACACCGGAAGCCGCATAGGTGAACGCAATCATTGGCTTGCGGCCAATCGAATCGAACAAGGGGCCCAAAAACAAGGGACCGAGCACGTTGCCCAGCGCGAAGGGGAGAATGTACCAGCCCACGCTATAGGATGGGATGTTATAAAAACGCGTCAGCACGAGAGCATAGGTGAAGAAAATGGCATTGTAGAAGAAAGCTTGTGCCCCCATGAGGGCAAGCCCCAACAAAGTTCGCGCCCGAAATGTGACGAACAGGGTTTTGAGAACGTCATGCAAGGGTGTATAAGCCCGCGGGTGCAACCGCATGGGCTTGAGCGTCGATACATCTGAAAAGCGCACGCCGTGGAGACGAAATCTGTCCTCGATGGCAGCGGTGACTTTCTCCGCTTCTTCCTCCCGGCCGTGGATAACCAGCCAGCGGGGGCTTTCCGGGATCCAGGTTCGAAGCGCGAAGATAATGAGCCCGAGCACGGACCCTATGAGAAACGCAAGCCGCCAGCCGATGTCGGGAGGGAAGCGGGCAGGGTCAAGAACGACGATGGAGCCGCCCGCCCCTAGAGCGGCGCCAATCCAGAACGAGCCATTGATGGCTAGGTCGGTCCAGCCGCGATAGCGGGCTGGGATCATCTCTTGAATCGTCGAATTGACCGCGCTGTATTCGCCGCCGATCCCAGCCCCGGTCAGCATCCGGAACAGACAAAAGCTTGCCAAATTCCAGGCGAAAGCCGTCGCGGCCGTGGCGACGAGGTAAAGACCCAGAGTGATAAAAAACATGGGTCTGCGGCCAAGCCTGTCGGTCAGCCATCCAAACCCGAGAGCACCGATGACAGCGCCCGCGAGATAAAGACTTGAGGCGAGCCCGATGTCAGATGCGGTAAAGTGCAGGCGGGGGCTGGATTCAAGGGCGCCCGCAATCGAGCCCGCGAGGGTAACTTCGAGACCGTCGAGGACCCAAGTAATTCCGAGGGCTATGGCCACAAGCGTATGAAATCGTCCCCAGGGAAGCCGGTCGAGGCGGGCCGGGACCCGAGTTTCGACTATCTCTTTGGCTGCGTTTCTCATCTTCGTCCTCTGCCGTTCGTCGATCTGTAATGAGTGGGTGAACGCAAGAGACGATCGTGTTTCCCGGCCTCCGGGAGGTGTGCAAATACGTTTTGAACTGGCCATTAACCAAAATCTGCCTTGATCGTCGGCTATGCTTTCCGAGCATTCAAATCCGTGGTTTCATTGGCTTATTGATGGCTCGCGCTGCAAAAATTCTTATTTTCGATTCCGGCCTCGGCGGTTTGACTGTGTGGGCCGAGGTGGCGCGCCTGCTTCCGGATGCCTGCTTGATCTATGCCGCCGATGATGCCGCTTTTCCTTATGGGGCGTTGCGGGAAGATATTTTGATCGCCAGGGTTTTGACGGTGATGCAGCGCTTGATCACCCTCTGTGCTCCGGATGCAGTTGTCATTGCCTGCAATACCGCATCCACTTTGGCGCTGCCGCATCTGCGGGCAAAATTCCCGGAGATTCCGTTCGTTGGGACAGTGCCGGCGATCAAACCCGCAGCAAGCCTCTCGCGCTCTGGGCTTATTTCCGTGCTGGCGACGCCCGGCACGGTGGCCCGCGATTATACTCGCGATTTGGTGCGCACTTACGCGGCCCATTGTGAGGTCACCCTCGCGGGCTCCCGCGAGCTTGCACCGCTGGCCGAAGCCTTCATGCAAGGAAAAAGCGTTTCGGACGCGGCCATTGCGCAGGAAATCGCACCCGCATTCGTGACGTCGGGAGATCAGCGCACAGATTGCGTCGTGCTCGCCTGCACCCATTATCCCTTGCTGCTCGGTCATTTCGAGCGGCTGGCACCCTGGCCAGTCGAATGGATCGATCCAGCCCCCGCCATAGCCCGGCGGACCAGCCATGTCTTGCGTGAACAGCTGGGTTTCCCCGCCGCCGGGCCTGCGTCCGCGCCGCATTATGCGATCTTTACCGGCGCTATGACGCTGGGACCGGATCTGCTCGAGGCATTACGCCTTCGTGGGATCGAAAAAACCATTGTCGAGAAGGTGCCCCTCGCGGCCTGAGTCTTCGCGGGGATGGATCTGCCCATCATTGTCGCAGGGGCGACGAACCGCTGTCAAAGTCTTCACGCGGGCGGATTGACATGCTATTTGACTTTTTTGTCATCCCGAGCCGGGCCGTTTCGCGGGCGCTCTAAGCCGCGATGCTGGCGCTAGGCCGCTTTCGCAGGAACCTTCAGCATGAGCCAAGCCGTCCCCCGCCGCGCAGCGTCCAACTCTTTTTTCGCGGCTGGACTCGCCGACGCCGACCCCGAGATCGCCAAGGCGATCGAGCTGGAGCTTGGCCGCCAACGCCATGAGATCGAACTGATCGCCTCTGAAAATATCGTCTCCAAAGCGGTGCTCGAAGCGCAGGGGTCGGTTCTGACGAACAAATACGCCGAAGGCTATCCTGGACGGCGCTATTATGGCGGCTGCCAATTCGTGGATATCGCCGAAACTCTGGCCATCGAGCGCGTCACCCGCCTGTTCGACTGCAAATTCGCCAATGTGCAGCCCAACTCCGGCAGCCAGGCAAATCAGTCAGTGTTTCTTGCGCTTTTGCAGCCTGGCGATAGCTTTTTGGGGCTCGATCTCGCCGCAGGCGGCCATTTGACGCATGGTTCGCCGGTCAATCTCTCCGGCAAATGGTTCAAGCCGATTCCCTATGGGGTCCGCCGCGACGATCACCGGATCGACATGGAGCAGGTTGCCAAGCTGGCCGAAGAGCATAAGCCGAAGCTTATCATTGCGGGCGGCTCCGGTTATCCCCGCCATTGGGATTTCACGAAATTCCGCGAGATCGCCGATTCCGTTGGCGCCTATTTCTTCGTCGATATGGCGCATTTTGCCGGTCTTGTCGCGGGCGGCGTGCATCCCTCGCCATTCCCGCATGCCCATGTGGTCACCTCGACCACCCACAAAACCTTGCGCGGCCCTCGCGGCGGCTTGGTCCTGACCAACGACGAGGCGATCGCCAAGAAAATCAATTCGGCGGTGTTTCCTGGCCTTCAGGGCGGCCCATTGATGCACGTCATTGCCGCCAAAGGAGTCGCCTTCGGCGAAGCGTTGAAGCCTGAATTCAAGCTTTATGCGAAGCAGGTCGTCGACAATGCCAAGGCGCTGGCGGCGACGCTCGTTGAGCGGGGATTTGCGCTCGCATCCGGCGGCACCGACAATCACCTCATGCTGGTGGATCTGCGGCCGAAGCAACTCACCGGAAAGGCGGCCGAGGCGGCGCTCGGACGCGCTGGGATTACCTGCAACAAAAATGGCATCCCGTTCGATACCGAGAAGCCCGCGATCACCTCGGGCATTCGCTTAGGCACGCCCGCCGCGACCTCGCGTGGGTTTGGAATCGCCGAATTCAAAAAGGTGGGAGAACTCATCGCCGATGCCTTGGATGGTTTGGCCAAGAACGGCGAGGCGGGGAATGCTGACGTCGAGGCGAAAGTCAAATCGGGGGCGAGTGAACTCACCCAGCGCTTCCCGGTGTATTGAGACCGCAAGCAAGGTTAGGTTCGTGTTCAAGGAAACGCGGTCCGGCAAGAGCGGGCCGCGTTCCCAATGGTTTTTAACACCGCAAGTGCCGCGAACCCGCGTTCGCAAGATCCTCCTTAAGGCCAGCCCGCCATGCGGTGCCCTTTCTGCGGTAGTTTCGACTCTCAGGTGAAGGATTCGCGTCCCGCCGGAGATGGCACGGCCATTCGCCGCCGCCGGGTGTGTCCCGATTGCGGCGGCCGCTTCACCACGTTCGAGCGTGTGCAATTGCGCGAATTGACGGTTTTGAAAAAATCCGGGAGGCGGGTGCCGTTTGACCGTGACAAGCTCATGCGCTCGCTCGAAATTGCCTTGCGCAAACGCCCCGTTGAGCCTGAGCGTCTGGAACGGATGGTGAATGGCATCGTGCGCCAGCTTGAAAGCCAGGGCGATAGCGAGATCGCGAGCGACAGAATTGGGGAGCTCGTCATGGAAGGTTTGCGCGCGCTCGACAGCGTCGCTTACGTGCGTTTTGCTTCTGTCTATCGCAATTTTCGCGAGGCACGTGATTTTAATATGCTGGTTGACGAACTGGCCCAGGGCGAGGGCGAAGGTTCCGAAGAGCAATCCGCACCGCCGCTGGCAAAGGCTCGTTCGCCGGATCCCGCGTGAGCCAAATCGCTGCCGATACGCGGTTCATGGCGGCGGCACTTACGCTTGGCCGACGCGGGCTTGGGCTTTGCGCGCCAAATCCGGCGGTTGGTGCGCTCATCGTCAAGAACGGCGCGATTTTGGCACGTGGCTGGACCAAACCGGGCGGCCGCCCGCATGCGGAAACCGAAGCCTTGCGTGCAGCGGGCGGACAAGCCCGGGGCGCTACCCTTTACGTGACTTTGGAGCCTTGCAGCCATCACGGGAAGACGCCGCCATGCACTGATGCGATTGCCGCTGCCGACATCGGCCGCGTTGTCTATGCGGTTGACGATCCCGATCCCCGGGCATCTGGACGCGGTGCGCAAATCCTGGCCAGCGCCGGGATCGAGGTCACGCGAGGCGTGCTTGCGGAGGAAGCACGGCAGGTCCATCTCGGACATTTTTTGCGTGTCACGCGCGAACGGCCGATGATCACGGTGAAACTCGCGGTGACGGCGGATTTTTACGCCGCCGGACCACCGGCCGGGCCGCGCCTCCTGATCACCGGAAAACCGGCGAACGCCTTTGTCCATGTCCAGCGCGCCATGCACGACGCGGTCATGACCGGAATTGGCACCATTTTGGCCGACGATCCGGTATTAAACATCAGGCTTTCAGGTTTCGAGCATCGCAGGCTTTTGCGTGTCGTCCTCGACAGCGATCTGTGCTTGCCCCCTTCAACGAAGCTTGCCGCGTCGGCGGCTGAGATCCCAACACTGATCATTGCCGGACTTGGAGCCGGAGTAGACAAAGCCGCGCTCCTGCGCGAGGCGCATATGGAGGTTGTCCTGGCGCCGCGCAATCCGAGCGGGCGCGTCGATCTTGGGGCCGCCCTGAAACTCCTTGGCGGGCGCGGATTGACACGCATCTTTTGCGAAGGGGGTCCGCGCATGGCGGCGGCCTTGATTGATCACGATCTGGCCGATAACGTCATGATCATCACCGCGCCGGAACCCCTTGGCCAGGCCGGCGTTCTGGGTCTCGACAGCAAAGCATTGAAGCTCCTTGAAGATCCAGCCCGCTACCACATAGCCGAAACACGAATGATCGGCTCCGACCGGCTCACGCGGCACGAAAGGCGACCTTAGATGTTCACTGGCATCGTCAGCGGCATTGGCGTCGTGGAGCGGGTTGAAGCCGGAGCCAACTTGCGCCATCTGCGCATCGCCTGTGCTTATCCAGCGGAGACGATCGCTCTCGGCGCTTCGATCGCCTGCAATGGAGCCTGCCTGACTGTGGTCGCGCGCGGCGCAACCGCCCACCGGAGCTGG
The DNA here is from genome assembly GCA_036561105.1 of Methylocella sp. Classification (GTDB taxonomy): domain Bacteria; phylum Pseudomonadota; class Alphaproteobacteria; order Rhizobiales; family Beijerinckiaceae; genus Methylocapsa. The sequence goes on along the minus strand of DATBPZ010000019.1, from coordinate 13,903 downwards.
TTCGAGGTCGATGCCGCGGCGGAAACCCTCGCCCGCACGACCGCGCATGATTGGAAAACCGGCACAAAACTCAATCTCGAACGGGCGCTCAAAGTTGGCGATGAACTTGGCGGCCATATCGTCACAGGTCACGTGGATGCGGTGGCGAAGGTCGCCGCGATCGCTGATTTTGATGGCATGCGGCGTGTCGAGGTGACCGTTCCGCAAGATCTTGCGCGTTTTATCGCCGAGAAGGGTTCCGTCGCGCTCGACGGCACATCCTTGACGGTCAATTCGGCCGACGCTGATTTCTTTTCGGTCCTGCTCATTCCCCATACGTTGAAGACCACGACTTGGGGCGAAAGACACGCGGGCGACGAAATTAATCTCGAAATCGACCTGATGGCCCGCTACGCGGCAAGGCTCGCAGGGAATATGTCCGCGGCGTGACGCCGACTGACGAGACGAACGAACGCGCGTCGCATATTTCTTTGGACACAGCCATACTGCCCTTGCCTCAAGCCCGCGTTTGTCCGAAAAGACCGAACCGTCGGCTGGAGAATCGCGTGCCTTCCCTCATCCGGTTTCTTGTGATCATTGGCATCTTGGCTGGGCTCGCTTATGCCGGCATGATCGCGCTGGTGACTTTCGTCGAGCCGCAACCGCGCGAGATGACCCAAGCAATTGCGCCGGGAAAGCTGAACAAATAGAAGAATCGCTGATGTCCATTGCGCGCTTGCCGCCGCAAATTGAAGCGTTTCTCGAAATGATCGCGGCTGAGCGCGGCGCTTCCAAAAACACTCAGGACGCTTATGCCCGCGACCTCGCCGATTACGCGGCTGTCCTGGCCGGCGCGGGGAAGTCGCTGGAGAACGCCACGGCTGGCGATATTCGCGCTTATCTGTCCGTGCTTACGAAACGCGGTCTCAAACCGGCGTCAAGCGCAAGGAAACTTTCCTCGATCCGCCAGTTCCACCGGTTTCTCGTCACTGATCGGCGCCGGGACGACAATCCCGCGCTGATCATCGAGGCGCCAAGATCCGGCCGCGGTCTGCCAAAGATATTGTCCGTCGCTGAGGTCGATCACTTGCTGAACGTTTCCAAGGAGGGCCTCGACGATGGCCCCCGTCCCGCAGCGGAACGTTTGCGGGCTTTGCGCACGGCGTGTCTGATCGAGTTGCTCTACGCAACGGGTTTGCGGGTTTCCGAGCTTGTGGCGGTGCCAGCGCATGCGGCGCAAACCAAGGATCCCTTCCTCCATGTTCGCGGAAAGGGCGGGCGCGAGCGGCTCGTGCCGCTTTCGGCAGCGGCGCGCGAGAGTATCGCGGCCTATCGCGCGTTTCTCGACAAAACCTGCATCAAGCTATCCCTCAGCCCGTGGCTCTTTCCCGCCGAGGGAGCGAGCGGCCACCTGACGCGTCAGGCTTTCGCCCGCGATCTTAAGGCATGCGCGGCGGCGGCTGGAATTGCGCCCTCGCGCGTCAGTCCGCATGTGCTCCGTCACGCTTTCGCAAGCCACCTTTTGCAAAATGGCGCTGATTTGCGCATCGTGCAGGAATTGCTCGGGCACGCCGATATTTCAACGACTCAGATCTACACCCATGTGTTGGAAGAGCGCATGAAAGCCATGGTGCGGGATCTGCACCCGCTGAGCGGCGGCTGAGCTGCGGCCGTTCAATGCATCAATTTCTCGCTCGCCGGGTCGGAAACTGTGACGAGTGCCACGGGAAGTTCCATGCCAAGCCAGGGAAGTTCCTTGGGACTGCCCTTTGTCCGCAGGGGAGTGACCGTCACGCATAAGGGTGACGGTTGACGCCCGTGACAAATCCAAATTCGTCCGCCGGGGCCGTTTGGGGAGAGAGCCTTGGGCGCGCAGGACGCAATCAACCCTTGCAATGAGGCCGAACCGCTGATGCCATGAAGACAGCCGCTCGAGATCGTCAGTCCACGCTTGGATTTCAGCAGCGTCCGGGCCGCGGCATTGGCATAGAGTAGCCTCGCGGCCCCATCGACCAGCATCACGCTCCGCGGCAAGTCCTCAAGCCGTTCCGGCGCGGCATTGTGATCGAGGTTGCGCAAGCAAAGCTCGTTATGAATGCGTATGGCACGATTGATATGTGGCAGCGCGGAATTGAAAATATGCGCTTGCTCGCTCGAGATATCGTCGTTCCCGGGAGAATTGGCAACGCTCACCACCATTGAGACTTGATTGCCGAGCATCACATTAGCGCCCATAAACCCAATCCCAAACTTCGCTGGGCGCATCCATTCGTTGAAGAAGGGGCTCGTAAGGAGCTCATCCCGGGGGAGCAGGCTGTCGAGCAGGTAGATTTTGCCCACTGGCCAACCAATCGTCCGGGGCAAAAGCGGATTATTGAAAGCCCAATATTTCTTGAATATGGCGTCCATGGCTGGATCGGTACGCGGCGCGATCGAGTCATAAGTGTGGACCCTACGGTCCAATTTGAGCAAACCGATTTGCGCCATTCCCATGGTGTCGGCGAGTCTTGTCAGCGCCGGCTCCCATGAAGCGCTGTCGAAAGCAGCCTCATAGATCGCGTCTATCAAGCCGAGAATCTCGTCTTCTGCGCCCATTGCGAACCTCGACCACAATGACCCAAGCTACTGTGGATAGCGATCAGTGAATGTATGAATATGCGGCGCCTCGCGCAACGAAACGCAGAGCTGGCGGGCACCTGCTATTTTTTTAACCCTATCAAATATTTGCGGCAAATTGAGAGGACTCACCGCAGCCATGGCCATAGAACGCGGTCACAAATAGGTGATTTCCAGCCGTGGGCGATGAGCTAACGCCCGCTGTCTTACCCGTAGAGTGTTCGCTTGAACGGTGGGAGGAAATAATGCTAATGAGCAGCCTCAAGGGAGCCACGGAAAACTGGCGGACGTCGGCGGCCAGGCTCAAGACAAAAAAATCGCGGGGAGATCGCGGGGAGGAAGTGACGATGGCGCAACCTACTCCACCTGGAAAAGGAACGACCCCACCAAAGCGCACGAGAATCGGAACTCTCGATATCATTATCGTGATTCTGGGTGTCGTTTTCATCATTGGCTACAATCGATTGAGCATTGCGAAACTGCAGCGCTCCCTCCCCAATGCAAACAGTCAAATCGTTGGGGAGTGGAAGTCGACTCGCGGGCCGGAACATCTCGTCTTTAGAGCCGACAAAAGCGTGAGCATGATTTTTCCGGCTCCCGCGCCAGCCGCGCCTTCCGCTTCGCAGACGGAGGCTCCGGCGCCAGCCGCACCCGCGCCAGAAGCTGAAGCGGGCGCGGCACCGGCGGCTCCCGAAACCGCCGCGCCGCTCGTCGGCAAATATCAGCTCACGGAGGCGGGAAAGGTGTTTCTCGATCTCTCGAATGGAAAAAGATATTCGACGATCATCACACCGCAAAACAAGAACCGCTTCGACCTTATTGATGGCTACACGGACGCGGTAACAACGTTCGAGCGAGTGCCTCAGGGGGAGGGGGCACCAAAAGAAGCAACGCCTCCTAGCTAGGAGCATGATCCGAAGTTGCAGAATTTGGGATAAGATCGCGCGGCAGAACAGAAACTAGGGTTAAACGTGGAGCGGCCATTCTCTCGAAGGTGCCATTTCAGTCCCCGGAAACCCGGAACACTGGCCTCGACAAGCCGGGAGGTCTCGTGTAGAGCCTCGGGCTCAACTTAAAACAGCGTATTAAACGCTCGCCGGACCAATCCGGCGATTCTCGAGGTTTGATCCAATGAATATCATCGCGGAGCTCGAGGCAGAGCAGGCTGCCAAGCTTTTGGCTGGCAAGACAATCCCGCCGTTTCAGCCGGGCGATACCGTCGTTGTTAATGTCAAGGTCAAGGAAGGCGAGCGCACCCGCGTTCAGGCCTATGAGGGCGTCTGTATTGCCCGCAATGGCGGCGGCCTCAACGAAAGCTTCACTGTCCGGAAGATATCCTACGGCGAGGGCGTCGAAAGGGTTTTCCCGATTTATTCGCCCAACATCGACTCAATCAAAGTCGTTCGGCGCGGCAAGGTTCGACGGGCCAAACTTTATTACCTTCGCGACCGGCGCGGCAAGTCAGCCCGTATCGCCGAAAAGATGGAGTCGCCCGCCGCCAAGGCCGCCCGTGAGGTAACCCAAAAAGCGACCAAGGCCGCCGCGAAGGCAAAGAAAGCCGCCGCTGCCGCCCCAACGGAATAGGCTCGGACTCCGTCACAACGGCGCGTTCAAGATCCAGCGATGCCCGAACGGGTCGCGAAGAGTCGCGACCCTCGTGCCCCAAAATGAATTCGTCGGATTGGTCTCGCCCTTGGCGCCGAGACTGGTGGCCTTCGCGAAAATCGTGTCCACCATCTTGGCCTCGGCATATTCCAAGCTGACGGAGGAGGTCGCCAGTTCGCCGGGGAGTGGTACCCGCGTGTGACCGAATTCGGAAAACGCATCGGACAGCATCACCGAGCCGCCGTTGATGTCGAGTTCGCAATGCAGGATGCGGAGACCGTCGAACGAGGGCATGAGCGCCTTTTGCCGAGCGCCGAAAACTGCGGTGTAAAAGGCGATCGCCGCCATCGCGGGGGATACGGTAAGATAGGGCGCAACGGGCGGGCGCATAGGTTCCTCCGCGTAAAGCTCAGCAAGGAGTGCAAGGGTACTTCCCCCCGCCGCCGCTTGCGAGTAAGAACTGCCACTCTAAATTGTATTTTTGCAAGTGCCGCGCCGGGCGGCGAACAGGGAAATGCGCATGGCGACGCCTCGCACGCTTTACGATAAGATTTGGGACGATCATCTCGTCCATGCGGATGCGGATGGCGCCAGTCTGATTTATATCGACCGCCACCTGGTGCATGAGGTGACGAGCCCTCAAGCCTTCGAGGGCTTGAGGCTGAGCGGCCGGCGTGTCCGCGCCCCGCAAAAGACGCTCGCGGTGGTCGATCACAATGTGCCGACGACGGACCGCTCTCATGGCATCGACGATCCCGAAAGCCGCATTCAGGTTGCGCAGCTCGCCGCCAATGCCAAGGAATTTGGCATCGAATATTTCAACGAGCGCGACCTCCGCCAGGGAATCGTCCATATCATCGGCCCCGAACAGGGATTCACCCTTCCGGGCACCACGATCGTCTGCGGCGACAGCCATACCTCGACGCATGGCGCCTTTGGCGCGCTCGCGCATGGCATCGGCACCTCCGAGGTCGAGCATGTTCTCGCCACCCAGACCCTGATCCAGGACAAAGCGAAGAATATGCGGATCACCGTCGATGGCGCCCTCGGGGAGGGAGTCGGCGCGAAGGATATCGTGCTTGCGATCATCGGCGAGATCGGCACCGCCGGCGGCACCGGCCATGTGATCGAATATGCGGGCGAGGCGATCCGCGCTTTGTCGATGGAAGGCCGGATGACGGTCTGCAACATGACGATCGAGGCGGGCGCGCGTGCCGGTCTCATCGCTCCCGACGCCAAGACCTTCGCCTATCTCAAGGGCCGGCCCAAAGCGCCGAAGGACGCCGCCTGGGACGCCGCGATGGCCTATTGGGAAACGCTGGTGTCCGACGAAGGAGCTGTCTTCGACAAAGAAATCCGCCTTGACGCCAGCCAATTGCCGCCGCTGGTCACTTGGGGGACGAGCCCGCAGGACGTCGCCTCGATCACCGGCACCGTACCGAGCCTGGAGGCCGCCGCGAGCGAGAGCAAAAAAGCCTCTATCGCGCGCGCGCTAAATTACATGGGGCTCAAGGGTGGCGAAAAAATCACCGATATCGCCATCGACCGGGTTTTCATCGGCTCATGCACCAACGGACGCATCGAGGATTTGCGCGCCGCCGCCAAGATCGTCGAAGGTAAGCATGTCGCGGGAACCGTCAACGCCATGGTCGTGCCGGGCTCGGGACTCGTCAAGCAACAGGCGGAAGCCGAGGGACTCGACGCGATTTTTTTGGCCGCCGGATTCGAATGGCGCGAGCCCGGCTGCTCGATGTGTCTCGCAATGAACCCCGATAAGCTCGCCCCCGGCGAGCGCTGCGCTTCCACATCGAACCGCAACTTTGAGGGCCGCCAAGGTTTTAAGGGCCGCACCCATCTCGTCTCACCCGCGATGGCGGCGGCGGCGGCAATCGCTGGCCGTTTTGTGGACATCAGAAAGTGGAGTTGAGCCCAATCGGGTTCAACTTGACAATAGCGAGCCATTTGCCGAGATCGCGCCTGTAGTTTCCCTTTAGGCGCGCCAGACGTCGATCACGAGACGCCCGGAAGAGGCAAGAATGACTCGTTCAAGACGCGAATTTTTAAAGACCGCCGCCGCGACCACGACTTTAACTTCGATCCCGCTGGCCGCGGCGGCGGACGCAACGAATGCGGCAGGACTCCCGGCCCAAACGATTGGCCTTTTCGAAGCTTTACCCGGCGATAAAGCTCTAAAAATATATGCGCCCGCGGTTGGTCTCAAATCCGGAATTTTGATTCAATCCAACGCAAGCAAAATGCTTTTCGTTGCCAGTGCGATCAAGACGTTTGTCCTTTGCACGGCGTTACGCCAGATCGATTCGCCCGACATTGTACGTACTCTCGAAGACACGGAGCTTACGCTCGACGACACCGTTTGGTCATTCGGCAGTCCGGATTTCAATCCGCCAAATCTCACCGGTGTCGTCTCCGAGCGGACGACTCTTGAAGCCATGATCACCCGCAGCGATAACACGGCGACGGACATGGCGTTCAAGCTTGCGGGCGCCAACAATGTCCGCGCCTTTATCGCCGCCGCCGGTCTCAAGAATACGCTCGTTCCCGACAGCACCCGCGCTCTTACTGGCTATCTCTTCGGTGCCGCGAACTATAAGACAGTCACCTGGGCGCAACTCCTTCAGTTGGTTCAGGGGCCAATCGTCCATCCGTTTCTCAACAGCGTCGAAACACTGGCGTCCTCGGCCGACGATCTTACCTCCTATTATTCACGCGCGCTGCAGGGGGCGTTCTTCCAGCATGGCGAAACACTGAATGAATTCCGGCGCATTCTTACCCTCTGCGACTTTATTTACCTCGTGCCGCTACCGCTGGGCGTGAGCGCTTATGCCAAGAGCGGCAATGCCGACTTTCCAGGTTTCCACGCGCGGTCCATTGCAGGGGGCATGTTTTTTTCGGGGCGCTGGGTCTATTTTGCTTTCATCATCAACTGGTATGCGGCCAATCAGGATGATTCGCAGACCGTGAACGCATTCTTTGCCGCCATTCATCTAACGCTCACGCGCATCAGGGATCGTCTTACGGTGTAATATGCGAACAAGCGTGGCGTGCGAACGCATAGCTGACATGGGCGGCGCACCAAGTGATGCCTATGCCTCCCCCATCATGCGCTGACTTGGAGACACATCATGGATGTCGGTTTCATCGGCCTCGGCAATATGGGCACGGCGATGGCTCGCAACCTTCTCAAGGTCGGCCATAAGGTCACTGTCTACAACCGCACACGTTCCAAGGCGGAGGCTTTGGTGGGGGAGGGGGCGCGCGTGGCGGCGAACATCGCTGATGCCTGCCATGGCGAGGTGGTGCTCAGCATGCTAGCCGATGATCATGCCGTGGAAGGCGTGGTGTGCGGCGACGGCGGCATTCTGCACTCGCTGGCCGAAGAACGCATCCACATCTCCATGAGCACCATCAGCGTCGCGCTATCGGAACGTTTGGCCAGATTGCACAAAGAAAAACATCAGACCTATACCACGGCGACGGTGTTCGGGCGCCCCGAAGCTGCGGCGGCAGGGAAGCTCTTTGTGGTTGCCGCCGGTCCCGCACAGGCGATCGAAAAATGTCAGATATTGTTCGACGCGATGGGTCAAAAGACCTTTGTCATCAGCGAAAAGCCTGCCGACGCAAATCTCGTCAAGTTGAGCGGCAATTTTCTCATCACCGCGACCATCGAGAGTCTTGGGGAAGCGGTCGCGCTTGTCCGCAAATCAGGAATCGACGCGCATCGCTTTGTCGAAATTCTGACAGGCACCCTCTTCTCGGCACCGGTTTATAATACCTATGGCGCGATCATTGCTGGCGAAAACTACGACCCGGCGGGATTCAAAATGGCCCTGGGTCTCAAGGACATAAAACTCGCCCTGGCCGCAGCCGAGACTTTGAATGTCCCGTTGCCCATCGCGAGCCTGGTCCGCGACCATTTCCTGTCCGGCCTTGCGCAGGGTCAAGGCGACAGCGACTGGGCGGCTCTGGCGAGGATCGCCGCGAAAAATTCGGGGCTTTGATGAATTTATCAGACGAGGTCTGTTAAATAAGGAAGCCGGGATTTTTGCAAGGGCGCTTGGCAATCAATGCGCCGCCAGCCCATTTTTGCAATTGCACCAAAAAATTGATCCATCTTACCGAATCGAAGCGGGACCGTTGTGTTCGCCCTTGTAAGGTTTTTAGAGGAAATCGTACCAAAACGTTTCACGTGAAACGATTTGGTACGATTTGAGCCAGCAATCGGACAATAATCACTATCAGTTCTTCGGTCCGACCATCGCAAAAATGGCGCCCTGCGGGTCGAGGGCGTGCGCGATCCACCGGCCGCCGGGAACCTCCATCGGGCCGTGGATGATTTGGCCGCCAGCCTCGTTCACCCGTGCGATCGCGGCTTCGATGGACTCGACATTGAAGTAATAGAGCCAGAACGGTGCCGGGGTTTGCGGCATCTTGGTCATCATGCCACCGGCCTGTTCGCCATGGATGGCAAAAAGCTGATAAACCCCCATGTCTCCCATCGGCATGGCTCCGTCTTTGGTCCAGCCAAACAGGCCGGAATAAAAGTCGAAGGCACTTGGCCCATCGTCCGCATGCAGTTCACGCCAGCCGATATGGCCGGGCGTTCCCAGCGCGACCGGTGCGGGCTCCTGATCGCTGTTCCCTTTGAAGAGGATAAAAACCGCGCCATGCGGATCAGCGGCCACTGCGAATCGGCCGACACCCGGGATATCCTCAGGCGGCCGGTGAATCGCACCGCCGGCGGCCTTGACACGCTCCGCATAGGCATCGACATCATCGACCGCAATATAGCCAGACCAATGCGGCGGCACCCCCATCGCACCGGCTTCGTCCGGGATTGGCATCAAACCGCCAACCATCACGGGCCCGGCGGAGAGCAGCGTGTAGGCGCGATCGCTCATCCCCGAGTCTTTCGCGGTCCAGCCGATGACCCGCGTATAAAATTCTTCTGCGCCTTTGCTGTCGCTGGTCATCAAATCGTACCAGACAAATTTTCCTTGTGTTGCGGTCATAGGTCTACTCCCTGTTGCCGTTCGCGATGGTCATGGCATGCTCTTGTGACGCCATGCCGTCATAGGCTCACCGCCCTGGCGCTACAATCCCTCTTTGGTCCGCGCCAGCCCGGCAAGTGCCCGAGCCCGGCCTTCCGAGAGATCAACGATGGGTTTCGGATAGGTCTCTCCCAACTTGATGCCCGCGGCCTTCAATCTTTCCACCGGTGCCAGCCAGGGTTTGTGGATCCATGTGTCTGGCAGCGCCGCAATCTCGGGGATGTGGCGGCGTATGTAGACACCTTGAGGATCGAATTTTTCCCCTTGCAGAACAGGATTGAAGATGCGGAAAAACGGGGCCGCATCGGCCCCCGAGCCAGCGACCCATTGCCAGTTCATCGGATTGTTCGCCGGATCGGCATCGCAGAGCGTGTCCCAAAACCATTCTTCGCCGGTCCGCCAATCCATCAAAAGATGCTTGATCAAGAACGATGCGGCAATCATCCGCACGCGGTTGTGCATATACCCTGTGGCCCATAGCTCGCGCATGCCGGCGTCGACCAGCGGGTAACCGGTTTTGCCGGACTGCCAGGCCTCGAGTTCGGCTGTCTGCGGCTTGCGCCAGGGCATCGCATCAAAGCGCGCATTGAGGTTATGGGTGGCGATATCCGGGTGGTGAAACAGCACATGGTAGTTAAAGTCACGCCAGCCTAGTTCGGCGCGAAATTTTTCCGCGCTCTGGGTGATATTGCCGCGCGCCACCGCATGGTCGAGCGCATAAAAAATTTGCCGTGGCGAAATTTCGCCAAAACGCAGATGCGGCGACAGGCGCGACGTGCCGTCCCGTGCGAGATCATCGCGGCCAGTTGCATAGTCTCGCAGCGGTCCGTCGAGAAAAGCAGCCAACCTTTCGTGCGCGCCGGTTTCACCTGGCGTCCATGCTGCGCGCAGGCCGCTGGCCCAGTCCGGCCGCGTCGGAAGCAGCGCAAGTTGAGCGAGGCTAACCCGCTTTGGACCGCCCCGCGGATAGGCCACCGCGTTGAGTCTGCCGGGCACTCCCAGCGTGTCGCCCGATGGTGGCAAAGTCCGCGCGGCGCGCCAATAGGCGGAAAACACTTTGTGGGCACCTCTGGATTTGGCGCGGGTCTCCCAAGGTTCGTGCAAAAGGCTGCCAGCGAAACTCTTGGCGTCGATCCCGGCCTGGTGCAACTCGGCTTTTATCGATGTATCCACCGCGATTTCGGCGCTTCCATAGCGGCGGCTCCAAAACACGGCGCGGGCGCTTGCTTCCTTTGCCAGTTCGGTGATGATCTCCAGGGCGCTGCCTTCAAAAAGGTCAAGGCGGCCGCCAAGCTTTTCGATCCCCTTTCCCAAAGCAACCAGCGAATGGTGCAGCCACCAGCGCGAAGCGCCACCGATTGCGCGAAAGCCGTTGCTCTGTTCATCGAGGACATAGACGCACAGAAGCGGGGCATCTGTGTCAGCGGCGGCGCTTAGGGCCGCGTTGTCGGAAACGCGCAGATCATCCCGAAACCACATGACTGCGGGAGATGTGTGTTGGGGTTTGCGAAGCGCTGCCATGGTTCTGCCATCAATAACCAATGCTGGGCAATCGGCCTGCGGAGCCGAGGTTTCGCCGGTCAGCCGGAAAATTCTTCGGCGACGGCGCTTGGGCGAGGGCGGCTTGCGTCAACGGGAGTGATCGCCTAAGCGAACGGCTTGGCCCCAAGGAAGGTTTGGCGATGGCGGAGGATCCCCTTCATAGAAGTATCGTTCTGCATCATGACAAGGTTCTAATCGTCGATTTCGGCTCGCAGGTGACGCAATTGATCGCCCGGCGCGTCCGTGAGGCTGGCGTTTATTGCGAGATTACCCCCTATCAGCGCGCCGCCGTGGCCTTCGCGGAACTCGCGCCGAAAGCCGTGATCCTCTCGGGCGGCCCAGCCTCCGTCCACGATGAAAATGCACCGCGCGCCCCGGATATGCTCTTCAACGCGAAAGTGCCCATCCTCGGCATCTGCTACGGCCAGCAGGTGATGGCGGCGCAACTCGGCGGCAAGGTCGCGGCGGGACACAAACGCGAATTCGGCCGCGCCGAGGCCGAGGTGCTGCAAGCAAGCGCTCTCTTCGAAGGTGTTTGGGAACATGGCACCCGCTATCCCGTCTGGATGAGCCATGGCGATGCTGTAACTGAACTGCCCTCCGGATTTTCCCGCATCGCGGCGTCGGCCAATGCGCCGATGGCGGCGATCGCCGATCCCTCGCGGCGCCTTTATGGTGTCCAGTTTCATCTGGAAGTGGCGCACACGCCGGATGGCGGCAGGCTGATCAGCAATTTCCTTCACAAGATCGCCGGGCTCAAATCAGATTGGACGATGGGCGCATTCCGGTCCGAGGCTATTGCCGCGATCCGTGCCCAGGTTGGACCGGGCCGGGTGGTCTGCGGTCTCTCCGGCGGAGTCGATTCCGCAGTCGCGGCGCTCCTGATCCATGAAGCGATCGGCGATCGTTTGACCTGTGTCTTTGTGGATCACGGCCTGCTGCGGCTCGGCGAGGCGGAAGAGGTCGTTGGCCTGTTTCGCGGCCATTACAATATTCCACTCGTTCATGTCGAAGCCGCAGGGCTGTTTCTCGGCGCCTTGACTGGCATCCGAGACCCGGAAGAAAAGCGCAAAATCATTGGCCGGCTGTTCATCGCGACGTTTGAGCGCGAGGCCAAAAAGATCGCCACCGACGGACGTGGCATGCCGGAGTTTTTGGGGCAGGGCACGCTTTACCCGGATGTGATTGAAAGCGTTTCGTTCAGCGGCGGCCCTTCCGTCACGATCAAGTCGCACCATAATGTCGGCGGCCTTCCCGAGCGGATGAACATGAAGCTCGTCGAACCCTTGCGCGAATTGTTCAAGGATGAAGTGCGTGTGCTTGGCCGTGAATTGGGTTTGCCGAAACATTTCGTTGACCGGCATCCTTTCCCTGGGCCTGGCCTCGCGATCCGCTGCCCAGGCGGAGTGACGCCGGAAAAACTCGATATCCTGCGCCGCGCGGATGCGATCTATCTCGACGAAATCCGCAAGGCCGGCCTTTACGATGAGATTTGGCAAGCCTTCGCGGTGTTGCTACCGGTGCGCACAGTTGGCGTCATGGGCGATGGCCGAACCTATGATTTCGTCTGCGCCTTGCGGGCAGTCACATCGGCCGACGGCATGACGGCGGATTTTTTCCCCTACGACATGGCGTTTCTCGGCCGCACCGCGACGCGGATCATCAACGAGGTTAAGGGAATCAATCGCGTCGTCTATGACGTAACAAGCAAGCCACCGGGGACGATCGAATGGGAGTGAGGGGGCACGCCAATGGCCACGCAGGGATGGATTGGCGACCGAGACGTATTGATAGATGTCGATTGTTGTTGGTCTTTATCGCGACGGCAAGCCGCAGTTCGAGGCCTGCCGAGCGGACTCATTTAGTCGATCCCGTAGTCGGCGGCTCCGACTTCTTCGCTGCTGCGGATTTGAGATGAACCGCGCGTCGTCGACGATAATCACCTGGCGATTGGCCGACCAAGCGCCGGAAGGCGTGATTGAACGCGCTGACTTCGGAGTAGCCGAGCGTAAAGGCGATCTCCCCGAGCGCCAGCGTCTCGTTCTCCAAAAGGTTCAAGGCCAGCGTTTTGCGCACGTCGTTCAACAGGTCATTGTAATTCACGCCCGCCTCCTTCAGCCGCCGCTGCAGCGTCCGCACGGAGGCGCCGGTCGCGTTGGCGAGGTGCTCGATACCGATTTCACCCTTGACCAGCACGCGGGCGATCTCGCGCCGCAACTGCTCGATCACGCCGCGTTGTTCGGGCAAGGCGGCGAGCCGAAGATCGCCGTAATGGCGCATCAGACTCTCGATCGTGGCATCGGCCGTCGCCATCGGCCGCTTGAGCAGGCCGGCGTCAAACCGAATGCCGGCCCAGGGGTGGCCGACTCGAATGTTGTCGCCCATGATTTCCGCACGGGCGCGGCGTTCTGCTTGCGTTTCATCCGCCAACTGCGGCAGCAAGACTTCCTGCGGGGTCCAACGTGGATCGCCGAGCCCGACGCGCATGAGGTTGCACGCGAAAGCGATCGCCCAGTCGCCTTTCTGCCGGTACGACATCATCAGCGGGTCGATGTAGTAGGAATACACAAAGGCGACCCCGTCGCTCACTTCCACACCGTGGACCGTGGCGTCGACCATGGTCGGCAGATAGCGACCCATGGATTCCAAAGCTTCGCCGACCGTGCGTGAGGCCAGGGCTATGTTGCCGACGACGCCGGCGTGGCGCGGCTCGTACTGGGCGCCGAACTTCAAGCCGAATTGCCCATCCGCCAGGACGTCAGCGCAGATTTCCAGCAGCTCCAGATACCGGATGAGCGGCACGCGCTGGTCCGGATCGGTTAGGTCCCCGGGCTCGAGCCCGGCACGGCGCAAGGCTTCACCTGCACGAGCCCCGCGAGAGCGCATATAAGCGTCGAGGCCGTAAACGATGCTGGCCAGATTGATGGTCGGCGCGGCGAGCTTGGCCGCGGCGCGTCTTTCCGTCGTCATTGGCGCGATCTCGCAAGGCTTTGGCGGAGTTTATCAAGACCGCTTCCCCTTTGTCGACTACCACAGGCGGCACGGAAAACGGCCGCTTCCGGCCGTGCAATGCGAACGCAAAGGGACTAGGT
>DATBPZ010000018.1:0-11952 GCA_036561105.1 Methylocella sp. | reverse complement strand
AATCTCCAGCTTTTCGGAAGCGGGATACCTCATTCCTCGGCATCCCCATCCGCGATCATGCTTTTTTTGAGCAGGCGCAATTCCAGGGCCTGCTCGGCGACGACCTCCTTCAGTGCGCGGGCTTCCCGGCGCAGGTCCTTGGCGGCACGTCTCGCGAATGAAGCAAATATTCCGACAGCCATCCGCGATGCTCAAATTCTGCTTGATTGGCTGCATGGGCGCGTTCTTGGGATCGTGGCGGCTGCGACGCTGCAAAAAGCAGGGCCCGGCCCATTGCGTCGCAAGGCGCGGCTTGACCCTGCTATTGAGGCCCTCGAGCAATACGGGTGGCTCAAACCGGATGACTTGTCCCGGCGTGCTTGGCGTGTCGAGAGGCCAACGGCATAAGCGGTTTCGTCTTTGATGCGAAGGCCATGCGGGCCGCCATCGCCGCTCGTGGATCTAGGGTCGCCGCGGGTGCAGTTTCTGCGGTTCTTGCGGCTGAAGGCAGAGCGGCGGCTCGAAAACCGCAAGAACCGCAACAACCGCAATGGGTGTCAATTTCAGCCATCTCTACCGAACCGGACGAAGCCGAACTCGAAGAGCGAATGGCCATGGCGGTGGCCAGCGTACCGGAGCCCTTTCTCGATGCGTGGGTGCGGCTCCAATGCCAGCGGCCGATTGGCGTCGGCGAGACCGTATGGCGTCAAGCCATCGATGCTGCCGGCCGGTTCTTGGTCACATGGGGCAGTCTTGCCATCGAATTTGCGTGGACGCCCGCCGATCTATTTGACGTGCCACGCGATGGCCGGCCGGGCGGCCTCGCGTGGTTTCTCCAAGGTGAGGCTGTGCGCGCTCTCGGACCGGACCACGCCGTTACGACAAGCGAGCGCGTTTTTGACCGGATAATCGCCCAGGAGGCCACCCCCACTCTGGGGCCGGCCTTCAAATTCACATCCACCGCCTTACTAAAGAACCGAATTTGATGGGACGATTCGAAGACGGGTGTTTTGGCCTGCCGCGAAGCCCTCACTGCCCCGTATCGGCCGACACGCCCGCCTGCAATTTGGCCTCGACGTCCTCGTAGCGCCTGGTGCGCGTGTCCATCATCGCTTCAAACGCTTCATGGACTTCGCGGACCGAACGGCCCTTCATCCGGCGTCCCTGACGCTCGTAAAAGATCGGCTTGTTGGTTTTTGCGGCCCTGGGCAACAAGGCCGCCGCCGAGGCGCGCGGGTCGTCGTCCATTTTTTTCATGAACCGCTCGGCGCCTTCGGGTCCAAGGAAGTGGATGAGGTAGGTTTCGCCTTGCGTCAGCGGGCGGCCCAAACGGCCGGCGATGCCTTCGCCGTCGTGCTTGAGCATTTCGGCTGCAAGCACGGCTGAGAGAAACGGGTCGTTGCGAAGGCGCAATAACTCTGCGCGCTTTTGCGGCGCGACGCGCATCTCCTTGTCGTCGCCTTGGATCGCCTTCGCCTCCTGCTCACGTCCGTGGCGCCAGCCAAAAGAGCGCAAAGCCTTGAACCAGGTTGCTTCAACGAACTGGAACAACCCACTCGCGGAAGATGTGCTGGCATTGGCCTTGGGCGCAAAACGTGATTCCTTGTCGGCGATCGCCATCAGCAGCGCGGGATCCATATCTACGATTTTCGCCGCCTCGATCACATGTTCAACGATTGCGCTCTCCACGCGAACGGGCCCAAAGCGCAACGTGCCCAGTAAGTCGTCGACTTCGTCGCGAGATGCTGCGCCGCGCATACGATGCGACCATGTCAGAGCGGCCTGATCCATCGAAAAATCCGAGTCGAGTGGAACATCGACGCCTGATTTATTTCCAGAGCGCAAAGCGACGGCTGGCGCCACGACGACCCGAGAGCGCATGATATGGACGGGCTTATCCACCATCTTTGTGTCGTCGCCGGGAGCGAAGGAAAGCGCCGTGATGAGCAAAAATGCGAAGGCTGCTGACACCGCAAGCGCGCGCACCAGAGGCCACACAGCGCGATGTGCGCAAATGGCCGGCCATGCTTCCCACAGGCGGATAAAGGAACTACGAAACGATCGATGTCGCCCGCGAGCGACACAACTCTCGGCGATCGGCTGCGTCGCCACAAATTCCATGTCTGCTCGCTATCTTACTGATTCTTCTCATTATGGTTAATCGAACCTTAATGCAGCGGAGCGACGAAAAAATGGACGGACGCCGCCACGCCAGCGCCACACTCGAGGCCTGGCTTAAATGCGGCTAAGTAATATTTATCAAAAGCTTAGGGGCCCTCCGTAACGATCGCGCAGGCCGCCCGCCATAATCGCGCCGCAGAGCTAAACAGCGCGCGCGGGCGGCTAATACGATGGACCCATCGCGGGTTACATATTGCTGGGCAACTCTGTATCGAGCGAACGCCTTAATGCTACTTGCGCAAAAATGGGCTTCTGCTTGTGCGCCGCCAGGCTCACGGCGAGCACCACGAACGCGATGGAAACGGTCTTTTTCATTATGCGGTCTCCTGTTGAACCCGGTGCGTATCCACCGGGTGAGAGCCACAAGGCCCAAGATCAAAGCTACGCGACCGGGATATGGGACAGGCCTGATAAACCTGGAATCGCGCGAAAATCTACAAAGGGTGCTCGTACGAAATATTGCGCGGAATTAATTTCGGCTCTTTTGGAAATTAATTTTCGGGCTCGCAAATTGGGTGCGGAATTATCGGGAAATAAATCGGCGAGCGGCGAAACAACCGGCCGCGAGGCCGCGCCCGAGGAATTCTCTTAAATCGTTATTGGGTCGATCTTCTCAATGCCTTGCCGCGAATTTTGGGTCGAAATTCAAGCAATTGGGCGATGCGGAATGGACGCGGGTAAAGCAACGATATGCAACCGATCCCGAATTCCGCGAACGGAAAAACGGGCAATCGGAAAATGGCGCAAATCAAATCCTGAAAAAGGCGCGGTTATCCAGCGGCGGTATCTCGTATCGAACTAAGCCTCTGCACCGCTCAAGCCGAACTGATCTCTATAAAAAGGGAAAAATAAGACTTTAACGGCTGAGCCGATAAAACCCCTCGAAAATTCCGGTGGAGAATTGCCTTCGGCGCGTGGCCGGAGCAAGAGGTGGCGTAGGGTGCCGCGGATCAGGGTGACCCTAAGTTGCCATTCACGATGACTCTTGCGGACGACCCGGTCGGGCCGAAAGGGGACGGACTGCTTCCGAGCGAGCGACCCGAGAAAGCGGACGCAAGCCGACTTGGGAAGAGCATTGCAGAATGCCGGCGACAGTGACTACACTGCCCTCGGAACGGGCGAATGAGCCATCCAGCGAGGAAATGCCGTGTTGCAGCATTCGCGTCAAAATGGGTGAGCCCGCACCCGCACCGACCGTCCTGATCGTGGGGGCAGGTCCGGCGGGATTGTTCGCAGCCTGCGAACTTCTGCGCCATGGCGTCAAGCCGCGCATCATGGAACGCAGGCTTGCGCCGCATGGCGAGACTCGCGGGACAGCCCTCCAGCCGGCGGTGCTGGAGATTCTTGACCGGGCCGGCCTGATCGAACCGTTCCTTCGCGCAGGCGTGCGCGTCAGGCACATTCAACTCTTAGGTCCGGGTTTACAGGAGATCTTGACGTCGAGTTTCGAGGATGTTGGCTGCACGTATGAGTTTCAGTGCAGCCTTCCGCAATGTCGCACCGAGGCAATCCTGCGCGAACATTTAAAGAGGCTTGGCCTTGAGATCGAATTCGGCATCAATGTCACATCGATCGAAGATGTTCCGGCCCATCAGCGCGTGACGCTCGAAACCGACGGGCGAACGGAGCTCGTCACGGCGGCTTACGTTCTAGGCGCAGGCGGTGGCCATAGCGTAACACGCCATTCGATGCAGGAACATCTCGCGGGAGAAACCTATGACGGTCGATATGTGGTCGCCGATGTGAAGTTTCGACTTCCCTGCCCACCCGAATGCGGCCGCGTCATTGTGGGATCTACTGGGTTCGGACTGTTCTCGCCGCTGCCTGATGACCGCTGGCTTATTTTTGTCAATCGCGACGAGGCTGATACGCGGCGCGAGCTTCCTACGGCAGCTGATTTGAGCGCGCTGCTCAATGCCCGGATCGGGGTCGACGTGGGGTTGAGCGATCTCCGATGGGTTTCCTATTTCAAGATGCACAAGCGTGACGTTGAGAGGATGAGCGATAGGCGGCGTTTCCTGTTGGGCGACGCCGCCCATCTGTCCAGTCCGCTCGGCGGGGAGGGAATCAACGCAGCGTTTATGGACGCGGCTGACATCGCCTGGAAACTCGCCCTTGTCATACGCGGCGCGGCGAAACCATCACTACTCGACAGCTACGCAATCGAACGGGGGCTTGCCGACCACCACGTGCTGGAAGTATCGGACGAGGTTCACAGCCTTGTGATGGAGCTTGTCGCGATGTGCGACGGCGGTGGCGCGCCGACCCTGCCGCCGCGGGATCCGGCACAGAACGTGGCTGCGGCGCGCAGACGGTCGATGCTTGATGTTTCCTACGCGGGAAGCGCGCTCGTCGGTCAGGCCGGCGCCGTCGTCGAAGGACCGTCACCGGGAGACCGTTTCCCCGCCTGCTTAAGCCTAAGCGGTACGTGCCACCATCTGATCGTGTTCGGCGAGGCGCCTCGCTTGGACTATCTCCGCGCCCGCTGGGATAAACTCGTCTCGATTGTCGATGCTTCAAGCGCGCATTTCGATGCGACCAAGGCCGGCGTGCCTAACGGCGGTGCCATCCTCATTCGGCCGGACGGGTTCATCGGGTTCCGTGCCACACCCGCCAACGAAACGACAATGGACGCCATTGACGCCCATCTGACGACCTATCTGGTGCCCAACGTTGGCGCGGAACGAAGGGCAGTAATCAACTGTAGTCGTTCCGCAGATAGCGACTGACTCCAACCCGTGCACCGGTTGCCGCATTGGTGCGATGACACCCAGATCGACTGGGCGGGAATGTTTATTACCGCGATGCCCCCCGAGGGGCCATTAAAGGGGCTGGTCCAAGTGAAACCTATCGTCGGCACCCAGCTATGCCGAATGTCCGGTTGCGGGATCACCCGACGATGGTCCGGCGGCCGAGTTGGGTCGAATTCAGCTATTCGTTGCTCGGCGGCGAATGACCGCTCCTTGCGCTGATCGCAAGTGCTAGCACGCTCGATTCCGGGCAGCTACCCGGGGCATACCGGAAAACATATGCTCGTCGTGAACCGACCAATTTCAGGCATTTAATTCGGTAGCGTTGGCATCTGACTTGCGCGTGAGATGGTTGGCTGTCGCTTTCCCCGAATTTCTCTGAACTGCTTACCGTATGCTTACCACGAACCGTTATGGACCGCCGATTTGCAATTAATTATCACTAAGTGTCCTCGGGCACCCATGTCCTTGGTGACGGCGTCGATCACACCGATCGAATTGTCCGGCTGGCCGGCATAAGTCGGACCGAGCACCGGATCGGCGCGCAGCCGCGCGAGAGACGCCCGAAACGCCGGGTCATCGGCGATCGGTGCAAAGTCGCTCGGGGAGAGCGTCTGGCTTCCCGCGGCACGATACAACGGATCGGTCGCGGTGTTGATGCCACGGCGCACCGTGTCGATCGCTTGGCCGCTGGCCGTCTGCCCTCGAACCCCGATCATGCTCGGCTGGCCGGTCGCTGGCGCGATGTTATCGAGCAGCATTGAATGCATCGGAAATCTGCCCCGGCCGATCGGCCATGATCGGCGAAAGAATGGCGCTGCCGCCGGTTGTGCCCTCGGTCAATCGTTGCAGCCGGCCAAGGCCCGAAGCTCCGTTTGATGCCTGCTGAACCGCTTCGGCCGAAGTCAGCGTGATTCCGCGCCTCTGCGCGTCTTCCATCAGCGCTTGAGCGCGCCCGAGTGTTGCATCATCAACGCCCTGCAGCGCGCGGGCAACGATCGACCCTTCCGGATTGGCGAAGAAATTGCGAACCGCATTGAACCCGGCACCGGCCACCGGAACCGCGCCGCCAAAAGCTTCTCCCAACGCTGCGCCTTCCGCGGCGTCTTTCGCGGTCCGGCCGATGTCGGTCAGATCAGGGCTGTTGCTCAGCCCCTGGACGCCTCCGGCCGCGCCGCCGGTCATCATGCCGTACCCAATCTTACCAAGAAGGCCAGCGCCCTCGGCAGCCGCGCCAAATGGCAGCGCCGCACCGGTCGCGGCGGTGCCAACCGCGTTCCCGCCCGCCGCCAGCACCGGGTGCTCTTGTGAAAGTTCGGCGCGTGCGCTCCGCTCTCGCGCGAGGTTATCTGAATAGCTCTGCCCGTTCCCAATGATCGGAAGGGACGCCGCGCCTGCAATCATGCGATCGGAAAACGGGATGCCCATGTTGATCGTGCGCAAGCCGCTATCGGCAGCCTGCATGAGCTGGCCAGGAATGGCCTTCGCCTGCTCCCATCGATCGCCATAGCTCAAAGCCTGATCGGCGGGGGGTGCAGTGGGCGATTGCGGCGAGGCGGGCGATTGCGGGGATTGCGACGCGCCGCCCAATTTCAGCCCGCCGGACTTCAATCCGGGCAGCAGCTCGGTTTCGATCGCATGCGCCATGTCGGCTTGCGACATGCCATCGGGAAATTCGACCGCGCCAACGCCATCGATGTTGATTGTTTGGCTCATGGCTGGAATCCCTGGCCGGGAACGTAGCGGAGCACCGGAGCGCCTTGCGCCGGTCGCTGTGCCTGCGGCTGTTGCGGTTGACCAGCCGCCACCGGGTTAAGCACCGGAGCACCGGCGCCGATCGGCCCATATTTGCCGGTATTGAAATTGTCGATGATCGGCTGAAAAATATTGTCGTTCTTGTGCGCGGCCCGATACTGATCTTCGAAGTCGCTGAACGACGGCGCTTTCCCGGCCTGGCGCTGCGCAAGGCGATAGGCGCCGAACTCGTCGGCCATGTCCTGCTTTTGTCGCTCTTGGGCGATCAGCATGTCGGAGTTTGCGAGATTGGCGCCAGGCTGGCTTTGAATGTTGGGATACATCTTTTCGATGAACTGCCGTTCGGCCACATTGAAGCCCGTCGCCGGAAAACCACCATTGCGAGCGCCGATGCTTTCCGCGACCATTTTATTCGAAATCTTTTGCGCGATGTCGTTGGTCATCGCCTGGTTCGGATTGAGCCCGAGCCCTTCAATGATTGATGGCGGCACGCCGAGACTGTTCGCCCAACCGACAACGGTACCTTTGAACTCTGTTCCTGGTCCGGTGTTCGAATGCGCCAGAACGTCCCGGAGCGCCTGATACCGCGCAATGTTCTCTGGTGCGGCAGCCGCAGCTTTCAACATCGTGTTTGCACGATCGCCGGCGGCCTCTCCGGACTTTTGCGCTTCCGCCTTTGCCTCAGTCTGCGCGGCCGAGTCGGCACCGCCGACATTGATCGTTGTGCCGGCCGGCGAAAGGATATGCGGCGCGCCTTTCTCATCGATGTAGAGCGGCGTATTGGCCGTCACACCATATTGCAATTTCTCGGCCGCTGTAGCAGGCCGGGGCGTCTGCTTGTCCAGCCCGAGCACTTGTTGCTGGCTGTCGGTCATATCCGAAGCGCCGGACGCCGGATTGAACACCATTCGATTGAGCTGCGAAGCCTTTTGCTGATCGGTCGATTGCTGCGGCAAGCCACCAGCTGGCAGCTGCCCGGTGGCGGCCACTGCCTCATTGGTCACATGCGGGGCGCCTGTGATCGGATCGTTGTAGACGTAAGGTTTCTGCGCCGCGCTTGATTGCGCATCGGCCGCGCTCTTGCGAATTGCAAGATTGTTTGCGTCCTGTTGCCCCTCGAACGTCTGTGCCTCGCCACCACCCGGTACGGCGCCGGCGTAAACCATAGGATCGCTCTTGCCGCCCTGGATTGCCGAGCTCAACTGCAATGCCTTGCCAATCTCGGCTGGGTTGCCGAGGGCCAGCACGGCGCGATTGAACGCCTCCGGATCGCTGAGTGAGAACGTGCGAGGCGGCGGCGTTGCGTAATCCGGCGCGTCTTGCTCGTAGTCCTGTGTCTGGTCCTGCAGATGCGTGAACGCATTGGCGATTGTGCCTTGAGCTGCTTGCTTCTGCTGATATTCAGCCGCCTTCTGCTGCGCCTCTTGGAGAGCCGCCGCTCGCAATTGTTGCTGCCCGGAGTTCATGAACGCGCCGGCGATGCCGTTCAGCGCTTCGCCGATGCTCTGCCCGTTCGGGTTTTGCAGCCCTCCCGAATATGCGGGATTCTCGATGATCGCGACCACGGCCGTTCTCCTTTAATGAATCGTGTCGGCACCGCTAGGTGCCGAGGGGTCGAGCGGCCGGTATTTATGTATTTCAGACACACACCCAGCGCGAATGCGCGCGATGACGTTTTTTACGGTGAGCCGCCAAGCGTCTTCAAGCAGCGTGCCGACAGGAAACCGTAGCGGCGGCAAGTCCTTGTCGAGCGTAAGCCGGGGCAAGAACACATAATAATGCTCATCAGGGCCGAGCACGGCGCGTGCGAAAGCCTCAAGCAATTGCTGATCTGTGATTGGATAATAGACGCGCATCGGCGGAGCACGGAATGCTTGAATACCGAAGTGGCGAGATTCGTTTACGCCCTCCGGTCGGCGAGTCCGGTTACGCCTTCATGCGACTTCACGAGTGGCGAGCTCGCATTACGCCTGAGGTAATCATCGAGCGGCAAACGCTGCGCAGCGTCGGCCGTCGATACTTTGGCTGGCGAGTGCCAAGTGTTGCGCCATGAGCGCCGCCAATTTCGAAAAGCAGCGTCTTCGGTAGCATGTTTTTGAGAGAAAGTAAAGCCGTGGGTAGTGTCTCAGTTTGAAGTTTTCGTCTGAATTGCAACCAAGGGAATATCGAGTTCGCATACAACGCCATTCGGATTAAAGGATACTCGCGCATCGCCCGAAAGCTGTTGGCTCACCAGGCTTTTTTCGATGAGCTGCATTCCAAAACTTCGGCGAGTTGGCGCCTGAACAGGCGGCCCACCCCTCTCCGTCCATGTAAGCCGGAGTTGCTTTTCATCTTCGTCAATTTTCGTCGTGATTTCGACGCATCCTTTTGACGTCGTGAGCGCGCCGTATTTGACCGCATTCGTGCACAGTTCATTTATCGTCATAACGAGAGGAAGGGCCGCGCTCGGACTGATTTCTATGTCTGCGGTTTGAATTATGAATTGCTCGGCGCCGCGCGTGTTGAATGGCTCGATTGCCGCCCTCAGCAAATGTTCTAACCTTGCACCGCTCCAATTCGATCGCAAAAGCAGATCGTGCACACGGCCCAAGGCCAAAATTCTGCTCGAGATAGCCGCTTGAGCCTGCCGCATATCCGAGGAAGATCGCAAACTCTGCATTGCTATTGCGTGCACGATCGCCAACGTGTTCTTCAAGCGATGATGCAGTTCCTCCAAGATAATTCGTTGCAGCTTGTCCGCGACCTCATGCTGAGCAGTATCGATGCCCGCCTGTTCGAGAAGCTGCCGAAGATTTGCGTTTTCCAGCTCCAGCCTGATTTCGTCTTCGCTGGACATTGCTCGCGGCTCCGCCTTCTAAATATTTTTGGCGACCAAAAGGTGAGCACCGCCCCGGCGCTGACGCCCGCCCCGAAACGCTGCCCCAATAATAAAGGCCGTCGCCCAAATTTCAAACTGAGACACTGCCAAGCCGTGGACGCCGCGCGCTCACATGGCCCGAAGGAAATTCAAAATATCAAAACTCGTAGACGAGGGCGGCGGCGATTGACTGAGTCGGAGGGCGGGGATGGGGAGGGGCAGCCTCCCGGCGGGGCGCGCGGCACCGTGCCACTCCCGGCCGTGGCCGGGAGGGTCGAAGTCTCATCGATCGCCTAGACCAGACGCGGGCGGCACATGAAGCCGAGCGCGTTGTTTAGCATCGCTAGAATGTTGTCCTGGTTTTCTTCCGAAAGCCATGTGCCGCGCGCCATCAAATTCACGAGCTGGGCTATCTGCCGGGCCACAATGAAATCATCGGGCAGGTGCCGGCCGTTGCGCCAGTTCCGGGCGATGCGCCGAAGCTCTCGTTCCGTATGTTCGCCGAGTGTGCCACAGAGAAAACTCGCTGACGTGTCCAGAAGGCTTGCGGCACCCTGCGGACTTACAGGTTTTGTTCTGACAAGCAGATATTCGGCACGCTCTGCGGCGGCGCAGTGCTGATCGTATGTGGTTCCCGTTGGAATCACATGCGCTTGCGCCCGATCGGCGCGTTTAAATTCACGTGCGAGTTTCACACAGGGGTCCATTGCATTTGCCTTTCCGTTTCAAGTTGGAGTCGTGGGAAAGCGACCGCCGGGATGGCAGTCTGTTGCGCAATGCAAAGGAGGCTTGGGATTTGGTGCGACCGGAGCGCGACATTTGTCGCCGTGGCGACAGGGTGGCGACAAACCGTCAACCAAACAGATCAACGCGAGATAATTTATCGCATAACTATTTGATTTTATTGGTGCCGCAAGAGGGATTCGAACCCCAGACCCCCTCATTACGAATTAAAAATGAGACGTTCTCCATCATTTTCGATGGTACGATATTTGACCCCTAAGCAACAATAGACATATGATTCAATTGATGTTTTCGCACCATAGCGTGGAATTTCGTGGCGAAACCCTCGAACGCTCGCTTCTGCAATTGCCGTACTAATACCGTACTAATTTTTGCCTGACATAGCCAAGGATCATGCCTGATACACGCCTTCCCCTCACCGATCGCTCTATTGCTGGCTTACCGCTCGCCGTCTCAAGCCAGTA
The DNA here is from genome assembly GCA_036561105.1 of Methylocella sp. Taxonomy (GTDB): domain Bacteria; phylum Pseudomonadota; class Alphaproteobacteria; order Rhizobiales; family Beijerinckiaceae; genus Methylocapsa. Next base: position 1,219 of record DATBPZ010000018.1, on the reverse strand, counting down.
CTTTGTCCGCGACACGGAACTGCCTGGATTTGCAGTCCTCGTCGGCAAACGGAAGAAAACCTTCGTGGTCCAGGGCGATATCAGGAAAGGCGCGCAAAGGCTTTCAATCCGACTCAAAATCGGCGGCGTAAGCGAGAAGACGACGCGCGAAGCACGCGCCGAAGCTAAGGAATTACTCGGCAAAATTGCAAAGGGAATTGATCCGCGCGAAAGGACACAAAAGTCGGCCACGAATGAACCGCAACCACAGGAAATTCCGTCGCTTCGCCAAGCTTGGAAGCGCTACCAGGCCGCGCATGTTGAACGAAAGCGTCTTAGCAACACAACAATCAGTAACTACCGCGACCATGTCGAACGTCTAATGGCGGATTGGCTTGACCTACCGCTCCTCAATCTTGGAAAGGATCCAGGGATTGTGGCATCCTTCCACGACAGGATCACAAGTGACAATGGTCCGTATATCGCCAACGCGTGCATGCGAAGCCTGCGTGCAATTTACAACCACGCCCGCAAAACCGCGCGCCATCTTCCTGCGGAAAATCCTGTATCCGCTATCGATTGGAACCAAGAGAGGCGGCGCGACACAGGGCTGGGTTTGGACGAAATACCGGCGTGGATGAACGACCTCGCCGCTCTCGACAATCCCATACGTCGCGAATTCCACCTCTTTTTGCTCCTGTCGGGTAGTCGACCAGATGCGCTGAAGCGAGCTCAAATCTCGGATATTGATTTCAAGGCTCGCGTGCTGCGCATCCCAAAGCCGAAGGGCGGGGAAGCTAAAGCGTTTGACATACCGCTTTCGCGCGCAATGATTCTTTGTCTCTTACGAGCTCTGCGCTTTGGGCGGGTGCTCCACCCAACGCAAGCGCGAAATTGGGTTTTCCCAGCCGACAGCGCCGGCGGACATCTCTCCGAACACAAGGAAAATCGACAAATCTTGGCAAAGTGGGGAAATGACTTACGGCAGACTTACCGTACGGTCGCGCAAGCCGCCGGTATTGCTGATCTCGACGTCCATTTGCTTATGAATCATTCTGTCGCAGGTGTAAACGCAGGTTACATCACTCGCGGTAAACTACTCAACAATCATTTGCGCTGGCAGCAAGAAACAATATCACGCAAGATGCTTTCCGCTGGAGGCGTTGAAGGCAAAACAACGGTTTCTCGAATATGGCCCACTCAGCCTTCTCGTCGAATTTTGAGGAATAGGCTTGATTGA
>DATBPZ010000017.1:0-4551 GCA_036561105.1 Methylocella sp. | reverse complement strand
TCGCGCGCGCCACAACTAGCAACTGGATCGATGTCATCGTCCGCGGCCAGGACAATGCATTCTGGCACACAGTTATCATGCCTTCGCCCGGCGGACGCATCTGCTGCGATATTTTGAGACAACCCTAGGATCAAAGTGCGTAAACAGGTGATCTAACGACGGCGCACGGGCTAACGAAACTATCCGCCATTGGCTGTGCTAAACCGCCCCAAGCGTCGTCGCATTGTAAGACTAATTGTAAGACTGCGAGGAATCGCTTTGGAAATAAACTAGCAAAATCAATACGTTGATGCTTGTACGTGGCGGAGACGAGGTCCGCCAAAGGTATTCTTTAAGCTTATGACAAATATAGATATTGCGCGCCATTGATTGAATTACATCCTAGCGTGAAACCTAGCCTCGCCGCGCCACGGCAGGGTTTCCAATCGTTCGCGATGGGTTACGTCGAACCGTTGCGCGAAAAGGCGCCGATATGGCGCCTCAAATGGGGCGCCTCACACTTTATTCATGAATTGCGAGCAAATGAAATCTCAGCGCCGTTGCGCGTTACACGAGCTGAAAGGATCGACATGAAAAAATCGCTTGCGATCGTAATTGCGATCGCGGGAATATCCTTCGCGACGTCATCCGCACATGCACAAGAAAGGCTTGGAGACGGGGCGATGGGCGCACTCGCAGGTGCCCTAGTCGGTGGCCCGATCGGCTTGGTCGCAGGCGGCGTCGTTGGCTATACCGCCGGGCCGTCAATCGCGTCTAGCTGGGGCCTTAAGGGGCACAGGCACTATCGGCGCGTACACTACAGACGCCATCCTACAAACACGCGGCCGGGCTCTGGCCGGCAGGAGAATACGACCCCTCCTCAAAACCTCTGATGATGAACCCCTGGTCTGGAGTATCAGGCCGGATCAGGGGGCTTTTCCGTGCCTGCCGTTGTGCGCCCCGGCTAATTGCCCGTCCACGCCGCGACCGCCAACGCGATGAACGGCGCGGGCAGCAAGCTCGCCACTGCGCTCTAGGTGGAACTTTTCGCCCTTTAAAGCGATTAATCCCGTGCCGTACCTCCCCCACTCTCTAGGCGTGACTAAGCCCCCGATCCTTTCCCTCCCTGGGGATCAGGGGCTTTTGCATACCCCTTGATTTCTTCTAGGAGAGTGCCAGTTTTTCGGCGGCCGTTCGTTATCGATCATCTTGGCCGGATTAGAGGCTGCCCGGCAATACCTGACCAGGGAGGTATCTATGCACCGCTTGTTAGCTTTGCTGTTTGCGGTTTTTGCTTTGGGAGCGTGCGGCAAATACTCTCAAGAGTCACCGTCGGACCAAAAAAATTCCGGCAAATCGTCGGCAACTCTTACGCTGCCCCAATGAGGCGATGGCCATCTAACCTTTGATGGGGTCCGCCGCGTTTTTGACGTAATGCCGGACGCAACGTCCCCGCGCGGGGAGGAACCGCAATCTGCGACGGGTTTGGCAAGAGGCCCGATAAGAGGCCCAGGTCCAACCCGTCGCAACTATCCTACGCTCAATCCTGCCGCGCCCGCCGCCAAGCCTCACCCCGCGCATCGCACCAAGCCACCGCCTCGTCGAGGATGCGGCCCGCGCGGCGCCGGCATGCAGCGCTGACGTCCTCCGCCGCCTCTGCGATGGCAAGCAGCAACTTGGCCAGGCGGACAAGCGCGTTGATCCGAAGCGCGCCGGTCATGACGCCTCGTCGTCCGTTTGGGGGAGGAACGACAGTATCAGCGCTTCGGTGTGCTCTGCCTCCAACCCATCTGAAAATGCCACCGTAGATGCGAGGTATTCCGCCTTGATTCTTGCCTCTGCCATCGTCTCGCATGGGTAGGCGCATAATGCGGTCAACGCTTCTTCTTCGGCGTTGTTGGTCGACTCGAAGGCGCGCGATGCGGCGGCAAGTCCAAAGGCCTCCTTCCTAGCATCTTCGTCCGCAAAGAGCCGGTCGATAAGCTCCATATTTTCGGCTTCCTTGGCGTCGAGTGCCGCGCGGGCTTGTTCGGCAAGCTCGGGAGCAATCCGAAACAAGGGAGTTAGGGCGTTGCACTGGTGCTGATAGCTCTCCGCGATGATTTTCTTCGAGAGTTCGAGGCCGTGCCGCATGCTGCAGCCGCCGCAGCTCGGGACAAAAGGGCTTTCCTCTGGAGGAAATGCCCAATCGTAGGCAACGTCCATTTCGCTTTGCCGGCTTACCGCGCGGTCGAATGCGTCAAACGCGGCGCGGTGAGCCTCTATGAGGCCACGCAGCGGCGATGCAGGCAACACCCGCAATCGCGGGCACACCGGCCACGGGGAGCGCGGCAAGGGCGCCAATCATGGCGCGGCGGGAAGGATTCGTTTTCGTGATCATCTGTGTTCCTCTCTCTGTTATCGGCTAAGCGCGTGGTAAGGTGTCATCAGCCATGTCGGATGCTTCGTCTCCTTTCCATTCGACTCGGCTAGAGGCGGCCGAGTGTCATTGCAGGACCCGGCCGTCTCGCTTTGTCAGGCGTTCCCCCATTTCTCGCCCTTCCCGCTAAAGCTTTCCAATGTCGGAAGTGTTTTCCCGTACTTCTTCGGCGCCGCCGGGTAGAAGGCTTCGAGAAGCCCTATTAGAAAGTGGACTGCTTCAATCTTCTCAGTCCTATTCGGGGTGCTTTTCTCCTCCTCAAGCTCGACGAGGCGTTCGCGAAGCACCTGCTTCACATCTGTGACAAGGGTTGCCATCTGTGTTCCTCTCTCTGGTTACGCGACTCTGCGCGTGGTAAGATGGGGTTAGCCATGTCGAATGTTGTTCCATCCTAATCCGGCATGGTTAGAGGCGGTCGAGCATTAGCCTCTCGGCCGTCTCGCTGTGTGATTGGTGTGACCTTCAGAAATTCCCGCAACCGCGCCAGCTCGCGCATGTCACGCGGGGCAGGCTTGAAGCGGCATTCTAATTCCCGCACGCGGCGCTCAAGTTCGGCGCGTAGGCGTGGCCCTATCGGGATTCCGGGCAAAGTTTCGCCGGGCGTGCTAATGCTTGTTGTAGCCATGTTGAACAACCCTCGAATGTTTGATGTGGTTAGGAGTCCGCCGCGTTTTGCACGGGCGTGGTGGACTTCGCTTTATTCGCCGAAAATCTCCTTCATGTTCGCCAAATGCTCGGCATGCATGGCGTCGCGCCTGATGAAGAACTTCTCAAGCTCTTGCTGAATCGGCTTTGAGAGATCCCGGACGTCGCGAATCGCCTGCGAGCGCCGGGGCACGGCGAACAGGCGGTCGTTCCGCTCGGCCTTCCCTTTGCTCTTCTGTCGGTGCTTTGTCCGAAGTTCCACAAGAGAAAGGCAGCACGAAAGATGATCCGTGTAGCTGACGCACATCGGATGTTTCTGCCGCCTTCCAGCCCTGACCTCACTCCGATCGAGCAAGTCTTCGCTAAAATCAAACATCTGATGAGGCGCGCGATGGAACGAACCGTTGAAGACAGCTCAAGATAGGCTCGTCAGCCTCCTAGACGCCATCACGCCGAACGAATGCGCAAACTACTTCAGCGGAGCAGGATAAGCGGCAGCCTAAATGCATGTGCTCTAGTCGGGGGTTCAGACGTAGTCAGATGGTTTCGGCTGAAGGTCACTGACGGCAAGCCATCGACAACGTGACAAGGCCCAATTCGGACATGACACCTCGCCGGTTAGTTCCAAACTCCGCTTCCTAAAGCCTCAGCTCGAAGAATTTTCAAGGCGTTGCGATTGCGCTGCAGCATCAGCGTCGGCCAAAGTATTCCGCTGGGCCTCCTGGGCTGCGGCGCTGGGGGTGGATGAACTTTTGGGCGCGTGCCATCGTTAGCAACGGATGACGTGAGGTGTCGGTTTGGATCCTGTATCTCCACCACGGATAAGCACTGGGATCGCCGGGTTGGATAATCTTTTGGCCGGCGGCTTGCCGCAGCGAGGCCTCTACCTCTTGGAAGGTGGACCCGGCACGGGAAAGACAACTTTTGCCTTGCAATTCCTTCTGGCGGGTGTCGCGGCCAAGCAGCGCGCGCTTTTGGTCGCGCTTTCCGAAACGGCGAGCGAGGTCCGAGAGTTTGCCGAAACGCATGGTTGGTCGCTCGATGGGATCGACATTATGGATCTGAACGATCTGCGAGCGGTGGTAAGTGAGACCCGCCCGCAAACTGTTTTCCACCATGCGGAGGTTGAATTCACGAAGCTGACGAATGTCATTTCAGAGCGGATCGAAAAAACGAAGGCTGCGCGGGTTGCAATCGATAGCCTGTCCGAGCTTCGGCACCTCGCCGAAGAGGAGTCTATCTATCGGCTTCAAATGGAAACGCTGAAGCCGATTTTCCTTGGGAACGATCGCGCAATATTAATGATCGATCAAGTGGTTCCAGGGACTATTCACACGCTTGCCCAGGGCGTCATCGGAATTAGCTATTCGGTGCCGGAATTCGGGCCCTATCGACGTCATTTGTCCATTCAAAAACTTCGGGGCGTGAAGTTCAAGGAGGGCATCCAGGATTTTGAAATCGTCACGGGCGGGATTGTGATTTACCCAAGGTTGGTCGCCTCGGAGCAT
>DATBPZ010000016.1:0-3282 GCA_036561105.1 Methylocella sp. | reverse complement strand
GTTTTTCCTCTCTCGGTTCATCTTGTCTTGTTTTTAACTTTACCCTTCGCTAGCTAGGTAAGCGCTAGTTGGATTTTGGCAAGGCGATCGCATTTCTCGCAAGCCGCGACAAATTGGCCCGGGGCGGCTTCGCGCCCATTTGGCCGAATTCGGCATCGTGGTTGGACAAGGCGTCCCCAATGTCGGACGGCTGCTTGTTCCTCTTGAAACGGCGGGAGATCAGCGGCCCATTAATCTATAAAGGCATCGCCAGCAGAGTGATGGTTCGTCGGCAATTCCTTTCGCCAATGAGCCTTGTTCATCGACAGCATCGATTTCTTTGATGCTCGCAGCAGCTGAGGGCTGTCCGCCTTTATTTACAAGCAATAGCTGTTAACGTGTCAAAGCCGTGAAAAGTGCTAACGGCTGACCGGCTGACTTGGGGTGAACCACCAGCTTTTCGAAGGCGCGGCGGAAGCGCGTCGACGGGGGCCCTGGACGAACCCGCTCTTGCGCCTAAATGATTGGGATGGGCATGCCTAGCGAGAGCCGGGCCCACGCGCCCGAAGAGGGAGATCGAAATGCGAAAGAGTCTGAAGTCCGCCCTGGCCGCTGCATTGTGCGGCACGACCGCGTTTGCGGCGTCGCCAGCCGGGGTTTTGGCTGGTCCTATGATCGTGACGAGCCCATTGAGCGTAGGTCTGACCGCCCCGGCGGAAAAGGTATACTATCGCCGCCACTACGGTCCCCGGCGCTACTACGGCGGACATTATCGCCGGGACTACGGCGGATATTATCGCAGGGGGTACGGCGGATATTATCGCCGGGGCTACTATAGGAATTACGGATATGATCCGAGCGGCGCAATCTTCGCGGGCGCTGCGCTTGGCCTTCTGGGCGCGGGAATCGCAGGTGCCTCTGGCTACGGCTATCCGGGCTATGGCTACGGCTGGGGCTGGTGAGCCTGCCAGGGAAACAAGAGCGAACTCGAATCGAAAATAGGTGACAACGCGCCATTCTCCAGTGCGAGTTTTTTCGACCGCTCATCTGATCCAAGTCATGCGCGGCCCTGTGACAGGGTCCCGCCCGCTACACCAATGATTCAACGCACCTCGGCCGCGCTCATTTGAGGCTTTGGTGTCAATCATCGACCTCCTTCTTGACCACGCCCATGGCATGACCGTAGCGCTCGAACCGAAGAAAGTCAGTTGCAGACGACCAAGGCGCGAAAAGTTCCAAGTAGTGGCGAGCTTTGCCCGCGCTGTTCCTCGCCACGGCTTGGCTCGATACCGGGACGCGGCTCATCGGCGAGTGCAGGCCAAGCGATAAGCGTGCTTCCAAGGCGAAATGCCACGAACGGCAGATTATTGCTCACGCCTTCGAAGGTTCTTGCTGGGGCAGCGCGTGGGTAGCAGTGGCGCAGAATCCGAAACTCCCCTGATAAGTTAAAAAATGAATTCGCCGGAAGCGCCGGAGCGGTCCTTTCTCAACAGGCTGAATCTCGGTTCCCCCGAGAGGGGTATTCATCTGGGAGTCAGCCACCATCCATTTTCTAAATTAGAAAAGACAAATTTTTATCTCGGCCCTCAAGGTCAAAGGATTTGTATCAATGACATGATGGTGCCTTGGGCCGCCGAATGATCCAATTTTGGGGGTTGGCATCTTCTTCAGCCCGTCCCTTCCAGGGAAACTGGTGTCTTCAGCTATTGCCGCCGCCCAGGAATTCTTGAATTTTCGCACCGGCAATGCGAGTCTGAGGATTGGCCTATCTCAGAGTTTCGTGCCGCTTCGCGGTACAAAAGGGCGTGGCGAGGCCCTTATCCGAGCGGAGGTAGCAGCAATGTCTGGATTTAGCGACCTTTTGAGGATGATCCTCGACGACCCAGACGCCTTTGATTGCAAAATCAGGACGCAGCTCGATCCAAATCTTGTCGATCAATTAACTGCCTACGCCGCCTCGCGAAATATGCCTCTTCCGCAAACCGTCCTGAAAGCCCTGGAACTGTTCATGCTGAAAGCTGCCGAAGACGCTTGGCGCGAACTTTCCAGTGGAGCGGAGTTAGAGGGCAATGTCAGCGCCGCACCACTGAGCTTTATCCTTGAACGCTTTCTGACGATTAGTCTTGATCCATCACGGCAAGGACTGATCGAAGGGCCGGCGCCACCTTCAATCCTCAATCAATTTCGCAGAATGCCTGAACAATAGGATTACCGGCTGAGGGTGCTCACACCACCTTCATCCAATCGACTTCCAATCCGGAAAATACCCCACGGATATATAATTGTTTTCTTCAAAATAAGATTTTGGAGCGATGGGGGACAGTCATTCTATCTATGGCATCGCGACGCCACCCCGCATCGCTTTCCTTGGCCAGATCGTTATAACAATCATGGATTAGATGCGTCGAGACCCAGCCGATGCCGGACAAATACGCCTTGACCAGAATATAGCGGCGCAGATTCTGCGCCGGGTACGTCCATCAGCGTATCAGCAGCAACACTCCATCTGCCACCTCCCGACTTACGTTTTTTTGCGGGAAAAAGACCCCGGCCAGGCTGATGGCGTAAGCCGGGGTCAGCGTTCTGACGTCGTACAACTAGGGAGGACGTTGACGACGCCCGAACTCGCGGGCTGATTTATCGGTTATGCCCGCAAGACATTGCATTGACACGGATGGAGAAGATATCGGGGCACGAGCCTTAGTGCCCCGGAATGAGGCCCCAGCGCATCGAAACCAGCTCCGCCGGGCGCTCAATCGCTGGCCCTACGACCAACTATGAACTAACATTCAAACTGGATCACCCAATAGGGGCAGGCCAATCGGGCATAGAGAAGCTTATAGGGCCAACCGCTACACGCCCTGGCAGTGCAGGGTTGCACCGGGTGAGCGCTGGCGCAGGTCTGCTCAGACCGACCGCGTTATGGTCAGCAAAGAAACTGTCAGGCGGGTCGGCATCGAGCGGCGTCAATCGAGGATCGAAGCGGAACCGCGTCGCGCAGTAGGGACACAGAATCGTGTCCGCCTCGCCCATGTTGATGTAGACGTGCGGGTGGTCCTGTGGTGGGGACTCGCCGATACACATGAATTCCCTCACCCCGATGCAGATTTCCGGCACGCCGCGGTCATTCCTGAACTTCGGATAGCCTCCGGACATCGACTTAGACCGTTGTAATTGGTGGGGGTCTGGACAATCCGCTGCCCCGGTTACGGGTCGGGTTAGTTTCAGTGAGCATGATGTCCTCGCTGTTCGTTGTCGCCCGAACCGCCCCAGCAAGCGAAGACGGCGTTCAGCTCGGCGGTG
>DATBPZ010000015.1:0-9437 GCA_036561105.1 Methylocella sp. | reverse complement strand
GATGCGAGAACGAGCTAGGGTTCAAGATGGTCAAGTGGATCGTGGCCATCGAATTTGTGTCCGACTTCGCCGATCTCGGCGCGGGCCAGGGCGGCTACAATGAGGATCACGAGTTCTACGGCTACCGTATGCCGATCTGATTGCCTCTCGTGAGCAGACCGATGGACCAAATGACGGAAGCGAACCAATGCTTGTCAAGCAAATGTTGCCTCGCGCGCGCGAGCGTCTCGCAGTGATCGAAGCGGAAGCTCCGGTCAGGGAAGCGGCTTACCTGATGTCAAAGCCCCACACCGATCTCGTCGTTGTGTGTAGTCACGGAGACATGGTCGGTGTTGTCACGAAGACCGACATTGTCCGCCAGATCAGTCGCTGCACCGGCTTTGGCTGCACAACCAGGGTGGAAAGCGTCATGACGCGCGATGTCGCCTACTGCCGAGCCAACGAGTTGTTTGCGTGATGTCTGGACGGTGATGAAAGAGCGTGGTCTACAGCGTATTCCGGTCCGAGATATTCGGTTAGCTTTGCCTATAAGTTTAGCCTGAGAAAGGAGCTGCAGCTCGTGATCTTGGAATCGCAAAACGCCATGAACGCCGGCGATGGCGCAACAATCGAGCGAAGAACTCCTATCAGCCGACGCGCCGACGATGACGGCCGAGAACCATACCACTATTCCACTGTCCGCGATGTGGCCAATGTGAGATCGCAGATGGCTGCAGCGAGAAAGCGCGCCGCCTCGCCACCAGTCACGACTCTGTGGTCGAATGTCAGGCTTAATGGGAGCACTCGGTGCACGGCGGGAACACCATTGACGACGACAACCTGTTGATGAATTCGGCCGGCGCCGAGAATCGCCACCGTCGGCGGTATGACAATCGGCGCCGCATATTTGCCGCTGATCATACCGAAATTCGACAGCGTGATGGTGTTGCCGCGCATTTCCTCTGGCGGGATCTTACGCGCCGCGAGGTCCGTGCGCATTCGGTCCAGACCGCGGCGGAGATCAGCCGCATCGCGGTTTCCGACATCTCGTAGCACTGGCACAAACAACCCGCCAGGAAGATCGACCGCGATGCCGACATCAATCTTCTTTAGCACGCGGAGACCCTGGGTACGGCTCTCGAACCAGGCATTCAACCCGGGTTCCACGCGGCATCCCGCGACCAGCGCGCGAACGAGGCGGATCGTAACGTCAGTGTCCGACGGCCAAACCTCAATATCGGCATCATCAATCACTGTTGCGGCGGCGACTTCGCTGTGTGCGAGCGTCATATTCTGGGCCATCGCGCGCCTCACGCCATGTAGGACCTCTGCAGGCCCGACTTCTGTGAGGATCTTCGCAACGCGCTGCACATCTGCGGTGGTGATTACGCCATCGGGTCCAGATGGCGTCACGATCGCGAGTTCGACGTTGAGTTGGCGGGCCAAGGCGCGCACTGCAGGTGTCGCCTTGATCGCCGTAGTTCCGTGGCCCATGGCCGCGGCAGCCTCGGCCACAACCTGCTCGCCGACCTGCACAGCGCCTACGACAGTGCCGGCATCGGCGTCGTCGCCTGCGCCATCGAACACGGCCAATGGCGCCCCGAGACGAACGATTTCACCCGGACTGCCAAACAATCGGGTGATGCGGCCGGAATAGGGGGACGGAATTTCGACGACTGCCTTCGCCGTCTCAACCGAGACCAGTGGCTGATCCGCCGCCACCTCGTCGCCGACTTTGACGTGCCATTCGACGATCTCGGCGTCCTGCAAACCTTCGCCAAGGTCGGGGAGCTTGAAGATTTTCATGCAGCCTCCAACGTCGTTTTGACTGCGCTCACAATGCGGTCGACGTTCGGCATATATTGATACTCGAGCTTTGCCAGCGGTACGACCACGTCATAACCGGTGACGCGCTGCACAGGAGCGACCAAGGAATAAAGTCCCTGTTCAGCCAGATTGGCAGCGATTTCCGCGCCGTATCCAGCGGTGCGCGCCGCTTCGTGCACGATAACGCAGCGTCCAGTCTTGGCTACCGAGTCAAGAATTGTTTTCATGTCGAGCGGTTTCAATGTCGCAACGTCAATGACCTCGGCGAGAATTCCTTGTTGCGCCAACCCGTGAGCGGCGGCCTGCGTTTCATGCAGCATCGCGCCCCAGCTCACAAGCGTCACATCATTGCCTTCACATAGCGTAAAGCAAACATCGAGCGGCAGCGCTTCTCCATTATCCATTACTTCTTGCTTGAACAATCGGTAGAGACGAGTGGGTTCGAGAAATATGACCGGATCGGGGTCGCGAATGGCCGCCAGCAACAGTCCGTAGGCCCGTGAGGGCGAAGATGGCACGATCACTCTCAGCCCGGGCATGTGAGCGAACAGCGCCTCAGGGCTTTCGGAATGGTGCTCGGGCGCGTGGATGCCCGCGCCACAGGGCGACCGAAGCACCATCGGACAAGACAATCTGCCGCGCGTGCGATGGCGCAGACGCGAAGCGTGATTGATGATGTGATCGATGGCGGGGTAGATGAAGCCAGAAAATTGAATCTCTACGATCGGCTTCAATCCCATCGCCGCCATGCCGATCGCTGCGCCGGCGATCGCCGTTTCGGCGATTGGCGTATCGATCACGCGTTCGGAACCGAAGCGCTGTTGCAGACCTATCGTGGCGCGAAAGACTCCGCCATTGACGCCGATATCCTCGCCGAGCAATACGACGCTCTGATCATGCGCCATTTCGTAGGCGAGCGCTCGATTGACAGCTTCTACCAGATTGATCTCAGCCATCACGCTCTCCAATGGTCGGCGCGAAGCGCAGCGCCGTCGCACGCTGCTCACGCATCGCGTCGGGGAGTTGCGCATACAAATGATCGAACATGGCTTCTGTGACTGGCGCCGGCGTCGCGAGGTAGGCGTCAACCGCCTGGTTGATCGTCTCGGAAGACTCCAGCAACAGGCGATCTTCTTGTTCCTTGCCCCACGCGTTGGCCCGCACTAGGTAGTTGCGGAGACGCGCGATTGGTTCCAAGGCCCATTGTTGCCGAACGACATCGGGGTCGCGATAGCGCGTCGCATCGTCGGCGGTCGTGTGATCCCCTAATCTGTAGCTGATCGCTTCGATCAAGGTGGGACCGTCGCCGGTGCGCGCTTTTTCAACAGCCTCCTGGATGACATGGCGCACGGCGATGACATCGTTACCGTCCACTTGGCGACCCTCAATGCCGGCTGCGATCGCCTTTTGCGCCAGTGTTTGCGCTGCGGTCTGGATGGTGCGTGGCGCCGAAATCGCCCACTGGTTGTTGTTGATCACAAAGACCACTGGCGCCCGCCACACACCAGCCAGGTTCATGGCTTCGTAGAAATCGCCCTTGGACGTGCCGCCGTCTCCAATGATGCAGACCGCCACGCGTGCTTCGCGACGCAGTTTGAACGCATAGGCGACGCCCACGGCGTGGCACACTTGGTTGCCGATCGGCACACAATTGGGAAAATCCCGACGCGGGCCTGAAAAATCGCTGCCGCGCTCGTCGCCGCCCCAATACAAAAGGCATTCCACAATCGTAACGCCGCGAAGGAATTGCGCTGCGTGGTCACGGTAATATGGCAGCAGCACATCTTCCTCTCGTATGGCGCTGGCGACCCCGACACCAATCGCTTCCTGACCAAGCGACGAAGCGAAGGTGCCAAGATTACCAGTTCGCTGCAGCGTTATCGCCTTCGCATCAAACAGCCGCGTCCGCACCATTGCGCGATACAAAGGAAGCAAAGCCTCTGGATCGCGGGCAAACTCCGGTAACGACTTCGACGCATCGCCCTGGGGATTGAGGAATTGGGTATACTCGACCCGAAAGGTCGCCACGACGTCCATCATGACTTCTTTCTTTCCCGATCTTCCATGGTCGCGTGCCCTGGGCGAGCTCGTTGTCCCCTCCCTTGCGACCTCGGTAATGTCACGGCCCACTGGGTGGAAGTGGGTTCCATCATACCTCAGTTGTTTAGCAGCCTGGACCTTTTTTTAAGGCGAGCCAGGGAAGCTTTATCCCAAAGTAGTAGGCGTTGCTGAACCGGGTAGCAAAAGGCATCGCTGTAGCGAGAGCCGGTCGAGCCGCTGTTTCTCAGAGGCTTGGCCGAATATCCGAGCTAAGCTCCCGGAGGTGCTTCGTCCACATGTTTGAGCAAATCTGCAAGAAGGCTTTGCCACGATGCGATACTGAGCACGTAGGAAATCTGCTTGCACAGTGGGCTCACACCGCAGCGACGACTTCGTGCCATGTCTGCGTTGCCGAGACCCGAAAGGCTCGGCGCGTTCTAGCCGAGGTGAGATGACGTTGGACATTGAAAATACTACGAGGCGCGGCGAGGATAAGGCACCATCGTCGCTTGGCAACAATCGCGGCACGCTTGTTCCTCCTGCTTTGAACCAGCACATCAAGAACTTCGCCCTTGGCATCGACACCGCGTCACAGATAGACATTGCGGCCATCGATTTTGAGATAGACCTCGACCAGATGCCAGGTCGTGTGGGGCATGCGTCGGCGTTTGCGCAGGTCCGTTGCGACCATCGGCCCGAAATGGTTCACCCTGCCCCGGACACTCGTAGAAAACCAAGATTCTGCGTTCTGCCAGCAAACCCCTTAGCGTGTTGAAGCCCGGGTTCGTTAATTGTTATTGCGTGGCTGCCCAGTACAATTCAGCTACGTATTCCCAATTGACCAGGTAATCGACGAAAGCCTGGAGGTAATCAGGGCGCCGGTTGCGGTAATCGATATAATAGGAATGCTCCCAGACATCGCATCCGAGAATGGGCCTGCCGCCCTGTACTAGAGGGTTCTCGCCGTTGAGCGTCTTCATCACTGCGATCTTGCCGTCCTTGACCGCAAGCCAGCACCAGCCTGACCCGAATTGCGTGACGCCCGCTTGAATGAATTCTGCCTTCATTTTGGCGACGGAGCCCAGGTCGGAGGTGATCTTTTTTTCGAGCCCGCCGGGGATTTGATCAGCACCACCGGCCGGCTTCATCCATTTCCAAAAATGAACGTGGTTGTAATGTTGCGCGGCATTGTTGAACAGACCCGGGTTCTTGCCGAACGTCCCTTTCACAACCTCTTCAACCGGTTCGTTTTCCCATTCGGTGTCCTTGGCCAGATTATTGCTGTTATTGACGTAGGCAAGATGGTGCTTGTCGTGGTGGTATTCGAGTGTCTCGCGCGACATGTAAGGCGTGAGCGCATCGTAGGCATAGGGAAGTCTTGGCAGAGAGAATGACATCACCTTTCTCCTCAACCTTGGTCACGAAATCATTAGATTCATTTTCGCGAAGCCTGCGGGAATTAACCCGGAGGGTGCAAAGAGGTTGCACCTCTAGCTAGACCTTTCAGCGGGATCGCCTCGAAATCTCTCGTGGCCTGCCCCCATCTCTCACGAGGGAGTTCCGCCCGTATGTTGGCTGTTCTGCCTCCGTTCACCTTGAGCTAGGTATGTGAGACCACTTGGCGAGCGAAAGATGGTTAGTCGAAGACTACGAGGGCGCGCTTACCCTGACGTCAACAAGTGAATGTGGTGGCGAAGGAAGGCCAACAACTCGGAACAATATGCCCGAGCTTGACGACACACTTGAGCCGCCTAGTTGAATTGTAGAGTTGTATTATTTTATCTCCGGCGGCCCGCGCAGTTTATGCAGCTGTGAGCCATTTGCGCCGTCACGCAAATGAAATATTGCCCCAGGACTCATATCAGCCTGAGATACTCCCACATTCCTCAGCTGCAATGGGATCACATTTTTCCTCATGTGTATCGCATGCTGCCGAAGCTGGGTTAGGCCACGGGGTGATGGAAGATTTGGAGCATCGGCAATGAATCAGAGAACATTCAATGTTGCGGCCAGCGTGATTTTCGCGCTGGCGGCGCTCCTCCATCTCCTGCGGATTTACATGGGATGGACAATCGTTATCGGTAGCTGGATTGCGCCTCTATGGATAAGCGGGATAGGCTTCGTCGCTGCCGGAGGCTTAAGCTACTTCGGGCTGCGCCTTACAACACGCAGCTAGATCATTGCCGTGATTGTCCCACGACGCTCGAGGTCGAGCGTTGTTTCTAGGTACAATTCAGACGAAATGGAGGATTTCCTCCTGGCGGCCGTTCGCGTGGCCTACGCGGCCAAATTGATCGTGTGATTGTAGTCGCCCTCTGTGCCCCGGATGCACTCGTCTGTGAACCGAGCCAAGCCAAGATGTTTCTTGCCACGGCACCTGTCGAGCCGTGGCGTCGAATCCGCGCAAACAAAGCCGGAGAGGCATTTCTGATGGTCAGCTATCAATACGATCTGGGCTTTAGCGCTCTATGTTGCTTCACGTCTCGTAACACGGGACGGCGGCGATCGCCTGATCACATTCGGAAGGATTTGTTATGGACAGCTCGCGGTATCACAGAGCCAAAATTGGCGAACATGTGCTAAAGCCCGAGACTCTGATGCTCGGATATGGCTACGACCCCGCTCTTTCTGAGGGGTCGGTCAAGCCCCCGGTGTTTCTGACCTCCACCTTTGTATTTCGAACGGCGGAGCAGGGGCGTGATTATTTTGACTATATGGCTGGACGCCGCACGCCTGCGGTCGATGGGCAGGCGGGCCTCGTCTACTCGCGATTCAATCATCCAAATCTTGAAATCGTCGAGGATCGGCTTGCAATCCACGAGAGAGCTGAAAGCGGATTGGTATTCTCTTCCGGCATGTCGGCCATTGCCACGGCGATCCTTTCTTATGTGAGACCTGGCGAAACAGTATTGCATAGCCGGCCGCTCTATGGCGGCACGGAAGTTCTCGTCGACAAGACCCTCGAGCCATTCGGCATTAAAGGCATTGGCTTTACGGACGGACTCGACGAGGAAGGCATTCGCGGTGCCGCCGAGGACGCCATGGCTGTTGGCCGTGTCGCCATGGTCTTTATCGAGACGCCGTCGAATCCTTTGAATAGCCTTGTCGATATCGCGCTTCTGAGACGTGTTTCAGAGGATATCGGCCGAAAACAAGGCTCTCGACCAATTATCTGTTGCGACAACACCCTCCTAGGGCCCGTGTTTCAATCGCCCCTCCAACATGGCGCTGATTTGTCGCTCTATTCGCTGACGAAATATGTCGGCGGGCACAGCGATCTCATCGGCGGCGCAATTATCGGTTCCGTCATCGATCTCAAGCCAATACGCACGATGCGCAGCGCCATCGGCACGCAGCTCGATCCTCATTCATGCTGGATGTTGAGCCGTTCGCTGGAGACATTGTCGCTCCGTATGGAGCGAGCAGCCAGTAACGCCGTGATAGTGGCAAATTGTCTTTTCAATCATCCCAGAGTCGCGTGCGTTCATTATCCGCCTCTGCTACCTACCGATCATCCCACTCGCATCTTGATGGAGCGGCAGTCCAGCTCGGCTGGGTCGACGTTCTCGTTCGAGGTCCAAGGGCAGCAAGCGGAGGCATTCGCCTTTCTCAATCGGCTTCAAATATTCAAGCTTGCAGTCAGTCTAGGCGGTACAGAATCCTTGATTTGCCATCCAACGACGACCGTGCATTCTGGGCTCACCGAGGAGGCTCGTCGTGAAATCGGAATTACCCCGGCCTTGATTCGTATGTCGATCGGGATCGAACATCCCGACGATCTCGTCGCCGACATTATGCAAGCCTTTGCCTAACAAGGAAATTAACTAACGAACGCGGCGCACGAACCGACACTGCGCGCCTTCAAACGGTGGCCATTGTTACACGATTTCTACGCATTGAATGAATTGAACCAACTTTGGTCCAAAGCTCGAGGAGCAGTCTGCCTTTGTGGCCATCTTCATTGCGTGTTTTCGTCGATCTCAACCGCAAGCGTGCCGTGTCCAGGCTAATTAGGAAAATAAAGTGCGGTCCGCGCATCGTCTTCAGCGCAGCTTCGATATGCCGCCAAATTTCTGCCTGCTCAAATTTGCCTTCCTTTTCACACTCGCAAGCCCTCTGAGCCGCCTCTGCAATGGCCTTGCTGCCGTGCGTTTCCAACAATTGCCGGGCGTAGTCACGAATGTCGATCTCTTGCATTAGCATGGACTCGTGCTCCCGTTCTTTGGCGCGACAGCAAGCTATTTGCTCTGATGATCTAGGGCGGCTCGCCTCTTTCCGCCACCTTCGTTCATCAGTCTAAGCACGCGACGCTCTTTGCCGGGTGAGCATCGGCTCTAAAAGCCGAAAAAAGACCGCAGCGGGAAGCACTGGCGTCAGCTTGGAAAATACGGCCAGCCTCTTTCCAAGCGGAGTCTGCCGAAGGAACGTTTCCGCGGCCGCTACATCAGAGAGAGATGGGGCGTCAGGGATGCGTCATCGCTCGAAAGCCACACATCCACGCTGCTATCCAGAACAACGGTCGATGACGGTCAGGGCCGCAGCTTCGGTAACCAACTCTATCCTTCGTTCCAATACGGCACGGCCGTTGCTGCCTCGATTTCTGGGTTGCAAAACAGTTCGGTGTAATCAAAGCGACGCTCTCCGCAGAGACCACTTTGAAAGACTTTGCGCTCAGTACGATGCCACGAGGTCTGTGCGCGACCTATTGTCGCCGTTACTCACGTTCCCGCCCTTGCTGTTCCCTTGCTACCGAAAGTGCTTGAATGAAAAAACTCAGAAGTGTCAGTAAGTTGGTAGCATATGTACCCGCGACTGAAAATCGCAGTGTCGGTGGTCCGATTCCATCTCGGAACCTGCGGATGATCCGGCCGAAAGCTTACACTCGGTGGCATCTCGATGAAATTGTGGTCTCGCTCTCGGGGAAGCAAATGTACATGTGGCGTGCTGTCAATAGCGAAGGCGAGGTTCTTGAAATTCTCGTTCAGCTGTCCCTGTCGTAAATTCTATTCGACTGGCGCAAAGCCGCGAATCGGGCGATGCTTCGACTTATGGTGGATTTGCTCAAACTGATCTGGTGGGGGGTCATCGGGCTCTTCAGATCACGAGCCTCTCTTCAGGCGGAGATCGTGGCGCTGCGGCACCAGCTCAATGTGCTGCGAAGAAAATCGCCGAAGCGGCTTGCCTTCAATAATTTCGATCGTCTGATTTTCGCCAGCCTCTATCGGATTGCGCCACGCATCATGAACGCCCTGGCGATCGTGGAACCGGCGACCGTTATTCGGTGGCATCGTGCTGGTTTTCGTTTGTTCTGGCGATGGAAATCGGGATCTCGCGACGGCAGGCCAAAGGTCTCGCTCGAAATACGCCAACTGATCCGCGAAATGAGCTTGGCCAATCGCCTCTGGGGCGCGCCCCGGATCCATGGCGAGCTTCTCAAACTTGGAATCGCCGTTGGCCAAACCTCGGTCGCCAAATACATGGCAAGGCATAGGGGACCTCCATCCCAAAACTGGAAGACGTTCCTCCGCAACCACGCCGATGGGATCGCATCGATTGATCTGTTTGTCGTTCCGACACTCTCATTTCGGCTG
>DATBPZ010000014.1:0-54144 GCA_036561105.1 Methylocella sp. | reverse complement strand
ACCTTTGTGGCATGTATTGGAGATGAAATCAGTTTCTGGCGTAGCGAAAGCTCGGCTAATCCAGATGTTGAAATCCTTAGAGCTTTGCGGCCGAGCCTGTTGACGACCGGAGGCCCATTGATAGCGATCAGCTCGCCCTATTCGAAAAAGGGCGAACTTCATCGGAACTACGCAAAGCATTTCGGCAAAGAAGACTCGCGCGTTTTGGTCGCGCAAGCCGCCAGCGAAGTCATGCACCCCGGCCTCGATCCTGAATTTATCAAGGCGGAATATGAAGCGGACCCGATTTCGGCCAGGTCCGAATATGGCGCCGAATTCCGGGGCGATATTGACAGTTTTATCAGTGAAGAAATTGTCGCCGCTGCCACGCCGCGCGCCATCATCGAGCGGCCGCCGCTCAAGAACGTCAAATATTATGGATTTGTGGACGCCTCCGGCGGGGGTGCGGACTCCTTTACCCTCGGCATTGCGCACATGGACGGCGACATTGCGATGCTGGATTGCGTCCGTGAGACCAAGCCGCCGTTTAGCTCTCAGAGCGTGGTCGCCGAATATGCGAAAACCCTCAAGCTATATGGCGTCCGCGAAGTCACTGGCGACGCTTACAGCGGCGAAATCATCCGCGAGATTTTTCGCGAAAACGGCATTGCGTACCACGTGAGCAAGCGGACGAAATCGGAAATTTATCTCGACGCATTGCCTTTGCTGAACAGCGGCAGGATTTCGCTTCTCGATCTGCCGAAGCTCTTGACGCAGCTCATATGCCTCGAGCGGCGGACGGGACGCGGCCGCGATACAATCGACCATCCGGTGGCGGGGCATGACGATATTGTCAATGCCTCGAGCGGCGCCCTGACGTGCGCGGCCTTGGTGCCCGAACCTCTGAATTTTCACGTGCCGAGCTTGACGCATGTTGCGATCGGCGACGTTCACGAAATCGGTCTGCCGGCGGTGATCGGGCCGAGCATTTGGGGCGATTGCTCGTCGCCGCCGGGCGGCTGGCCAGCGGGTGAGGCTCCGGTGCTACCAGATCATCTTTTATGGCGAGGACACAAACAATGACGCCCTTCGACTTCCGCCAACAGTTTGACCGGGCGATGCAGGATCTTCGCGTCGCGCAGGGCGACGTTGCGTCGATCACGCAAGCGGCCGTCCAGGCGCCGGCTGGCGCCCTCGACGGCCTCATGGCCGCCGCCCAAGCGCGTGTTGCGGCTGCCCAAGCCAGGATCGACTTAACGCTTGCCGAACTGCCCGCCCCGCCGCAAGCGCCAATCGACGATCCGTTGCCGCCGCCAAGCCCCGCCGCAGTCCCGGACTCCGAATGGGACAGATTGATGCGTGAGCAAAAGGAGCGCGACGCCCAACAGGTTGAAAACGTCGCCGCGCTAAGCGCGATTTCACGAGGATGACATGCGATGGCAGAGGTTGAGTGTCAGGAAAAAATTGTATCGGATCTTGAGCAGGACCTCGCACGCGCGACCGCCGCGCGCCTGGAGGTTTTGGGCACCGTGCGTCAAGTCTCGACAGCCGTCGATGAGAAACGCGAGGTTGCCGCCAAACTTGCGCCGTTGAACAAGCGCGTCAAAGAGCTTTCCATTGCCATCGTCTCGATGACGCAGCGACTCGCCGATGAGCGCCGGACTCTCGACCTGGCCAAAAATCAGCAAGCCGAACGCGCGCGCATCGCGGCGGCAGCGGCCAACGCGTCACTCTTGAAAGACAAAGTTTTCGAAGTGGTCGCGCCGGATGGGCGAGCCATCCGCCACTTGCACGCGAGCGCCGAAGCGCTGCGAAGCGAGTTGCTGCCCGGCTACGCCATCCGGGGCAGAGTTTATGGCGCGGACAAATCCGGGCATGGCGGTTTTTGTGTTTCCCTTGCGACCAGTGCGGCCGATCTGGAGGCCGCTCTCGCCACCATCACAGAAGGAGTCTGAACATGCCAGCCACAGCCTTTGCGAAATTGATCATGGACACCGCGCCGGCGACGCTCGAAGGACTCGCCAAGGCGCAGATCGCCGGCAAAGACACCGGGCTCGAAAAGTGTGATTACATCGGGGCAATCCAAAAGCGCGGCGACCTCTTGTTTCCGGCGATCGCCAGCCCGCAAGCGCGTTTCGCGAAAGCGATGATCGAGGATGACACGGGCCGCTTGCTTTATGCCGCAATGAAAAGTGCGCCGGGCGCCGACGTTGCACCGCCGCCGGTCGAAGTCGCCAAGGCGAGCCCGAGCATCGACGCCACCGAGCATGCGAGCCTGATCGAAAAATATCGGCACGCGCACCCGGAAAAATCCTACGCGCAATGTTACGCCGCGACGCTGCAAAGCAATCCGGCATTGGCAAAACGCGTGCTCGATGCTTCGCGCGAGCGGTGCTGCGCGGGGTGAGTTTGGTTTCGCCTTTGGTGGCGTCATCGCGGCGGGTGTCGTTCCTATGTGGGATCATCCTCCCCGACGCGGCGACGAAAGCGGGTTTCTCTTGGTTAGCCGCGTTCCATCAAAGGCGGAAGAGTCCGGTCCTCGGCATCTTGCAAGCGTTTCTTTTTGTTTTGCGCGGCACGCCGAGGGGCGGACAACATGGGGTCGGCACAGAGGTTTGGTTGGCCTTCCGGGATTAGGCATGCCGGGCCGATCACCACTGCGGCGGGGTGTTCCTTCCGCCCCGCCGCAATTTTTGAAGGATTGAGTCGCGATGGCCTTTGGATATGAAGCTTTCATCAAATTGAGCTTGGTCGAGAATGTCGCGGCTGGACTCGCGGTGATCATATCGCGGCTCGCCGGTGCGGGACTCGAGGCCAAAAAGCTTGAGGGCGCGTTGCTCGCCTTGAAACCGGCGGCTCTCGCCGTTGGCGGGATCTTCGTCGGCTGGGAAGCCATCAAAGGCATCAAGACGCTTGCCGATCATGCGAAAGAGCTTTCGCACGCAATGGCGCAGGTCAAAAAACTCAACGCCGATATGTCGCCGGCGGAATGGGACAAGATCAAGACTTGGGCGTTCGGCCTGCCGAGCCGGGTGCGCGGCACAACCTCCGTCGAAGCGTTCGAGCAGTTCGGCAACCTTCGTTCCATGTTCGGCACTGAACAGGCCCTTAAAATGGGCGACGCGATCGCGCGCTTTGGCCAGGTGCTCGGCGGCCAGAGCGGCAATTATGAAAAACTCTCGGATCAAATTTTTACGATGGTTAAGGCCGGCGACCTCATGGGCAAGATGGTCGACTCAACCACGCATAAGGTTGATCCTGAGAAGTTGCAGCGGTTCCTCGATCTTGGCGTGCAAGTCATCAACGCGACGCACGGCAAGGTGAGCGCGCAAACCTGGTTCCAGATGGCTCAGCAAGGCGGCCCGGCGCTCTCCAATATGTCAGATGAAGGGTTGAAGGCGATGGCCATGGCGGCGCAAGCCATGGGCGGTTTTCGATCCGGCACCGCGATGACGTCGCTGTATCAACAGATGATCGGCGGCACGATGACCAAGTTCAAGGCCGAGGAGCTGTCAAATCTTGGTCTTGTCGGCAAAAACTATCAGGTCACGCAAGGCGGCCATATTGTTTGGGGCAAGGGGGCTCTCGACACGGAGTTTACGCGGGCCGCCCAAAAAGATCCGCTTGCGGCGGTGGAAGTCATGCGGAAGGCCCTCGAAAAGGGCGGCTTCAGCACGATCGAGACGCAAGTTCCTGAGCTGTTCAAAATGCTCGGCCGTCAGACAACACAGCGTCTTGTGCATGACTTCCTGCGCAACTTTCCGCAGATGATCGGCGAACGCGAACGCTTCGGCGAAGCGATGAAGACAACCGGCGCATATAAGCTTGGCCAGGACGAAGACTACATGAAGGCGCAGCACGATCTCATGGCCGCCTGGACCGACATGATGAGCAAAATCTCATTGCCGGTCGCACAAGCCGCAATCCCGATCATGCAAAAGGTCGGAGATTTTTTCCTCGGCATGGGGCAATGGGCGATCAAGCCGGAAAATGCCGAGTTTATCGGCAAGCTGGGCGTGTCGATCGCCAGCCTCGGCGCCGTTTTCATGGGCGCCGGGATGCTTGCCCTTGTCGCCGCGATCGGGCCGACGGGCTGGCTTTTGCTGGCGCTTTCCGATCTCGCCGCCGCCGCCGTCAAATACTCCGATCAAATCAAATCGATTCTCGGCATCTTGAAAGATTTGATCATCGGCGTGGGCAAGGCGTTGAAGGATGATCTTGTCGAGATGTTCAACGGCGTGAAGGAATGGCTCAAGAGCTGGGTTCCGGGGTTCCTGAAAACGAGCCTCGAGGGGACGGGTTACGGAATGGGCGATGGCGCCGGCATCACCAAGGCGTCATGGGGCGGCGGCAGCATGACCGCATCGTCTCTCGCCGGCGGCGGCACCTATGCCGATTTGATCCGCAAATATGGCGGCTCTGACGCGGCGGCCTTGCTCGCCATCGCCAGATCGGAAGGCGGCATCGGCAATGCCTATCAGGTCGGCGACCGCAATGACGGCGGCGCCTATGGGCCGTTTCAGTTCAACATGGGCAAGGGGCGCCTTGGCGCGCAATTGCTGGCGCATGGGATCGACCCGCGCGACCCCAGCACCTTCAAAGCGCAAGTCGAGTTCATGCGCGAGTACGGCCGCAAGCATGGTGGCTGGGAGGGCAGCGTCTGGCACGGCATCCATGACCGCTATCACAAGGGCCGGATCAACCGCTCAGGCGGCGGCGATGGCGAGCAAACGGCGCAAGAGACACATGTGCATCTCCATCTTGACGGCCGCGAAGTCGCGCATGTTGTCACAAAGCACCAAGTTGCCGAGGCTCGCCATATCACTCAGGCGCCTTACCATGACGCCTCGAGCGGCTGGCTCGCCCCGGATTCAAATTTGGCCACCGTCTAATGGGCGTCATTCTCGCCGCCGTCCGCAATTTCGCCGCCGCCCTTTGGCGGCTTATCAAAATCAAACTGAAAGCGTGGTGCCATGAGCGTCCTTGACGACATCAAGCGCAAATACGAAAAGACCGAAACCGTGAGCGATAGCTACGGCCGCATCATCATCGTCCGCCGCTTGTCACCCTCGCAACAGATTACGATTCGTGAATGGGCGGATAGCACAGAGGACACGGTCATCGGCATGCTGTCCTTTGCCGCGAGCGTCGTCTCGATCGATGGCTTGGCGTTCGGGTTCCCCAAGGATCGCAAGGAACTCAACACCACCGTCGATGCTCTCGATGATGCCGGCCTGCAGGCGATCGGCGAAGCCTATACGCGGTTCGCGGAACAAGAAAAGGCGAGCCTGGACGCCGCAAAAAACTCGCCAGCGACTGGACCATCCGACACGTGATGAGTCTGGTCGATGCTGGCGTGCCGTGGGAGACCGCATGGGCCATGGAAGACTTCGAGCGCTTCGCGCTTTTGATCATCATCGGCGAACGCAACGGCGGCAAGTTCGATTGGGAAACCATGACGTGGGCACCGGAGGACCCGTGAGCTTTCATCCGACATTGCCGCAGCTTGAGACGATCGCGGCGCACGCGGTTGCCCGCATGCCGCCCGAGGCAACGGCTCGCGCCCTCGACATTGACCTTGCGGACTTCGTGGCGTGGCTCCAGGCGCTTCACAAAGACCCGGCGGCTATGGGTAGTAGCGGGCGTCCTCAAGGAAGGGCCTGCCCGGCCTTCCCTGGCCAGCGAGGCCGCCAATGTCGGAAGATCAGGCGAGATACCTTTCGCGCGTCTGCCACCGGATGATGCCGGTGCTTGAAACGATCGACATTGAGACTCAGGACGTCCTCGCCAAGATTTGCGCCGATCGCCCGATCAGCCAAGAGGACGGAGTCGCCCTTGCGACGGCCTTGCTGCTTGAGCTGCAACGCCGGCGGCGGTGATTTGACCACTCGGCGCGGAATTTCCCGGAGCGGACGTAAAATTTTGTCCGGCGTGTGTTTGCTGGACGGATGGGCACTGCTTACATTGACATCAGGGGCGCCGTTTAGGGCGCCCCTGACATGAAAGGAAACTAAATGTGTTGAACTTAATATTTGCCACCCTACACGGCGGTCTCGCCGTAGCTTACTTCACCTTGGCAATAAGCCACTTGGGTTGACAACGTCGCTCCTCGGAAGTGACCGCTTCCGGGGAGCAATTTTGTTATCATAACTATCACAAAATGGGTAGACACCCAGCGACTGCAAGAGCCCAAGTAGGCGGACGCGGTTCAAAAATTGAACCTGTCACCGTCCACAAAGGCATCCTCTTGGTCGCATACGTCCCTAAGCAGCTTAGTTCTGTCACCGCCCGCTCTCGTCTCGGCAATCTTGGCGGTTTCCATCATCACGCGCGCCTCTGGGCTGTCACTTTTAAGCTTGGTGGCATACTCAAAAAGTTGTGCGATGGTCTTATCTGGACCAGGAACAACGATTATTTTTTTGCCGTCCAACTTAAGGGCAAAGTGCGGATCGTGGGTCATGGTGCCTCCTCGTCCGGCCGCACGATCCGAAACGATCGCCGTGATCATCCGGCCGCATCCCGAAGTGGTAGCTAAAAGCCTCCGGCCCAAGTTCGCGGATAAGGTCGAGGATGATTTGCGGCGCCTTCCCAACATCGCGAAGGGCGGCGGCGGTTTTGCAGTCAAGCTCGGCAAAGAGAGTCGGAAGCCGGGCATATCCGGCCGCGATGGCTTCGGCGGTTTCACGGTCAAGTGTCATTTGAACGCCTCATAGAGTGCCCAAAATCCAAACAGGTTAAGAGCGATCGCCCAAAACCACTTTTGCCGATGATACCGCTGCTTGTCGATCGTGTCATCGAAGACCGCTTGCGCCTCTTCGCGGGTCATGTTCTTGCCCCATGACGCGGCGGTGGCCTCGATCGTCGCAACACATTCGTCGCGCGAGCCTTTGACCTTGAAGCCGAGGTTGCCGTTGCGATCGAGCACGCCGAGGGCGAGCGCCTTGTCGATGTAATAGTTGGCGTCATCCTTCGTCATCGCCTCGCCCCTGGCCTTGGCGGCGGATTGGAGCCCGGCGCGAAGTTCGTGCCGGCGCCAGCTCGGCAGGCGGGGCGGGCCGAAGTCTTCGCGGCCGAACGATATGCCGGGGCGCACCAAGCCGTTGAGCAGGCGGGGACCGGAGAACCAAATGCGCATTGAGATTATGCCCTTAGTTTCGCTTGCAACTGAACGTGTCGCCGGTGGCAAGCGAGTGCCATGTCATCGTTTTCGCCTTGATGTTTAGCAATGATAGCGAATAGTCATTTGCCAAAGTCAGGCGGTAAGAGCTGGCGCCTTTGTCGCTATGGAACATGCGCCGCGTCGCCCTTTCGACTTTGAGGATGGGGAAGGTTTCCGAGCCATTGTTGTAGGTTCGGTCCGTAAACGTAAAGTCTGAGACTTCGCAATTCCATTTGCCGACGAACGGATAGTGCGCCGCCCGCGCGTCGGCCGGCAATAGAGTCGCCGCAGCCGCTGCGATCACGATAAGCGTTTTTCTCATTGTGGCTCTCCCTTCCCTTCGTCGAGCCGCCGATCGTCCCCGGCGCACCGATGATAGCCGGGTTGATAGGGATGCCACGGCGGGCAGCGGTACTCATTGCGGCGGTACTGGTCATCATAATTGTAAGGCGCCCGCACGAAGCCGTAGCGCGAGTCTTGGGCATGTGCGGCAGCGAGCGAGAGGGTGAAAACGAGGGCGAGGGCGATCATTTGATCAGCTTCCTTATTTGAAGCGAACACCGGGGCGGACGAGGCCGTTGAGCAGGCGGGGACCGCTGAGCCAGACTCTCATTGCGGCACCTCGGTAAGCAAATCTGATTCTCGACGTTTGGCGGCCGCGATGGCATCGGCGCACCACACCTCGCGACCGACAGTCTCCATTTGATCAATGTTTTTTTTCGTGGCGGCAAGGTAGGCTGCCGTAACGCCCTTGTTGCCGAGGATAAGCGAGGCGGCGAAAATGTGTTTGGCAACTTGGGCCTCGTCGCCAAATTGGATATTTTTGCAAAGGCTCGCCGCCAAAATGTCCGTTGCCAGATAGGCAATATCAAGCTTGGCGCCATCCTCGTACGCGCCCGCCCGCGCACCCGCGGGCAACAGAGCCGCCGCTGCTGCGATTGCGATCAAAGTTTTTCCCATTTCGGGTTTCCTTGGTTGTCTTCACCTAGCGGGCGATCATCCCCGCTGCATCTGCCGTATTCCGGCAGATAGGGACGCCACGGCGGGCAGCGCTGTTCATTGCGACGAAACTCGTCAACGTAATTGTAGGGCGGATTGACGAAGCCATAGCGCGAGTCTTGGGCATGCGCGGCGGCGAGCGAGAGCGCGAAGACGGCGAGTGCGGCCAAAGTCGCTCTCATTTCAACAATCCTTCATGGCGAGCCTGACTTGATGACGCCATTCCTTCATTTCGTCCTCGGATAGCAGAAACGCCGGAGTTTCCGTCCAGTCTTCACAGTGAATCCCGGCGTACAGGCCGTTCCATTCAAGGAGCGACTGAAACGAGACAGAGTGATCTGCCCCGCACACGAAAATGATGGAAGTTTCGTTTGGAGAAAACGGCTGAATGCGATCCATCCATATTGGCTCGCGGTCATTTTGGTGTTTGCCCACGCCCAAGGTGCTGCGCTCATTAAGGTCTGGGTCGCAATAGGCGTGCCGCAAGCCAAGATCATCTGCAACCGTCTTAGCGACCGATGACCCGCCATCCCCCATTTGATCAACGCACTGTTTGCTGTTCTCCTCAGCAATTACCGCCGCTTCCAATAAGGTGGCAGCGTCTCGCAAATACAACTCGAAGCGCCCAACAATCGCCGCGCACGTATCTATCGATTTGTTCTGCCTGATCGCGTCCGACCAAAACTGTGTCTTTCGATGACCCGTCCCGATGATGTGGATCATACCGCAAGCCTCTCGCTCATTTCGCCGGCCTCTTCTTTTTGCCGTCGAGCCAATCCATCAAAATTTTTGCCACGAGGCTTGATGTTGTCCGGGCATCTTCGCGTGCGGCCTTGTCAAGCCCCGCCTTCACGTCTTGAGGAATGCGGGCTGTCAGAACAACAGCGGGGGACGGGTTCTTTTTTTCTCGTGGCATTGCATTTCCGATGACAAACGTATACCTTTGCAAGGTCATTACCACATGCAGGGCGCACACTCAACAAAGTCAAACGGTTCCGGCTTCGGCCGGAAGGCGGCGCGGGTTTCGTTTGGCAATAGCCGGGAGGGAACGAAGCCCGCGTCGCCGCACATTCACAATCATCAACCGCGAGAAAAACGTCATGGCTACAACTACGAAACCAACCGTCTCGAAATTTCCGGGTTTGGCGCGCATCGCGCCCGATCACATAGAAAAAAGCGAGATCGAGCAAGCGTTGCGCGCGGCTCAGTATGCGCTTGAGCTGCAACTTCACGATTTGAGAAGCGAGTTCATTCACCGCGAGGGAAAGCTACGGCAGGATTATCTTGATAGCGTCGCGCAGATTATGGGCGGCGAGGCTTGAGCGTTACGAACTAGGGCATAAACTAGGGCAGATGCCAAAAAGCAGCCGATTTCCTATCTAATCAAATGCGGACATTGTCTCCGGCCTCGCACGGGGAATCGACGCCAAGGCGCATCAGGCGACGGTTGAGACCGGAACCATCGCGGTCCTGGCGGGCGGTTTGGGAAAAATCTACCCCGCCGAACATGAAGCCTTGCTTGAACTCATCCTTGAACACGGCGCGGCGATCAGCGAAATGCCGTTCGCCTGGGAGGCGCGGGGACGCGACTTCCCCCGCCGCAACCGGATTGTCGCGGGCCTTTGCCGGGCGGTTGTCGTCGTCGAGGCGGCACGCCGGTCCGGTTCGCTCATCACCGCGCGATTCGCAGCGGAAGCAGGACGCGAAATCTTTGCCGTGCCGGGCTCGCCGCTCGATCCGCGGGCGGAAGGCGCCAATGATCTGCTGCGCGACGGCGCGACCTTCTGTACCAAGGCGGAGGATGTAACGAACGCCCTGGCGGCGCAGAATTTGTCGCGCGAACAGCCGGATGCGGGCTTTTTCGAATCCGGCCTCGCCGGAGGTCCCTATGAGCCCTTGTGGGACGAACTCGACCTTACTGGCGCAGGGGACGCGGTTTCCATTCCAGCGGATCCGCCCCGTCAGACCGATAGCGCCCAGCCACAAACCACGAACGGAAGCGCTGAGGGGGTTGCCGGTAAGCCCGCCGGACGCCCGGAAGCGATCGAGCAGCGGCTCGCCGCCCTTCTTGGACCAGTTCCAGTGCCGGTGGACGAACTCGCCCGCCTGGCGGAAACGCCGGCCCGCGAGGTGAGGGCGGCCTTGCTTGCCCTGAAGCTTGCGGGTCAGGTCGAGTGGCACGGTGGCGATCTCATATCCTCTCTCCCCGGCGTTTGGCCCAGCACCAATTCTCACGAGGACTGAGCTTCGGCGCGGCCCTTTTTCAAACGCCTCTTGCGCCGCCCGTTGCGCTGCGGTACGGATCGCTCGGGCGGCGAAGCAAGCGGCTTCTGGGCGCCCCGATCCTGCTCAAGTCCAAGACCGAGCCAATTCATGCTGTTCGACCAATATTTGCCGCTCGCGATCTTCATGGCGGTGGCCGCCGTCATATCGGGCGCTCTCCTGCTGGCGCCTTTCCTTGCGGCTTTCAAGGCGCCGGATCCGGAAAAACTCTCAGCCTATGAATGCGGATTCAATGCCTTTGACGATGCGCGGATGCAATTCGACGTGCGTTTCTATTTGGTGTCGCTGCTTTTCATTATTTTCGATCTTGAGGTCGCGTTTTTGTTTCCCTGGGCCGTGGCGTTTCGCGAAGCCGGTGCCTTCGGCTTTTGGTCGATGATGATCTTTCTAGGCGTTCTTACGATCGGGTTCGTTTATGAATGGAAGAAGGGAGCGCTCGAATGGGATTGATCTCGCCCCACGCCGCCGCCCCGAGCGCGGCGGCCGACCCATACTTTCTTTCGCTCAATGATCAGCTTGCCGATAAGGGATTTCTCGTAACTACGGCGGATGAGCTCATCAACTGGGCGCGCACGGGTTCCCTTATGTGGATGACCTTCGGGCTTGCCTGTTGCGCCGTCGAAATGATGCAGGCCTCGATGCCGCGCTATGATGTCGAGCGATTCGGTTTCGCGCCGCGCGGCTCGCCGCGCCAGTCAGACGTGATGATTGTCGCTGGCACCCTCACCAACAAAATGGCGCCGGCTCTGCGCAAGGTCTACGACCAAATGCCAGAGCCCCGCTATGTCATCTCAATGGGCTCCTGCGCCAATGGCGGCGGCTATTACCACTATTCTTACTCGGTCGTGCGCGGGTGTGACCGCATTGTACCCGTCGATATCTATGTACCCGGCTGCCCGCCCTCGGCGGAAGCGCTCCTTTATGGCATTTTACTCCTCCAAAAAAAGATCCGCCGCACAGGGACAATTGAGCGGTAACCCGCCTCGGCTTTGGGAAATGGATCGAAGCTTGCTGCCGCAGGGCGGCAAGTTGGCTTTTTTCCAAATCTTCTTAAGGACACAACCGGAAAACTTGAGATGGACAGTGGTTTGCAGCAACTCGGCGAGACAATAGCGGCGGCTCTGCCTGGCGCCATTCGCGGACACTCGACCGCTTTCGGCGAATTGACCCTGACGGTCGAGGCCGAGCGTCTCATTGAGACCATTACCTATCTTCGGGACGATCCAAACTGTCTCTTCGTATGTTTTATCGATCTCACCGCCGTCGATTATCCGTCCCGCGAGAAGCGCTTCGACGTCGTCACTCATCTTCTGTCGCCAAGGCATAACCGCCGCATCCGCGTCAAGGTTGAGACGGGCGAGATGACACCGGTTGCCTCGCTCACCAGCCTTTATCCTGCCGCCGACTGGTTCGAGCGCGAGACTTACGATCTTTTCGGCGTGGTTTTTGCAGGTCACCCAGACCTGCGGCGGCTGTTGACCGATTATGGCTTTGATGGGCACCCGCTGCGCAAGGATTTCCCGATGACGGGCTATGTCGAGGTGCGCTACGACGATGAGCAGAAGCGCGTCGTCTATGAGCCGGTTCAACTCACTCAGGAATTCCGCTCGTTTGATTTCCTATCGCCATGGGAAGGCGCGATTGACTATGTTTTGCCTGGCGATGAGAAAGCCAAGGAGAGACCGCAATGATGAACGCCGCGGATTGAAATCAAGATGAGCGAAAATCCGGTCCGCAATTTTGCGATCAACTTTGGGCCACAGCATCCGGCCGCGCATGGCGTTTTGCGCCTGGTTCTCGAGCTAGACGGCGAAGTCGTCGAGCGGGTTGACCCGCATATCGGGCTTCTCCATCGCGGCACCGAGAAGCTGATGGAGGCGCGCACCTATTTGCAGAATGTGCCCTATTTCGACCGGCTCGATTATGTCGCGCCGATGAATCAGGAACATGCCTTTTGCCTTGCCATCGAGAAATTGCTCGGCCTTGAAGTTCCGCGCCGTGGCCAGTTGTTGCGGGTTTTGTTTTGTGAAATTGGCCGGATTCTCTCGCATCTCCTCAACCTGACAACGCAGGCCCTGGATGTTGGCGCCTTGACGCCGCCGCTGTGGGGCTTTGAGGAGCGCGAGAAGCTCATGGTTTTTTATGAGCGGGCGTCGGGTGCCCGCTTGCATGCCAATTATTTCCGGCCCGGCGGCGTGCATATGGATGTGCCCCAAGAGTTGCTCGATGACATCGGCGCCTGGTGCGATCCATTCTTAAAATTTTGCGATGATTTGCAGGCGCTTTTCATTGAAAACCGTATCTTCAAACAGCGCAATGTCGACATCGGCATCGTCAGTCTCGAGGATTGCTGGCGCTGGGGTTTTTCCGGGGTCATGGTGCGTGGCTCGGGCGCGGCGTGGGATCTGCGCAAGTCGCAACCCTATGAATGCTATGAGGAGATGGATTTCGACATTCCGGTCGGCCGGCATGGCGACAATTACGACCGGCAAGTCATCCGGATGGAAGAGATGCGCCAGGCGGTCAAGATCATGAAGCAATGCGTCGAAAAGCTTTCGGGGCCTGGCGGCAAGGGGCCTGTCGCTGCGAAGGATGGCAAGGTTGTGCCGCCGACCCGCGCGGAAATGAAGCGCTCGATGGAAGCGTTGATCCACCACTTCAAACTCTACACCGAAGGGTTCCACGTGCCGGCCGGTGAGGTTTATTGCGCGGTCGAGGCGCCAAAAGGGGAGTTCGGCGTCTATCTCGTCTCGGATGGCACCGATAAGCCGTATCGCTGCAAGATCCGGGCGCCGGGCTTCGCGCATTTGGCCGCGATGGATTTCCTCTGCCGCAAATCGATGCTTGCCGATGTCAGCGCGATTTTGGGTTCGATCGATATCGTTTTCGGTGAGGTTGACCGGTGATGCCGCCAACTGACGCCGCACGAAACAGGCGTATCCAACTGCAACTTTGTGGAACCGGGGTATGACGGAAAACGCCGCTTCCCCCGCCATGACATTGAAGAGCTGAACCCATGTCCGTTCGCCGACTTGCCGACCAGCAGCCCAATTCCTTTGCCTTTACTCCCGAAAACGAGGAGAAAAGCGCGGAGATCCTCAAGAAATATCCGGAAGGCCGGGGGGCGTCTGCGGTGATCGCTCTACTATGGCTGGCGCAAAAGCAAAATGATTATTGGCTGCCGAAGCCAGCGATCGAGGCAGTCGCCCAAAAGCTCGGCATGCCTTACATCCGGGTGCTCGAAATCGCGACTTTCTACACGATGTTCAATCTCTCACCGGTCGGCAAGTTCCACGTTCAGATGTGCGGCACGACGCCTTGCGTTCTTGCAGGATCCGACAGGATCAAGAACATTCTCCTCCAGCGGATTGGCGGACAAGGCGAAGTGACGGCGGACGGCCTGTTTTCATGGGTTGAAGTCGAGTGCCTTGGGGCGTGCTGCAACGCCCCGATGGTCCAGATCAACGACGATTACTATGAGGATCTCACACCAGAAAATTTCGTGACATTGCTCGACGATCTGGCCGCTGGGCGCCCGGTGATGATTGGCTCGCAGCAAGGCCGCGTGACTTCCGAGCCGGCGGGCGGCCTCACGTCGTTGACGTCCCTCTATGGCGCTGACGGCCACAGCGGTCCGTTAAGTTCTCTCGGTTCGAACCAATCCTGAGGGTCATGCGAGATGCTTGAAGACAAGGACCGCATCTTCACCAATCTCTACGGCTTTGGCGATTGGCGGCTCAAGGGCGCACTCGCGCGCGGGGCGTGGGACAATACGAAGAAATTGATCGACAAGGGCCAGGAATGGATCATCAACGAGATGAAGGCCTCGGGTCTGCGCGGGCGCGGCGGCGCCGGGTTCCCGACCGGCCTCAAATGGTCCTTCATGCCGAAACCCGATCCGGCGCGGCCGTCCTACCTCGTCGTCAATGCCGATGAATCGGAGCCCGGCACCTGCAAGGACCGGGAAATCATGCGCAACGATCCGCAGCTTTTGATCGAAGGCTGCTTCATCGCTTGCTTCGCGATGCAGGCGCATGCTTGTTATATTTATATTCGCGGCGAATATATCTTGGAAGGTCAGCGTCTCGAGGCCGCCATCGCCGAGGCCTATGCGGCAAAGCTCATCGGCAAGAACAACCGGCACGGCTGGCCGTTCGATATTTACGTTCATCATGGCGCGGGCGCTTACATTTGCGGCGAGGAAACCGCGCTTCTGGAATCGCTTGAGGGCAAGAAAGGCATGCCCCGGCTGAAGCCGCCGTTCCCCGCCAATATGGGCCTCTACGGATCCCCGACGACCGTCAACAATGTGGAATCGATTGCTGTCGCGCCGGATATTCTCCGTCGCGGTGCCGCTTGGTTCGCGAGCTTCGGCGCCAAAAACAATGCGGGCACCAAGCTTTTCTGCATTTCCGGCCACGTCAACAAGCCGTGCAATGTGGAAGAGGCGATGTCGATTCCCTTCCGCGAATTGATCGACCGGCATTGCGGCGGCATTCGCGGCGGCACTGACAATTTGCTGGCCGTGATCCCGGGGGGGTCGTCCGTGCCTCTCGTTCCGGCGCATCAAATTATCGACGCGGCCATGGATTTCGACACGTTGCGGGATTTGAAATCCGGTCTCGGCACCGCCGCCGTCATCGTGATGGACAAATCAACCGATATCGTGCGGGCGATCGCGCGGATCAGTTATTTTTATAAGCATGAGAGCTGCG
Source organism: Methylocella sp. (assembly GCA_036561105.1). Taxonomy (GTDB): domain Bacteria; phylum Pseudomonadota; class Alphaproteobacteria; order Rhizobiales; family Beijerinckiaceae; genus Methylocapsa. The sequence goes on along the minus strand of DATBPZ010000014.1, from coordinate 39,009 downwards.
GCCAATGCACGCCGTGCCGCGAAGGCACCGGCTGGCTCTGGCGCGTGGTCTCCCGCATGGCGGAGGGCCGCGCCCAAAAGCGTGAGATCGATATGCTGCTCGAAGTCACCACCCAAATCGAGGGCCACACGATCTGCGCGCTTGGCGATGCGGCGGCCTGGCCGGTGCAGGGCCTGATCCGCCATTTCCGGCCGGAGATCGAGCGGCGGATCGACCAGTATACCGCCAATCCGCATTCGGAGCCTGTCAAAGATTTTGGCGTTGCGGCGGAGTAAATGCGGATGGCTGTGACATGTCCGACAATATGGTTCTCGTCTATCTGCGGCGTCTCAATCCCGTCGAACAGCCACATTGAGGTTATGGCATGAGCAAACTCATCGTGGACGATGTCGAAGTCGATGTCCCGCCGGAATACACGCTGCTCCAGGCGTGCGAGGCGGCGGGCGCTGAGATTCCACGCTTTTGCTTTCATGAGCGGCTGTCGATCGCCGGCAATTGCCGGATGTGTCTTGTCGAAGTGAAAGGCGGCCCGCCGAAACCGTCCGCTTCCTGTGCCGTCGCGGTTCGGGATTTGCGTCCCGGCCCGAACGGCGAGCCGCCCATCGTTCTCACCAAATCCCCCATGGTGAAGAAGGCCCGGGAAGGGGTCATGGAATTTCTGCTCATCAACCACCCGCTCGATTGTCCGATTTGCGATCAGGGCGGCGAGTGCGATCTGCAGGATCAGGCGGTGGCGTTCGGCGTCGATTCCTCGCGCTACGCGGAAAACAAGCGCGCCGTCGAGGACAAATATATCGGGCCGCTGGTGCGCACTTCGATGAACCGCTGCATCCATTGTACGCGCTGCGTGAGATTTACGGCGGAAGTCGCCGGCACTGGCGACATGGGCGCGACCGGCCGCGGCGAGGACATGGAAATCACCACTTATCTCGAAACCGTGATGCGCTCCGAGCTGCAAGGCAATGTCGCGGATCTTTGCCCGGTCGGCGCGCTTCTGCCAAAGCCCTATTCGTTCAAGGCGCGGTCCTGGGAACTCGTCAAAACCGAATCCTTCGACGTCATGGATGCGCTGGGCTCGTCGATTCGCATCGACACACGCGGGCGGGAGGTGATGCGCATCTTGCCGCGCATCAACGATGCGGTGAACGAGGAGTGGATTTCCGACAAGACGCGCCAAATTGTCGATGGCCTGAAGACCAAGCGTCTCGACCGGCCTTATCTGCGCGAAAACGGCAAATTGCGGGAAGCGTCCTGGCAGGAGGCTTTCGAGGCGATCGCGGCCAAGATCAAACAGGTGTCTCCGGCACGGATTGGGGCAATCGCTGGTGACCTTTGCGCCGTTGAAGAAATATTCGCCCTGCGGCTCCTGATGCAAAGCCTCGGCGCCGCCTCAATCGATTGCCGGCAAGATGGTGCGAAGCTCGATCCCTCGCTTGGCCGGGCTAGCTACATTTTCAATCCCACGGTCGCTGGCATCGACGAGGTGGATGGCCTGATCATCATCGGATCGAATCCGCGCAGGGAAGCGCCGGTGTTGAACGCGCGCATCCGCAAGCGCTGGCTGAGGGGCGGGTTTCCGGTGGCCGTCATCGGCGAGAAAGCTGACCTCACCTATCAATATACGTATCTTGGGGCCGGACCTGAAACGCTGGCCTCGATTGCCGGAAATTTACCGTTCAAAGCCGAAAAGCCGATCGTCCTTATCGGTCAAGGCGCTCTCGCGCGTCAGGATGGGCGGGCGATCCTTGGGCTCGCCGCACAGGCAGCGCAGGCGCTGGGCGCTTTCAACGGGGGCTGGAATGGCTTTGCTGTCCTGCATACGGCGGCTGCGCGCGTCGGAGGCCTCGATCTCGGCTTCGTGCCGGGGCAGGGTGGGCTGGATGCCCTTACCATGTCGAAAAGCGGGGCGCTCGACGTCCTCTTCCTTCTCGGTGCCGACGAACTCGCGGTAGAACCGGGGGCCTTCGTGATTTACCAAGGCACGCATGGCGATCGTGGCGCCGCGCGAGCCGACGTCATCCTTCCCGGAGCGGTCTATACGGAAAAAACTGGCACCTATGTCAACACGGAAGGCCGCGCGCAATTGGCGGATCGCGCGAACTTTCCGCCGGGCGCCTCCCGTGAGGATTGGGCGATACTCCGGGCGCTTTCCGAGGTGCTCGGACACAAATTGCCATTCGATTCCCTGCGAGGCTTGCGCGGGCGCCTTTACGCAGCGCATCCGCATTTCGCGGAGCTTGACGAAATTGCCGCGCCCCTGCCTTTCGATACGCAGGCATTGGCGGCGTCGGGAGGCGACTTTGCCAATGTGCCTTTCACTCCGGCCATCGCTGACTTTTACCTCACCAATCCGATCGCGCGCGCCTCGGCGGTGATGGCGGAATGTTCCGCCGTCGCGCAAGGTTTCGCGCGCGAGGCGGCGGAGTAAGCCGATGACATCCTTCGCCGCAACCTGGCCCTTGTTGCTCACGCTCATCAAAAGCGTCGCGCTGCTCGTGATCCTGCTGATCTTCATCGCTTACGTCCTCTACGCGGACCGCAAGATTTGGGCCGCCGTGCAACTGCGGCGCGGTCCCAATGTGGTCGGTCCCTTCGGCCTTTGGCAGAGCTTCGCCGACATGTTGAAGTTCGTCTTCAAGGAGCCGATCATCCCGGATGGCGCCAACAAGGGCGTCTTTTTGCTCGCGCCCTTCGTCATGGGCTTGCTGGCGCTTTCGGCTTGGGCGGTGATTCCGATCAGCGCGGGCTGGGCGGTCGCCGATCTCAACGTCGGTATCCTCTATATTTTCGCGATCTCTTCGCTCAGCGTCTATGGCATCATCATGGGCGGCTGGGCGTCAAACTCGAAGTATCCGTTTCTGTCGGCGCTGCGTTCAGCCGCGCAGATGATTTCCTACGAAGTTTCGATCGGTTTCGTCATCATCACCGTGCTCCTTTGCGCAGGTTCCCTCAATCTTGGCGATATCGTCCAGGCGCAGGACACCCGGTTTGGGCTGCTTGGCTGGTATTGGCTGCCGCTGTTTCCGATGTTCGTGATCTTTTTCATTTCGGCGCTTGCCGAAACGAACCGGCCGCCCTTCGACCTCGTCGAGGCCGAGTCCGAGCTTGTCGCGGGATTTATGGTGGAATATTCCTCGACCCCCTACATGATTTTCATGCTCGCAGAATATGTGGCGATCGTCACCATGTGCGCGCTGACGACGATTCTTTTCCTCGGCGGCTGGCTGCCGCCCTTCCAGGTTTGGCCTTTCCTCATCATCCCTGGCGCGGTATGGTTTATCTTGAAGGTTTGCCTGGTGTTTTTCATGATCTCCATGGTGAAAGCCTTCGTCCCAAGATATCGCTATGATCAGCTGATGCGGCTTGGCTGGAAAGTGTTTTTGCCGCTCTCGCTTGGCATGGTCGTTCTCGTCGCCGGGGTGCTTCAATTCACCGGCTGGGGCGCGGGCATGGGACAATGAGCGCGATCATGAGATTGGCTTGCAAGGACAATCGAAAATGAAGCTCGATCAGGCCGCCAAAGCGGTTTTCCTATCCGAATTCGTCGGCGCTTTCTTTCTCTCCATGCGCTACTTTTTCAAGCCGAAAGCGACGCTGAATTATCCGCACGAAAAGAATCCCCAATCGCCGCGCTATCGGGGCGAACACGCGCAACGACGCTATCCGAACGGCGAGGAGCGCTGTATCGCTTGCAAGCTTTGCGAAGCGATCTGCCCAGCTCAGGCGATCACGATCGAGGCTGGTCCGCGCCGCAACGACGGGACGCGCCGCACCACCCGCTACGACATCGACATGGTCAAATGCATTTACTGCGGCTTCTGCCAGGAAGCTTGCCCGGTCGATGCCATCGTCGAAGGGCCGAATGCGGAATTTGCCGTCGAGACCCGCGAGGAGCTTTACTATGATAAGACTCGTCTCCTCGAAAATGGCGATCGCTGGGAACGCGAGATCGCGCGCAATCTCGCCCTGGATGCACCCTACCGTTAGAAACCATGAGAACATGTCCCCGGAAGGTGCAGACTTTCGGAGCCATACACCCGCCAATGTGTTCAGCCGCCGGAATGAGATCAAAAAGGGTCGCCGATGAATAGCGCTGCGTTGTTCTTTTATCTCTTCTCGGCGGTGATGATCGGCGCTGCCTTCATGGTGATTTCCTCGCGCAACCCGGTCCACTCGGTGCTCTTTCTGATCCTCGCCTTTTTCAACGCGGCGGGACTGTTCGTGCTGCTCGGGGCGGAATTTCTGGCGATGATCCTGGTCGTCGTCTATGTCGGCGCGGTGGCGGTCTTGTTCCTCTTCGTCGTCATGATGCTCGATGTTGATTTCACGGAAATGAAGCAGGGATTTCTGCAATATTTGCCGGTTGGGGGAACGCTTGGACTTGTGGTTCTCGTTGAGATCGTTTTGGTCGTTGGCGCCTGGAAGATTGGTCCGGTGCCAATCGCCAATGTCACGACGCCCATGGCCCCCGGGATGACGAACACCATGGCGCTTGGGCGGGTTCTCTACACGCAATATGTCTATTTGTTCGAGGCGGCCGGCTTCATTCTCCTGACCGCGATGATCGGAGCCATCGTCTTGACGTTGCGCCACAAAGTGGGCGTCAAGCGCCAGAATATCGCGGCGCAGAATGCGCGAACACCAGCCGAGGCGGTTGAGATTCGCAAGGTTGCGTCGAGGCGGGGCGTTTGAACCTAACCGTCCACAGTTCGCGCTCGCAGGCGGCGCCGGAAGGAGCACCATGCTGACGATCTCCCTTTCTCAATTTTTGATTGTGGCCGCCATGCTCTTCACACTCGGTGTGGCCGGCATCGTTTTGAACCGCAAAAACATCATCGTCGTCTTGATGTCGGTCGAGCTGATCTTGCTTTCGGTCAATATCAATCTGGTCGCCTTTTCGGCCTTTCTGGGCGATCTTACCGGCCAGGTTTTCGCTCTCTTTATCCTGACCGTGGCGGCTTCCGAGGCTGCCATCGGCCTCGCGATCCTTGTTTGCTACTATCGCAATCGGGGTTCGATCGCGATCCAAGATATCAACTTGATGAAGGGCTGAGACGATCCATGTATGCAGCCATTGTTTTCCTGCCTCTGTTGGGATTTCTGATCGCCGGGCCTTTCGGCCGGCGGATCGGAGACCGCCCGTCGGAACTCGTGACGACGAGCCTTTTGTTTGTCTGTTGCTTCTTGTCCTGGATCGTCTTTTTCCAAGTCGCGATCGGTAGCGCGCCGGCAAGCGTTTCTGTCATCGGCAATTGGTTCACCTCTGGCACCTTGAAGGTCGATTGGTCGCTCAAGATCGACACTCTGACGGCCGTGATGCTTGTCGTCGTCACCACGGTGTCCTCGCTCGTCCATCTCTATTCGATTGGCTATATGGCCGACGATCCGTCACGGCCGCGCTTTTTTTCGTACCTCTCGCTGTTCACCTTTGCGATGCTGATGCTGGTGACCGCCGACAATCTGGTCCAATTGTTTTTTGGCTGGGAAGGGGTTGGCCTTGCCTCATATCTCTTGATCGGCTTCTGGTACGAGAAGCCATCCGCGAATGCGGCCGCCATAAAGGCATTTGTCGTCAACCGGGTCGGTGACTTCGGCTTCGCGCTTGGCATATTCCTGGTGTTCGTGCTGACCCAATCGGTCAGCTTCGATCAGATTTTCGCGGCCGCTCCGGGCCTCGCCCATACGACGATCCATGTCTTTGGTTCGGACATGGACGCGATGACCATCACCTGTCTTCTGCTCTTCATGGGAGCGATGGGCAAATCGGCACAGTTCCTGCTGCACACCTGGCTGCCCGACGCGATGGAAGGCCCGACCCCCGTGTCAGCACTTATCCATGCGGCGACCATGGTGACGGCGGGCGTCTTCATGGTGGCGCGTCTCTCCCCCCTATTCGAACAGGCGCCGGCCGCGCTCACCTTCGTCACGATCATCGGTGCGACGACGGCGTTCTTCGCGGCGACCATCGGCCTAGTCCAGAATGACATCAAACGCGTCATCGCCTATTCGACCTGCTCACAGCTCGGTTACATGTTCGTCGGACTCGGCGTCGGCGGCTATTCGCTCGGCATCTTCCATTTGTTCACCCATGCCTTCTTTAAGGCGTTGCTGTTCCTTGGTGCGGGTGCCGTCATCATCGCGATGCATCACGAGCAAGACATGCGCAACATGGGTGGGCTCTGGCGAAAAATTCCGTTTACCTTCGCCATGATGACGATCGGCACCTTGGCGCTCACCGGCTTTCCGTTCACCGCTGGCTATTTTTCCAAGGATGCGATCATCGAAGCGGCCTTCGCTTCAGAGCGCTCCGGTGCTTTTTATGGCTATGTGCTGACGACGGTGGCCGCGGGCCTCACCTCCTTTTATTCCTGGCGGCTGGTGTTTTTGACGTTTTTCGGGGCGCCGCGCTGGGCCCCTGCCGGGCATGAGACCGGCAACGATCACGCCGCGCATGATCACGAATCCCATGATCACCAAACGCATGACGATGGAGCCCATGGACATCACGGCCACGCGCTCGATCCGCATGAAGCGCCGCTTCCCATGCTCGTTCCGTTGGGCGTGTTGGCGGTCGGCGCCCTGTTCGCAGGCCTCGTCTTTTCGCATGATTTCATCGGCGAGGGCGGTCCTGAGTTCTGGAAATCCGCGCTCTATCTCAGCCCCGGCAATCATATTCTCGAAGCCCGGGAAGAGATCCCGGAACTCGCCAAATTGCTCCCCACCCTGTTGATGGTCGTCGGTTTTCTGGTGGCGCTGCTGTTCTACCAACTGGTGCCGTCGCTGCCCCACAAGCTCGCGCAGGCTTTAAGGCCTCTCTATGAGTTTCTTCTCAACAAATGGTATTTCGACGAACTCTATGACGCGATTTTCGTGCGCCCGGCCTTTTGGCTCGGCCGCCTGTTCTGGAAGGGCGGCGATGGCGCGATCATCGACCGGCTTGGCCCCGATGGCGTTGCCGCGCGCGTCGTCGATGTGACCGGGCGCGTCGTCAAGCTGCAGAGCGGCTACATTTACCATTACGCATTCGCCATGCTGGTCGGCCTTGCTGCCGTCATCACATGGTATGTGGCCGCGGGGATCCGTTGATGTTCGGTTTTGGTCTTTTGTCCTGCATCGTTTTTCTGCCGCTCGTTGGCGCGGGCTTTATTCTCGTCCTGCGCGGCACTGACGAGGCCACTTTGGAAAACGCCCGCCGCGCCGCGCTTGGCACGACGGTCATCGTCTTTCTGCTCTCGCTCTACGCCTATATGAAGTTCGATCCGTCCTCCTCTGGTTTTCAATTCGTCGAGGAGAAGGGTTGGTTCGGCCATGGTCTCGTCTATAAGATGGGCGTCGATGGCATATCATTCCCATTCGTGCTTCTGACCACGTTCTTGATGCCGATCTGCATTCTTGCATCCTGGAAATCCATTCAAACCCGGGTCAAGGAATATCTGATCGCTTTCCTTGTCCTCGAAACCTTGATGACAGGCGTGTTCTGCGCGCTCGATCTCGTGCTGTTTTACCTTTTCTTCGAGGGCGGCCTCATTCCGATGTTTCTGATAATCGGGATTTGGGGCGGTAAGCGGCGGGTTTATGCCAGTTTCAAATTCTTTCTTTATACCCTTGTCGGATCGCTGCTGATGCTGCTGGCGATCATGGCGATGTATGGCGTCGCGGGCACGACCGACATCGTCACCTTGCTGCAGACGCCATTTCCCTCATCCATGCAAAAATGGCTGTGGCTCGCGTTTTTCGCCTCGCTCGCCGTCAAGATGCCGATGTGGCCGGTCCACACCTGGCTTCCCGATGCGCATGTCGAAGCGCCGACCGCGGGTTCCGTTATCCTCGCCGGCGTTCTGCTCAAGATGGGCGGCTATGGGTTCATCCGCTTCTCGCTGCCGATGTTCCCGGAGGCTTCCGCCTATTTTGCGCCGCTCGTTTTTGCGCTGTCGATCATCGCGATCATCTATACCTCCCTCGTTGCCCTGGTGCAGGAGGATATGAAGAAGCTCATCGCCTATTCCTCGGTGGCGCATATGGGCTTTGTGACGATGGGTCTCTTCAGCATGACCGCGCAAGGTGTGCAGGGCGCCGTCTTTCAGATGATCTCGCATGGTCTCGTCTCCGGCGCCTTGTTTCTTTGCGTCGGCGTCGTCTACGACCGCATCCACACCCGCGACATTGCTGCCTATGGCGGCCTCGTCGCGCGCATGCCCCACTATGCGGTGGTGTTCATGATCTTCACCCTCGCCAATGTCGGCTTGCCGGGCACCTCGGGTTTCATCGGCGAATTCCTGACGTTGCTGGGCGCGTTCCGGGTGAACAGCTGGGTCGCGTTTTTTGCCACCACCGGCGTTATTCTGTCGGCTTCCTACGCGCTTTATCTGTATCGCCGCATCATTTTTGGCATTCTCGACAAGCCGAGCCTGGCCTCGATCCTCGATCTCTCCTGGCGTGAGGTCGCGCTGTTCGCGCCGCTCGTCGCTCTGACGATCCTCTATGGCGTCTATCCCGCGCCGGTTCTCGATGGCTCGGCCGCCGCGATCAACGCGCTCATCAAAAACTATGACACGGCCCTCGCCGTGACCAAGACGGCGGCGCTTTCGTTCCACTAAAGGTTTTCACGCATGTCGCATCTATCAACCGACCTCGCGCATAGTCTGCCGGAATTTATTCTGGCGGCGGGTATTCTTTTCCTTGTGCTCTTTGGGGCGATCCGGGGAAAAGACTCGGATGGGCCGGTCACCGAGATTGCGGCGGGGCTGCTCGGCATCGCGATTGTGATCATCCTTCTTGGCGGCAAGTCTACGGCAGTCGTCTTTAATGGGGCTTTTATCGACGATGGTTTCGGGCGATTCATGAAAGTGCTGACGCTTGTAGGATCGCTCGTCACCTTGGTAATGAGCCAGGATTTCTTGGCGCGTGAAAAACTCGACAAATATGAGTTCCCGATTCTGATCCTTTTGGCGACCCTTGGCATGCTGATGTTGATTTCGGCGGCGGGTCTCATTGCGCTCTATCTTGGCCTAGAATTGATGTCGCTGGCGCTTTATGTCATTGCCGCCTTCCACCGCGACAATATCCGCGCTTCCGAAGCTGGCCTCAAATATTTCGTGCTCGGGGCTTTGTCGTCCGGTATGCTGCTTTATGGCGCTTCGCTTCTCTATGGTTTCGCGGGCACCGTGTCCTTCGCGGGCATCGCCGAAACCATCAATGGCAAGGCGTCTCTTGGCGCCGTCTTTGGCCTCGTGTTCCTGATGGCCGGGCTCGCCTTCAAAATGTCGGCGGTGCCCTTCCACATGTGGACGCCGGATGTTTATGAAGGCGCGCCGACGCCGGTGACAGCGTTCTTCGCCTCAGCGGTGAAAATGGCCGCGGTTGCCATAACGCTGCGGGTGGTCATCACCGCCTTTCCGGGGATTTCCTCGCAATGGCGGCAAATCATCATTTTCATATCCCTTCTGTCGATGGTGCTCGGCGCCTTCGCGGCGATCGGCCAGTCCAACATCAAGCGCCTCATGGCCTATTCCGCGATTGGCCATATCGGCTTCGCGCTTGTCGGTCTCGCGGCAGGCGGCGAAGCTGGGGTCAGCGGTGTCCTCGCCTATATGGCGATCTATCTCGTCATGACCCTTGGCACTTTCGCCGCGATCCTTTCGATGCGCGTCAATGGTGAGAGCGTTGAAAATATTTCCGATCTTTCCGGGCTTGCCAAAACCGACGGCCTGATGGCCTTCTTTCTGGCGATGATGATGTTTTCCTTGGCCGGAATACCGCCGCTCGCCGGTTTCTTCGCCAAATGGTATGTGTTTAATGCGGCAATCCAGGCGGGGCTTTATTGGCTTGCCGTCATCGGCGTTCTGTCGAGCGCGGTCGCGGCCTACTACTATCTGCGGATCGTCAAAATCATGTATTTCGATGAACCGGCTCCTGCCTTCGACACGCCCGATGTTGTGCCGCGCGCGGTGCTCGCCGTGACTGGGATCCTCGTGCTGGTCTTATTTGTCTATCCCGGAGCCTTCATTGACGCCACCAACGCGGCGGCGCAGTCCTTGTTTTGAATTTGTACAATATGGTGGTTTTGCCCTGTTTCGTCTCGCTGGAGCGGCACAAGAAAACAGTTACCGTCTGGTTCATCATGACCAGCTTCCTTCGACCAACGACGAAGCCTTGGCGTGTGCCAGGTCCGGCGATTCTGGTCGGCTCTGGGTTGTCGCCTCCACGCAGACCAAGGGGCGAGGGCGGCATGGCCGGGTTTGGTCTTCGCCACTGGGTAATCTGCATGCAAGTCTGCTTCTGATCGATCCCGCGCCCCGGCACAAGGTTGCAGAACTTGGCTTTGCGGTGGGCGTTGCCGCCCTTCACGCGGTGCATGGCATCCTTGACAAGGATCGGAGCCTTGCGATCAAATGGCCGAATGATCTTCTCTACGCAGGTGCAAAGCTCGCCGGGATTTTACTAGAAAGCGCGACTCTTCCGGATGGCCGATTGGCCTGTGTCGCTGGCATTGGGGTGAATTGCTGCTGGCATCCGGCGGACACACCCTATAAAGCAACGAGCCTTGCTGTGATCGCGGGGTCACCGGTTTCTCCCGAAACCGTCTTCGAGCATCTTTCTGCGGCGATGGTGCATTGGCTGAAGATCTGGGCCGGCGGCGATGGTTTCGAGGCGATCCGCGCCGAATGGCTCTCGCTTGCCGCGGGTCTTGGCACTTGGATCAGCGTTGCGCGGTCCTCGCAAAGTATTGAGGGCGTTTTTCAGACAATCGACGCGACTGGGCGTCTCATTATCGAAAACAAGTCCGGTACTGTGGCAATTGAGGCGGGCGACGTGTTTTTTGGTCCATCGGGCAGCCCAACTTCCGTGGCCGGCGTGTAAACGTGCGCGCGCCGGAAGCGGCCGCCTGAACTGTTTTGGCGTTTTTTCGCCGTGAGCAGGGTCAGCTTGGATCGCGCGGTTGCCTGCGACAGTTAAGGTTGGCTGCGACAGTTAAGATAGAGTTCCTTTTGCTGATCCGAGAGCGGCGCGTCGGAAGGTCCTCGAGATTTGGAACTGGAGCCTTCCCTTCTTAAGGGCATGCTCAGGCATGATCCCAAAAAGGTGCAGACTTTTTGGCTCGGATCATGCGACAAAACAAACACAACATGAAGTCCGTGATCGATTCTTCATGAAGCCATCATGGTCTGGGAAAGGTTTGTAGACAATGAACGATGGAAGTGACGAGCTCGTCTTTGTGCCGCTCGGAGGCCTGGGCGAAATCGGCATGAACCTCGCCCTGTATGGCTTCGGCTCCAAAGGGCGCATCAAATGGTTGATGGTCGATTGCGGTGTCGCATTCGCGGGCCCCGATCTTCCCGGAATCGACATCGTGGTTCCAGATATTAGCTTTATTGAAAAGATGCGGGACGATTTGGCGGGCCTCGTCATCACCCATGCGCATGAAGACCATATCGGCGCGGTTGCCGATCTCTGGCCACGGCTTGGTTGTACGCTCTATGCGACGCCCTTCGCGGCTTCATTGCTTGAAGCGAAGCGCCTCGCCGAGCCCGGGGCTCCGGACGTGCCGATCACCGTCGTCGCGCAAGGCGCATCGGTCGCCATCGGACCTTTCGATGTCGAATTCATTGCCATGGCGCATTCGATTCCGGAAAGCTGCGCGCTTGCCATCCGCACGCCCCTCGGCACGGTTCTTCATTCGGGCGATTGGAAACTCGATGCAGCGCCCGGAATTGGCAAGCCAACCGACGCGAAGCGGCTTGCCGCGATCGGGGCGGAGGGCGTGCTGGCGCTTATCTCCGATTCGACCAACATCTTGCGCGAGGGCTTCAGCCCCTCGGAAGCAGACGTCGCCAAGACTCTGCATGAAATCATTGGCCAGGCATCCGGGCGCGTCGTTATCACAACCTTCGCGTCCAATGTGGCGCGCATACGCGCGGTCGCCGAGGCGGCGGCGGCGGCGGGGCGTTCGGTCGTGATGGCGGGGCGCGCGATGGAGCGGGTCACCGCCGTTGCTCGCGAATGCGGCTATCTAAATGGCATCGGCGGGTTTTTAACGCAGGAGGCATTCGCCCATATCCCCCGTGACAAGGTGGTCTTATTGGCAACCGGAAGCCAAGGTGAGCCCCGTGCCGCGATTGCCCGCATGTCGGAGGGTACTCACCCCACAGTCAGTCTTAACGCGGGCGACCAGGTTATCTTTTCCTCGCGAACGATTCCCGGAAATGAAAGGGAAGTCGGGCGTATCATCAACAATTTCATTCGCTCGGGCGTCGAAGTCATTGTCGATCGCAACGCGCTCGTCCACGCCTCGGGGCATCCGCGCCGCGGCGAGGTTGCGCAGCTTTACGGCTGGATCAAACCGCAGATCGCGATCCCGGCGCATGGCGAGGACGTCCATCTCGCCGAACACGCGGCCTTCGCCAAATCACAAGGCGCGCAACATGTCATCACGGCCCGCAATGGGGATATTGTCGTCCTCGCGCCGGGAACCCCTGGGATCGTGGGCGAGGCGCAGAGCGGACGCTTATACAAAGATGGCAATTGCTATGTCGCGGCGAATGACGAAGCGATCAGAATGCGCCAGAAGCTCGCGGTGTCCGGGATCGTGACCATTGCTATGGCCGTCACCGCGAAAGGCGATCTCGCGGGGGTGCCTGACGTGATCACAGCTGGCCTGCCAGCCCGCGTCGGCAGCGGCGCCGCGATCGATCAGATCGTCGATGACGCCTTGTTTCAAACCTTCGATAATTTGCCGCGTCCGAAGCGGCGCGACGCGGATGTTGTCTCCATCGCCGTGGAAAAAGCGGTGCGTGGCGCGGTTGCCGCCGCCTGGGGCAAGCGGCCGGTCGTCCATGTGCTTGTCGTCGAGGTGTGAACGGGAACGGGAGCCATCGCTGTGATTGGGCGTTTGAACCATGTTGCCATCGCCGTTCCGGATGCTGCCGCCGCGAGCGTGGTCTACCGGGACACGCTGGGCGTTACGGTGAGCGCGCCAATCGCACTGCCCGAGCATGGTGTTCGTGTGGTTTTCGTCGAGTTGCCGAACAGCAGGATTGAGTTGATCGAACCGCTCGGCGAGAATTCTCCGATCGCGAAATTTTTGGGCCAGCATCCGCAAGGCGCTCTTCACCATCTGTGTTTTGAGGTAGGCGACATTGCTGCTGCGCGCGACCAACTCACGCTCGCAGGCACGCGTGTGCTTGGCGACGGAGAGCCAAAAATCGGGGCGCATGGCAAGCCAGTTGTGTTTTTGAACCCGAAGGATTGCGCTGGAATTCTGATCGAACTCGAAGAGGCGTAACGATGCTGGCTCATCACGAAGCGGAAGTGTTCTTCGCCAATCGGAGCCGCCAGGTTTTCAAACCGGAGATGGGATTGACAGCTTCCCCGAATTTTTCAAATCCCTCCCGCTCGTAGAAGCGCAGCGCCCGCAGATTGTCCTGGTTGACTTCCAAAGTGATGCCGCCCTCGGAGAGACGGCGCGCTTCGGCGAGGAGAAGTCGCGCGGCGCCGCTGCCTTTTGCATCCGGCGCGACGGCGATTTGATCGAGATAGCCTGATGCCGGATCGAAATTCACAAAGCCGAGCAGCCGGTTCGACCCGTCAAAAGCGCAGATCGTGACCGCTCCCGCTGTTTCAAGTTCGTTCAAGTGATCGAGAAACCATGTTTTCCGGGCGGAAAAGTCAATCTCACGCATCGCCTCTTGCCAGCTGGCGACCCATAGCTCCGCGAGGCTTTCGAGGTCAGCAACCGTCCGGTGGCGCAGAGATACGCCTGCAATGGGGGAGGGGGGCTGGGTCATGTCGGTCATGCGGAGCCAAGCCAAAGGGTGCGGTCGCCCGCGAAAGGAGAATTTTTCCCTACGCTAGAGCAAAGAGGCGAATACATCTTTCTCCTTGGCACGAAAAGCCACCGCTTGAGTTGAAATGACAGACACTTTCCTTATGATGGATTTATCCCGAAGATTGCTACAGGACATCGATTAACCTATGGATAAAGCTCAGCTTGGCGCCGGATCGACCGTCGCCGTCATCGGCGGCGGTCAGGCCGGCGGCGAGGCGGCGACGCTTCTGCGGCAAAACCGCTTTGAGGGCCGGATCGTTCTCATTGGCGAGGAAGACAGTCTTCCCTATATGCGGCCGCCGCTATCGAAGGCGTTTCTCGCCCGCGAAATCGCCAAGGACGCGCTCATCTACAAAGCCGCCGCCGCTTATGAAAATGCGCGGGTGGAGATGCGGCTCAACGCTTGCGTTGATGAGATCGACCGGCGGGACAAACGGCTGATCCTCAATGATGGCGCCACTTTCGGTTACGATAAGCTCATCATCGCGACGGGTGGCCGTGCCCGCCCATTGCCGGTGCCAGGCGCCGGTGCGCGCAACATTCTTTACCTTCGCACGATCGCCGACGTCGAAATGTTGCAGCCGCTCATGCAAGCGGGCAAGCGTCTGGTGATCGTCGGCGGCGGCTATGTGGGGCTTGAAGTGGCGGCCGTCGCGGTCAAGCGCGGGCTTGCCGTCACCGTGCTCGAGTCCGCGCCGCGTGTTCTTGCGCGAGTCACCGCGCCCGCCATGTCGGACTTCTATGAACGCATCCATCGCGAGGCTGGCGTTGATGTTCGCACCGGCGTCACGGTTAGTGGTTTTGCGTCCGAAAATGGATGTGTCGCGAATGTTCTTTGCGCGGGCGGGGAATCCTTTGCCGCCGATTTTGTGTTGATTGGAATTGGACTTGTTCCCAATACGGAGCTCGCGGAACGGGCCAGGCTCGACGTCGATGATGGGATTGTCGTCGATGCGGCGAGCCGCAGCAGCGACCCAGATATTTATGCGATCGGCGATTGCGCGATGCACGCGCAGCATGGATTCTTGCAGAGGAAAATCCGTATCGAGTCGGTGCCGAACGCTCTAGAACAAGCGCGGGCCGTGGCGGCGTCGATCACGGGACGGCCAATTCCCGAAGCGCTTGCGCCATGGTTCTGGTCCGATCAATATGATCTCAAATTGCAGATGGTCGGCCTCTCCGATGGCTATGAGGAACTCGTGATCCGGGGGAAGCCGGAAACGCCGTCCTTCATCGCCTTTTATCTCAAGGATGGAGTCATCATCGCCGCAGATTCGGTCAACCGGTTTGGCGATTTCATGGCCGCCAAACGGCTCGTCGGCGAGCGGGTCAAGATCGCTCCTTCGCGCGTTGCCGATGATTCGGTGCCGCTGAAATCCTTACTGGTGGCGGCCGCCGCTTAGTGATGTTTTATCCATCAGTTTTGTCCGGTTTCACATGCCAATCGGACAAAAGTGTTTCACGTGAAACGTTTTGGTACGATTGGCGATCCGCGCAAACGTACCGTTTCAAGATGGCGTGATATGCGGTGCAGGGATTTGGGCTAAGCGAAATTTTGTGAGAGAATTAAGCTTTCGCCCTGCGGTTTTTGTTCTTCACTTCAACGCCATGTTCCACCCGCGACGCCATGCGTCAGATCTCACTCGCTGATTGCGTGATCCAAAAGCAGACACGAACGCTGCGCGCTCTTCAAGTATATGGCCCTCACATCACATCGAACCACAAATAGCTATCCTTTCTCCACAGTGTGCGACCGCACGTTATTTCCGGCGGGCGCGCATTAACTACAGCTCACCCGGGCAGCAATCATGCAATTTCCGGTGAAAAGGATAGTGAACATGAATACTCTCAAAATTTTCATTCTGAGCTCGGCCCTCGTCTTCTCCGGTGCCGCGTTCGCGCGTGGCGGCGGCGGTGGAATGGGCGGCGGCCACATGGGAGCTCCGGCTCCGGCATTCAAGGTCGCGACTCCGGCGGCCAAGCCCGCAATGCCGGCGGGCAGGGCTGCAGCGCCAGCGATGGCGCGTAAGACTGCGCCTGCCATCGAGCGGCCTGCGATGCTGCGCGCGACAAGGACATTCCGCCCCACCTATGGCAAGTACCATGGTTACAGCGATCAACGCTGGGGCGGCAACACTGGCGGCATCCGTGGCGGTTACGGCCAGCGCGGGGGATCGAACTACTATGGCGGGTAAATTGCCCATAGTCCTTACAAAGGAACAGCACATAGGAAGTTGAGTTTAGTCAATTGAAGTCGAGCAAAATTGGGGTACTCGGTTACTGATCCTGAATGCCATCGCCAACGTTGCCGACGGAATTGTCCGATCCCCCCGCCGGAGGATCGGACAATCATTTTTTTTTGTGAGGGCGTTTTCGTGCAAATGGCAGCCTGAGCCGAACGGCAACTTGGCATGTCTTTTCTGAGAGTTTCACCTCAGACACGGGTCTCAATTGTCTCCAGGCTGACCCCAGTGGTGTCGATCCGGAAGCACCAGGTGATGAGCGCACCGAGCAGGGATGTCCCGACGAGAATCAGGAGAAGCGTTATCGTCCTGATGTCGGCGAGCAGAATCGGAAACAGAAAAGCGGTTGAGACGGCGCCAATCTTGGCGAAGGCCGCGGCAAAGCCGGCGCCCATGCCGCGGATATGGGTAGGGAAGACCTCGCCGGCGAGAAGATAGGTCTGGGGGTTCGGGCCAAGATTCGTCATGAAGTTGAAAATCATGAATCCGGCGAAGATCAATAAAATCTGGGTGTCGCCATTGGCGTAAGTGGACGTCGCGGCGATGGCAAGACCCAAGGCACAGCCGGTGAAGCCGAGGATCTGCAGGCGGATGCTGCCAGCTGTGTCCACGAACAGGATGGCGCAGATGATGCCGACGATCAACAGGAGGTCGATGAGACCTGATCCTTTCGCGGCTAGGACATCATTGTTGATGAGATCGGCCAAGTTGCGCACGTGATCTGTTTTGTGGCCGATCGAGCCGGCAAGGATCGTCGGCGTGAAGATGCCGATGCCATAGGTGCCGAGATCTTGCAGAAACCAGGGAACCGAGGCCAGGATCGTGGCGCGCCGATTGGCTTTCTTGAACAACGCCGAGATGTGCCGCGTAGCATGGGAAGTTATATGGCGTTTGAGTTCGATATGGTTTGGGGAGCACGGCTTGCGTGCCAAAAGTCTCATGATCTGTGCCCGCACGTCTTCTGGACGGCCCCTGACAAGCAGCCAGCGCGCGCTCTCGGTGATCCAAAAGCGTCCGGCGGCGACGATCACCGCTGGAATGATGGCTGTCGCATACATCCAGCGCCACGCGCCGATCTCGGGAACGTTTTTGAGGACAACATAGCCCACGACGGTGCCTATCAAAGCGCCGAAGGCCTGGAAGCCGAACGCGCCGAGCACGAGACGCCCACGCATCTGGCTGGGAATACTTTCTGAAATAATCAAATAGGCGGTTGGATAATCGCATCCTAGCGCAACCCCAAGACCGAACAGGAAAATTACGAGCCAGAAGTAACTGGGGCTGGACACGAGCAACAACAGAAAGAGTGTAAAAATAATCATTTCGGCGGCGAACATGACCTTGCGTCAAAAAAAGTCAGAGAGTCCTCCAAGACCGATGGCGCCGATCAGAATGCCAAACAGGCTTGCCGCTCCAATCACGCCGTGCTGAGTCTCGGTGATATCGAATTCCGCCGCAATGAGCGGCATGGCAACCCCGGTCATGAAAACGGCGAGGCCCTCGAAAAATTTGCCAGCTGCGGCAAGCGTCCAGATACGCCATTGCATCGCTGTCATCGGCACCGATTGGAGGGCGGTTCCATCCTCCCAGAAAGAAGTTTCGTCGATATAAGATTGGACGGACCGGCCATGTCCCGACGTATTTTGTTCTGGCGCCGTCGAAGTGCTGATGTTCATCGGGGACCCTTTCAAAATGGACGGGACCAGCGAAGAGATTGGGCGGCCGGCAAATGTTTCCTAAAAATATTCTGGCCTGCAGGGGTCAAAGGTTTCCTGTTTCCGGAGGCAGGCGGAAAGACACAAAGGATCATGAAACATTAACAATGAGACGACAGTCCGTCTCCATCTTGCGCCGCCACCCGCCGAACAAGATGGCGCGACATGCGCGCGAGCGGTATCGGTCACATCACTGATTCCCTTTGGTTCCTTGCAAAACCGCAAAATCAGCGATCATGGCAGCTATTAAGCCAACCATCTGATATGACTCAACACGATTTCGACACCAACACCAAAGAGCATGAGTATGAAGTACTCAGTTTCAATTGACGTTCTGCTGCTTGAGGAAGGTCTGAGATTCTATCGCGACGCGTTGGGATTTTCCGAGATCGCTCGACCTGTGGCGACCTACGTCATTCTCAAATGTGGAAACTCCCAAATCGGATTGATCGAGAAATCACCAGGAAGCAAACCGGCCAAGGAAACTGACGAAGTTCGTCGATATGAGCGACAATGGACGCCAGTTCATATTGACTTTCATGTCGAGGATTTTGAAGCTTTCTTGGCAAAGGCGGTGAAAGCAGGCGCGAAATGTGAGGAAAAATTCGAAGATGGTGCGCGCCCACCCATCGCATTTTGCAGCGATCCATTCGGCAATGGTTTCTGCGTGGTGGGAATACCGGCCTAATACCACTCAACTTAATTTCGGATCAGACGGTTAATCCAATCTCCTGACCCTCTGATGGTTACGAACACTTGAAAAAACTTGACCAAAAAACGTTTTTATAGTCAATTAGCTTCTGTTTTTAAACGTAATTAATTACACGGTTCGGGGGGAACTGTCATGATTAAGTTCGTCATTTTATTCGCAATCTTCGCAGCTGTAGCATTACCGGTCTTCTCTTTGGTCCCGGGACGCGTCACGAAATTTCTTGGCATCCTGTTCGCCGCGAGCCTGCTCCCGTGGCTTATATCGAGCCAAGCAACCTCTGCTCAGCAAGGCACAACCGCACAACGGTCACCCGCGGAGGCCGCCAGGCGCGATGCCTGGCGGGCAGGCATGGCGCGGACTGCCACGCCCAAGAAGGGATGCTTCAAGGCCACCTATCCGAACACTGATTGGCAGGAAACACCGTGCACGACCCCGCCACCAAATCCGCAGGGGCCACGACGCGGGCTTTCGTCGCCTCAAGTCATCGGTAATGGCAATGACGTTTCGGCCCAGGCGCCGAGTGGCTTCATATCCCAGTCAATCGGCTCTTTCGACACAGTAACCGGCGTAACGAGCGAGACGGGAACGACATGGAGCGCCGGGTGCACAAGCCCAGTCTCGGGTGTCCCCAACATCTTTTCGCTCCAGCTCAACACGAACTTCTTCACAAACAGCAGCGGCAACGTCCCGGCCTGCAGCGGTGCGGCAGTCCCGGCAGCATGCCAAGGGTGGGAGCAATTCATATACTCCAACACCCCCGCTTTTGTGTCCACATACATTCAATATTGGCTGCTTAATTTCAACAATCCCTGCCCTGCGGGATGGAATACCTTCGCGGGCAGTTGTTTCAGGAACAGCACGAACGCAGCATCCGTGCCTGTTCAACCGATAAGCAACCTTGGCAATCTGGTACTGACGGGTACAGTTAGTGGGGGGGGCGACAGTGTCAGCTTGTTCGACGGAACCACCCTCCACGCGGCGACGGGTGACAACCTCGTTAATTTAGCAGCGAACTGGCAGATCGCCGAGTTCAACGTCTTCGGCGACACTTGCGGACCCCCGTCCCAAGCTACCTTCAACAGCGGATCGACGGTCATCCCCAGGACGAGAATTACTTACGGCGGTACGGCTGCCCCCACCTGCGTGTCGACAGGCTTTACGGGCGAGACCAACAATCTCAACTTCGGGCCAATTGCTCCCACCGCATCGCTGCCGGGTCCGGCAATCATTTTCGAGGAAAGCAGTGCTGGCGGCTCGTCGGCTTGTGCGGCCACAACCCCAGTGGGCCAATTTGAAGCAGATCTTGCGATCACTAAGACCGCGCCCGGCACGGTGGTAGCGGGAACGACACTGACCTATACTATCAATGTCAACAATCTAGGCCCGAATAACGCGACCAATGTCGTCGTGACCGACCCGCTGCCAGCGGGTACGACATTCAAGATGAGCTCCATCTCCTGCTCGGGGTCGCCTGTCACATGTAATCTCGGGACTTTGGCGAACGGTTTGAGTATGTCGTTCACCATCACGGCGAATGTTCCGTCAAGCTTCGTAACGCCGACGATTACCAACACGGCAAGCGTCACCGCCAATGAGACCGATCCCAATCCCGCCAACAACACGTCTTCCGCCAGCACATTGGTCACGCAATCGGCCGATTTGCGGCTTGTGAAGACCTGCGGCCCCACCCCATTTGCACAGACGGATCATCCAGCATTTTGCGACATCCAAGTCACCAATCTTGGCGTGTCGGACGCGCAGAACGTCGTCTTAAATGATGCGATCGTGAGCGGGGTCAAATTTACCGTGACCGCCGTCAGCGGGGCAGCCTGCGCGCCCGCGACGCCGATCGGTCCCACCACGTCGACGACGTTGGCCTGCAATCTCGGCACCCTCACCGCCGGCGCCGTGCAGACCACTCACGTCGTCTTCACCACCAAGACCGCCGGCACGATAAATGACACCGCCAAGGTGACGAGCACAACACCTGACCCGAACAGTGGCAACAACTCGGCAACCGGAAGCGTCAATTTCCATTCTCGGGGGCTCAGACCCTGACACTCGCGGATGCGCGCAAAAAATCGATTTTTCGCGCGCACTGGCGCCCGACGACATGCGTGAAGACCCGGACGGTGCAAGTTCCAATCCATCAGCGTTGATATGATCGGGGAGACCATTATGTAACCAGACGACACATGATAAACGGAGGCGCCAAGTGAAACCGTCGGCTGTATTCTTCTCTGTTTGTCTTGTCCTCTCCATTTGTCTTGTTCTCTCCGGAACCCCCGCCTGGGCGGCGTTGAAGCCGGGCGATACCGCGCCAGATTTCACCGTGGACGCGGCGCTGGGCGGCAAGGAGTTCAAATTCTCCCTCGCCGGAGCTTTGAAGAAAGGACCCGTGGTTCTCTACTTTTATCCCAAATCCTTTACGAGCATCTGCACGCTCGAGGCCCATGAGTTCGCCGACAACATCGAGAATTTCGCGGCGGCCGGCGCCACCGTCATTGGCCTCTCGGGTGACAAGATCGCGGTGCAACGCGACTTTTCGACGAAGGAATGCCGCGACAAATTCCCGGTGGGCGCCGACCCCAGTTTTTCGGTCATCAAGGCCTATGACGCCGCCTTCACCCTTCCGGTTGCCGGCGCGCTTTTCGCGAACCGCATCTCCTATGTGATTTCGCCGGATGGAAAGATTCTTTACGCCTACTCGGATTCCAGCGCCAAGAAACACATCGAGAATGCGCTGGCCGCCGTCCGGAAATGGCATGAGGACCATAAGCCATAGGCATCAATCCCACATGGCCTTAGGGCACGAGAAGAACCTTGCCGATGTTTTTGCGGTCTTGGATGAAGTGATGGGCCGCGGCTGCGTCATCAAACTTAAAGCTTTGCGCAATTTTTGGCTTGATGACGCCTTGCGCCCATAGATCGAGTAGCTGTTCGCCCCAGCTGCGAAGGCGGTCGCTCTCGCCCCAAAGATGGCCCACATTGACGCCGAAGACGCCCTTGTTGGCGTTGATCAGCGACATCGGGTTGAACTGAAACCAAGGCGTGTTGGCAAGCATTGCGAGCATGTCGAAAAGGCGACGTTGCTTCTGCGTCACCGCCGAGGAAATGCCAAACATGCCGAGCCGCCCGGTCGGCGCGAGCAGGCGGTATCCCTTTTTGAGCGAGTCGCCGCCGATGGCATCGAGGATGAGTTCGACGCCGCGGCCCTGGGTGATTTGGCGCGCCCGCACCTCGAAATCCTCGGTGCGGTAATCGATCAAATGATCGACGCCGAGGGCCCGCAGTTCGGCATGCTTGGAGGCCGATGCGGTGCCGATGACAGTGGCGCCGACGTGCTTTGCAATTTGCGTGGCGGCAATGCCGACGCCGCCGCCCGCCGAATGGACGAGAACCGTCTCGCCCGGCTTCAATCCGCCCATCACGACGACAAGCTGCCAGGCCGTAAAGTAATTGACCGGAAGCGCTGCGGCTTCCAACGCGGACATGCCGGGCGGGCGGCCAAAGATTTGTTGCAGTGGGACACAGATCACGTCCGTATAACCGCCGAAGCGGGTCATCGCCAGGACATCACGGCCGATCCAGCTCGTATCGACATCCGCGCCTATCGCGTCGATGTGGCCACTGACCTCATAACCGGGGACGACTGGAACGGGCGGCAGGTCGGGATAAAGGCCGACGCGGCCCACAATGTCCGCGAAATTGACACCGCTCGCTTCGACGCGAATTCGTACCTCGCCGGGTTTCGGTTCCGGATCAGGCGCTTGCTTGACGGCGAGAACCTCGGGCGGGCCAAATTTCGTGATCCAGATCTGCCGCATCGCTTGTGCTCCGCTCTTGCTGCCTACTGTCTTTGCTGCTTCGGAAGTAGGGTGCCTGCGGCTCACCCTCAACCCAAAACCGAGACTTTGGCCCACCACTGCGGATGCGCTTGGAATATGGCTTTCTTGGCGCGCGCGGCGGAGCGGCAATCCTTGAAGAGCGCAAAACATGTCGCCCCGGAGCCGGACATGCGGGAAAGCCGGCAGCCAGGCGCGGCAGATAGCACCGACAGCACATCGCTGATGACGGGCGCCAGCAGGCAGGCCGCCGCCTCCATGTCGTTGCGGCCTTTGTGGAGGGCGGCGAGCAATGTATTGGCGGACATATTAGGGACAAGCGCAGGATGGCCGCCATATCCGGTTGGTGCGCCCGGCGCGATCTTCATGCGAGCGAAGACGGCTTTCGTCTCAACCGCGTGGCCCGGATTGACGAGCAGGCCAATGAGCGGCGGCAGCGCGATCAACGGGCCAAGCTCATCGCCGATGCCCCGCATCATTCGCGCGCGGCGCAGGAGACAGACCGGAACATCGGCCCCGGTTGCCTTGGCGGCGTCGTAGATGCGCGGGTCTTCGAGGGGCAGTGCATTGGCGCGCGCAAGCAGTCGCAGCGCCGCCGCCGCGTCGGATGAACCACCCCCAAGGCCCGCCGCGACGGGCAGGCGTTTGACAAGATGAAAGGCGCCGAGTTTGGCTGCAGGAAAGCGTTCCACGAAATGAGCAGCCGCGCGCAACACGAGATTATCTTCAACGCGTCCCGAGGCCCCAGCCGCTGGCCCTTCGATCGAGAGGGCAAGCAGCTTGCCGGGGGCAAGACTCAGCGAGTCGCCGCCACGCGAAAAAGCAACCAGACTTTCGAGATTGTGGTAGCCGTCAGCGCGGCGGCCGACGACATGAAGAGTTAAATTGATTTTCGCTGGCGCGCGTTCGGTGAGGATATCTGGCAAAGGGAACCCGGAGCGAAGTCCGCTCGCGCGGCTTCGAGATCAAGGGAACTGGAGCGCAAAAAACCCGCGCAAAGATCGGGGCGCGAGAAAGGAGACCGCAAGGGGAGCGGTCAGCCTCCATTCTTTTTCGGCTCGGCTTCCGCCGCAGCCGGATTTGGAACGTCGTCGAGACCATGCTCGATCTTCTGCAGGATCTTGACCTTATCCTCCGGCTCGGGATCAAGGTCGCGCGCGTGATTCCATTGGAAATGCGCTTCGAGCTTGCGGCCTGCCCGCCAATAGGCATCCCCGAGATGGTCGTTGATGACCGGGTCCGAGGCCTTGAGGTCAATCGCCCGTTCGAGTTGCTTGACCGCTTCATCGTTGTGGCCGAGCTTGTAGTTGGCCCAGCCGAGACTGTCGACGATATAGCCGTCGGTCGGACGCAGTTCGACGGCGCGGCGCAGCATATTGAAGGCTTCGTCGAGATTCATATTCTGATCGACCCAGCTATAGCCAAGATAATTCAGGACCAGCGGCTGATCGGGATAAAGGGCGAGGGCCTGGACGAGATCGGCCTCAGCTTCCGGCCAACGCTTCTCGCGCTCATAGGAAATTCCCCGGAAATAATAAATGGGCCAATCGGTTTTCTCCGGTTTACCCTTGCCAGCCAAAGCCAGTGTATAGGTGTCGATGGCTTCGGCGTAATGCTTATGCGCGCGCTGCAGATTGCCGAGGGCCGACAATGCGTCCTGATTTTTCGGGTTTTCGTCGACGATCCGTTTCAGATATTTGGCGGCCTCGTCGGGGCGGCCCAGGGTTTCGAGTATCTGGCCGGTCTGGATATCGGCGGTGGCACGCAATGGATCATCTTCGCGCACCATTCCATAAACATCGATGGCTTGTTCGTTCTGCTTGATGCGTTCGCAGAGATCGCCAAGGGTGATGATGGCGAGACTATTTTGCGGTGTCAGATAAAGAGCAAGCCGGAGATAGATCATGGCGGCGAGTTCATCGCCCTGCTGGCCGCCGGCGGCGCCAAGGCCATAAAGGACTTCCGCTGCGCCCTCTTGGGCATCCTTGACCAGGGGACTGACAGGCTTGCCCGACTTGAGATTGGCGAGCGCCGCCCCGACAATGGGATGGTTGGGGAGAATCTGATCAAAAGCCTCATAGGCCCGCACGGCTTCCTCGCGGTCGCCACGGCGAACCATGAACCGGGCATAGGCGTCGACAAGCCGGAGGGTGTTCTTGTCGGCGGTATACGCCAGTTTCATGCGCTTCAAGGCTTCCTGGGGATTGCTTGCCGCATCGGCGATGAGGGCGGCATGATAATCCCGGAAAACCCCGAAATTTTCGCCATGAAGTTTGTCGACAATGGCGAGCGCCTGGCGCGTATCCCCGGCACCCGCGTAGGTCCAAGCTGTCAAGAGCGTAGCGGTGATATCGCGCTGCTGGCCGGTGCCGCCCTTGGTGAAATAGGCCCGGGCAGCGGCGAAATGTTTCGCCTTGATGGCTTTCACGCCAAGCGCGAGACGGGCGAGGCTGTTGTTGGGATCGTGGGCGAGCAGGCGGTCAGCGAGGCTGAAAGCGTCTTGCATATTTCCGTTTGAAACCGCCGCGACGAAGGCTCGCTCGATCAAATTGGAATTGCGCGGATCAAATCTCAAAGCTTCCCGGAAGAACGTCGCCGCGGCCACCGTGTCGTGCTCTGAACCGGCGATAAGCGCCGCGAGATAATTGCCGGACGGGCTTTCGCCAACCTCAAAAGGGGTTGCGATCGCCACGTTGTCGCGGGACCTGGCTTCCGCGCTCGCCAGGGCCGCGAGAAAAACCAGCGCGGCAAGCGAGACCGCTGCAATTTTGAGCGGGACACGGCGGGTGTTTGGCCGGTCACTATCAATTCGGGCAGGCTTAAACATAATCGGCATGCGGAACGTCTTTCCGTTCAAGAGGCATTTCTCGGACGCCGGGGTTCGGTTTTTGCGATTCCTCGCGACGAACATGGCCGTTTTACGATTCTCCAGCGACTTTCTTTCGCCGCGCTTCCGGACAGGCGCGGGAGCGATGCCTGCCGCAAGTCAAACTATTGGTTTTCGGGCATGATCTTCTCAAAAAAGCTGGTGACTTTTCGGGATCATGCAAGAGCGGCAACGCGAGGATGAGCGCGAAATCGCGATGATCAGCTCTGCCCAGGCCGTAACTTATAGAATACATGATGCCCAATCACGTCCATCTTTTCAAGTCTTCGTGTCCAGCGCGGGCGAACATAATTGGCATGATAATGGGTTGAGCCCGCGATATCAGAGAGATACGTCTTGCCGTTCCTGACTTCGGCGGCGATCCGGAGCGCATTCTGCCAAGCCTCGGGTTCGGTCACGCGCAGCGATCTGCCCTCGCACGCAAACGAAAATTGGCATCCATGCCAGCGATGCCGATTCTGATATACGACACCGCAGATCGTCGCGGGATAAAGACCGCTGGCAAGGCGGTTCAACACGACTTGCGCAACCGCCGCCTGGCCCTCATCGGATTCGCCGCGCGCTTCAAAATAAATGGCTTCTGCTAGGCAATTGTTTTCCTGTGCCGATTCGCCGCCGTCGAGCAGTGCCGCATAATTCGCCCGGCCTCCGGCGGGAACCGCCTCGCCCATCGCTGGGGCTCCCCGCCAGGGATCGCCCGGCAGCGCGACGGCTTCGATGGGGGTCGAATCGCCGGGTGCCGGAGTCGTCGATCCAATCGCCGACGCCCGGCTGACCGTTGGCGTTGCCCCCTGCACCAGCCGCTCATTGGCCGCCGGACGCAAAGTCACCGGGGAACCCGTCTGGCCCGGCGACGCTTCGGCGATGGAATGGGCCGTGGCCGGACTTTCGCCATTGGGCCAGGGTTCAAACGAGTCCACACTCGCGGAAGCACCCGTTTCGTCCTCTGCAACAGTAAAGCCAGCCGCCGGGAGGTTTTCATCGTGGTGGAACAGAATCTCACCGGCACGGAGCCTCGCCAAGCCATGCGGCGCCCGCAGACGCGAGTCGAACCCCGGCCGCAACCCGGCCAATGGGTCTCCTTTATGGGACCGGTCTATCGATGGAAACGGCCGCGCATTGTGTTTCAACACGGCGCGGGGTTCGATTTCGTCGGGCAGGCGGCGGAACGCCTCGCCGTCGCCGATCGAGAGGCTTGCCTGGCGCAGGAGCTTTCCCACTTCCCCGGCGAGGCCGCCGAAATCGCTCGCGAAGCCAGAGGATGGCGCCGATTGTCCCGCCGGGATCAATTCGGCCGGCGGAAGTGCGGCGCGCAAAGGCAAAGGTGCCAGGGAGGCGCCGGACGAAGCTTCCTGGCCGGCGTCGGCGCTGATCGAGACGGCAAGGGCCAGACCCAGCCACCAAGGCGCGATCATGCCTCCCGCCCAACCGATCCGTGAACAGCCCATGTGACTCATGCTCACCGTCGGGCTTTGGCGCAACCGGCCGCCCGCAAGCCAAGAATTATTGCCGCGTAAGCTTGATATCCGGTTACGGGAGCCGGGCTAAAACCGTGCCAGAATGGGATTGCGGCCGGAGGGGTCCGAGGTGCTCGTCCGGATGCTCTTAGAACGAGAGGGGAGTACGAAAATGATTCCTTCGCTCAAAATCGTGTCGCGATCCTTGAGGGCGGATCGTTATAGTTCGCTAGACCGGGACCCGAGCGTCAATCAACGAACATGCGCAGGCGCTTAAGCGTAGCCACTCCGGACTCTTTTGGAACCCCAGAGTCCTGGAAGAATAAGCAAACCGGCCGTGGCCTCTGCTTGTTTTGCCGAACTGAGACTCACGCTCTGGGTTCCGTCACGCAGGCCCCATCGTATCTTGCAGATGGTTTCGAGATCGATATCGCTGGGCGAGCTCCATTTGAATGAGAATGTCTTCACCTCCAGATCTGCTCTCCGCAAGCGTATCGCTAATTTGGATCGCAGCGCTCATTGGCGTGCTGGTTTTTCATTGCACTCATTTTATTCACATGCGTGGATCGTGGCGATGGCTGCATTCCGCACATGTCGTGATGTTGCTCGGCATGCTTTATATGTACGCCGCGATGGCCTTCGGGGTTGGCTGGTTTCCAGGGTCTGCATGGATGATCATCTATGCAGCCACGTCCGCCGTCATCATCGGCTGGATGCTGGTTCAATGGGTGCAGAAAGGC
This sequence comes from Methylocella sp., assembly GCA_036561105.1. GTDB lineage: Bacteria > Pseudomonadota > Alphaproteobacteria > Rhizobiales > Beijerinckiaceae > Methylocapsa. The sequence continues at coordinate 11,585 of DATBPZ010000014.1, read as the reverse complement.
TCGTGCGGCCGTTTATGGATCCTGGCCCTGGTTCAACAAGGAGCCATGATCTACATGTGGATGCCAATGACGTTCTGGCTGCCTCTCGTCACCTACGCTCTGTCGGTATATTTCGCGCTGGAAACACTCACGTGGTTGACGAAAGCGTGTGTCCAGCCTTGGCGCGGCGGAACTTTTGTCACACCCCGCGGGTCATGGACCATGCCGCTGGTCCGCGGGCCACCCCTCGACGATATCTGCATGATGATCATGGCCGCGTCCATGGGCTATATGTTCGTCGGCAGCTAAGGGTATCTCCGCCGCAGCAACCCCAAATCTTGGCGCAAAAGCAAGAATTAGTCCCGCAACAAAATTCGCGCGGCTTTGACCATTCCGATTCCGCTCCGCTGGCCCGGTCCAAGAATCCCGGTTGGCCGTGGATGCACCCACAAGGCCCTCGGCCGAAACCCCGCCGCCAGGGCTCGTCCGATACACCATCCGCGCGGACGACTCTTTGCGGGGTATCGCTGTCCAATTCTATGGGGACGCGAGGCAGTGGCGCCGCATCAGCACAGCGAATCCGGGTCTCGATCCTCGCCGGCTGCGAATCGGGCAGGAAATCAAACTGCCAGCAGCTCTCACGCGGTGAGAGAGACCTTGAAAATCGGGCGATGGCCAGAAATGTTCGAAACCATCAACTGGCCGTCTGCGCCAACGAGAGTCAGTAGACGCGGTTGACGCAGAAATCGACTACATCACTCAGGGCGAATTTCCACGGCGACGCGGGGAACAGTTCCAAGGCATCTCGCGCCATCGCTCCGTAATGGCGGGCGCGCTCGATCGTATCCTCGAGCGCGCGGTGCCGATGCATGGTGGCGATCGCCGTTTCGAGGTCGCCTTCCGAGATTTGGCCCTGTTCCAGAGTGCGGCGCCAGAACTCCCGTTCCTTTGGCGAGCCGCGCCGGAACGACAAAACGATGGGAAGGGTGATCTTCCCCTCCCGGAAATCATCGCCGACATTCTTGCCGAGCTTCACCGAGGTTCCGCCATAGTCGAGCGCGTCGTCGATGAGCTGGAACGCGATGCCGAGGTTCAGGCCATAGCCCCGGCAGGCCGCGATCTCGGGCTTGGGCCGCTGTCCGAGAAGGGCCCCGACTTCCGAAGCCGCGCCAAACAAGGCGGCGGTCTTGGCGCGGATTACCGCCAGGTAATCGTCCTCGCTCGTCTCGGTGTCCTTGGCCGCCGAAAGTTGCATCACCTCGCCCTCGGCGATCACCGCGGCGGCGGTTGAGAGAACGTCGAGGCAGGGCAGCGAGCCGACTTCAACCATCATCTTGAAGGCCTGGCCAAGCAGGTAGTCGCCAACAAGCACACTTGCTTCATTGCCCCACAGCATGCGCGCCGCGAGCTTGCCCCGGCGCATGTCGCTTTCGTCCACGACATCATCATGGAGAAGAGTCGCTGTGTGCATGAATTCCACCGAGGCGGCGAGCTTGATATGACCGTTGCCGGCATAGCCGCAAAGTCCAGCGGCCGCCAAGGTGAGCATGGGGCGCAAACGTTTGCCGCCAGAGGAGATCAAATGATTGGCGACTTCGGGAATCATCGAAACATCAGAGGCCGCGCGTGAGAGGATCGTTTGATTGACCCGTTCCATATCGGCCGTCACCAGATCGAGCAGCCGGTCGATGCCGGGCTCGTGCATTTTTTCTTCGAGGGGGATGACAACGCCCACGATTGAATTCTCCAGATGCCGGCGGCGCCTCTCATGCCGGCGGCACGTCTTAGGGCGCTGCTTGTCTTAGGACGTCGTTCTGCGCTTCGCAACCATGCCCAGGCTTCCGCCCGATCGAGGCTGAGTGCGCTTTAATGCCCAGCATGGAACAACCGGCAAATCAAGCGCCAAGTGCATTCATGCCGAAGGACGCCCGGATAATTTATGTTCCACCGATCATCTTCCCCTTGATAAAAGAGAGGAATCGTCATGACTCCTATGCGTATAATATCAATAAAGCGGCAAGAGCCGCGAAAACGATTCGCAAACTGTTACTGCTTGTATTCACGGTAAGCTTCGAGAATTGGAGGCTTTGAAAATTGATAGAACTTCTTCGCACGAACGACCTCGTGCTGATTTCAAGGGTCGAAACCATTCTTGCGGACTCCGGGATCGCCGTTTTTCTTGCAGACCGGCATATGAGCGCGCTCGAAGGATCATTGTCTTTTTTGCCGCGCCGGATCCTTGTCGACGAGGATGAAGCGGTGCGGGCGCGGACGATCTTGCAGGACGCGGGTCTAGGTCCCGAATTGCGGGATGGCTGAGGCACCCAATGAAAACCCGTCTCAGCTCGGCGTCGACGCGTTTCTCGGCGGCCGGCTGCAGCTTCGTCAGCCATTGGAGGGTCACCGCAGCGGCACCGACGCCGTGCTCCTCGCGGCATCCGCGCCGGCCGATTTTTCCGGCCTCGCCATCGATGTAGGCGCTGGGGTGGGCGCCGCCGGCTTGGCAATGGTCATTGCGCGGCCCCGCATGCGGGTGCAACTTCTCGAGAATGACCCTTCGCTCGCCGGTTTGGCGCGGGAGAATCTTCTTCATAATGGTCTGCAGGATCGCGTCTCTGTCGCCGAAGGGGATCTGTTGTCGGCTGCGAGCAGGCGCGCCGCAGGGCTGATCGATGAAAGCGCGGGTCTCGTGATCAGCAATCCGCCCTTTCTCGATCCCAGCCGGGCGCGGCTGTCACCTGATGCGGGGCGCCGCCGCGCCCATGCCATGTCCGCCGACGGGCCATCGGCACTCATAGACTGGATCAGGGCGGCTTTGGCCTTGGTTGCGCCAGGCGGAACGATCATCTTGATCCATCGCCCAGATGCTCTGCCAGTGGTCCTCGAAAGCTTAAGCGGGCGGGCCGGAGGCATCACCGTGCTGCCGGTTTATCCGCGGCGGGATGCCTGCGCGGGACGCATTCTTGTGCGCGGTAAAAAAGGCAGCCGCGCACTCCTGGCCATCGCGCCGCCGCTGATTCTTCACGACGGGAACTGCTTTACCCCCGCCGCCGAGGCCATCCACCGCGGTGCCTTGCCGATTGATTGGTAATAGGCAGCCGTTTTCTTACATGTCGTGGTGCATGTGGTGATGGTGCATGTGGTGAGAATGACGGTGGGACGTTTTCAACATACCCTTGCTCGTGGTGTGAGCCTTGAGGATTACGCCGTTCATTCTGCCGGAGACTTGTTCATTTCCGAGAGTACCCGGCTGAGACAACCCCGCCAAAGGTGCCGCTTGAGTTAATCCGGCGTAGCTCACTGTCGAAACAAAGAATTGCCGCTAAGATCAGTCCAGATTTTGTTGTCTTCACTTGATTTTCTCCTAGGAAAATGACGTCCAAGAATTTCTGCTGGTTGTCGTGTTACAGTTCAGATTCAAGCCTAAACTCCTGTTGTGCTATCATGAGTGTGCAACAACGCTACAAATAGTACGAAGTTGATAGATAGCATTGTTAAAGTAAGAGTTCTTCGATAATCAAGCAACCATCGTAAAGCTGCGCGTAGAAACCCTCTCGTGAGCGCAAGTTTTCTGCGCGCAGCTAAAGATATACTATATATTACCAATAGTACCGGTGCCAATAGCGACGATGCCAATACGGATGCCAATAACGGCGGTGCCAATAACGGCGGTGCCAATAATGACGGTGCCAGTAATGGCGGTGCCAATAGTGCCTTCTATACCACCATGCCTTTTCAACCGAGGCCACGGGGGCCTGTGTCGCAAGCGTGCGCACGGCGGGTGCCGCAGTTACAAAGCCGGCTGCGGGGGCCGCCGTGGCGGCACCGGTCAAACCGCAAAAAGCGGTAAGGACGGCGAGCGCCATTATTCTAAAAAGCTTCATTTTTCCCTCCTTCGGGTCAACGTTTTGTGCGGTAGATTGCGCCATGGTTTTCCAATTTGGTGTTAAAAAATTTCGACGAAGTATCATTCCGGGCGCAGATCACGGCCTTGACAACATAGGCGCCGCTACGCCATTGCCCAGGTGTGGCAGCGCGAATATTGAGAAATAACCCGCATTTTTCATTTGCGTCCGGCCGTCGCGGAAAAGGTCCGAATAAGGTGGAAATAATGGATGCGGCAGTTGAAGAAAACGTTGCCAATTCGTCCAATCCGGCCCGCTCCTTTCAAGACCTGATCCTAACTCTTCAGAGCTTTTGGGCTGGGTACGGTTGCGTGATCCTGCAGCCCTATGATGTCGAAATGGGCGCTGGGACCTTCCATCCGGCGACCGCTTTGCGGGCTCTCGGGTCGCGCCCTTGGAAGGCCGCTTACGTGCAGCCCTCGCGGCGGCCGAAGGACGGGAGATACGGCGAAAACCCCAACCGGTTGCAGCATTTTTATCAGTTTCAGGTTATTCTAAAACCTTCACCACAGGATATTCAGGCGTTGTATTTGGCCTCGCTCGAAGCCATCGGCGTTGATCTCCATTTGCACGACATTCGCTTTGTCGAGGATGATTGGGAAAGCCCGACTCTCGGCGCCTGGGGGCTTGGCTGGGAATGCTGGTGCGACGGCATGGAAGTTTCTCAATTCACCTATTTCCAGCAGGTTGCGGGAATTGAATGCGCGCCTGTCTCGGGGGAGCTGACCTATGGTCTCGAGCGCCTCGCCATGTATGTGCAGGGCGTGGACAACGTCTTTGACTTGAATTTTAACGGCCGCCAAGGGCCGGAAAAGGTCACCTATGGCGATATTTTCAAACAGGCGGAGGAAGAATACTCGCGCTATAATTTTGAAGGCGCCAATGCCGGCGTTCTGATCCAGCATTTCAAGGACGCGGAAGCAGAATGCCGGTCCTTGCTAAAGCGCGGCGACGAGGGGGGAGATCATGGGATTGTGCTGCCCGCCTATGATCAATGTATCAAGGCCTCGCATATTTTTAACCTTCTCGACGCGCGAGGGGTCATCTCGGTCACCGAGCGGCAAGGCTATATCTTGAAAGTGCGCGATCTCGCCAAGGCCTGCGGCGCCGCTTGGCTCAAGACAGGCGGCGGCGCTTGAACTCTCCGGGTTGAGAGGCAAAAAATAACTCGGCGCACGACCCGCCTCATGAGGCGGATCGTGCGCGGTTCGAAACGGAATCGTGCTCGGGATTAACGGTAATGGGCGCCGCGATGCATATGGCCATGGCCAACGCTGCGTCCGGTATGAATGCCGCCACGGTAATAGCCGTAATGCCTATAGCGATGCCCATAATAGGGTCCGCCGTAATAGGCGTTGTACCCGTAACTCGGATAGCCGTAATACCCGCCGTAATAAGGCCCAGCGCCTGCCGCCGCTCCCGCTACTCCTAAGGCCAGTAAACCGGCCGCCGTGCCCGCGACCGCGAGACCAGGATCCCAGCCGCCGTAATAGCCACCGCCATAATAGGGGTAATACACCGGGACCGTTTGCGGCTGTGTTGGCGCAACAATATTGGCGCTCGGAACAGACATTGGACCGGCAGACGCCGCGGCTGTCAGAGCGAGGAGTGCAGTACCGGCGACCGCGATAATTTCTCTCGTTTCCATGGAGGTCTCCAATTAAACACTAATGAACTTAACTAAACACCGCCGCGAGTAAGTTGTTCCCTGCTGCCGAATCAATTCGCAAGCGCATCGTCAGTCAGCTTGGTCTGCACAAGTTGGCTTTGGGTTTATAACTTAGGTCAAAATGACCCCGTCGGCTTCGGGCGGGGTCAGCTACTTAAGATGATGCTACCATCCATACGGGTAACCGTACCCATAATAGGGCCATCCGCCGGCTACGGCGAAGGGAAGAGTTGCCAAGCCAACGGCTGTGCCCGCAGCGGCAGCGACAGGGTTCCACCCGTAATAACCTGGGTACCGCCAGCCGTAATGGTACCGCCTGTAGCGCCACCCATAGTGGTATCTATTTCGGTACCACCCGTAATGCCAGCCGCGATGCCATCCGTAGTGGCGCCATCCGTGATGATGATAATAATACCTATAGTAACGTACCTGCTCAACTTGGACAGGTGCTGCTATATCCTTTGCGCTTGTGATTGGCATTGGGCCTGCCCAGGCAGCACCACTCAGAGTAAGTAAAGTAACACCGGAGACCATGGAGATCAGTTTCTTGTCCATGACACACCTCCTCTAAGGTAGTCCAAACGCCTGCTTGGCTCTTTCGTTCCAGAGCAGCGAAATCCTTTAAACGGCAAAATTTCGCCACGCGGCATTTTCTTCCCGGGCAAGCTCCGTTTATAGAAGGCAGATACCCGTTTCCCTCCTTTATGCTGCTTGCCTCCGGCGGCGGCCGAAATGAAACCATGCCTGATCTGCTTCTTGAACTTTTTTCCGAGGAAATCCCTGCCCGTATGCAAGCGCAAGCGGCGGAGGATCTCCGTCTTATGGTCACCAAGGCCTTGCGCGAACGCGGCCTCTTTGAAGAAGGTGCCGTGAGCTTCGCCACGCCCCGGCGGCTTGCCCTGCACATCTCGGGTCTTCCGTCACGGCAGCCGGATACCACGGAGGAAAAGCGCGGACCGCGCGTTGGTGCGCCTGATGCGGCCGTGCAAGGTTTCTTGAAAAACGCGGGCCTTGCGTCGCTCGCCGAGGCCAAAATTCAACGCGACCCGAAAAAGGGGGAGTTCTACATCGCCCTCATCGAGCAAAAGGGGAAGGACACACTCGATGTTCTGGCCGAGGTTTTGCCCGCGGTCATTAAAAATTTTCCGTGGCCAAAATCCATGCGCTGGGGCGCCGCGTCGGCGCGGCCCGAGGCGTTGCGCTGGGTGCGGCCGCTCCATGCGATCCTCGCCACATTCGGCCCGGAAACGGAAGACACGCAAGTGGTCCCGTTTGCTGTCAATGGACTGCAAGCGGACGCATTCACTTTTGGTCACAGATTTATGGCGCCGGGCAAAATCAAAGTGCGCCGCTTCGACGATTACGTTCCGGCGCTGGAAAAAGCCAAAGTCGTGCTCGATCCTGCGCGGCGGCGCGACATCATATTGCACGACGCGCGCAATCTTGCCCTCGCGCAAGGGCTCGAACTGGTCGAGGATGAAACGCTCTTGACGGAGGTCGCGGGCCTCGTGGAATGGCCGGTGGTGTTGACCGGCGACTTCGACGCAGCGTTTCTCCATCTTCCGCGGGAAGTCATTCAGACAACGATACGCGCCAATCAGAAATGTTTTGTCCTCACAGGGAGAGCGAGCGGCAAGCTCAGCAATAAATTCTTGCTTGTGGCGAATATCGAAGCGGCTGACGGCGGCGCCGCAATTGCCGCTGGCAACGGACGCGTCGTCCAGGCACGACTGTCCGACGCCAAGTTTTTCTACGAGACCGATCTCAAAATCAAACTGGAAGACCGGCTGGCCAAGCTCGACAAAATCATCTTTCACGAGAAGCTTGGGACGCAGGGGGAGAGAGCCAAGCGGCTGTCAGACCTTGCCAGAGACGTGGCGCTCGTTGCTGGTGCAGAGCCCGGCCTTGCGGGACGGGCGGCGCTGTTTGCGAAGGCTGATCTGACCTCGGAGATGGTCGGCGAATTTCCAGAACTGCAGGGTGTGATGGGCCGCTATTACGCCCTCGCGCAAGGAGAGGATGAACGCGTCGCGGAGGCGATCGCGGATCATTATAAGCCGCAGGGCCCAAGCGATCGCGTGCCGGTTGCGCCGGTGGCGGTCAGCGTCGCGCTAGCCGACAAGCTCGATTTGCTCACCGGCTTCTTCGCAATCGGCGAAAAACCGACCGGCAGCAAGGATCCTTACGCGCTGCGCCGCGCCGCGCTTGGCGTCATCGCGCTCATTCTTGAAAATAGACTGCGTCTGCCGCTGCGAACCTTTGTTTCAAAGGCATTCGCGCGAGCGGAATTCGCGGGCAAAGAAGGAGCGCTTCGTCAGGACGATGTGTTCGCGCAGCTTATGAGTTTTTTCAGCGAAAGGCTCAAAGTGCATTTGCGCGAACGCGGCACAAGGCACGATCTGATCGACGCGGTCTTCGCTTTGGGAGAAGACGATCTCCTATTGATCGTTTCGCGCGTTGCGGCGCTTCAGCGTTTCCTCGATACGGAGGAAGGCACGAATCTGCTCGCCGGTTATCGGCGCGCTACAAATATTTTACGCGCTGAAGAGAAGAATGATGGGCCAGGAGCCTTCGATGGCGCCAGCGATCCCACGCTTCTTCAAGACCCGGCCGAAAAACATCTTTCGGAGAAAATTCAAAGTCTCAGCGCCGATACGCAACTTCACTTGTCCTACGCCAACGAGCGAATAGGGCGGCCGGAATTCGCGGGACAAACACCTTTCGAGGATGCGATGGAGTCGTTAGCCTCGCTGCGAGAGCCGGTCGATCTCTTTTTCGAGAATGTCACGGTGAACGACAAAGATTCCCGGCTGCGGCTCAATCGCTTGCGGCTGCTGGACGAATTACGAACTGCGATGCACGGCGTCGCCGATTTCGCGAAGGTCGCCGGTTAAGCGGGGGAGGGTCGCGATGAAGCGAGCCCTTAGGCGCCACTCGAATGCGATCCTATCCGAAAAGCTTGCTTAAAAATCCCGGCGCCTTTTGGGGAAGCTTGCTCGCCAGAACATCGGCTGTTTCGATGACGGGAGATGTCGCCAGTAGTTCTGGCGCCTTCGCCATCAGCGCTGCGGCGACTTGCCCGGAAAGATGCGCTTGGCGGCCTGCCTCGTCAGGGAAAGCATCAAATATACCAAACGTCGATGGACCGAGACGAATGGCGAACCATGCGATCGTTGCCGGCTCTTCTTCGACGACGGCGAGGCCGCTTTTAAGAAAAGCTTCGACTTCGCCTTCTTTGCCGGGCTTGGCTTCAAGCCGTACGAACAGCGCAACTTTGACCATATCTCACTTCCTCCACGAAAGAACTGCGGGCGGCAGCACGCGGTAAGCTACGCCTGCTTTTCCACCCGTACCTTGCCACGTTAGCGCAACGTTATCGTAACCGCTGTTCCGCCCCGTCCCTGACGGCCACCAATAGTAATAAAAATTTTGCTTATGCCGCGGACAGGAACAAACAATTTCCTCCGTCCTCCTCCTGAGCATAACTTCCATGCACCCCGTAAACATAGAAGCATGACCCGAAGCGCGACGTTTCCAAGTGGGTACAATTTTGTGTCATGGGAGGCAAATCAACATGAGTTTGGTAACCGGGACCGTGCGCACTGGCGATGTCGCGGCCGTCGCTGAAAGGCCGCTCTTTAATGGGAAGCCGTTAGTTCTTTTGGTTCTCCTGATGTGCAGCTGGTATGTAGGCGTTCGCATTTACGAGCAAGTATTCGGCTGGTACGCGGGGCTTGATTCCTTCGCGCCAGAATTTACCACCTACTGGATGACACTCCTCTACGTCTAGGAGCCCGTCGAACTGGTCATTTTCATTGGCGTGATTGTGGGTGGATGTGGAAGACTCGCGACAGGGATATCGCAAGCCTTCAGCCTCGAGAGGAAATGCGCCGTATCTTCAATCTGCTCAGCTGGATCTTCGTCTATGGTCTGGCGATCTACTGGGGCGCCAGTTACTTCACGGAACAGGATGGCACCTGGCACATGACGGTGATCCGGGATACCGACTTTACGCCAAGCCATATCATCGAGTTCTACATGGCGTACCCAATTTATATCATCATGGGGATCGGTAGCTTTATGTATGCACGGACGCGGCTTCCGACCTTTGCCTGCAAGGGGTGGTCAGTTGCCTTCGTCATGCTGTTCGTCGGTCCGTTCATGATCTTCCCGAACGTCGAGCTCAATGAATGGGGCCACACCTTCTGGTTTATGGAGGAACTGTTCGTTGCTCCGCTGCACTGGGGGTTTGTGTTCTTCGGCTGGTCTCGCTCGCAGTCTTTGGAGTTTCGCTGCAGATCCTTGGCCGTGTTGCCGAGCTCTACAAAGGCTACGAAGATCTCCTCGGTCTCGAATCGGCTGAATGAAAAACGCTGGCGGAATCGATCCTTACTCGGTTCCGCTAGCGATCGTCCTCCAACTAAGCTCTACTCAAGTCCGCTCTGATAATCCGGCGCCAGCAATTGGAAATTATGTCCGGGGAGCAGGTGAGACAAAGTGCCTCGCCAAACTCGACCACGTCCACCCCGCCGGCTTGTCCCCGGCGGGGTTGTTCCCTGAAAGGACATCTGAAATACTTCAAAATTGGAATTATTCAAAGAACTCAAAAATGAAAAGCAAATATCACGAGGCCGATGCGCCGCTTGATCCAGGGGAGAGATATATATATAGAATTTACATATAGAACTTTATCAGATTAAGCACTTCGTTGTCGTTGTGGAAGCGGGCGGATTCACAAAAGGCGCGGAGCGAGTAGCCGTCTCGCAGCCGGCGATTTCCGCGAGCATCGCGAAGCTTGAATCGGAGTTAAATTGCTTGAGCGGCGGCACGCGCAAGTGGTGGCGACGCCAGCGGGAACACGGCTGCTTGAGCTCGGAAAAACAATTCTGCAGACGTGCAACGCCGCCAAAGAAGAGATGAAAACGATTGGCCATCGAAGGCGTCTGAGGATTGGCGTCCTGCCGCCTCTTCCCAGTGGGCCACTCTCTAAGCTGCTAAACTCCTTTCAGCAAGCCAATCCGGGAATTGAGGTGGAGGTGGCGGACGGGCATTGCGATGGCTGGTGCCATTGTGAGCAAACGTTCGGGCTGCTTGCCGAAGGCGACCGTGACGCCGTTATCTCAATCGTGAATGAGAGCGTCGCATCGAAGTATGCCAGCCGCGCGCTTTTTAATTTCCCGTACATGCTGACAGTCCGCTCGGATCATCGCTTCGCGGAACAACGCAGTGTGACTATTGGCGACCTTGTTAATGAAAGTCTCATTTTGCCCCAGCGTTGCACGTTCCTGCAAGACGTGACCAATGCACTTACTTCCCTTGGCCGAGCTGCACGGATTATATACCGGACGGACCATGATGACTGGGCGCTGGAACTTGTCGCTGCCGGATTGGGGCTCGCGTTTGTACCAGGCTTTTTTAAGATCTCGACCATAAAACAAGTGCCTGTCTCCGGTCTTGGCATCTCGAGGACTGTCGGTCTTGTTTGGCAGCGTGAACGGGAAAACGACGATTTGAAAAAATTTGCAGCTTTCGCAGAGAACCACGGATGGGCGCAATAGCATCTATTCAGCTTTCGCAATGGCGATAGCGAGAATCGTATTCGATCAAAGATGCGTTACATCTACCCTTGGCTTGGCTGCTGCCCGAAACTCCATGCCAGCCTGCCAGGAGGAGATAAGTGTCGCCGCCTCTTGCGCATAATTAATTTCAATAAGCTTATAACAACAAACGATTTCACCTGTCCGCTTGCCGCGCGTAGCTTCCGCGGACATCCGCAAGCTGGGATAGCATGAGCCAAGCTGCCATGCCGTTCCGGCGGCCATGGATAAGAGAGGCAAATGTCATGAGCTTAGTAACTGGAACTGCGCGGACCGGCGAGGCCGCGGCCGTCACCGAGGCGCCGCTTCTCGACGGGAGACCTGTAATTCTCGGCACGCTCGCGATCTGCACCTTCTATGTGGGTGTGCGCATCTACGAGCAGGTGTTTGGCTGGTACGCAGGACTTGATTCCTTCGCGCCCGAGTTCACCACCT
>DATBPZ010000013.1:0-50645 GCA_036561105.1 Methylocella sp. | reverse complement strand
GGCGCAAGTGATGTTGCCTACCATTGCGGGCATATCGGAAGGATGCTGATGGCGCTCGCAGCGATCCGCAATGGGGGCTCGGCTCGCCGCTTACAGTTGGGGGCAGCCGCGGCATTGACCATGAGACCAGGCCAAGCTCATTGTTCCCTCTCATTCCTATTATCGATTGTATCCTTTCGCGCGATAATATCGCGGCGGCGGACATCTCGACGGACGATCGGCTGGTTGGGGGGTCTCCGGGACGTCAACCAATTCAGCGCCTGCGAGGTGGAATCGACTTGATCGTCATGCGGCGCGTTGGGAAATCCCAAGAGTTCGGTCAAATAGGTTGCGAGCCATGGCGCATGTTCGGGCAAATGCACTTGTCCGGCCTCGAACCGTGCGGCTTGCGCCAAGAGCCGCGCCAGTTTGTCCCGTTCCGGGCGCAGGGTGATCGCCCGCAAATGGCGGGTCTGGTAGAGGTCCTGCGCCAAAGCCGGGCCGAGTTCGGTCTGTTCGATCAGCGTCGCAGAAGCATCATGCTGCCGATGTAACCGGATGATCGCCCGGCGCAGATTTGGAGCCTCCAGCCGCTCGCGAAACACCTCGAGGAGGTAAAAATCGAGGCCAACCGCACCCCACACCGTGCCGACCGACCAGTCGCTGGTCTCGGACAGGGTCGAAGCGGTGTCCCAGGAGATCACCACCCGGTCGAACCGCGCCGGCGGCGTCGTATAGGAGCGGAGCCAGTCGCGCTTGATCACAGTGCCGCCCGGAGGCACCGGCGCCTGCTGATATTGGGCCGAAAAATTCAAACTTCCTTGCGCGCGGCGGATGGCCTCGAGCACGCTCATCGGCTCGCGCGCATCATGCAGGACTTCGCCGGCGCGGCGGCGATAGACATCCTCGGGGTCATCGCTGAGCTGAAAGACTTTGTCTTCGTCTGCAATAGCCGGAATCGAAACGACTTCCCAAATTTCGCCTTCGAGGTCCAGGATACGCCCGACCAAATCATCCGCATGCAGTCGTTGCATGACAATGACGATGGCGCCATTCTGCTTGTCGTCGAGGCGGGTACAGAGCGTGCCGATGTAGAATTCCCAGACGCGGCGCCGTTCTGCCTCGGACAAGGCGTCGAGCGCCTTGATGGGGTCGTCGATCACGATGAGATCGCCTCCGCGGCCCACGACGGCGCCGCCGACGCCCGAGGCAAACCGATACTCATGCGCACTGGTCACGAACTCATGACGGCGCTGCACCTTTGATCTCGGTTGCAAGGCCGGGAACAACTGCCGGTACCAGTCGCTCTCCATGACGCTGCCGGTATCGATGGCGAGCTTGCGCGCCAGTTCGTCGGCATAGGACACGGCAATGATGCGCTTTGTCGGATCGCGCCCCAACATCCAGGCGGTAAAGCCCACGGTTACCGTGATCGATTTCATCGAGCGCGGCGGGACATTGATGATCAGGCGCTTAATCTCACCGCGCGCCACCCGCGACAGCTGCCAACAAATGTGATCGATGTGCCAGTTATGCCGATAGGTCTTTTCGGGTTCGAGGGTCCGGAAGACGCGTTCGACGAAGCAAGGTAGGCTCTGCCGGTAGAAGGCGCGTGCGACGCGATCGATTTTAGTCACGGGCCTCTTCCCGCTCATCCAGCACTAAATCTTTTCCGTCCGTCTCTTCGTCCGCGTCAGATAGCTTGACCATGGCGTCGGTTAAACCGGAGAACTCGCGCTTGGCTAGGACGCGCTGAAGGATTTCGATATCCTCCTCGCTCGTTTCGGGATCTTGCTTCTGTTCGGATTTGATCAGACGCTCAATTCGGTCGAGGATGGAATTGATCGCTTTGATGTCACCCTTGATACCATTATCGAAGAGTCGCATAACCAGCGCATCAAGAGCGGAAATGACTTTTTTCTCACCGTTTAGCGTGAGGGTAACAGGTCGAATCACAGCTTCCTGAAACGTGGTCTCCAAATTGACCGCGCCCTTTTTTTTACCCCCAGGATTCCCGGAAGTTCCTTTTTCCCATCGCGTATGGCGGGGAGGCCTGCCCTTGCCGATCTTGTAATCGGTTTGGCCGGAGGATTTTCTTGCCATTTCCATGGCAGTCCCTCCCCTCATGCCGCGCGTACGCGCTTGCGAACCCGCGCCGGCGGCGGGGTAAGGTCTTCAGGAGATGGCATACGATCGGAAGCAGCGTTAGAATGACTGATTCGGCGTGCCGCCTCTTCCGCAAATGTCAGACCCGAGTCGGCATGGCGTGCCTGTTTACCCGACCATTTTTCCCAGCGCCGCACTGCGACATCGACATACTTTGGGTCCAGCTCGATGGTACGGGCGCGACGTCCGGTTTTTGCCGCTGCAAGGATCGTCGTGCCAGACCCGCAAAAGGGATCCATGACGATGTCATTTCTATCGGAGACATCGCGGATGGCATCCGCTATCATAGCACAGTTTTTTATCGTAGGATGGTCAGCAAGCTGTTCGAGCCGATTCGGCCCAAAACTCGCAAGTCCCGGGTAGTTCCATACATTGGTCCGACAGCGACCATGCCGTCCGAGTTCGACGCGATTTTTGTGGGCGGCGGTGCCTTTCTTAAATACGAAGATGAGTTCGTGCTGGGAGCGGTAGAGACTTCCCATTCCGCCCGTTCCTTTGTTCCACACACAGAGGTTCAAAAGTGTCAAACCAACAGAACGTGCAGCGTCAAGAATCTCTCGCTGGTGCCGCCAGTCCATGAATACGAATAACACTGCTCCCGGCACCAATGAATCCGACGTCGTACGCAGGAACTCGGTCAAGAAAGTCGTGAATTCGGCGTCAGTCATTTCGCCCGAAGCCATAAGGAAATCGGGGTGAACGACCTTGCCGAGGCCAGATATATGACCCCCACCCTTGACGTTATATGGCGGGTCGCAAATCGCCACTTGGGCCAATGTTTCTTGCCGGAGACGCGCATGAACGCTATCATTGCGGGCATCGCCGCATAGGATGGAATGCTCTACCAAATGCCAAAGGTCGCCGAGGCGTGATACTATAGGTCCCGCAAATTCGGGTTCGAAGCAATCATCCGGGTCTGGCACATCGCCCTTCTTGGCAGCTTCGATGGTTTGATCGATTGCGCCAAACGAAAAGCCCGTGATTTCCAACTCGAAATTGAGGTCAGATTCACTCTCAATTTCGATAAGGCTCGAAAACTCGATGGCAAGAAGATCCTGGTCCCATCCAGCGAGTTCGGCGAGTCGATTATCGGTGATTCTCAGCGCCTTTTTCTGCGCGTCGTCGAGATGATCAAGTCGAACCACTGGAACGCTTTTAAGACCCAGGAGTTTTGCAGCTGCGAGGCGGCCGTGGCCCGCGATCAGCTCTCCATCGCGACCGACTAAGATAAGACTCACGAAGCCAAACGCTTTAATGCTCTCGGCTATTTTCTGAATTTGGTCGGGAGTGTGGGTGCGTGGATTGTCGGCGTACTCAACAAGATCGGAAGGCGAGAAATAGGTCACCGCAAGCAAGAGTTCGGACGCCAACGTCGAACGCGGAGTTCTCGTCTTGCCCGACTTTGATGTGCGAGCAGCACTGGACGAAAATACGCTGGCGGATTCAGCTGAAGAAACGAGGCGCCTGGCCATGAAAAGAAACCTTCAGTAAGAGACATGACATCCCGGATCGAGACCGGAAAAGCTGCCTCCGCCTAAACGTCGGGCCGATGTCAGTCTACCAATTTTTTTAAATCGTCGACTGTCCTTTGCTTTTGAAGGTTCTCATGCTTGCCGCCGCCAAAAACAGGCCCTCGGCTTAGCCCACCGATCGCAATTGGTTGTCATTTTCCAATCGGCGGCTAGAATTCTGCGTTGGTGGAAAGACCTTGCGATGTGCACCATTCGTCGATGCCAAGCGGCGTCTGCAGAAATTGGTTTCGTTTTCCCAAACGTGGTCCAACAACCACTGATTTCGATACCAATGGAAGGTGACGTCCCGCACGGAGGCAAGCCAACAATACCGATCAGTAACTTTGGAGCACAAACATAGCATCGTGCGCCGGCGGCGGACGAGGAATGGCTGGCCACTGAAGCCAGCTTTCTCGCCGAAACGATGACGTCTAATTACGGGGACTTGAATCTAAGATAAGGTGTGATTTTCCGGTATCGGCGAAAGTGCAGGTCTCACGCCACACGGCTTGCCGGAAGTTAGAACCCGCTACCTGCCTCGCATTAAGACGGCTTCATACTCGTTCGTCGCAACCCTGGAGGCACGCTGCAACTTTCGTCCGCGCCGAACTGCACTCTTCAGGAAGTTGGCCCACCAAATGCCTCGGCAGGAGCAATAGGCACCTCGCGGCAATCTTTAGGAGACTGCTCGCGCTACGTGGATTAGGTTTGTCTGCGGAAGCCGAAGTAACCAACCATTTGCTTTTGGGGCGCCTGCAGCGCCACGGGCTTCTGGGTTGGTTACTCCGTCCGAGAGCTTTAGATATGTCTTCCCATAGATGTCAATCGAGATTCGCATCCTTGCCACCAAACGACAAAATTGCGGCCCGAGGCATACGTTCTTTGCCTGTGCATTTGCGGCATTGGACCCATACGACACCGCCATCAAGGTTCGCTTTTGCCAATTTTCCCTGCATTTTTCCCTGGTCTGAGGGAAAATCTCGCCGGAGACCGGTTCGCCCGTGACTGGCTCATCAGCCACATAATTTATTGATATTAATAGTCTTTTTTAGTTTTTGCTTGCGCCGTAATTCGTCCGGAATGTCCGCCGGTTATGGATCCTCCATCACAACTGCAGCATTCCAGAGACGCAAAAAACGCGCCCCGGGCGCCATACGACGCCAAGCGTCTCTGTGGCCGTTTTTCGGCCCGTCACATGTCGAGCATTGTTATGGAAGTTGACACGGTGTGAGGCCGGTGAAACTCCAAGAAGCCTGTGTGATCCTGCCAATCGTACGGCAGATTTCGGGAAACGGCGACGAGCCGCGTCGGCGCGAACTCGATGGGCTGTTTGCCTCATTCAGAGCGATGTGATTGGCTAGGCTGCAAGCTCCAGCTGCGAAATCCTTCAGAACCTTTTCTGAGCAATGATGAATGTGTCGTAAAAAATTGCGCCAGCATGAACACAAAAACATCTCACGTTAAAGCAAGTTCCTGGAGCCCGTTACCGGAAAGCTTCTAAGCCGCCGAGCTTAACCTCACAGTGGAGTTTCCCCGCCCCGACCTCTCCGAGGGCTGTGCACGGCTGGAACATATTGCACCAAATACGGTTAGATATTTCTCACTCTCGAGGATTGAAACGATGGCAGGCAAGGAACAAAAAATCCGCCAATGGTCGGCTGACGTTACAAGAAGCAGCGATGCTTTGGATCTTGAGAAGAATGTTTTTGATATGGATGACCCGGCCGAGATCGCTCGGTCACTTGAAAAATCGGCGGAACATAGCAAGCGGCGCAAAGCGCCACCCTTCCGCTCGGCAATGTCAATGCTGACGTTCTACATCAATAGGGCAGGCAAAAACTTGAGCCCGAGCCGAAAGAAAAAGTTGGAAGCCGCGAAAACCGAACTCCGCCATATTTTTGGGCGCAAAGAAAGGTGACAGTCCTCGGAGTGCCCCGTCGGCACACGGTTCGCCAGTCTGCCCATTTGATTCCTTCTCAGGGTCAGCCTATGGCTCGGCGCCGCACGGAGCATAAGGAGAAGGTGCGGCGCGACACCATCGAGCGGCGGCGGAGTGCGGCGTGGTTCCAGGTCAATTTCAAGCACGCCCCCCGCGATTCTCACGATTGTTGGTGAGCAAGCAAAGGCCGCCGCCAATCATTACACCAGCGGCGGCTCTTTGCGCCTTTCATCCAATCCGGTATCTGAGACGTCAGAAGCCAGTCGTTTGTAGTGGGCCATACTTGAGCAATGTGACAACGCTCATCGCTGTGTTAGCCGCGATGAAAGCCTTCGATTCCATGATGCCAATGTTTTCCGGCCGCCATATGCAGGAGCGTCCGGAAGCGGCCTTTTTGCGCGTTGTCGAGACTGTCGTGAAGAAGCTTTGCTGCATCGGCACGTTGTTCCACCTCGGTAGAGCGCGCGGCAAGATGTTTGGCGCGTTGCTGCAAGCATTTCGATCATGCTGCGATGCTCTTGAAGTTCCTTGGCCTTGTCGCGCCATTCCGTGATACGCTCGGCGCGCGCTTTACCTGTTCGCGTAATGCCGTTTCCAGCGCGGGCCAATTCTTTTCCTGCGCCGGCGTCAGTTTGAGTCTAATCTGTAATGGACTTATTCTCGCTTTTCGGACGGCGATTTTCCAGTCTTTCAAAATCAGTTGCGCTGCTGCTTTTAGCAGGCTTCGAATGCCCGTTTGAGCAATTCGTTTCGCGCCGCCAGCCGCGCCGTATGTTGCACTAATCCCACACTCACCAGTCATTAACGTGTCAAGCGAGACTTTGACGAAGTTTTGACGAAATGCCGGGACATTCGAGACTTGAGTGCAACGAAGTATGCCTTCCCGTTGACGATTTTAGCAACCGGGAAACCCGGCTGCAGCTAGAGGAACTCGGATACGCGTACTTCTGACTTGGTGAGAAGAGCAATGAACGGGCTTTACGTCGACTCCACAATGGTTGCCGTGTCTCTCTTAGCTCTGGTCGCGTGGATCGCGAGTCGAAGCGACGTTCACCTATATGGACAGGCAGAAATTGCCTTGCTTTGGACAGTCATCATGACTGGCTTGAATAACCCGTCTCAATCTTCTGTCCTTTTCACGCAGCAGGACAGAAATCCCGCTTTAACAGCCGCTTCCTCCGATAATCCCGTTTTTTCGGAAGAGTTCATCGATACGCCGCAACAGTCTGGACAACAACTGTCTCAGACGACGCAGCCGAACGAGGCTCTAGGAAGCGGCATTCTTGAAAATGAGCGACAAATCACACCGGGTCCGTTGCTCGGTTTATATTCTTGGACGGCTGTTTATGACATCTCAGAGCATACGGTCTATCTGCCCGATGGTACAAAATTGGAAGCGCATTCCGGCAAAGGCAACAGGTTGGACGATCCACGATACGTGCAAGAACGTATGCGGGGAGCGACGCCACCCAATGTCTATGAGCTGGCGTTAAGAGAGAAGACCTTCCACGGGGTTCAAGCGTTGCGACTCAAACCCGTAAGCGGCGGTAATACCTTTGGACGGTCAGGTCTCCTCGCCCACACTTACATGCTCGGCCCGAGGGGTGAATCCAATGGATGTGTGGTCTTCAAGAACTACAATGTGTTTTTGCAAGCATTTCAAAATGGTCAGGTCAAACAACTGATCGTGGTGGATAATCTGAAAGTCCGAAACGGGTATGAGCTGACTTTAGCGCAGGCCTCATTCGCGCCAGTACCGTTGAAAATCTCGACGGTTCAGCGATACGGCTTCGCATCTGTCGCGTTGTTGATGGACTGAGCAGGTCGATGATCTCAAGGCGGGGTTTCCCACCTTGCCTATGTGCCAACATTGCTGCCATTGCGTGCATCCATCGCCTGGGCGACTTACGTGACCGCCCGCGTCGCGCGCGTTGCTAGCGCACCTTCACCGTGAGGTCGGTGCCAACCGGGCCCGTCTCTCCGCTGACCGGCTGGTCAGAAATGATGAGTGACGCGCCTGTCCATAAGCGCTCCGCGATCCGGTCGTGAACGTCTTGAGCAATCTCGATTCGCTCAAGCGCATCGGTGGCGCTCGAAGGGGACCCGCGCAGTTTCGGTGACAGCCCGGCTTGTTCCTCGATCGAGTCCGCTTTCCTCTTACGTTCGCGCCGTTCGTCGGCACTCCGAGTCGGGATCGACACGACCGACCATTTGAGCGAAGTCCCATCGTCTTCCGCGGCGGTTGCGATGTAAAGGTGCGATCCTAGCGGCGTCTCAGGATCGCGCACACTTACCGGCGCATCGAAAACTGGCGCAAGACCCTGGCGCACGTAAATCCGCTGGTCTTTTTTGCTGACCAGCACGGACAGAGGCGACATTCGCCGCACCGCATCCTTCTCGGCATTCGCGGCGGCGGCGTAGGCCGCTGTCGCATCGTTCAACTGCCGAACGGCGTCCTCCAACTCAGCAGCCTTAGCAGCGGAAGCGGTTGTCGCGGCATCGAGCTTCGCCGCGGTATCAGCGAGTTCCGCCGCGACGTTTGTTGTGCCCGCCGCCGCATCCGTGGTGCTCGCCGCCTGTTTGTACGCCTCGGCCGGGCGTCGAGCCACGGACCTGCCGGCACCAATCGCATGAGCGGCCTTGAGCTCTGCCCCCAGAATGGAGTCCTGTGGGCTGACGGACACCTCTGGCCCTCCCGCTTGGTCTGCCCTGGCCGCGGTTTCGGCTTTCGCCTGAGCTGAAGCGTAGGCAGCTTGGGCCGCCTTGAGCTCAGCGGCCGCGCGAGCAGCTTCTTGCTGCCCAACCCGGACGGCCGCGGTCATTTCCTTTATGGTCTTGCCGGCCGCAGCCTTCTCGGCCACAGCCTTGGCCCTGAGCTGCTCGGCGTATTGATGCGGATTGATGAGAGACGACGGCGGGGTGGCGGCGAGGGACGCCTGCTGCGTGCCGGGAGCAGCTTGGTCCGCTTCCGCCACGACCTGCATCTTTGGGGAAGGGAGCAGCGGAGAGGAGAATTCGACCGGCGTCGCCTCCTCCGGCGAGATGACAACGCGCTCTCCGATCTTGGTCAATCCCCAAAGTTTGGCGGCGAACCCGGCAGGGAGGCGGATGCAGCCATGCGAAGCGGGATGACCAGGAACGACGCCGACATGCATGGCGATTCCCGACCAGGTGATGCGCTGCATGAACGGCATCGGTGCGTTAGAATAGATATTCGAGCGATGAAATCGCTCGCGGCCGATTATGGTAAACACGCCCTTGGGCGTCGCATGGCCAAGCATGCCAGTCGAAACCGCCGAGCGATCAACGAGCCCATCGTGATTGTATATGGAGACCCGCTGGTCAGCGATCGAAACAACGGCAAAAAGCGGCAACGCGCGGTTATTGACTTCGGTACGTTTCACCCCTGGTTCGGACTTCGCACCGCTATTCTTCAAGCCGCTATGACGATTTGCGCTGCGTGCGGCCCCGGACCGGTCATTGTCGAACGACGAAGAGCCCCCCAGCGCCGCCGTCCGCGTCGCCTCGAAGCCGAGGGCCTTCGTCGCAACCGAGATGGCGAAGATCGTCGAAAAGATGCACGCGGAGGCCATCCGGCCGCGCGCCCCAACAGAAATTCTCATATGATTGGAGATCCCTCTGCTCTGACTGGCTTTTGCCGTACGCCGCTCGAATATCGAGCCCCTCATCGGGTAACGCGCACAAAGCCTAAGCGGTTCCATTTCCTGAGAAAAATTCAGCATTTAAACGAAACGTCCGTCTCTGACCGCGGTGCCACAAGGCCAGAACTATTTCGAGCCCCCTGGCTGGGCCGAGGATGCCAAAAGCTGACATTAATATTACTTCCCTATGGGTCGTAGCATTCCAGGCGAGTCTGGCTCCCCGACAATCTCTCCGGATCGCGTGACTTTCCAGCGGTTTCACGAGGAGCGGCAGAAGGGGCAAGCACGTCGATCCCGCCTGCAGCATAACTTTTTGGTATTGCATGGTAATAAAATTTGTGCCGCGTTGCGCCGGACGCAGAACCGTCCACACCCTTCCGCACGGCCCAGGAACTCATGTATTCTGAAACACGAATCCTCTACTTTTTAAAGCAGAGCGAATATCAGAAACTTTTCGAAAATTTTTTCAGCAGTTGGTGGCTACAATGACAAATTCATCCATTGGGTATTTTTTCAAATTTGACTCCCGGACTTTGCGGACGGCGATCGCACGCGGCGCCGCCGTGATCGGGATGCTCGTTAGCATCGCCGCAAGCCACGCGGAACCGCAGTCCCCGATCCGGCCCCGGCTGTCCGTCGCCAAATTGGCATTCTTTAAGTCCCATCCTACGGTTTGGAACGCGTTCCTGTCGAAACTTCCCCGGCGGCCGTCTGGGCTTCCGCGCGCGACGCGGCAACCGGCGTCTCCGTCCGCCGGAGGAACCTGGCAGGTGGTCACGGCTGTGCCTGGTGGCGGTGCTCCCGGGCTTTGCGATCCGCAACTGCTGACCGACGGAACCGTCATTGTGCACAACTGCGCGGCCCCGGATTGGTGGAAATTAACGCCGGACAGCAGCGGAAGCTACATCAATGGCACCTGGACTGCGATCGCCTCGCTGCCGGTCATCAAAGGCACGCAATATGCTCCGCAATATAACGCCTCGGCGGTCTTGCCGGATGGCCGCGTCATCATCATGGGCGGCGAATACAACGGAACAAACCCCAACGAGGTCTGGACCAACTTGGGCGCCATCTACGATCCGGTGGCCAATAGCTGGAGCCCAGTACCGGCACCCAGTGGCACCGGTTGGACCAGCATTGGCGACGCGGCGAGCATCGTTCTGCCTAACGGCATATATATGCTTAGCGGTTGCTGCGCCAACCCGTCCGTTGATGCCTTGTTGAATCCCACGGGTCTAACTTGGACCAGCACCGGAGCGCCGAACGGCTACCAAAACGAGCAAGGTTATACGCTTTTGCCGAGCGGCAAGGTGATGACGATCGACGTCTGGGATCCGCCCAAGGCCCAGCAATATGATCCGGCAACGGGCACCTGGACCGGGATCGCGAGCACGCCCATATCGCTCATCGATCCCGTCGTCTGCAACAGTTTTGAAATAGGCCCGTCGGTCACGCGCCCCGATGGCAGTGTCGTTGCATTTGGTGGCAATACCGGATGTGTCGCCCCAACGTCTGATCCTACCGCGATCTATACAACCTCCACCAACAGCTGGATCACGGGCCCCAACGTTCCTGCCATACCGGCTGTAGGGGGAACAAGTTACACGCTTCCCGATGCTCCGGCCGTGATGCTTCCCAACGGCAATATTTTATTTGCCGCAAGTCCAGGCTTCGGCAATCCACCAACCCATTTTTTCGAATTTACCGCCGCGAATGCTATCACTCAGGTGGCCGATGACGTCTTCTTTGCAAGCTCCTCGGGCGCCTTCTATTATAACTTCCTCGTACTGCCGAACGGCCAGATCCTCGCGACCGATTTCAGCGCCAATGTCGAGATCTACACGCCGGGAGGAAGTCCCAATGCGGCTTGGGCCCCTGCTATTACCTCCGTGCCAAGCTGCGTCGCGCCTGGCAGCTCATATGTCCTCAGCGGCACCCAACTCAATGGGCTGACTCAAGGGGCGGCCTACGGCGATGACGTACAGGGAGCGACCAACTATCCGTTGGTGCGCATCGTCAACAACGGCAGCGGACATGTGTTCTATGCTCGCACGTCCGGGCACAGCACCATGTCCATCGCGCCCGGCCAAGCTGGATCAACAAATTTCGTGGTGGCGGCAGCCACCGAGCCAGGGGCCAGCATACTTTACGCGATCGCCAACGGTATTTCCTCCGCTGGGACAGCCGTGACGGTCGCAAGCTCCTGTGCAACCGGTCCCGCGCTGGCAGTCACCCCCACGACCGATATCGTTGCCTCGGGTGTGCATGGCGGCACCTTCTCACCGTCATCGTTCCGCTACCAGCTCAGCGCCTCTATGGGCAGCCTGACTTATGCGATCACCAACGTGCCGAGCTGGCTCACCGCGTCGCCAACCTCAGGAACAGTCACTTCATCGCCCAAGACCGTAACGTTCAAAATCAACGCCAACGCGAGAACCCTCACTCCCAATACCTACATCTCGAGCATTAATTTCAACAACACCGCCAGTGGCGCGGGAAACACAACCCGTACCACGATGCTGACCGTCAATCCGAAGCAATACAAAATCACGGTCAAGGCATCGCCCAAGGCCGACGGCACCGTCAGCGGCGGCGGCACATTCCCGGAAGGCTGCGCATGCACCGTGACAGCCACGGCCGCGAGCGGCTTCACCTTTGTCCACTGGACCCAAGGCAGGAAAGTGGTCAGCGCGTCCAACAGCTACACATTCACGCTTGGCGGAAACGTGAGTCTTGCCGCTATTTTCAAAAAGACACAGAGCGCCGCGAGGTGACATGGTTCCCCTGAGTGCCAGCTTTGGTCTTGGTTGCGAGGTCTCGTTGCCTCGCAACCGCGCCGTCTGCGTGCATGGCGCGCAGTGCGATACGTTGCAGGCGATACATTTAAGGAGACAGCCGACAAACAGTGAGCCCCGGTGCATTCAAGCATCAACGGGGCTCTGGCTTCGCCTTGGCGAAGCGATCTGTGATTTAGGCAGATTTGCGCGAGGTTACGTCCACTTGGCCTTCGCGGGCGCTATCGCTTGAAAACATCGGATTAAGGGCGGTGGCGTTTCAGCATGGCCGGCATTTAAGACTTACGCGCCACCGTGACCCCGTGCCTGACGGGGTCCGTTGCACTGTCCAGGTGGAGTCATCGCTTCTCCATTGCAGTTGAATCGATGAGGTGCCGAAAGAAGGACCCTTCTGCTTCCAACTGGCTCTTGTGAACGACTGCGGAAGCCCTCTAACGATCCTCCTCTTCCGCTCAGGTGTCAATTATTTTCGCGATAAATTCCAATGGCAATGGCAAGGAATGAAAACATCCGGCGTGAGCATGCCGCATGTAAGCAGATACCGTGCAGCAGCTGAAGATAAAACCATCGAGTCTTTAAGTATGGTCAATTTTATACAGACTCCGTCGGCCTGATTGGCGCACGCTTCCCAAGATTTTGCCGCTGTCGTAAGGAGACTCCCAGATTGATGTTCGCTAGAAGGTAGTACGCACCGGCGCAACGTTTGGTTCGTCATTCCAACCAAGGCAGGGAGCGTATCGAGACTCGATCTGATGACGGCATGATTTATCTGCCTGTGTTCTGAACATCCCCTGGTTCTCAGGATTCCCATTACGCGAGCTGAATTGGAAGGTGGGGCCTATATGCAATGGAGTATGAGTTATGTGGTCAACGAAACGAAAACCAGAAGATGTGTACAAGAAAGCAGAGTGGCGCCGTCGGCTGGACGAAAAAGATAAGGCACTGGCGAAAGCCGTCTTCGAACTTTGGATGGCGGGCGTGATTGATCTTGAGCTTTGTATTCGCATCGAGCAAGCAATTCCCAAAAGGCGTGCAGCTATCAACGCCATTTGGACGCCAGACCCTGTAACCAGCAGAATGATTTACGACGCCGGAGCGGACGACAGAGCTCATAAACATGAAAAGTGGGAAGTGGGCTTCAATCCAGGGGCGACCACGCCAAATGATGCAGAGTTAACTGCACCGCGGCTCTGGCTCAAGATGACGCGCCCCAAGGTGAGCGAGCAACCGTGCTTTCGCTGAACGTTGTCGCGGAGGGCGTGACGTCAAAAGCCGCAGCTGCGGCACCTTCTTAATTGTCGTACCGAAGTCTCTATCATTTCCATCCGGCTCCAAAATCATGGAAGCGCTGAAGGCACACGCCCGGGACCGGGGTCTGAATTATCCTGTTCCAGCAAAGTTTCATAGATCAGCACAATCGCATCCGGGCCAACGCTCACATTGCCGCGAAACGGATTGTCAAGCGCCGCGATAGAGAAAATCACAAGGCCGAGGATAGATGCGAGAACACCACCGAGAATCATGTGCACATGAATCTGCATATCCTGCAACCAGATCAAAATGATGTTCCCCAGCGCACCAAAAGTCACCACCCACCACAGGACGGCTGGCAACCCGGTTGAGACACTGGCGAGCCGGTCTCGGCGGAGCACGATGAGATTGTTAAACTCCTCGACGGCTTCGGTGTGAAAAATCACTTCGCTTTTCTTGGTCGGCTCAAAAGTGACCAACACATTAAAGAGTTCGTTTATACGGGTGGTTCCGCCTTCCGGCACGATGCCGTTGCGCATCTTCGGCCAACCATCGACAATTGTGTAGCGGGCGTATTCCCGCAAGCGGTCTTGCAATTGGCCGCGGATTGGCTGTGGGTAGGCAGTGAAATCGCGATAGAGTGATCCAATGCTGGAGGCTTCCTTGTCGACGAGAGTGCCAAGGTCCGTATAATTTTGATAGGTCGCGACACTGAGGAGACCAAGCAAGAGCCCGAAAAGCACGAAATAACTAGACAACGCAAAGCCGACCATATCATTCGTACGCTTTTCCCGATGCAGCCATGAGTGAACCGTCAGTCGCGCGATAAATATGCCGGCCCAAGTCAGCGCAACGGTCACAGAGCAAAACAAGACCGCTATGAACCAACTAGGATAATCGTAAATCCAATACATCATGGTAGGTCCTCGCTCTATTTCCGCGCCGGTGAGTTAAATCGCAATCTCGCGGCCGATCTCGACAACGTCATCAATCGGGAGTTTGAAAAAGGCTGTCACATGCACGGCATTTCGTTCCATCGCGGCGAAGAGCGAAGTCTGCCATCCGGGTAGGCCCTTCCCGTCATCCTTGGCAACGATGGTTTCGCGGCCAACGTAATAGGTGACATCATCAAGCTGGAGTGGGAAACCTTGCGCGCGCGCTTCTTTCAAGAGATCAGGAATGTTTGGTCTCTCCATAAATCCGTAGCGCGCCGTTCCCCGCCAGAAATTCGGCCCCAGTTCGCTTAGGGATAAACGTTCGGAGTCCTTGATCCTGGGAACGGATTGGATTTCGATTCTGAGAACGAACAATTGTTCGTGTAAGGCCCGGCTGTGCGTCACGTGCCAAACCATGACGGGTGGTGTGTCGCGAACGCTGCGTGTGAGAAATACGGCGGTGCCTGGAACTCGCGGAATGTTTTTAGATTGGATCATGCCCATGAATTCATCAACCGGAACGACCTGCTCGTTGAAGACCCTGCCGACCGCCATCAATCCCCGGTGCCAGATCAGCATGACGCCATAAACGAGGCTGGCGAGAATCAAAGGAACATATCCGCCATCGGCGACCTTGGTGAGATTGGCAAGGAAGAAGCCGGTATCGATGCAGAGGAAAATGCCGGCAATCGCCCCGCTCAAGAGGAGCCCCCAGCCCCATATCTCGCGCATGGCAATGAAGAGGAGTGCCGTCGTCAAAAGCATGGTCGCCGAGACCGCGATGCCATAGGCGGCGGCAAGATGGTCCGAGCTCCCGAAGAACAATGTCAAACCGATAGTCGCCGCCATCAGCAGCCAGTTGACGACACCGACGTAAATCTGGCCATAGCCTTTCTCGGATGTCTGCGTAATCCGTAGACGCGGCAGCCATTCCAGTAAGATGGCCTGCCGGGTCATCGAGAAGGCTCCGGTGATGATCGATTGGCTGGCGATGATCGTCGCGAGCGTCGCCAGAATAACAAAAGGGATGAGCAGCGATTCGGGGCATAGCCGGTAGAAGATGTTGTCGGCGGTCGAGGCGCCATCAATGACGATCGCGCTCTGCCCAGCATAATTGAGGAACAGACTCGGGAGCACGAGACCCGACCAAGCGAGCCGAATGGGACGGCGGCCGAAATGCCCCATATCGGCATAGAGCGCCTCGGCGCCGGTAACGCAAAGAAAGACTCCGCCCAAAACGAGAAAGCTCGTGTAACCGTTGGACAAAAGATAGTGAAGTCCGAGAAGGGGGTTGAGGGCGGCGAAGACAGCCGGGTGCCGGAAGATCCCAAGGATACCCAGCACCGCTATGGACAAGAACCAAAGAGCCATGATCGGGCCGAAGGCTTTTCCGATGCGCGCCGTGCCAAGCGGCTGGATGGCGAAAAGCGCCCCGAGAATTGTGACTGCGGCTGGCAGCACATAGGGCTTCAAGGCCGGCGTCGCGATATTCAAACCTTCGAGTGCCGAGAGAACTGAAATCGCGGGGGTGATCGCGCCATCGCCATAGATCAGAGCGGCGCCGAACAATCCCGCCGCGACGATCGCGGGCCTTTGATGTTTCTTGATACCAAGTAGAGCCATGAGCGCGAGAATGCCGCCCTCGCCATCATTGTCGATGCTCATGGCAAGCGTCACATACTTCACGGAGGTGATGAGGATCAGCGTCCATAGAATTAATGAGAGAACGCCCAGGACGGCTTCGGGCTGCGGAGCGTCGCCGGTCAGATTGAGGACGGTCTTAAGGGTATAAAGCGGGCTCGTCCCGATATCGCCAAAAACAATCCCAAGCGCGGAGAGGCTCAAAGCCGCCAGACCTGCCTGGCCCGGTAAACGCGAGGTATCAGGCTTCGGATACTTGACGGTTTGGCGCATGAGTTCAAATCCTGCGGTCGAAGAAATGTGAAAGATACACAATTAGCAACATGACCGTTCGTTATCCCATCTCCGGATCATCGTTCATGTTGCGGTTTTGACGTTGCCACAAACTTGCTATAAGGATCGGCCGCGATCGAGAGCATTCATCCGAAACCGCTGATGGCTCGCACTCTGCGGAAAACAAAGCTTTCGAGATGTTCGGTTTCGCACAACCCGCCGATCACCGGCTCCGGCTCCCCCGATCAGGTTTCAACCCGGATCCCAACCGGGCGGCGAAAGCTTTGGCCTAAATCCTGGAACGGTGATCAATTTTATACATACACATCTCGGTGTCACGCCCTAGCGTTCATTCCGGGGAACTCAACGAAAGCCTGGGATACGCATGGATCAACGAACTTTGAACGCGGGTAAGCCGCGCGATTACCGCGCGCTCTCGCTTGTCCTCGCCCGCTATCGCAAGCCAGATGGCGCCCGTGGGATTTTTGAACTGACGATCACGGCGGTGCCGTTTGTTTTCATCTGGATCGCGATGTGGGCCACATTGGACATTGGCTATTGGATTTGTCTTTTGCTCGCTTTGCCGGCGGCCGGTTTCCTTGTCCGCCTTTTCATGATTCAGCACGATTGCGGCCACGGGGCATTTTTCCGTCACCGTCATGCCAACGACTGGCTTGGCCGTGTGATTGGTGTGTTTACCCTCACGCCTTACGACTTTTGGCGGCGCGCCCACGCCATCCATCATGCAAGTTCGGGCTGTCTTGATCGGCGTGGCATCGGCGACATCGACACCCTGACTGTGCGTGAATTTGTGGCTCTGTCCCGCTGGCGCCAGTTGCTCTACCGCTTGTACCGGCACCCGCTTGTGATGTTCGGGATTGGTCCTGTGTATGTATTTGTCTTGCGGCACCGGCTGCCGATGGGATTGATGCGCGGCGGCTGGCGGTCTTGGCTGAGTACGATGTCAACAAACGCCGGGATCATTATTCTCGTCGCGGGGATGATCTGGCTGCTTGGGGTCCGCCCATTCCTGCTCGTGCAACTGCCAATTACCGTTTTAGCAGGCTCGATTGGCGTATGGCTGTTTTACGTCCAGCACCAGTTCGCGGATACCTTCTGGGCCAGTGACAAAGGGGGATGGAATTTTCACGAGGCGGCGCTGAACGGCAGTTCGCATTACGATTTACCGCGTGTCCTGCGCTGGTTCACCGCCAACATCGGGGCTCATCACATCCATCACCTCTGCAGCAAAATCCCTTATTACCGGCTGCCACAAGTGCTGCGCGATCATCCACAGATCGCGGCGATTGGACGGCTTACGCTATTGCAGAGTTTCCGTTGTGTGCGGATGGTGCTTTGGGATGAGAGCCGCGGGCGCCTCGTCTCCTTTGGAGAGATACGGAGTACCATGCCGGATATGGTCGAGATGAAAACACCACATTCGACGGAGACACAAAGCCTTCAAACGGAACCATAGCTGCAATGGCGCGTTCGTACGCGTGCCATCAGGTTCATTAAGCCCGAAAAAGTACGGCCTTTTTGATTTCCGGCACCGTTATAGATAGCGACTAGGGAAACTTTAGGACGGCCCGCAAACAAATCCCCGCGCGAATCTAATATGCGCACAGTTAATTCCTATATATCAATAAGCGATGAGGTTTGAGTTGCGCCTGGCACTTGTCGCGACAGTCTGTACTTAACGCGCCGGCGCGGCACGCTCCCCCTTTTACACCCGAGTTGGTGATCCAATGGCTCTTCACTTCCCCAATGCTAGCCGCAATTACGATGCGTCAAGGCATTGTGTCCGCTTTTGGGGACATGATTCGACGACCGAGGTCTCTTTCTACCTAGAGGAGGAGGCCCTTTTCAAGATCAGCCCCTATTCGGATCACGACGAGGCATCGATGCTGCATGTGTTCGACGTGAATCTCGCACGAATACAAGAAGCCGCCAGCACCGTCTACGCGCGCTCGCCGCAGCGGCAGAGCTATCTTCGATTGTCGGCGGCAGATTTATCGCAGCCCGTCCATCATGGAGGAAAACATGTCAAGAGGTGACAAGCACGGCAATCGTGAAGCCAAGAAGCCAAAAAAAATCAAGCCAAAGGAGGCCGCACCCGTGTCGACCTTTTCTTCAATTCAAAAGAAGGCAGGGGAATCGGCGAAGTCAAACAAGAAATAAGCGCCGCGCCACGATGGCTGGCGCAAATGCGGAGGGGGAAGAGTCCTATATCAGAGTTTTTTGCGAGCCCGGGCGTTAGGGATGCTCGCCGAAAACATGCGCGGCATCGGCTTCCGGCGATCTTTTTTCAGCTGCGGTAATTGACTTTTCCTCCTGGGCCTGGAGCTCATGCTCGCTGGCGACGCGTTCGTAAGCTTCTCCATCGCTTTTGATGCGGTACTGCAATTCCGTGCCCACAGGCGGCAAAAGCTTCGTGACGGTGAAGAAGCCAGCCCGCTTCAAATAGGTTCCGCCTCGCCCATCGAAGCTCACATGCTGACCAACCGAGTAGATATGCCGTGTCATGTTTTTTTCCTTTTTAATAAGCATTAGAAAACGTAGAAGCGGGACGCATCTCATCACGCTCTGCCACGCTCGGCTGAGCAGGAACAGCACGATACGGCCTTCGGGACGGGACGGGGCAGCAAATTAACGGGCCGGCACCCAAGACGCCATTTGAGTTTTGGCAAGCTATTGCCTGGCAAAACGCTGCGACCTTATCTGCGTATTTTGCTCCCGATTAAGAGCAGGCAGACATGCCGAGAGCCTAAAACAACGGCCACGAGTGGAAGAGCACGCGTACATCCGGCGTTGCTACAGCCCATCGCGACCGTATCTGGAAACGGAGCCCTCACGGCATCTACGTTACCCCTCTACATGTGGGCCGTTGTGGGCGAATTGGCAAGGGGTGTGTCGTGACATGCCGTAGAATATCTCCGTGTCCCGTATTCAAGCAATTATAACAGCGGCTCTCAGCGGAACAACAACAGTCAATTGGCCGCATTCAAAATCGTGGCGCAGCCGTCACAGTCATGGCAAATTTAGGGCGCGTCAATTTCCATGGCTCCCTTCGTGATACAGAAGCTGGGCGGATATGGTTTGCGTCCGCTAGAGCATGTTCCGAAAAAGTTGATCGACTTTTTCGATCAGAACATGCCATGGAGCGATTTCTTTCCGATCAGGTCATTCGACCTGATCGGAAAGCGCTCTAAGGTGCATCCGTTTCATTGTCATTAGGCCCGCTGGCAGGAGGGATTTATGACCAATACGCCTGTGCGGATCCGAGCCGCTAGAGAGGCGTGGCAGGCCGCTATGGCGGCTTATGAGGCGCAAAGGCTTGAAGTGAACAGGCTTTGGCTCACCTATCTGGAGCTGGCGGATCCCGTGCTCGCCCCAAAAATTCGTAAATTGATCATGCGGGGCGAAAAAGCCGCCACCAAGCCCGCCGACGGAGGGCCCCCGGCGCAAATGCTGCCAAAGCCGCGGCATGAACCTCTGCATCACTATCCGGTAGGAGATTCAGTGCCTCTCCCTGGGGAGACGGATCAAGGTCTCCCATTTGAGTGATGCGCATGTGGTTGCCACTTGCCAAAATACGCGAGACTTATCTAATGGCATGGGCGGTTTGGCCGAGGCAAGGCGACAATGGGCACTGAGATCAGGATAGCTTCCAAAGGAATCATCGAGACGCTTCGTGAACGAATCGCGGAGCTGGAAGATCTGGAATCTCAAGGCGTGGGGACCTCAGACACACATGAGGAACTTGTTGATCTTCATGAGTTCCTTGGCAATCTCTGCAAAATATCGCTGGAACGCACCGGCAGGACCATTCAATGAGCCTCATCCCCGCAGGGGAGTATCCATCAATAAAAAACCCCTGATCCTGGCACAGGGTCAGGCAGCCGGACCAGGGGCAAGCGGGCTCGGGGAGGAATCCGAGCAATGAAGAAAAGCAAGAATCCTGCCAAAGGCGTCGGCTGCCAACGTTCTAACTGCCGCCCGCCGCTTTGCCTTGGAATTGGTCAATTGGTTTTCGGATCTGCACGCTGCCTGTAGACACGATGTCCGCTGCGTCCAAAGAATCCGGCGAGGAGCGATCCTAGGCGAAATGGCGTCCCGGAAGGGATTCGAACCCCTGACCTACGGTTTAGGAAACCGTTGCTCTATCCTGCTGAGCTACCGGGACAATCCCGTATCCGATGAACCCCTATGCGCCTTCATTCATGCCGCGCACAAGCACGTGAGCCCCGCGATTCTTGTAAGATGGCGTGAAGAGCAGCGAACCCTTTACCCAAATCAGCGCTTGGTTTCCAGGTAAAGACAGATGGCCTGGGTCCGGTTGCGGACATCGAGCTTACCAAAAAGATTCCGCAAATGAAATTTAACCGTATTGATCGAAACGCCAAACTCCCGCGCCAGTTGAGCGTTGCTTCGCCCGGATTCCAAAGCCGCGAGCAGATCGCGCTCCCGATGTGTAAGGCTCTTTAGGGGATTTGGCCGGACTCGATGAATATCGACAAACGGAAACACCATATCGCCCGACGCAACCGCCGCGAAAACCTCAAGTAGCCGTTCCGGGGGCGACAGCTTGGTAACGAAACCGGCGCCACCCAGCCGCAATGTTTCCGCTGGTGCCGCCGCGTCCCTGGTGCCGCTATAAACGACAATTTTCGGCGCGCCCGGGCGCTTGGCCAGCGCCTGCAATATTTCAGGCGCGCGAATTGGAGGAAGCTCCCATCCGATAACCCCCAGACTGACGGGCAGATGGGTCAAGGAATTCAGAAAATGCAGGCCATCGCTCGCCATCAGCAAAAGGTTGAACCGCCGGTCGCGGGTGAGAAGCGCCTCCAATGCGCTTAAGACCATCGGGTTTTTATCGGCGATGGCGATATTGACCGGAAAAATAGGACGAGCCCGTTCTGAGGGTTCGCTCGTCCTGCCATATTGCGGATCTGGGTAATTCGAATTGCCGCGATCGGTGTCGCTTGGGGGGCCGTTGGGGCTTAAAGAAAGATCAAAAACTTGCGGTGCTGGTTGGCGCTCCGGACTTTCATAGCCGCTGGAGGAAGGAGCTTGGGACCCTGTCGGCAAGCCGCCAAACATCTGAAATGGTTTGGATCCGATCCTGGTCGACGACTCCTGGGCCAAAGTTTTCTCCCGTGGAACTCTCTACTCGCGCCTTAAGTCATGCACCGTGCATCCTTGCAGAAAAAGCCGCGCCCTCGCGGCCCCTCAATCCCTTTTTGATCCATTACGTAACTATACCGCCGAGGGACCTCAAAGCAAAGACCCGCAAAAATCACGTCCGGCGCCCCCGGCTTGACGTAACCCAGCGTTCCAAAGAGTCAAAAATGTGAAGAAGGATCACGCCCGCGATCGCATCAACTTAACTCTCTGCCACCAGGAGCAGACGATCGAAGCTTGCTGCATGTGGCGCCCGGCTCAATGGTCCGTGTTGTTTGTTAGCAGCCCATTCTTGGACGCGGGATTGTTAACTCAGCGCACAAACTCAGATAGCGTGGCTAATACACCTTCTTCGTTCTTCATGTCCACGTTAGCTCCGGGGCTTGAGGTGATCGGAGCAGATCGCACCACAGCGGCACCCGAGAGCTCGCAGATATCTAAGCTTTAATCGGCGAGGACCCACCGGCCGAAGAAATAGAGAGCGGCCACGCCGACAATAGCCATGACTGCCCCGATCGGGGTACCAATAAAACTCGCGATTTCAAGAAGTTCGCCCATTACATTCCTCCTACTGATGCTTGCATGATTCTAGTTGTTGTTTCCCGCTTGGCAGGATGTCTGATGCAGCAGCAGCACGGGATCAAAGCCCAAAGCTTATCTGCTGAAGCACCTCTCACCACAAGCACTGAACATAGCGTTCGTGCAGCAGCTTTCATATCCTCTTCTCGCGGGGAGTCCACGTTATGGTTGCCCGAAATCTCGGCTGGCTAAACCTTGATTACAACCGGCTTTTCCATTTCGCGGTTATAAAATCAATTGCGCGCCCCGGTCAAGCGCCTCTTGAGAACGCCCTTAACGGCGCCGTTTGACTTCCAAAGCTGTCAGGCAAAGAAGCCGGCAGACTGGAACGCGCCGCGGACCGCCGCGGCGCGAAGCTGCAATATCTGGCGGGAAAACCCACCCAGTCATGGACATCCCTATTGTCCCTGGCGACCCCGCCGCTCGGTCATGAAGCGCTCGAATTCCTCGCGATCCTTGGCGTGGCGAAGTTTTTCCATGTAGTCCGCGAATTCCCTTTCCGCGGCAATAAGCCGCTGACGCTCTTCGTCGAGACGCGCAAGTTCTGTCGCGCGCCACTCATCGAACGCATGGTTTCCTGTCGAGCCCATGCCAGAGCCGGATCCCGGCCAATGACCCGCGGATGCGCGCCAGCGTCCAGCGCCCCATGTCGCGTTCCACTTTTCCCGCCCGAACGTGACGATATCGCCCTGATAACCGGATTTTCTTTGCCAGAATTTCCAGCCAATGACGGCAACGCCGAGCGGCCAAAAGACGATGAAGCCCATCACCATCGCAAGAACTTCGACCAGTTTCCAAGGCTCTCCCCCGGCGCACCCGCGCCAACGCGTGCTGCCCGTTGGACCGTTCGAAGATTGGTAAGCCATTCCGGTATCGGTATTCATCTTGTTGCTCCTTTGGCAACGCTTCGGTATCCCCGCCTCCGCCGCCGCGCATCACGCGAAGCGCCGGGACGCGGCGAGCCAGATATGGGTATGGTTTTTCCCTTGTCGACACCGGACGGAAAAATATTGGCGGCGGCATGTTTTGGGAGCTGATTGCGGGCGCACCCTCATGTGCTCGGCTGTTGCGGGGTATGCCTCGTTTCCCATATAAAGATTTTGTGAAAGGTCCGCCATGCCGCATATTACCATCTATACGACGATGTCCTGCCCCTATTGCCTGCGGGCCAAAAATTTGCTCCGGGAAAAAAATCTGACCTTCACGGAAATCCAGGTGGATGGCGATCTTGTGGCGCGCGCGCAAATGACCGCGCTGGCACACGGCCGAAGGACCGTTCCGCAAATTTTTTTTGACGGTGTCCATATTGGCGATTCCGATGAACTGCATGATCTTGAGCGGAGTGGTAAGCTTGATTTGCTGTTGGCCGGCCCTGTTCCATGATTAAATTCGCCCTGCGTTGCGCGCGCGGACATGAATTCGATAGCTGGTTTCAAAGCGGTGAAGCTTTTGAAACACAATCGGCCTCAGGCCTTGTGTTTTGCCCCCTTTGCCATGCAGTGGATGTAACAAAAGCAATCATGGCGCCAGCAATCGCCAATAAGAGCGAAATCGCGCGGGCCATCCAACCGGCGCAAAATGCTCCGCCGCAGCCAGGGGCTCTCATCGAGAAAGCACGAAGCGATATCCGCGATCCGGAATCCCGCACCATGATCGCGGCATTCCGCAAACATATTTTTGAAGACACCGAGGATGTCGGGATGCGTTTCGTGGAGGAAGCGCGCAAAATTCACGATGGTCTTGTCGAAGAGCGTCCGATCCACGGTCAGGCAAATATCGACGATGCGCGCGCCTTGATCGAAGAAGGGATCGCGATTTTGCCCATCCCGGCCCTCCCGGACGATTTTAATTAGAGCGTGCTCTGATCCGGCATCATAACGGCCAGCCTGCATTCGCCTTGGCCGCATTCTTGCTTTGCAAATAGAGCCCCGCGTCCGGGAAGGAAGCAACCGCGGTTTTTTGGAAGTTCCGCCCGCATTCCGTGATAAGGAGCCCACGTCGACACCCCGCGGGTCCGTACAGGTTCACAAGGTTGCAGGTTGGCCAAATGGCAGATGAGACACAGCGCGCGGCCATTATCGGGGTCGTCTCGGCATCCGACCGCGCCAGCGCCGGGCTCTACGAGGATCAAAGCGGCCCCGCCATCGTCACCTATTTGACGAAAATCCTAAAAAGCCCTTTTCATATCGTCCAGAAAATCATTCCGGACGGGTTTGAATCCGTGCGTGACACTTTAATTGAACTTGCCGACAAGGAGCATTGCGATTTGATCCTGACCACGGGGGGAACCGGACCGTCGCCGCGCGATCTGACGCCGGAGGCAACCCTTGCCGCCGCGCCGCGTGAATTGCCGGGGTTTGGCGAACTGATGCGCCTGGAAAGCCTGAAGCAAGTTCCAACCGCGATCCTGTCCCGGCAGATCGCCGCCCACCGCGGGCCTTGTCTCGTGATAAACCTGCCAGGCAAACCCAGTGCGATCGAAACCTGTCTCAATGCGGTTTTTCCCGCAGTTCCCTATTGTCTCGATCTCATCGGCGCCGCCACAATCGAAACGGACCCGGCAATCCTCAAATCCTTCCGGCCAAATCCCTCCGGGTCAAGCAGCACGCGATGAGCCGTAGCGCAACGAACCGGGCAAAAGACGAAGTTGACGCTGCCGCGCGTGTTGCCAAGCTGACCGCTGGTTATACGCCGCTGCCGGGTATTCCCGACGAGTTTATCGGCGTCGATGGGCAGCCGCGCGCCCATTGGCTGCGGTTTCTCGACAAGCTCATGGAATTCAGCGCCAGCGATATGAACCGCCGCTTCGCCACGGCGGACCGGCATATTCGCGACACCGGCGTCTCCTACCGTGCCTATGGAGACACAAGCGAGCGCGCCTGGCCGCTCTCGCATGTGCCGCTTCTCATTGAAGCTGGCGAATGGCGCGAGATCGCCGAAGGCATCGAGCAGCGGGCGCGCCTTCTGGAACTGGTCCTCGCCGATATTTATGGCGAGGGGCGGCTGATCGACTCTGGCGATTTGCCCGCCGCAGCCGTCACTGGCAGTCCCGAGTTTCTCCATCCGCTGCATGGCGTGAAGCCGCCGGGCGGCAAATTTTTGCATATTTACGCCGTTGACATTGGGCGCGGGCCAGATGGGCGTTGGTGGGTCTTGGGCGATCGTTCGCAAGCCCCTTCGGGCGCTGGCTATGCGCTTGCCAACCGGCTTGTCCTGGCACGCGCTTTTCCGGCCCTCTACCGCGATATGAATGTCGAGCGGCTGGCGCCGTTTTTCGAGGCCTTCAGGCTCGGTCTCACCTCGATGGCGCAGCGCTCAAATCCGCGCATATGCCTTCTGACCCCCGGGCCTTTCAACGAAACATATTTCGAGCAGGCCTATCTCGCCCGCTATCTCGGTCTGCTTCTCGTCGAAGGCGGCGATTTGACGATGCGTGACGGCAAAGTCAATGTCCGCACCATTGCCGGACTGAAGCGCGCCGATGTGATCTGGCGGCGCATCGACAGCGATTTCGCCGATCCGCTCGAGCTCAACGCCCATTCGCGGCTTGGCGTGCCAGGTCTTGTCGATGCCTTGCGGGAAGGGGGCGTCGTCATTGCCAACGCGCTCGGCTCCGGCGTGCTCGAAGCGCCCGCCATGATGAGTTTCATGCCGAAGCTTTGCCGCAAATTGCTGGGCGAGGAACTGCGCCTGCCGAATATCGCGACTTGGTGGTGCGGCCAGGAGGACGCGCGGCAATCGGTCATCGAGGACATGGATGAACTGGCGATCGCTGGCGCCTATGGCAATCCAGTGCCGGGCTTTGCCTCCAGCCAGCCGCTCATTGGCGCGTCTCTCACGGCCGAAGAGAAAAGCCGGCTCGTCGCGGCGCTCGCCGAGCGCGGTGTCGATTACGCCGGCCAAGAAGTCGTCAATCTCTCCACGACGCCGGTCTGGCACGAGGGCCGGCTCGAGCCGCGCCCCTTCGTTCTGCGCGTCTACGCGGCGCATACGCCGCAGGGGTGGAAAATCATGCCGGGCGGCTTCTGCCGCATTTCCGGGCGCACCGACGCGCGCGCCGTATCGATGGGGGAAGGCGTCCAATCGGCCGATGTTTGGGTGCTCGCTGACAAGCCGGTCGAGATGGTCAGCCTGCTGCCGACCGACGAGACCGTCCGCATCCGCCGCATCATGGGGACCTTGCCCAGCCGGGCGGCAGACAATCTCTTTTGGCTTGGACGTTATCTCGAGCGCTCAGAAGCAACCCTTCGGCTGATCCGCTGCCTCGCCAGCCGGATGATCGAGACAGGCGCTGGCGCCGCCAATCCTGGTTCGGCGGTTTCGAAATTGTCGAGTTTGCTCATTTCCTGGCACGCCGCTCCGCGTGCCACCGCCTCCAATGCCATGGCGCTGGTCGCCGCCGCCTTGCATGGCGACGAGGAATATGGCTCGGCCGTGCTGCTTGTGCGTGACGCCCGCCGCGCCGCGTCCTTCATTCGCGAACGGCTTTCCACGGATACGTGGCGGTTGATTGGCGATCTCAATCGCACCCTCACCGTCGATATGCACGGGGCGCTCGCCGAGGCCGAGGCTTATGAGCGGGCCGATGCAGCGTTGCGGATCATCGCGGCCATCTCTGGTCTTGCCCAGGAAAACATGAATAGAGGCGCCGGCTGGCGTATCTTCGATGCCGGCCGGCGGATTGACCGAGGAATCAACACTTGCCGTTTTGCCCGTCATTTCGCCAGCGGCGAGGCGCCTGCCGATGATCTCGACGTCTTGCTCGATCTTGTCGATTCGCAGATCACCTACCGTTCGCGTTACCTCATGGGCGTCAACTTGAATCCCGTGCGCGACATGGTGGTACTTGATCCCTTTAATCCGCGCTCGGTTGCCTTTCAGATCGAACGGCTCGACGAACATCTTGAAACGCTGCCCCTGCTGAGCGACGATGGAATGCTCGAGACACCGCGCCGGCTCATCCTGCAACTTGCCGCCGAAGCCGCAACCGCCACCGCGGCGAGCCTCAACAATGAAAAAATCCTAGGTTTCGAGCAAAGCCTGCTTGGCCTCGCCGACGCGGTCGCGGCGCGCTATTTCCTGCAAGGGCCGCATGTCGCCCGTGCCGACAAATCGAGCGGGCTCGCGTGATCTACGATATTCGCCACCTCACTCTTTACGAATACGGCTCGACCGTGACGTTCTCGCATTGCGCCTTGCGCCTGCTGCCGATCGGCGGTCCCGGACAAACGGTGCTCTCGACAAGTCTTCGGATCACCCCGGAACCGGCGCAAACGATCGAGCGGCTGTGCTTCTTCGGCAATCGCCTCACCTTCCTGACCATTGAAACGGCGCATCGCAAACTCATTGTCGAAGTGAATACGAGCATCGCGATCGACAGGGGCGAACCGCTCGACGAAGCTGCAACCCCCGCCTTCGACGAGGTGCGCCGGCAAGCATTCGCGAGCGCCTCGCTCGACAAGGAGTCCCCCGCCCATTTTCTGCACCCGAGCCGCCTCGTGCCGCGCTACGAGCCTGTCACGAGTTACGCACGGCAAAGCTTTCCGGCGGGGCGGCCGGTGCTTGCCGGCGCCAAGGAGTTGATGCACAGGATCCGGGACGACTTCAAATATGATACCAAGGCAACCGTCGTCTCGACGCCGATTTCGGAGGCCTTTGAGAAACGGCGCGGCGTCTGCCAGGATTTCGCGCATATCATGATCGCCGGGCTGCGCGGGATCGGCCTCCCGGCGGCCTATATCTCGGGCTATATCCGCACCATTCCGCCACCAGGCAAAAAGCGCCTGGAAGGCGCCGACGCGATGCATGCCTGGGTCTCGGTCTGGTGCGGCGAGGCGCATGGCTGGGTCGGCCTCGATCCGACCAATTCGATGATGATCGGCAACGATCACATCGTTCTCGCGCAAGGTCGCGACTACGCCGACATTTCTCCCGTCGCCGGAATCATCCTAGGTTCACGGGAGCAGGACGTCGACGTCCAGGTCGATGTCGTGCCGAGGGTGTGATACATATCGTCTGATCTTATCGACAGGCACGCTATCAAAATTCACAAAGCACGCCTGAATGAACCGGGGGGTTCGCCATGTTCAACAGCACGATTATCGACGTTGCAATCGGATTGGTCCTCTCTTTCCTTTCCGTGAGCCTTGCGGCCAGCGCGATGACCGAAGCGATCAGCTCTTGGAGACAATGGCGCGAGAAAACCCTGGCCAATGGCGTCAGGGCGCTTTTGAACTACGATGAGAAAGATCCCAAACGCCAGCTCGCACTTGACCTCTATAAAAATGCACTGATCAATCCATTGGCCTCCGGTGTAGCCGAAACGTTCGAAGACCTCACCCACAAACCTGCCTACATCGATTCCCGGCAATTCGCTTTGGCGTTTTATAACACTCTCGGAGGGGAATCGCCGGCTGCCGTCATAGACAAAATCCAAGACAATCAGTTGAAGGCCGCAATGCAGGCGCTATGGGCCGCATCCTCGAATGACATCGACAAATTTAAGAACAATATCGCCGTCTGGTTCGACAATTCGATGGACCGCCTCAGCGGATGGTACAAGAAGCAAACTCAAATGGTGTCATTTCTTGTAGCGCTTGCCATCGCCGCCCTTTTTAATGTCAACGTCCTTTATGAAAGCGCGCAGATCTGGACGCATCCGGCGGCCGTTGCAAATTTGGCAACATTGCATTTCGATGAACCGAGCGACGCTTCCCATCCCGAGAATTACGCCATAATGGCATCGAAACTTTATAAAGCTCTTGAGCCCGCTTATCTGGTCGGCTGGGTCGAAGGACCCAGTCCAAAGTGGAACAACCGGGAATCTTGGCTCATCGCAGTCTCAAGCTGGGTTATCGTCGCGTGTTCGGCCTTGTTCGGCGCCTCATTCTGGTTCGATATACTCAAAAATCTTATTCATCTCAGGGGGACGGGGCTCAAACCCGAACGCAGCGGAGTGGACCAGGGCGACATATCCGCGAAGAATACGCTTCAACTGAACATCAAGCAGTCGCCTCTAACTCCCGGCACTTGAGGTTTACGCGAACGGGACGCCATCTCGTACCGAGGATGCAAGTGATGCCGTCGCCTCACTGATCAAGAAAAATAGCGGCTGGCTTATCCAAAAATATCAGCAAGCCGATGCCGATCAGGAGAAAAGGCAAAACCCATTTCCCTACCGTTTCGGCAAAGGACCGCGCCGCGGGATGACGGACAAGCTGGCCGGCGAGCACGCTCATCAGGACCGCCGCCATCATGGCGGCGGTAAAACCGGCCAGAACGAACATCGGCTTCAGATCGGCAAAGAGCGGCGCCATGAGGCTGACGCTGTCGCCGCTGTTGGCCAGAAGCACCAGGGCGAAGCCAAAATAGGCGGCGAAACCGGCCGCCTCGAATGTTTTATCTGGCTCACTGTCTTTCTTTCCGCCGCGGTCCTTCAACATCTGGACGAGTTGGTAGCCACCTAAACTAATCGGCAGTAGCCCCAAGTAACGCAGATCTACGGTTGGCAGTGTATCGGCGGCACGCGCCAATGCGAGACTGACAAAAAGCACCGTCAAACAGACGAAAACAAAGGTCAGCTTGACAAAAAGGGGCCGGGTGCCGGGCTTCGCGCCATAGGCCGAGAGAAGAATGAGATTGTCCAAATTGGTCGAGACATAGGAGACGGCCGCCAGACTCGCAATGCCCAGCGCTTCAATCAACACATAGGTGGAAAGCGGAGCACTCAAGACATCGTCCAAGAAAACCGCCTCGTGAAACCATTCATCCAATAGGACCAAATTTGTGAGTGTTCGCACACGCCTAAAGGCTGTTTCAAAGATGCAGGCTTGTAAGGTTTTCAGCTTCAATCGTACCAAAACGTTTCACGTGAAACAATTTGGTACGATTGCAAAAGCTCAAAACCTTACGGGCTGAGCGCATCTCGCCTTACGGATCCCGTCGGCCGGTCAATGTCACGGACCGATCCAAACCTCACCCTTGGAACTCTTCAGCCGTATCCGCGCAAAGCTGCAACGGCCCTTGCTTTTTTGAAAGGCGCTGACCGCGATGAGCCATACCGCGACGATGCGCTTGGGAAGCTCGCCGCCAATCGCGCGTTCATAATCATCAAGAATTGTCTGTTTTTCTTCGAGCCATGCCCCCAGCTTGGCCAAATCGGAGCGCACCACTTGATGCGTCTCCCGCTTGTCCCACCACGGCAACGGACATTGGAACACCTTGCCCTCCGGCAAGGCGGCGCTCCACATATAGGTGAGATCGCGGCCATTATCGAATTCCACCGCAATCGAGAAATAATCATGCGTCGGCAGCGAGTCTTCGCGCACTTTCGAGGGCAATTCATCCGCCCGCCAGGCCCAGGCGAGCTGCGTCGAACGATCGAGCATGGCATCGACCGGATATTGCAGGATGCCAACGTCGCGCGCGGTTTGGCAGCAGATCCTCTCCGGCTGTTGATCGCCGGAATCGGCCCGGAAAATCTGACTTTCGCCAAGGCGCCATAGATGCCGCCAGCCGGGCACCGGCAGGGCTCGCACATTGAGCCTTGCAATCTCCCGGGCCGCGAAGCCGCTCTCGTCCGCGCCCCGCAGCTTTGCCAAACCCTCCCTTGCGGAGGCAGACCAAACCAGCACGGCGACGGTCAACGCCCCGCTCGCTCCCGTATGGGGATAGCCGGGTTCAAAGCGGCCAGTCTCGTCGAGCCATTCGCCGGGCGGCTTGGCGATCAGCATTAAGCGTCCCGCCCGTTCTGCCTTGAAGCTGGTTGTGGTGCTGATCGACTTTGCGATGGTCCCCTCGCCAATGCGATACCAGAGAGCCATGCCGGCATCGAAACCGATACCGAGTTCCTTCGCAAGCCAGACCACGCCCGCCGAAAACAGGCTCGCCTCCTCGCCCTCCCGCAGATCAAGGCCCGTGTCGATCCAGCCAGACGAGGCCGCCAGCACCGCCACAATTGCGTGTTGGCGCAGGTGACGCGCGTTCGCCTCGATGGCTTTGACCCAGGCGTCGCGTGCGGCGGCGGGGTCGGGTTCGGCATGCCTTTGGAAGCCCAAAATTTCCTCCTGTCGATGCCGGGGGCCACCCCGGACTGCAGGCACTCCATACGCGGCCAGGCAGTTCCGTTCAAGCCACTCCCGGTCCGGCGCAGCCACTGGGCCGCGCGTGCCGTTTACAAATTGTTTACCTTAAGTTGGGATGTCTGCATGAGCGGCCCAAACCGCGCCGCACTGATGGGGTAACCCCATGGGTGCCGGACTGCCCGTCCCGATCGTTTCGATTGCTCCCGCACAAGAAGCCGAATGATCACACTTTATCATCATCCCCTTTGCCCGCAGTCGCGTTTCGTCCGGCTGCTCCTCGGTGAATATGCGATCCAGCCGGACCTCATCGAAGAAAAGCCTTATGAACGGCGGCGCGATTTCCTGCTCCTCGATCCGGCCGGGCAGACGCCGGTTCTGGTGGAGCCGTCGGGACTGGTCCTTTCCGG
The DNA here is from genome assembly GCA_036561105.1 of Methylocella sp. Taxonomy (GTDB): domain Bacteria; phylum Pseudomonadota; class Alphaproteobacteria; order Rhizobiales; family Beijerinckiaceae; genus Methylocapsa. The sequence goes on along the minus strand of DATBPZ010000013.1, from coordinate 19,240 downwards.
CCCTGGGCCGATCGCCGAATATTTTGACGAGACGCGCGGTCTCGCCCTGGGCCGGGGGCGGCTTTTGCCGGACGACCCCGCCTCGCGGGCCGAGGTGCGCCGTGTGTCCGACTGGTTTTGCCAAAAATTCTTCCAGGAAGTGACCAATTGGCTCGTCACGGAAAAGGTCTATAAGCGGTATATGCCGCGCGAGCAGGGCGGCGGCGGCCCGGACATGGAGCTTGTCCGTGCCGCGCGGTCCAATATCCGCACCCATCTGCGTTATATCGGCTATTTGGCAAGCCACCGGAATTGGCTCGCCGGGGACCGGCTTTCGCATGCCGATCTTGCCGCCGCGGCGCAGCTCTCCTGCGTGGATTTCCTGGGCGATGTGCCATGGGACGAGAACGAGACGGCAAAGACCTGGTACGCACGAATAAAATCGCGGCCAGCCTTCCGCTCCCTGCTGGCGGACCGGATGCCGGGAATTTCGCCGAACCCCGTTTACGCGGATCTCGATTTTTAGAGGCCGATTTCACACGCAAGCTGCGGGAAAAAGCCCAAACCCTCGGCTTCGAACTCTGCCGCATCACCCATCCAGACGCCATTCCGCAAGCGCCGCAACGGCTGGCCGCTTGGCTGGCCTCCGGCGCGGCGGGAGAGATGGACTGGCTGGCAGACACGCAAAAGCGGCGGTCCGATCCGCGAACGCTTTGGCCGCAGACGGCGAGCATTATTCTGCTCGGCATGAATTACGGCCCAAACACCGATCCTCTGGCCGGGTTGGCGCAAAAATCCGCCGCGAATATCTCCGTTTACGCGCGCCACCGCGACTATCACGACCTCATCAAGGGCCGTTTGAAATTGCTCGGCGCCTGGCTCGTGGCGCAGGCCCAGGGAACCGAACTCAAGGTTTTTGTCGATACCGCGCCAGTCATGGAAAAGCCCTTGGCCCAAGCGGCAGGCCTCGGCTGGGCCGGCAAGCATTCAAATCTCGTGTCGCGGGACTTTGGCTCCTGGCTGTTTCTGGGCTCGATTTTCACCAATTTGCCGCTCCCGCCCGACTCCCCGGAGACCGATCATTGCGGCACATGCCAGGCCTGCCTCGATATTTGTCCGACAAAAGCCTTTCCTCGCCCCTATGTCCTCGATGCGCGCCGCTGCATCTCCTATCTGACGATCGAGCACAAAGGGCATATCGGCCTTGAATTCCGGCCGCTCATCGGCAACCGTATTTATGGCTGCGACGACTGTCTCGCTGTCTGTCCCTGGAACAAATACGCCGTTTTCGCGCGGGAAACCAAGCTGCAGGCGCGCGAAGACCTGTGCGCCCCGTCCCTAGCCAGCTTGCTGCGCCTTGACGATGCCGCCTTTCGGGTTCTCTTTGCCGGAAGTTCGGTCAAGCGAATCGGTTTTTTCCGTTTCACCCGCAATGTTTTGATCGCGGCGGGCAATAGCGGCGATCCGGCGCTCGCTTCGCTGATTGCGGCGAAGCTCGGAAGCGCTTCGGCACTGGTGCGGGCGATGGCGGTCTGGGCGCTGGCCCGGCTCGTCGAAGCCAACAGTTTCGGCGAATTCGAACGGCGTTGGCGTCCCGCCGAAACGGATGCCGCGGTCGAAGCCGAATGGGCGGCGGCAGTCTATACGCGGACTCTGTCACCGGGTACGATCGACGTGAACCAAGGCCATCCTTCATGAAGCTTTTCGCATTCGGTCTTGGCTATTGCGCGCGTTACTTCATCGCCCGCTCGGGACATTCCTTCGAGGCCATCGCGGGCACCGTGCGCGGTCCCGCGAAAGCCGGGGAGCTTGCGAGCGAACAGATCGAAACATTCGTGTTCGGTCCCGAACATGAAGATCCCGCCATCGCGGAGCGGGTCGCGGCCGCCGATGTGATCCTTGTCTCGGTGCCGCCCGGCGCCTCGGCCGATCCCGTGCTGGCGAGGTTTGGCCACCGCATCGCCTCGTCCAGACGCCCGCAAACGATCATCTATCTCTCGACCATCGGCGTCTATGGCGACCGGCATGGCGAATGGGTCGATGAAAGCATGAGCCCGGCGCCCCTTTCCGAGCGCTCAGTGACGCGGGTGCAGGCGGAAAGATCCTGGACGGCGCTCGGCAAGGCGCAAGGCAAGAAGGTCTATATCCTGCGGCTTGCGGGAATCTATGGCCCCGGCCGCAACGTCCTCCTCAATTTAAAAGCAGGCACCGCCAAGCGCGTCGTCAAGCGCGGTCAGGTTTTTAACCGCATCCACGTCGAGGACATAAGGCGGGTCATCGACGCCGTGGTGGCGCATGACGGTCCCGGCGATATTTATAATGTCAGCGATGACGCTCCGGCGCCGCCTCAGGATGTGATCACCTACGCGGCGATGTTGATGAGCATCGATCCGCCGCCCGCGCAAGATCTCGACACCGCCGATTTGTCTCCAATGGCACGAAGTTTTTACGCGGAGAACAAACGCGCCTCCAACCGCAAGCTGAAAGACGATTTTGGGATGAGGCTCACCTACACCACCTATCGCGTGGGATTGGAAGCGCTTTGGGAAGCGGGAGAAGGCCGGAGTGCGGAGGAAGGCTGATCGTTTGTCCGATTTTGCGGCCTAATCGTACCAAAACGTTTCACGTGAAACGTTTTGGTACGATTGGCAGGGCGTTTGTGCAGTTGGAGTCTTACAGCGGGCAGCTTGGGATGCCTGGGATTGCGCAAAAGCTATGTAAGTTTGGCCATCGGCATCCTTTGACCGCTGCAGGGACTCTGCATTCCAAACGCTTAAAGTGGAGGCTCGGATTTGCCCAATGCGGCATAAAATAAAATGTAGAGCACGGCAGCAAGCCGCCAGCGCCATTCTATGAGAGACGGGGAAAGATCTTCGGGAAGCGTGACCGACACCAAACCAAGAAACAGAACAAAGAGAACAAGTGCCGACCAACCCCAAACGGTCCGGCTGCGATCGGCGTCGGCAGCAGATAGCTGCTTGTTCTGATTTGCGGCGGCGAGCCGCGCCAGTCCAAAGCAGAAGATTCCAACGATATGCGGCGTCACTCCTCCGAATCCGTGCAGCAAGTCCAGCGTCTTCATGAATTCCAAATCGAAGAGCTGGCCGAGAAGACCGCCGGCCGCGGGAAGCAGTCCAAACCATTTGAGTGCGCTGAGCATCATTCCCGTTCCGTATCGACGACCAAAATCACAGGAACAGTTGCAATTTCCTGATAATCGGAATTGCGCAGAGTGAGGGGGACAAGCTTGTGCACGGCGCTCGCGGGATCCACCTTATAATGCAACTCTCCCGGTTCGATGGTCAGCGTGACATTTTTGGGGATGCTATCATTTTGTCGAGCAAGCTCAGCCGGCGGGGAAAAACCGATACGAGACCGGTTTTCGCCTGCGTGGTTGACGAAACGGAGCGTTACCATTCCGTCTTCCGATTGCTGACTGGAAAATTCCAAATCGACCGGCTGCAATTTTTCCCGCCGCAACGATTCAGGCTGAGCGCTCGCAACTGTTGAAACAGATCCATGAAACGAAGAGGCCCAATTGAATAGCCTCAATGCAAGTTTTTCAACGGCGTCCTTCACCGTTTGTTGCTTGAGAATTCCCAATGAAAAATCGGTCCGGTTGGCGCCGATATAGGCGACCGACGCGCCAACAACTGGCTCGCCCGCGATCGTGAGCGACGTCGATAAATATCCACCCCTGGTGAACACGCCGCGGAGATTGACGCTATTCCAATCCACGAGATAATCGTGTGCCGCCGTCGCGAATTTTACACAATAAGTGAGCTGAGTTGCGTCTTTGGAAACCGGGATTGGAACGCTATCGAAAGTTATAGTGGTGTTGTCGAAGGGGACGCTTTGGCCAGTCTTCGCGGCCGGACAAACGTGACTTTCAGGGGCCTCGGCGACCGCAGGTGTTTTGCTCAGCCCCAACACCAAAACCACCAAGACAAGCGGAGTTTTTCCGTAAGGCATCCCGTTCCCTCGTCATATAAGGATGGCGATCTTAAAGGCTTCACGGCTCTCCGCAAGAGCCGAGGATATCCCTCACAAAAACTCCCCGAGCAAGCGGTTCACCTTTTGCGCCGCGTCCTCTTGTGCCCAATGCGAGACTCCCGGCAGCCGCTCGATGCGCAGATCGCGGACGTAGCGATCGGTGCCATTGAGGCACGGCAGGCCGAGCGCGACATCTTCTTCGCCCCAGATGACCAGGGTCGGCGTCTCGATCATCGCGTCGAGATCCGTGGCGGCCATGACATCGCGCCCAGCGGCGCGATACCAGTTCAGCATCGCGGTTGCAGCACCGGGAATGGTGACATTGGCGCGATAGACGGCGAGCACGGCGTCCGGAAAAGCCTGCGGGTTGCATGCATCATGACGCATCGTGCCGGCCAGCAGCCGCCCTCCCCCCGCCGTGAGCAGCAGCTCGGGCAATACGGGCATTTGGAAAAAACCGGCGTACCAGGATTTGCGGCGTTGCGCCCATGTCTTCAATTCACGGCGAAAGCACAAGGGATGCGCCACATTGACGATGACGAGCCGGGCCAGCGGCCGGATGCGGCGAATGGCGAATATCCAGGCCACGAAGGCGCCCCAGTCATGGGCGATGAGCGTCACGGACTCCGCGCCCGCCGCGTCGATCAGCCCGGCGACGTCGCCGGTCAGCTGGTCGAGCCCATAATCCGTGCGCCCCGGCGGACGGCTCGTGCCGCCATAGCCGCGTTGGTTGACGGCCCACACCCGGTAACCGAGCCGGGTCAAAAAAGGCACCTGATTGTGCCAGCTCACGGCATGTTGCGGAAACCCATGCAGCAACAGCGCCAGCTTGCCGCCTTCGCCGGCCTCGAAGACCTCAAACTCGAGGCCATGGGCCGCGATGACGCGGCGGCGTGCGCCCAGTAATTGCTCCACCGATCCCATCACGCCCGGTTCTCCTGCCAAGAGCGGTTCCCATGCGCTGCCCGTATGACGGCCGCCTGGCCGGAGCCATGCGCCGGGAAGCCCAACGTCAAGCAATGATCTGGGGAGTTACCGAATGCGATTGCGGCCCGCAAAGGGATCCATCGCAGCAGCGATTCGCTTCAGTTTGGCGGCGAATTGCCTCGCTTGTTCCGCCGTCAGGACCGTATGCGCGCAGTCGAGATCAATATGCACCTGGTTATCAATTCCCATAACCGCGCCTCCCGTGACGAGCGCGACGCTAGGTTCTGAAATCAACTCATTGGAGGTTATGCAATGTGTTTCATGCCTTTTTGACGTGCGCCGAAAGGCGGCAGGTTCTAAAATGACAGTCATGTTCAAGTTCCCTACCTGTTTTGTTGCTATTACTTTTTCATTTTGCTCTTTCTGCACAGAAGTATAAATGCTTCGTTGTCTAGTCTTTATTAAAATAAACAAGAAAATATATTAAAAAAAACCGCATTAAATTCCCCAATACCTGATAGTTGTCCCAGCGTTTCTTTCTACAAATTGAGCGTGCGGCGAGAGCCGTAGAAACCGACGTGCCGTGCATACAGTATTGAGCGGGATGAAACCCATCACAACTATAATCTACCACAGATGGCGCCAATAAATACGACGCGGCAAAAATTCGTCATAAATGTGATTATTGCGCCACAATTCCAAAACACCAAGGGAAATCCGGGTGGAACTTTCCTTCAAACGCTCGCCAGCGTTAATCGTGCGGCTGGACATACGAAAACGCCTTGGGCGCGAGTTTGTTCCTAGCTATGAAGCTGTCACTTGATCTGCATTAGCAAGGCGACGAGTTCACTTTGGCTATGGGTCTGGGTCTTGGCAAAAACGGATTTCAGCTGATTGCGCGCTGTCTGCCACGGAATTTGCAGTTCCCGGGCAGCTGTTTGCAGAGGGGCGCCGCGCGCCAACACGCTGGCAAGTTTGGACTCAGGGCCGTTGAATTGGAATGTCTTGGCAAGAATCACCGGAGGAGGCCCGGGTTTGGGCCCCAACGCGTTGAGTGTCACCATCCAACGGACGTCTTGCTCGTGAGCGACACCGCAGAGGGGCCAGACGCGCAAAATGACCGGCAATTTCTCCCGCCGCTGAACGATGATGGGCTCGGCCATTAAAGAAGCGAATTTAGAGCGATCGCAGGCCAGCGATGCCTTCAGCAGCGCCCGCGCTTCAACTTCGCGGATAAAGAGGCGTCTGTCCCTAATCTTGATATTATTGTCAAAAAGCGCGCGCGCCCCGGAGTTTACGTCGATGACAAATCCATGCGGGTCAAGGCTGACCGCGGGCAAACGCATCGTATTCAGCGCACTGGTGATGGATGTGCCTGCACCCTCCCCGGCCGAAACCGCGGCTATTTCGATGAGGCGCTGGGTGAAAGAAGAGAGATTACGCTCTTCTTCAGCGCGTAAATGGCAATCCTCTGAACGCATGTCCAAAATGGTCATCAAGCTTTTTGTCAAAACTACGCCAAATTCGAAAAGTTTCCCAGGCCGAATTCAACGGTCAGGCGGCGGGCCGTTCCGGCCATGCCTGGCTGCCAGTTGGCCTGTTACTCCTTACTCGACTCATTCAATTCCTGAACGACCCGCTCGATCCGCTGCGCGGCATCGCCCAGTGAAACCGCGACTTTCTCCGCCCATTCCGGGGCGGCGGCCGGGTACCCCTTAAGCCGCGCGATTTCAACTTCGAGCTCGCGGACGCGATCATTCGCTTCCGACCATTCATCCGCGAGGGTGATCGCCGCCATAATCGTCAAGCGCTGGTCGCCGATCTCGCCGAAACGCGTCCGCATCCCGGAAATCTTGGCATCGACCAATTGCGCGAGGTCGCCGAGCCGAGCTTCCTCCCCTTCGTCGCAGGCCACCCGGTAAACCTTACCCGCGATCGTGATCGCCAATTGCGCCATTTTGCTCTCTCGCACCGGTTTTGGTCCACTTAATGGGCCACATTACGCCTCGTGAGGTGTGGTCCCGGACAGAACCGCTCTGATTTCAGCACTCGCACGATGCAGTCGGCGGCCTACTTCTTCATTTGCGGCTTCCAAAGATTTCGCTCGCGCGATCGCGCCGTCAAGTTCGACGGCGAGCCGAGCACGGTCGTCTTGAAGAACGGCGAGCTCTTCCTCAAGATTGCCGCGAGCCAAATCCGCCTTGGCCCGCCGCTCGGCCGCCGCTTCGAGCTTATCAAGGGCAGCGGCGAGACGCCTCAGCGCGGCGTCGAGGCGGTCCGGCGGTTTGCTTGTCGCGGCGGCGTCTTGCATGCGAGCGCCCTTATCTTGGAATGATCGAAGCACGAATGTGCCTGCCGGCGGCGCCGGAAATTGGCCCTTTCCTCGCGCTCAGATTTTTCCTTCCCGTGGAAAAAAGGAAAATTCGAAACAAACCCCGCCGGTCGACAAACGGGCCGCCGCGCGCTAAGTGCATGCGGCCGGAGATGGCCACCCTCCCCGGCCATTATGGTACAAGATGCGGCAAAACCGTGCCGAAACCGCCCATGCGACAGAAAGAACACAGGCGAAGCTTTGACACAAGCGTTTCAGAGATCGCCAGCGGCAGCGTCCCAGCTCGACCCGCAACTTTTCAGATGGTGACAGATTGACAGCTCCGAACGCAACCCCAACCGCCGTCACTCATGACGAAATGGCCAATGCCATACGCGCGCTCGCTATGGACGCGGTGGAGAAAGCAAAATCTGGGCATCCCGGCCTGCCCATGGGCGCCGCCGATATTGCCACCGTGCTTTTCACCAAGGTGCTGAAATATGACGCCGGCGCCACTGACTGGCCGGACCGCGACCATTTTGTTCTGTCCGCCGGACACGGCTCGATGCTGCTCTACGCGCTGCTCTACCTCACCGGCGAGCCGCGCATGACCATCGATCAGTTGCAACATTTCCGTCAGCTCGGCTCCCTTACGCCGGGCCATCCGGAATACGGCCATGCGCCAGGGGTTGAGACGACCACAGGACCGCTTGGCCAAGGACTTGCCACCTCGGTTGGCATGGCCCTCGCCGAACGCATGCTAAATGCCGAGTTTGGCGATATCGTCAGTCACCACACCTATGTCCTCGTCTCCGACGGGGATTTGATGGAGGGCATCAGCCAGGAAGCCATCGCGATCGCGGGCCATCTCAAGCTGAACCGGCTCATTGTCTTTCATGACGAAAACCACGTCTCGATCGACGGGCCCTTGTCGCTGGCGGATTCCGTCGATCAGGTGAAGCGGTTTCAAGCCTGCAACTGGAACGCTGTCCGCATCGACGGGCATGACCCGGCCGCCATTCTGCGAGCGATCCGCAAGGCGCAGAAGTCCGAATTGCCAACTTTGATCGCGTGCAAAACGATCATCGGCTTTGGCCTGCCGACGCGGGCAGGCACCTCAAAGGCGCATAGCGATGCGCCGGGGGCCGAGGAGATTGCCGGCGCCCGCCGCAATCTCAACTGGCCCTATGAGCCATTTGTGATCCCGGAGCCAATTTTGGCCGCTTGGCGCAAGGCGGGCAAACGGGGACGCACGCAGCGCAAAGCTTGGCTCGCCGCATTCCAAACCCTGCCGGAGGACAGCCGTGCGGAATTCGAGCGCCGCTGGCGCGGCGACCTCCCCGCCACTTTTGGCAAGACCGTGGAAGATTTGAAGCGCAAGCTCGCCGCCGATCCCGCCGCCGTCGCAACTCGCAAGGCGTCGCAAGCCGTTCTTGAAGTTTTGGCGAAAGACGTGCCTGAACTCATTACCGGCTCGGCCGATCTGACGCCCTCGAACAATACCAAGGTCGCGGCTACGCCGGAAATCGGACCCTCGTCCTATGCCGGGCGCTATATCCATTGGGGGGTGCGCGAGCACGGCATGGCAGCCGCCGTCAATGGCATCGCCCTGCATGGCGGGTTCATTCCTTCAGGCGCGTCCTTTTTGACGTTTAGCGATTACTGCCGGCCAGCCCTTCGCCTTTCCGCGCTGATGGGGATACATGCGATCGAGGTCTTCACGCATGATTCGATCGGTCTTGGCGAGGATGGCCCGACTCATCAGCCGGTCGAACATTTGGCCGCCCTGCGCGCAATTCCCAATATGCTGGTGTTCCGGCCCGCCGACCAGACGGAGACGCTCGAATGCTGGCAGCTCGCGCTGGAAACGAAGCGGACCCCCTCCATCCTCGCCCTCACGAGACAAAATCTCCCCCGCATCAGGGACATCTTCACTTCAGAGAATTTGTCCGCCGGAGGCGCCTATGAAATCATCCCGGCGGACAATGGCGAACCGAAAGTCTCCATCTTCGCCTCTGGCTCGGAAGTCTCGCTGGCGCTCGACGCGCGTAAAATTTTGGCCGGACAAGGCATTGCCGCGCGGGTGGTATCCGTTCCTTGCATGGAGCTTTTCTTGGCGAAGGACGCGGATGCCCGCCGCGCGATTATCGGCAGCGCGCCGGTCCGGATCGCCGTGGAAGCCGCCGTCCGGGAAGGCTGGGACGCCATCATTGGCGACGACGGTATCTTTATCGGCATGAGCGGTTTTGGCGCCAGCGCGCCCTACAAGGACCTCTACCAATATTTCAAAATCACCCCGGAAGCCGTCGCCGAAGCCGCAGTGCGGCGTTGTAACGGTTGACGGCTGTTTTCCGCAAAGCAATAACTCAAGTGGCGGGGCAGCAGCGATCCCCGCTGGTCCAACCGGCGAGAAGGAGATGATATGGCGATTAGAGTCGCTATCAACGGATTTGGACGCATTGGCCGGAATGTTTTGCGCGCAATCGCCGAATCGCACCGCACGGACATCCAGATTGTCGCGATCAACGATCTCGGGCCTGTCGAGACCAACGCTCATTTGCTGAGGTACGATTCCGTGCATGGCCGGTTTCCTGGAACCGTCACAGTTACCAAGGATTCGATTGATTGTGGAACCGGGCCGATCAAGGTGACCGCGATCCGCGATCCGCATGAATTGCCCCATAAAGAGCTCAATGTCGATATCGCCCTCGAATGCACTGGGCTCTTCACGTCGAGGGACAAGGCCGCCGCGCATTTGAAAGCGGGCGCTAAGCGCGTTCTCATTTCGGCGCCAGGCGACAACGCCGATCTCACCGTGGTCTTCGGCGTCAATCACGACAAGCTGACCAAGGATCATCTCATCGTCTCCAATGCCTCCTGCACGACGAATTGCCTGGCGCCTGTGGCCAAGGTTCTCAACGATGCCATCGGTATCGAGACCGGTTTCATGACGACCATCCATTCCTATACCGGCGATCAACCGACGCTCGATACGATGCACAAGGACCTCTATCGTGCCCGCGCCGCCGCACTTTCGATGATCCCGACAACGACCGGCGCCGCGCGCGCCGTCGGCCTCGTCTTACCCGAACTGAATGGCAAGCTCGATGGCGCGGCGATCCGCGTGCCGACCCCTAATGTCTCCGTCGTCGATTTCAAATTCGTCGCCAAGCGCAAGACAACGCCTGATGAAATCAAGGACGCTGTCAGACGCGCGTCGGAACAGCAATTGAAGGGTGTTCTCACCTTCACGGACAGTCCGAATGTATCCTCGGATTTCAATCATGATCCGCATTCGTCTATCTTCCACATGGATCAGACTAAGGTGATGGGAGACACGCTCGTGCGCGTAATGTCCTGGTATGACAACGAATGGGGTTTCTCGCACCGTATGGTCGATGTCGCCGTGGCGATGGGGAAGCTCCTATGACAAGGTCGGCTCCGTTGTCCGTGTTCCGGACACTCGATGATGTGGATGTCGCAGGCAAAAGGGTGCTGGTTCGCGCCGACCTCAATGTCCCCATGGATGATTCACGGATTTCCGATACCACGCGTATCGAACGGATCATCGTCAACATCCAGGAGATTTCGGAAAAAAAGGGGAAGGTCATTCTCCTGTCGCATCTTGGCCGGCCCAAGAATGGACCCGACGCGAAGAATTCGCTGAAGCCCGTCGCGGTCGAGATCGAACGCCAGCTCGGACGCTACGTCGCCTTTGCCTCCAACTGCATCGGCGGGGTGGCGAAGAGCGCCGTTGAAGCGATGCAGGAAGGCGATATTCTGTTGCTCGAAAATACGCGCTTTCACGCCGCCGAGACCAAGAACGATCCGGCCTTTGTCGAGGCCCTGGCGGAGCTTGGCGATATTTACGTCAATGATGCATTTTCCACGGCGCATCGGGCGCATGCCTCTACGGAGGGCTTGGCGCATAAGCTCCCAGCCTATGCCGGACGCTCGATGCAGCATGAACTCGAAATGCTCACCAGCATGCTGGCGGACCCCAAGCGGCCGCTTGCGGCGATTGTGGGTGGCGCCAAGGTCTCGACCAAATTCGAGTTGCTCGGCAACCTCATGCGGCGGGTCGAGTATTTGTTCGTCGGCGGCGGCATGGCCAACACTTTCCTTGAGGCGAATGGCAAACAGATCGGCAAATCGCTTTGTGAAAAAAAATTCGCCGACATCGCACGCCAGCTGATCGCCGATGCCGAAGGCGCAAATTGCAAGCTCGTGCTGCCCATCGATGCCGTCGTCGCGACAAGGTTCGAAGCCAATGCGCGCACCAAGGTCGTCGATATCGATGCAATCGGCGAGGAAGAAATGATCCTCGACATCGGGCCGCGTACCATCTCGCAGGTCGTGGGGCTTCTTGCTTCAGCACGGACGCTCGTTTGGAACGGCCCCGTCGGTGCGTTCGAGGTTCCGCCTTTCCACACCGGGACTGTATCGATTGCCAAGGTCGCGGCGCAACTCACCAAGGTCGGCGCGTTGGATACGATCGCGGGCGGCGGCGACACCATCGCGGCCTTGAACCAAGCCGGGGCGACGCAGGACTTCACCTATGTTTCGACAGCCGGCGGCGCTTTTCTCGAATGGCTGGAGGGCAAACGTCTGCCCGGCGTCGAGGCGCTGCGGTTGTCCACTGCCGCGAACGGCTGAGGCCACCTGAGCACGGTTTGTCGCCGCAGTTTGCGGCGGCGTCTCTCCGGAAGTGCCGCCCCGGTCGTGCGGCATTATTTCCATATAAAACAGTTTCGGCCGCGTTCTTGCGCGACTTGCGATCACTGCCCGATCTGGCGGCAAATCCATAAAGATAGCAATGCGCAGATATCTCTTCGTTCTTGGTCTTGCGATAGTGTTCGCAGCGGGCGGGTTTACCTCATACCGTTACATTCGGTCCTATTTGCATGACGAACGGGAGATGGAAGAGAGACGCAATATTGAATTGGCCATCAATGCCGTCCCTGTGCAACCCAACCTGCCATTCGCGCTTATTATTGGCGACAGTATTTCCGTATCTTATACTTTGCCCGTAAAACTGCAGTTGGAAGGCGTCGTGAATGTGATGCGGCCTATGGAAAATTGCAGCAGCACCCTCACAATACGCGAGAATCTCGACCGCTGGCTTGGCCAAACCAAATGGACCGTCATTCATTTCAACGCCGGACTGCATGATTTGGAACATGTGCGGCAAGAAAACGCGGCTCCCGGAACGCAAAAGATGGTTCCCATCAACAAAGGCCCCCGCTGGATTTCATTGGAGTCGTATCGCGCGAATCTCGAAAACATCGTCAAGCGGCTTAAGCAGACCAACGCCACACTGATATTCGCGACAACGACACCCGTTCCAGTTGGTGAAAAAAACCGCGCTCCTGAGGATGTGACACTTTACAATCAGGCTGCCATCGCCGTGATGCGAGAGAATGGCGTGTTGATCGATGATCTTTATTCGGTCGCTGTGCGGTCAGCTGATAGATTTCAAATTCCGCAAGATGTCCACTACCTTGAAGCAGGCAGCCGCATCCTCGCCGAGCAAGTTGCCGCAAGTATCAAGGCAGCGTTGCCTTTCCAGCCGTCTCCCGGACAATAGGAGGCAAACGCTTGATTAAGCCGTCCCGATTCCCGGCAGGGGTGGAAAGGCAGTGATGGCTGGAATTGCGCATTTCCTTGGAGATTTGGAACCGTTTGTCCGCGAGTGGGGCGCCATCGCGGTCTTGATCATATTGACAGGCGAGTCTCTGGGTCTTCCCCTGCCAGGCGAGTCCCTGCTTGTGCTTGCCTCAGTACTCGCGGGACGCGGAGAACTATCGCTGCCGCTTCTCATGCTGTCGGCATGGATGGGAGCGGTGCTTGGAGACAATATTGGGTATGTGATTGGGCGGCGGCTTGGCCGCACTCTCGTCCTGCGCTACGGAGCAAAGATCGGCATCAATGCCGATCGCCTTAACCGGGTCGAAGCATTTTTTACCCGATACGGTGCTTTCACGGTCGCTTTTGCACGATTCGTCAATGTCCTGCGTCAGCTGAACGGCATCGTGGCGGGCATGTTGAAAATGGATTGGAAGCGATTTCTGATCTTCAATGCTCTCGGAGGGGCTCTTTGGGTTTCCGTGTGGACATTGGCGGGATTTTATCTGGGTACCCATGTCACCGACATCCATCAGATCGCCCATGATTTGGAACATGCCGGAGCGATCATTGGGACCGTCCTGTTAGCCGCCGCATTCATTTTTCTTTGCTACCGGCTCCGCCGCGCGAACTGAATACTCCCGGAGCCTCTAGCTGCGCTATCGGTTTGGTCTTCTCCAACAAGAGTAAATGGAGTCGGGGACCAGAACCATTTGCAAGCTGTTGTGTTTCGTCTCTCTGGCATCAGAAAAATGCGATCCCATTTTTCATTCCATGATGCCAAGTAAGAGGAGACATAGGAATGGGCTACGCCAGTGTGCTGGAGACCGTCGCTGTCTTCCATAAGCCGGACAATTTACAGGACGCCATCGATGAATTGATGCGCTCCGGGTTCGACCGGGCGGACCTGAGCTTCGCGGCATCGGAGAAATCGATCGAAGAAAAACTGGGTCATCGGTACAGGAAAATTGCCGAACTTGAGGACAATATAGCTGTTCCCCGGTCGTCTTATGTGGCGCTAGAATCCGTCCACGAAGCGGAAGCTGCCCTTGTGGGAATCCCTTTCTACATCGGCGCCGTTGCTGCAGCCGGCCTCGTGCTTGGGTACGGCGGGTCGTTGGTCGCAGAGATCAAAGGGGCCGTTGTCGCGGGCACGGCTGGTGGCCTCTTGGGTTTCTTTTTCGCCAGACACATCGGCAGCCTCCACCGGAGTCGCCAACGTGAGCAACTGGGGCATGGCGGTCTTTTGTTATGGGTCCGGACACCAGACGTTCCCCGCATCAAGCGCGCCGTCGAAATTCTCGTCAACCATGCGGGCCGCGACGTGCATGTGCATCCGGCTTAACGAGAAAAAATGAGCCGGCTGCCTCGCTCCCCTACGGTCAATCCGCAAGCGACTGGGGCTTTTGGCTTTCGATCCTGTAGGCATGCGACGGGTAGACGCCGAGAATTTTTAGCTCCTTGCAAAAAAAGGCCAGCTCCTCCAAGGCACGCGCGAGCGGTGGCTCTTCGGGATGGGCTTCTACATCTGCCAAAAATTGCGTTGCGGTGAATTCCCCTTCCACCATATAGCTTTCCAGCTTCGTCATATTGACGCTGTTGGTGGCGAAGCCCCCGAGGGCCTTATATAGCGCGGCCGGGACGTTGCGGACCCGGAAGACAAAGCTCGTCACGACCGGCCCGTTGGCAAGCGGCGCCCATTGCGGAGTTTTCGAAAGCACGACGAAGCGCGTCGTATTGTGCGATTCATCCTCGATATTGGCGGCGACGACGTCGAGGTTATAGATTTTAGCGGCAAGGTCCGTCGCAATCGCCGCACGGCGGAAATCTCCCCATTCCGCGACCTCCCGCGCCGACCCGGCGGTGTCGGCATGCACATGCGCGGCAAACCCATGTGCGCGGATGAATTTGCGGCACTGGCCGAGCGCGTGCACATGGCTATAAACCGAGGTCACGGCTTCAGGTTGTGTGCCCTTGATACCAAGCAGTTGAAAATGGATCGGCAGAAAATATTCCCCAACAATGTAAAGGCCCGATCCTGGCAAAAGATGGTGGATGTCGGCCACTCTGCCAGCAATCGAATTTTCGATTGGAATCATGCCGAGGGCGGCCGACCCATCGGCGATCGCCGCGAGCGCGTCCTCGAACGTTGCACAGGGTAAGGGTTGCCAATCTGGATAGACATTGCCGCAAGCAATATGCGAATTGGCGCCTGGCTCGCCTTGATAAGCGATTTTCTTGATAGTCATTCATTCCTCGAACTGGACGCCCTGCGCTGCAACAAGCGTCAGATCACGAACGCAACTGCGCCGCGAGTTACCGCGATTCTAAGCGAGCCTTTGTAAGCCCAGGTCCAATGTTAATCGGGTAATGCCCAGCGTCTTTCCGCAAATCACAGGGACCGGAAGGCGATCGGCACGAAAAAATCGACGATCATCACCAACGGTATTGCAATCGCAAAGGACACCGGAACGCTCGGGCGAAAGGACCGCCGGAACAGCGCGGCAAAGACGAAAACATTCCAGACGAAAAGCGGGAACAGCAGAAAATTCGCCAGTTCCATAACATTGATATAAGGGAGCCCTTGCTCCGAGGTATCCGCAAAGACCAGGGATACGACCAGCAAGAATCGTAGCAAAGCCGTGACAAAAACGACCACGGCACCCGCCAGCGCGAGCGCGCAGAGAGTCTGCGTCAGCCGTTCCCGATATCCGGAAACACTCGCTCCGATGTAAGCGGCGGCACTCAGCACCGCCGCAGCACCGATGCCGCTCGCGGCCGAGCGAGCCAGGGAATAATCCATCATCTGGCGCAGAAACATCGCAACCGCAAAGGCGCAAAGGCTCGCGGCCAAGAGGACAGGCGACTTCGGCAGCACTTCGGGACCGAGCTTCCAATTGACTATGCCTACGACCTTTTGAATCGGCGACGGCAGGTTCAGCTTCATGACTTGACTCAAAGGTTGAGGAACAAAAGCGGCTTCAACAGTCCAAATCCACGCCTATTCGCCAATAGGCCAGGAAGGATCGGATCAGCGATGACTCTGCGGTCTGCGGCGCAGCCCAAGAAAAACCAAACTCCGGCACGTCTTCACGCAGGTTTTTTCGGAGGTGCAGGGGACCTTGGCTTCCTGCCATAGTTCCACAGTCCATAAACTACGCCGAGCAACCCCGCGATCAGCAACCCATAGAGTGCCACGCTCTTACCAAGCGGAACACCCACGGCGAATGGAAACTGAGAAACATATTTCTGGCCATGCTGGTTTTCCACCGTCACGATACCGATGAATTTTCCCTTCTCAGGAAAGGTATGCTCGAAGGTCAACGTGCCCGTGGGATATTTTTTGGGCGGCAAATGGGTGATCGTAACAGGATCGAGAACCTCTGGACTCGCAAGTTCGGCATCCGTCAAAAAAGGCAGACCGTTCATCCGTGTATGGGTTCCATCATCCCGGATGATACGGATCTCCGTGAGCATCTCGCGGAGCTCGGTTTCTTGCATATCCAACGCAACGACGACTTGTCCGGCGTTTGGCACGTCATCGCAAAATTCTTCCCGGGAATTTTGCGGCTGGTATCCGGTGAAAAACATCAAATCCGGACCAATCCGCAACACGCATCTATTGTCCTGCATGCCCACCCCGCCATGAGCATCTGCTGCCGAGGTGAGCAATACCGTGGCAAGCAGCCACGCGGCTAAGCCTCGAATAAGCATCTATCGGTGACCTCCCTAAATGATTTCCCCCGCTGGCGCTGCTGCTCCAACGGGGGAAATTTATGCTTCATTTACGACCTTTGACAGGCCTTTGTCGTTATTTTTCTTAGACGGGCAAGAAGGTCGGAATGACCGGGCCGCCGACTTCCATCGGATAGCGCGTTCCACTCGACGTGTAGAAGAACAACACGCCTGCGAACGAGCTATCGACGTCATAGGCAAGACCCGACAGACGTTCCGTATCCCACCGCGCATCCTGAACGGTGACGGTGATATCCTTGGTTTCGCCGGGCTGAATCGGAGAGTTATCGCTCAGCGTCAGACCGCGTTCCGCCAACAGATAGTCGGGGTAGTCGACTTTGGTGGTGTAAACATCGGGGTTCAAGAAGCGAAGACCAGCGGTATTGAATTCGCCGATCCGGACCGGTTCCTTGCCTTCGTTGGTGATCTTGAAATTGGCCACCAACTCACGGCCTGGCACCTTATAGGATCCACCCAAATATTTGATCTTGAGCGGTCCCGAGTCCACTTCACCCGCGAGCGCCTGGATATTGTGGAAGTCACCCGCCTGCAACGGAATTGTATTCGGGTAACTGCTGGCCGTAATTGCGTAGAAGATGATGATCGTACCAAGAACCGCGGCGAGGCTGACTGCACCGACGATGCGCTCCTGAGGCGTGATAATCACATCTTCCGCCTGTCCGGATGCGACCGCGACGAAGCGGCCGATCAAGCCACGCTTGCTGAACCAATAGGCGATCCACGCAACGGCGGCGACGGCCCAAAGGAGATGCCACAGATAAATGCGGCCCAACTGATAGGTCTCGATATCGACCGTGGTGCCATTCAACAATTTCACCGGATCGGTGAAGTCGTTAAAATTGCCCTTGATGTCGACATATTGACCCGGTCCAGGAATCGGACCACCGGTCTCGACGCTCAATTGGACGTGAGTATGCCAGTGGCCAGGGCGCCGGGCTCTGAGAAGGACCCGGAACTCGTAGGTTTCACCAACCTTGAGCATCATCGAACGGGGCGTGAACTGCCCGCCGACCCAAACACCTTCGCGGTTGGCGACGGCGCCGGGCTGCCCGGTGTTGACAAATGCGCGCTCCGGAACCCGGACCGCTGCCGGCCAAGCATTCATGATGTGCAGCTTGCCGGTGATTTCATACTCTTCATTGACCTGAACGCTGGTCTTCGACCATTTCAAATCATACCAGTTCAACGTCCGCATCCGGAGGAACGCCGCTTGCGATTTCTCGCCGTGGGCGTCGGCCGGGCCGGTGGCTACCATCGTCACGGCCAGCCCAGCAGCCAAACCGAGGGCCCAAAGCCTCCCCGCTTGGCGCTTCGCATGCCGCGCCAGTAGATCAAACATAGTTGTTTTCATTGTTAACTCCCCACACGGCAAAGCCGTGCCATTTATTAGTTCTCAGAAAATCGACCTCGAGCCCCCCCTTGGGGGGACCTTGCGGCAACGGGTTAGATTTTCGCCATATATTTCACAGTGGAGAACATCTTACCGACGTACCACCACACGAAATACACGATGATCGAAACGAACCCGGAGAAGAACGACGACACACCGACGACGTCCTTACCGAATGTACGCATCGTGCCGCGTTCGATAATTCTGATGTATTCCGGCATCGAGGTACGAACATAGTGGAAGCCGATGATGTCGGCCAAGCTCATCAGGTTCCCATATTGCTCGCTTGCCTGATGGAAGGGAGCCAGGATTACCCAATTGTTCGAGTACATGAGCAACGAGAAGCCCATCGAACCGACAACCGCGGTGACAATGAAGCTCTTGCTCAGCAGCATCACAATGTCGATATACAGCGCCATTGGAATGATTGACGTCGGCCAGCACAGGGTGATTGGGAAGAAGGTCCAGCCCCAGAAGCTGACATAACGATCAATCCATTCGCCGGTAAGCAGGGCGAGACAGACAAAGGTCGCGCCAAACGGCAGCCGGAAGTTTTCCCAGAAGAAATACTGAGCGGCGGCCACGAAGGTGATGAGCATGATGGGCAGCACGGTCGGCCAGAAGCGCCGGTCTTTCCAATCAATCCAGAAGTCCCAGTCGCCCGCCGTGAGCATGAAATGCACATGGTAGCCGCCGATCATGATCAGAAACAGGGCGATCACGAGCAGCAGGTCGGCGGATTTGACGGCCTGCGCAGCTTCCGCGCGGGACGTAAAGGGCGAACCCGACACCGCACCCAACGCGCCTACGTTAGGAGCCGCGACGGGCGGGTTTGAGCCGGCGCCGCCTTCGATTCCCGGCGACGCCGGGATCGATTCGGTCACCGGACCAGGCCCGGCCTTAAATGATTTATCTCGTAGCATACTATCCTCCCAGTTACTCCCCCCGGACCACAGCGCCGGATTAACGGAGTAAATTACAGTTGGCATAGAAATTATTTCCAGCCCGGGTACGGCCACTCCCCGGAAAAGCTCAGATCCGGGTCGTGGCCGCAGCCTATTGGGCTGAACGCTTCGCGGTCAGACCAAGGGGGTCCTCAACACGAGCGCTTAGTTTATTCCGCCGGTTCGACACCAAGCAGGTCTTCGTAGCCTTTGCAGAGTTCGCCAACACGGCCAAGGATCTGCAGGGCAACGCCGAACACCGCGAGCGAGAACCAGCCAAAGAACACAAACATCCAGTGCAGCGGAGCAACGAAC
>DATBPZ010000012.1:0-25489 GCA_036561105.1 Methylocella sp. | reverse complement strand
GGCGTATGACCGTGGACAATATATTTCGGGAACGGTCCCCTGTGACGAAGGAAGCTGTCGCGGATCCAAAGTTTCGTATAGGCGGTCTGCTGGTCGAGGGGGACGCCTGGACTAATCCCCGCGTGAACATAATAACGGAGTGTCAAGGAGCTGTGTTTGACGATGCTCCGGAAGCTCAACGCCAGCATAAGAACACCCTCAACGGCGGACCTTAGGTCCATTGAAGGGGGGCACAAGTAGTTGCGCTCGGGCGGGCCCCACCTGGATTTTTATAAATCCATATTTGATCGCTTCGTGGTTCTGCCTGCCTTGGAAATTGTCTCGGCACTTCTGCTAAGTGAGCTTGGGTAAACATCGGGTAAACATTTGGCTTGACGTGGGGTGTAAATCTCAATAAATACAGAGGGGAATAACTTGGTTCGAGTCCTACCTCCCAATTTAGCGCTCTTAGATGCCTGGGCGAATCAAGAATTTTGCCTGTTGAAGCGGAGCTTCCGCTATTTAAAAATCGTGAGCGGCGGCGCCGGGCCGCGCGGGCTAGAAACGCCCCCGGGATAAAACGTCGCGAAGGCTCACGTCCTATGCGTAATCCGGCAATGCAGCTATTCGCTGTTTCGCGCCAAGAAAGACACAAGTATAAATTCGATCCGCTGCAGTCGAAGAAAAGTGACGCGGCGAGAGCTCGGCTGCCCGTCGGCTGTTCCCCCCGGAATTTGAAGACACCGGGAGGCGGCGTATTTTACGATTTAATGGTCGGCCTGGGCGACGGTCGAAAATCCGGCCCTCAGATCCGCAATCGCCTTGGCCGCGCGTTCGGCAGGCGTCAGAGCTGCTTGCGGTTTCGCTGGTGACGGCGCCGCGACGGAATTCTGCGGCTTGCCGTTGCTGGTGGTGTCGCGCGGCTTACTGCTCGCGGACGGCGAGGCGTCGCCGCGCTTCGGCGGCACGCGAGCCGGGGACGCTGCCGGAACCGCTGTTTCGGCGGCGGAACTCGGCTTTTCGGCGGGAGCCGGGGCTTCGGCTTTCGTATCCGAGGGCTTCCCGCCCCAGATGCGGTCGAGCCACGAGGATTTGGCGGGCTCGGAAGGGGTAGCCGCCGCCAGCGTGACCGGTTCGCTCGGCTTTACATCCGCGTTTGCGGCGGCATTGGAGGCCGTCTTCGTCTCAGTCGGCCTGATCACGCCCGGCTTATTCGCCGCTGCCACTCGGGACTTTTTCGTCTTGCCTTCGTTGAGGGCAACATCGACAGGCCCCTTGGCCAGTGCTTCGGGGCGGCTTGCATAGCTGGACAGCGAAGCGAAATCGGGATGCTGCCCGCCGTCAACGTAAACCGTATGAATGGGACGCACGCCGCTGGTGACGAGTTCGGCAACCTTCGCATCGTCGCGTTTTTGCTTGGCCGTCACTTCGGCTTGCGTTTCGTCATTGTGCTTCAAGGGCGGGCAGGCGCTGGCCGCGTCGAAATGCGAGCCATCGGCGGGGACGGCATTGAAGACATAATGTTTGTTGCAGACGCCGACCGCGACGTCCTGCTTGGTCACTTCGAAATTATCGGAACCTTCCTTCAACTGTTTCCAAAAACCGATATTCTGATCGAGCCGGTATTTGGCGAGGTTCTCCGCGGTCATATGGAACGGATAGGATTGCATCTGGATGGCGCGCTGACCGCTGGCGAAGGATTCTCTGGCGATCGCATAGATCTCGGCGATCTGACCATCGGTCATCGAAAAACAGCCGGCCGACGAACAGATGCCGTGCACCATGATCGAGCCGCCGGTGTGTCCAAGCGCGCGATCATAGGCATTGGGATAGCCGACGTCGAAGGAGAGATAATAGGCGGAATTCGGGTTCATGTGGGCTGGCGTGATCGAATAGAAGCCTTCCGGAACCTGGCGGTCGCCTTCCCGCACCTTTGGGCCGAGCTGCCCGGACCAGCGGCACATCGGATAGGATTTCAAATAGGCATAATGCCCATCCGCCTTCATCTTCCAGATCTCGAACTCCGCTTCCTTTTTATAGGTGCGAATGAGGATCGGGGCACTCTTGGAACTTCCGATCGCCTCCATCTCGGCAACGGTCTTCGGTGAAACCGGCGTGAGGGACCGTGAGGTCACGGGAGAGAGACTTGACTCTTCGCAGCCTGCGAGAAAACCGCCCGAGAGGGCAATCATACCGAAGGCCGGGAGCCGTTTCATGAAGGGGTTGCGCCGCATGGATATTCTCGCCTGCCGAGCTAATCGTCTAGGAATGCCAGCTTAATGCCGCTATCCTTGTGGGAAGGTTACCGGAACCTTCATCCAATCGACGACATTCTAAAGCTCGGTTAATGGCAAAATAAGGATTTAAAACCGGCGAACACAAGATACGCGCGGATTTCCAGCCGGGTGTGTCTTGGATGCACGGCGGCTTATATTTTGCGGCCGATATTTAAGAATTTCGCCGTTCGCGCAGCGCGGAGTTCGCTTGGCGACATGCCCCAATACTCCTCCAACGCCGTGGCGACGGCATCGCCGGCGGCCGTGATCGCCGCGTTCGGATCGCGATGGGCACCGCCCATGGGTTCCCCGACGATCCCGTCGATGATTCCGAATCTGTGCAGGTCTTGCGCGGTGATTTTCATATTCACGGCGGCATCCTCGGCGCGCGAGGAATCCCGCCAGAGAATGGATGCGGAGGCTTCCGGCGATGCGACCGTGTAGATCGCATGCTCGAGCATCAAGACGCGATTGCAGCTCGCGATCGCGATGGCGCCACCGGAACCACCCTCGCCGAGAATCAGGGCGATGCTCGGCACTCCCAGTGCGAGCGAGGCGTCGGTCGCCCGGGCGATCGCCTCGGCCTGGCCGCGTTCCTCGGCGTCGACGCCGGGAAACGCCCCCGCCGTGTCGACCAGGGAAAGAACCGGCAAACCAAAACGGTCGGCAAGATGCATGAGGCGCACGGCCTTGCGATACCCTTCCGGCCGCGCCATGCCGAAATTATGCTTGATTCGGGCCTCCGTGTCGGAGCCTTTTTCCTGGCCTATGATGCAGATCGAACGGCCGCGAAACCAGCCAAAACCGCCAACGATCGCCGAGTCCTCGCCAAATTGGCGATCGCCCGACAGCGGCGTGAAATCCTGCACGAGCGCCTTGACGTAATCGCTGAAATGCGGCCGTTGGGGGTGGCGCGCAACTTGAGTCTTCTGCCAAGGCGTCAGATTGGCATAAAGGTCGGCGAGGGCTTTCTCGGCCTTGCCTTCGAGCCGCGACAATTCCTCGCCAATGGCAACGGCATCGCCCTTCGCGGCGAGCACGCGCAATTCCAATACCTTGGCTTCAAGCTCGGCGACGGGTTTTTCAAAATCGAGATAGGTGCGCATTGCTGCCGGGCATGTTTGCGAGGTTCGTCGCCTCGTCGTGTCGCTACGCCAATATTGGAAAATTCGCGCGTTGAGCCAACGCCCGGGGAGTTCCGCTCTTCGGCCATTGCGGGGCTAGGGAGCGCGGAAACTGGCCATTTTGAACCGCGAAGTCAAGCAGGAGTGTGCGCGGCACCGTCCGTCAGCGCGGCAAATGAAAGTCAAGCCGCGTGCGAGGCCGTCTCGCCAATCAACACGGAGTATAGCGCGCTGACGTCGCGCGCGGCACGAAGCTTTGACGCGATCTTTGGATCGCGGAGCATACGCGCCAGCCGCGCCAGCGCCTTCAAATGGTCAGCGCCAGCCATTTCCGGTGCGATCAAAAGGCAAATGAGATCGACCGGCGCGCCGTCGAGGGAATGGAAATCGATCGGCCGGGCGAGCCGTGCAAAAATCCCGAAGATCGCGTTTGCCTTGGCGAGCTTGCCGTGCGGAATGGCAATCCCCTCGCCAATTCCCGTCGATCCAAGACGTTCACGTTGAAGCAAGGCGTCAAAGATTTCCCGCGCATCCAGTCCGGAAATCAGGGCGGCCCGGTCGCTCAGCTCTTGAAGCGCATGTTTCTTGGTATTCACCTTGAGCGAGGGGACAACCGCCTCGGGGGTGATCAAATCGGTCAGCAGCATGGTGTGAAGTAATCCGGTACTGGTCCGCTAGAAGGACAAAATTGCGAGAGACGGCGGGGACAGCCCGGAGGCGGCTCGCCTGCCTCCGGTCTTTTCATTCCCGGCCGGGGTCAATCCAACCGATATTTCCGTCAGGGCGGCGGTATACGACATTGGTCCGCCCATCGGAAGCGCGACGAAAGACCACAAGCGCGGCATTGGTCGAATCGAGCTCCATGGCGGCACCGGAGACAGTCATTTCCCTGAACCCGGAAGATGGCTCCGCGATGACAGCCGGGAAAAGATCAAGCGGGTTTTCGGTGTCCGTTGGGGAAGACTCCGGGGCCTCCATGGGCGCCTCCCCAGTTAACGCGTGATTCATCAGGGCCTTGCCATCCGCCGCCGGGCTTCCATGACGATCCGCGAGCCGGTCCCGATGCCGCCGAACCTGATTTTCCACGAGGTCAGCGGCCCGGTTGAAGCTGGCATAAGGTTCCTGCGCCTTGGCGTCAGCTTGCAATGTTGCGCCGGAGCTGAGGTGCAAGGTGCAGTCGGCCCGAAATCCAGAGCCTTCCGGTTCCACCGTGACATGGCCAGCGACCATTGCCGCCCGGTATTTGCTCAAAACAGAATCGATTCGTGTTTCAATATGGGTCCGAAAAGCCAAGCCGATGTCCAAATTCTTGCCCGAAACTCGCAATGTCATCGCCTACTCTCCTTTGCCGGAGGCCTTTGCGCGTATCCTTCGTGCAAAGGCCGTTGGCGCAAGCCCACCAAATATCTGGCAAATTTTACGCGGCTGTCTTGTTGCCCGGCAGCTCCGGCCATCAATTCCAGATTTGAAATATCGGTATTGCCGATCTCAAAGGGAATATAAGCGGGAAAATTCAAAAAATGTACCATAAGCGGAGCTGGCATCGCGGAACCCGGGACAGAGCCTTCACCATGCCATTGAAATACCACGCCGCCACCCTGGTGGCCGCCCGACAATCGAAGAGTTAGGAGGCTCTCCCCCCTGAGTCAATCACCCGGTAAACTCTCTGTGGCTTGCTTGGCAAGCTTCAACATGAGGCACACGCCAGCAAAATAAGCACAGGCACTTTGACTAAGGATGCGTCCGCGTACGGCAGCATTGAAGCCGCCCCCTCGTTAGCTCCTAGCCTTTTCCCGCCGCCGCTCGACGGAAGAAGGAATTTTGAGGCTCTCCCGGTATTTGGCGACCGTACGCCTGGCGATGTCGATATTGATGGCCTTCAATTTTGTGACGATCGCGTCGTCGGACAGAATTTGCGCGGGATTTTCCTGATCGATCATTTGCTTGATCCGGAACCGCACCGATTCCGCCGAATGGGCATCGCCGCCGTCCCCCGCGGCGATCGAGGCGGTAAAAAAATATTTGAGTTCGAAGAGGCCGCGAGGCGTCGCCATATATTTGTTCGATGTGACACGCGAGACCGTGGATTCATGCACGCCTACCGCCGCTGCGATCGTCTTGAGGTCAAGCGGCCGTAAATATTCGACGCCCTGCAAGAAGAAGGCTTCCTGCTGGCGGACGATTTCACTGGAAACCTTAAGAATCGTGCGAGCTCTTTGCTCAAGACTTTTCGTCAGCCAGTTCGCCGATTGGCGGCATGCGGAAATGAAATTCCGCTCAGACTCTTTCCCCTTTCCCTTGCCGACACGAGCGACATAGGACTGATTGACCAAAATACGGGGAAGCACATCCGTATTCAGTTCGACATGCCACAAGCCGCCTTGCAGCGGCCGCACGATGACATCGGGGAAAATCGTTTCGATCGAACCGCCGCCGAACGCCCGTCCAGGCTTTGGGTCAAGCTGCCGGATCTCGCCGAGCATGTCGAGGACATCCTCTTCCTCAACATTGCAAATCTTACGGAGCGCCGTGAAATCGCGTTTGGCGAGCAAATCCAAATTTTCTATGAGCGCTTGCATGGCCGGGTCGAACCGGTCGCGCTCACGCAATTGGATCGCGAGACATTCGGCGAGATTGCGTGCCCCAACCCCGGACGGATCAAATCCCTGGATCAGGCGGAGGACGCTTTCCACGCGCTCGAGCGGCGTGTCAAGGCGATGGGCGATGTCGTCGAGAGACCCCGTGAAGTAGCCATTTTCATCGATTGAATCGATCAAGATTTGCCCGATCATCCGGATCGCCCGGTCGGCTGAGGCCAGGGTCAATTGGCCTTCCAAATGATCCTTGAGGCTTGTCTGTGCCGCGACATAGGCCTCGATATTGGCGGCCTCTCCGTCGCCGCTTCCGCCCGAAGTCCCGGACCAAGACGTCGCGGATAGGCCCGAGCCCTCCGGTTCGAGGGTCTGTTCAGCCGATGCCCGCGGCTGGCCATCATCGAAACTGTTTGACAATTCGGTGCCAAGGCTTGCCTCCAAGGCGCCACGGTCCGTCGCCAAGTCGTCGCGATGCCAATCGCCGTCGGCTGCTTCGGCAAAGCCCTCGCCATTAAGCCCGCTAAGCTCAATGCCGCCATCCACGCCGGCACCCTCGCCGCGGAGTTCCGGCTCGGGTCCGTCGTCGACGCGTTCAAGCAGGGGGTTGCGTTCGAGTTCTTGCTCAACAAAAGCGGTCAATTCGAGATTGGAAAATTGCAGCAGCTTGATGGCTTGCAGGAGTTGCGGCGTCATCACCAAGGACTGGCTCTGCCGCATGACAAGCTTTGTAGAAAGCGCCATGATTACGCGAACCTTTAAACAAACGCCCCGGCACCGGAGGCGGAAAAGACCTTCGTCGGCCCACTTCTTGCATATGTTTAAGGTATAGCACAGATTTGTACGGCGTCTACCATCGCCAATCCAAGGCATCCGCTGGCTTCGGCGTCCTTCTCCCCTACGATTTATCTCATTGTTTTAAAGGTATTTTCCCGCGTGAGCAGGGAAGACTGGAACTCTGATTCTCCGCTCCAGGCGGACATGAAGTGGTCTGGAATCCTTCAAATCAACCGACACTGCGCCGTCAAAGACGAAAGCCTTCGCCGAGATAAAAGCGACGCACATTGGGATCTTCGACAATATCGGCGGGAGTGCCTTCAACCAAAACCCGGCCGCTATGGATGATGTAGGCGCGATCGATCATTCCGAGCGTTTCCCGCACATTGTGATCGGTGATGAGAACGCCGATCCCGCGCCGTTTCAGGTGTTGGACCAGAAGTTGAATGTCACCCACCGCAATCGGATCGATTCCGGCGAAGGGCTCGTCAAGCAGCATGAAGGATGGCCGGCCGGCCAAAGCGCGGGCGATTTCGCAACGGCGCCGCTCGCCGCCGGAAAGCGCGATCGAGGGCGTTTTGCGCAAGCGCTTGATGTCGAACTCTTCGAGAAGGGCTTCGAGTTCGCTGGCGCGTTTGCGTTTGTCGGATTCGATGATTTCGAGGACGGCGCGAATATTGTCCTCGACATTGAGCCCACGGAAAATCGAAGCCTCTTGCGGCAGATATCCGATCCCAAGGCGGGCACGCCGGTACATGGGTAGCCGGGTCACGTCGTGACCATCAAGTTCAATGAGCCCACCGTCCGGCCGGATCAAGCCCGTGATCATGTAAAAGAGCGTGGTCTTGCCGGCGCCGTTCGGGCCAAGGAGGCCAACCACCTCGCCGCGTCCGACGCTCATGCTGACATCTTGGACGATCTGGCGAGCCTTGTAGGCTTTACGCAAATGATGCACCGCAAGCACCCCATGCGCCGCAGGGTCCGCTTCACGGCTCCGGGTCATCTCTTTCGCCTTTTCGGGGCCAGCGCCAGGCATCCCGCGCCGTGCGGCGGTGTCAAGGTCCACGATATCTTGATCTGCTTCCATTATCCTCTGATCCAGCGCCGGAACCGCCATTCGTGGCGCCCCTTCCAGCTGGAATACGACGCGCGGCCAGGCGGTGACGAGGGGAGACAACAGGGACGCGGAGTACAAGACGCAACGATCCTCGTCAAAGCGGCACTGACCGTAGCTGCTCCCGCTCCCATTTACGACCCATGAAATTTCCGCCGGATTGCCGCAGCACGCAACCAAGTCTCATTGCGTTTTTGGTTCTTGCCCGGCTTTTGCGGGTGGCGGCCGCTTTTCTTTCGCCTCTCCAGTCCTGCCGTTCGGCAAAAACATGCTGCGGACGCGTCCAGTGACCGCGGCTTGCTTGGTTGTCAAGTCGTAGATTAATTTGTCGCCCTTGGTCACGTTCGGGCCCTGGGTCAAGGTCACATTGCCGATGAGATAGACCTTGTTCTCCGATTTTTCGTAGATGCCGCTGTCGCCGGTGCCAATCTGATCCTTGGAAATGATGGTCACGGGACCCGCTGCTTCCATGCGGCGGACCTGGCTTGACGAGGACGGCGCTCCGGCTGCGGCCGACGCGTCCTTTGGAGTTAAATAAATGACAAGTGTCGTCGCCTCCAATTTGCTCTGTCCTTGCGTCGCGACGACATTCCCGGTGTAGACAAGCTTCTGCTCCTTATCGAAATAATCGAGTTTGGCAGCATCGATGTTGACGGGCTCCTTGGAATCGCCGCCCGGTAAGACAGCGCCTGAATGCGGCTTTTCCGCAAACGCCGGGAACGCCGAGAGGGCTGTCATGAGGCAGGCGAGAGCGAGCAGACAGCAATACCCGCGGCTGCTCACCTCAGGGAGCCCGTTGAGTCATTGTCTGGCACAGGCTCGTCCGCCCCCGAATCAATGACCGAATTGACATCGCCGCCGAACGAGACCTTGTGGCCATTGTCGCTAACGTCCAGCTGCTGTGCGGCGACGGTTCCCCCGGCCAGATTGACCTTGACCGGGCCGTCGGAAACGAGACCGCCGGTCTTGAAATCGATCCGCGCCGACTTCAACCGGATGTCGTACCCGGAGCTATTTTTGATTTGAACGTCGCCTTCCAGCGTCATTTTGTCGTGCAGGTTGTCATAGACGCCCCGCGCGGCACGCACCCATGTCGTCGAGGCGTCCGCCGTGCCAATCTTGGAATCAATGTCGAGAAGTTCGGTGATGTTCGGCACCGCGATGTCCTGGATTCCGGATCGCGCCCTGATTTCGAAGGGATGGCCATTCTTCTGGACACCGGTGATTTTCGGCGACTCGACGGTGATTTTGGTGCCGTCGACGCCAACCTTACCGATCGAAATATCAACCGGCAGGCGCCGCAAGGGGTTGAGCAGGACGGCCGCCGGAATGAGCACGACCGCAAGGAGCGATCCGGTGATTGCGACGCGGCGAAACCAGCGCACGCGTGCCGTATGCCGGCTGGCCGCCTTGAAGCCGCCCCGCGAACGCGACGGGCTCATGTCAAATCCCACCGCGCCGAAGCTCCGACTGTCGGGTGAGCCGGGCTCACCGCTGGCGATTGCCTCGTGAGCGGCACGGTTATCTGCCCGGCCTGGTTTGGCCGCTGCAAGCTGCCCCGAGCTGCTCAGGGGAATCATCCGTCCGCCAGGAACATCTGACAGCTTTCTTGTTCGCAGGGCTTCGTACTGAGACAAACTATCGAGCTCCAACTGCGGTCAATACCTTAAGCCACGATCGGCCATGAAACGCAGGTTTAGAAATCCTTCAAAAATCTTAATAATTTGGCGAGGCTGCCTCGAGAGGGCGTCCGCGGCTCGCCGTGCCGCGTTTGTTCAAACAGCAAGCAAGCAAGGCAAAGTCATGGCAGGTATAAGCCAAAGCATGGCTATTCATGCGAGAATATATCAGAATCCGCCCACCCCATGAGGTCGAGGCGTGCCCGTTCCGGAAGGAAATCGAAACAAGCCTTGGCAATGCCGGCGCGATTTTCGCGCTGCAGCATGACGTCGAGGCGCAGACGCAAAGCATGCAAATACAACACGTCGGACGCCGCATAGGAGAGCTGCGCCTCCGATAGCGCATCGCCGCCCCAATCGGAACATTGCTGCTGCTTTGATAAGTCCACCCCGAGCAGTTCTCGGGTCAAATCCTTCAAGCCATGCCGGTCGGTGTAGGTTCGCACGAGCTTGGAGGCGATTTTCGTGCAGTAAATGGGCGCCGCCATGACGCCGAAGGTCTTGAACAGAACCGCGGCATCGAAGCGCGCGTAATGGAACAGTTTGGTGACGTTTGGGTCGGCCAGAAGCCGTTCGATATTTTTTGCCCGCCTCTGCCCCGCCGCGATTTGAACGACGTCGGCGGACCCATCGCCGCGCGACAATTGGACCACGCACAGCCGGTCGCGATGCAGCACGAGGCCCTGGGTTTCGGTGTCGATCGCGACGCAATCGCCGAAATCGGCATCGTCCGGGAGGTCGCCCTTATGAAATCGAATGCTCATGGGGGGCGCCTATCACCGGCAGGGAAACTTAGCAAGCCGCACCTTCCGCTGCGCTTTGATCCGCCAGGGAGGGCTAAGCGAGGGAACTTCCCGGCAAGGTCGTGGTTAGCCGCAAGTCGCGGACAAGATGGAGACATAAGGATGAGGACGAAATTTGGAATCGCCGTGGTCGCGGCCCTGCTCGCCGCGCCAGTCGCCGCTCATGCTCAGGGCATTTTTGGCGGAATGGAGCGCGGCGCGGCGGAAGGCAGCTACGCCGCTGGCCCTGTTGGCGGGGTTGTCGGGGGCGCCGTGGGGGGTGCTGTCGGCGGTGTAAATGGCGCGCTCGGCATCAACCCGGGCTACGCCCACCGTTCGGCGTATTACCATCACCGGTACCGCTACCATCGTCACGGGTATCATCACTACCATCACTACTGATATCATCGCCCCTGGCGCCGCTGAAGCGGCGCCACTCTCACGTCAAAAGACGAAAATCGACCAGTACCGGGACGTGATCGGATGGCCGTTCCCAGTTTCGGCTATCCCGAAGAATGCGCGCACCTTCCAGGCAGGGCTTGAGGCTTTCGCTGACCCAGATATGGTCGAGCCTGCGGCCCCGGTCCGATTTTTCCCAATCCCGCGCGCGATAGCTCCACCAGCTATAGAGGCGTTCCTCGGGCGCTACGAAATGACGGATCGCGTCAACCCACGGTCCCGCTTCACGTAGAAAATTAAGCTTATCGACTTCCACAGGCGTATGGCTCACGACCTTTAGCAGAGCCTTGTGATTCCACACGTCAGTTTCGAGCGGTGCAATATTGAAATCGCCCACCATGACGGAGTTGCTCGCCGCAACCTTGCAGGCGCCCGTCCATGCCGCCATTTCGTCCAGAAACTGGAGCTTATGGGCGAACTTCGGATTGATCGAGGGATCGGGCTCATCTCCCCCGGCTGGCACATAGAAATTATGCAGGGCAATCAATTGGCCGCCTACGCCCGGAGGAGCCAAAGCTATGGCGATATGGCGCGCATCGCCTTTTTCACAAAAGGAACGCCGGTCGATAAGCTGAAACGGAATTTTTGAGGCGACCGCAACGCCGTGATAGCCCTTCTGGCCATTGATGGCGACATACGGATAGCCAAGCTTATGGAACGCGGTCAGTGGAAATTCGCTGTCCCTGCATTTCGTCTCCTGAAGGCAAAGAACGTCGGGCGCG
Organism: Methylocella sp.; assembly: GCA_036561105.1. Lineage (GTDB taxonomy): Bacteria > Pseudomonadota > Alphaproteobacteria > Rhizobiales > Beijerinckiaceae > Methylocapsa. The sequence continues at coordinate 13,986 of DATBPZ010000012.1, read as the reverse complement.
GCTTCGCTCAAGAAGCGGGCGACAAGATCGATTCTCAAACGGACAGAATTAATATTCCAGGTAGCGAGGGTGAGGCGCACGCACGACTCCGTTGAAACCAGCGCGCCCGATTGATCACGCAATGACCCCTGCCGCAAGCGCGGCGGGCAAAGCCCCACAGCTATTTATGTACGGAGATTCGCGGACCCAGAACCACGTTCCGCGAAAAAAAGGGCGCCCGGCCAATGGCCAGACGCCCTTAGGAGCGAGACATCACCGGGAGGGGTCCGGTAACTTTTAGATCCAGGCGGAACGGGGGGGTACGCCTGACAATCTGCTTCGCTCACATCCGCACAACATAAACTGTCCCCGCCGTGTTTCAACCCGTCCCGCTGCCCCGGCCGCCGGGAAATTTGGCCCAGAATGAATGTTTTGGCCCCTCAAAATCTTCCAAATGATTGAAAAATATTTGATTTCAGAGTGCAAGCGAATGCCCGGTGGGTCTTTCCGCCGTCTTTCTCAATTATTTGTGTTCAAGAGTCTTTCCTGGGTGATCTGGAACAGATTTGGATCCGGCTTTTTGGTCAGATCGATATTGAAGAGCGAGACTAGCGTCTCATACCCTTGCGGATCGATGACCTGCCACTGTTTGAGGGTAAATTTCGCCGGATCGAAAAGCAGCTTGATTTGCGACGTTCCGCCGAATGTCGCTTTGTCCTCGACGAGAATGGTGACCGCTTCGGGCTCGCTCTTCACATCGATGACCTTGACGTCGCGGCTGAGATCGACTTGGTCCTTGAGCAGAAATTTCAGCGGCGTCTGACTGATAAAGTAAATGTCCTTCGTCGCGGTCTTGCGGTCGTGCACCGCCACCGAAAGGCCGTCGGCAACGATCTCGAGCGTCGAAGGTGCCGCATATTCAAAGCGCAACCTGCCGGGCCTTTGGACGAAGATCTTGCCTTCCGAGCGTCTGCCGTCCGGACCGATTTGAACGAAATCGCCGCTCATCGTCGTGGCGGAATTGAAATAGGCATTGGCCCTTTGGATAGCGGCCAGAGGGTCCATCGGAACAAAGGGAGGCGGCGCCTTGACCGGCGCAGCCGCCGGTTTGGCAACGGTCGCCGCTGGCTTGGCCGGTTTGGGATTACCCGCGGAAGGGTCCGCCTGAAGCGGTGCCGCTCCGGCGAGAGCGACAGAAAATACAATAAGAAATACCGTCCGCTTCATATGGCCCGCCTTGATTCGTGAGAATCTGCGTAAATAGACCCTGATCCCGTCAAATGCGATCGTTCAAGGTCTTATCACGTTGTTTTCTCCCGCGATCTCTTAACTCTGCACCTTTTTACCATCATGCGCTAGACAGACCGTAACGACCCGGTGAGCGAAAGAGGTCCTGGCATTGCGCGCCCGCAAACTGCGAAATCTGGTCAAGGAAGTCCAGATGCCGTCTATCTCTTTGAAATCGCTTTCGGAGCCGGACGCGGCCGCGTCGCCAGCACCGCGGATCGGGATCGTCATCGCCCATTTGGGCAGCGGCGGCGCAGAAAAAGCCGCGGTCGTCCTCGCCAATGGTCTTGCTGATAGGGGTTATTTTGTCGACTTGCTGACGTGGCAAGCAGCGGCGTTCCATCTCAAAGACATGTCGCCAAAGGTCACGAGGATCGACTTGTCAGCTGGGCGGAGACCCAACACAACCCAAGTCATAGCTTCCCTCGTGCGATATCTGCTGCAGAAACAGCCTGCAATTATTTTCCCTCATCTGGAAAAACCCTCGCTTTTGGTGATAGCTGGCGGTCTGTTGACCGGCTACCGCAGAATCGTGCCGTGTATTCAGATCGATCTCATTGCTTATGCCGCGATTCATCACAACCGACGACACCGCTTACGCCGCGGGCTGCTGATTTGTTTGGTGGCCGTGCTTTATCGCCTGACTCCACGGGTTGTTGCCGTTTCGGAGGGCGCGGCGCAAACCGCACGCCGGCTGCTGTCGCCGTTCGGGCCACCCGTCCAAGTCATTTACAATGGTCTCGACTATCCGGGGCTTGCGTCCAAGGCGCAACAACAGGTCGAGGAAGCATGGCTGCTGCAGAGGACGGTTCCAGTCATCGTGACGTGCGGCCGGCTGACACAGCAGAAAGCGCAGGATACTTTACTGCGCGCCTTTGCCGAATTGCGCCGGGCCATGCCGGTGCGGCTGGTGATTTTGGGGGAAGGCGAGGAGCACGAGGCTCTGTTGGCGCTTGCACGTCAGCTCGGCGTGGCGCAGATGTATTGCTGCCCGGAACTGTCGCAGATCCATCGCCTGGTTTGCCAAAAGCGACCTCTTCGTTCTTCCGTCACGCTGCGAAGGACAAGCGCTGGTGCTGATCGAGGCGTTGCTTGCGGGCGTTCCAATTGTCAGTACCGATTGCCCCTCCGGACCTCGCGAAGTCTTGGCGCACGGACGCTTTGGCACTCTTGTACCAGTGGACGATATCGCGGCGCTGACTGAGGCCATGTCGTTTGTGCTAAAAAGCGCACCGGATATCGACAAGGGCGCTCTGACACAACATCTCGAAAAATTCACCGCCGACCGAATGGTGGACGGATATCTGGCCGCCGGAAGTGCTTGTTGCCAAGAAAGCTTTGAAGCCGCCGGGCAACCGCGGGTTCAATAGTTTCGTGAACAGGAAGCAACGTTTCAACCGGCAACCAATTCATGCACGCTGAATAGCTTTCCTGCGTCGGTCCAAACGCGGCCGGGGTGCCAGCTCGCCGTGCGGGCGAGTTGTTGAAATTGGCCGATCGTATATTTGTAAGAGTTCTCGGTGTGGATGGTTTCACTGGCGTGAAACCAAAACGAGTGGCCCCGCACGCTTGCCGCTTGATCTTTGCAGCTGACAAGGTGCATCTCGATCCGCCCCTCGCGGGGATTGTAAATCGCTTCATGGCGGAAGCATGCGAGATCGAATGAGCCTTCCAGCTCGCGATTGATCCGCACCAAAAGATTGAGATTAAAGTCCGCAGTCACGCCCTTCGCGTCGTTGTAGGCTTCCACGAGCGCACGGGCGTCTTTTTTCAAATCCACGCCAATGATCAGCCGCCCGTCCGGTGACAGCAATTCCCGCATCGCGGCAAGCAGCGCGCTTGCGGCGGGAGGCGGAAAATTGCCGATCGTCGAGCCGGGAAAGAACCCGAGTTTTTCCGCGCCGGCGAAGTTCTCCGGAAAAGCGAGCGGCCGCGAAAAGTCACCAACGATGGGGCGTATGGCGAGATTTGGAAAGCGCTCCAAAAGCCGCTGCCTTGCATCCTCAAGCGCGCTTTCCGACACATCGACCGGGACATAGGCGGTAAGATCACGGAGAGTCTTGAGCAGGATTTCCGTCTTGCGGCTTGAGCCAGATCCGAATTCGACGAGGACGGTATTTGCAACGGCGCCTCCAGCCATCTCCGCCGCATGGGATTCAAGGATCGCGATCTCTGTCCGTGTTGGATAATATTCTCGGAGCCCCGTAATTTGCTCGAACAATTCGCTGCCGCGCGCATCATAGAAAAAGCGGCATGGTAGACTCTTGCGGGGAAGCGACAGTCCCTCGATCACCCTCGCCGCGAAGTCTTGATCCGGGCCAGGGATGATGTCGGGCAGAAGCCGGGCTTTGGTGTCCATCCACATCATGCGATCTCCGAGGCAAGGCGCAGTCCCATGAATTGCCAGCGCTGGTGAGGATAAAAAAAGTTTCGATAGGTGGCACGCACATGCCCTTCCGGCGTCGCGCAGGAGCCGCCGCGAAGGACATGCTGACCGACCATGAACTTGCCATTGTATTCGCCCAGCGCCCCCAAAGGTGGCTGATAGCCGGGGTAGGGCAGATAGGCACTCCCCGTCCATTCCCAAACGTCGCCGAACATTTGCCTGGGCCGCGTGTCGTTGCTTGCGGGAGCTGGCAACGGCCGCAGCGCATTTGAAGCGAGCGTGTTGCCTGTCATGGGCAAGCCCCGCGCGGCCAGTTCCCACTCGAACTCGGTGGGCAGCCGGTGGCCTGCCCAGCGGGCAAAAGCATCCGCCTCGTAGTAACTGATATGCGCGACGGGCGCGGCACGATCGAGGGGACGCACGCCTTCGAGCGACATCGCCAGCCATTCCCCGTCGCGCTCCTCCCAATAAAGGGGCGCCTGCCAGCCTTCCCGATGAATCATAGTCCATCCGTCGGCAAGCCAGAGGGAAGCCGTGCGATAGCCGCCGTCCTCAATGAAGGCGAGCCATTCGGCGGTGGTTACGAGACGGTCGGCGAGACGGTAGGGATGGAACAGCTCGCCATGGCGCGGCGCTTCATTATCCCAGGCAAAACCTTCGCCGCCATGGCCGATCTGATGGATGCCGCCCGTCACGCCAATCCAGCGCAACGGCTCTGGATCGCCGCAATCCTCGCGTGGGCGCGGAGCAAGATAAGCCGGCCGCAACGGATTTGCGGCAAAAAGGGCAAGAATATCTGTGAGGAGCAACTCCTGATGCTGCTGCTCATGATTGATGCCGAGTTCGAGAAGACGTGCCAGTTCCGACCCGGCTTCAATCCCGCGTTCGATGAGAGTCTCAAGTCCGGCGTCGACATGAGCGCGATAGGCGAAAATGCGCTCGCAGCTTGGCCGTGTGAGAAGCCCGCGTTGCGGCCGCGGCTGGCGCGGACCGTGCGTTTCATAATAGGAGTTGAAGCAATAATTGAAGGCCGGATCGAAAATCTCATAGCCCTCAAGGTGCCTCGAAAGCACGAAGGTCTCGAAGAACCAAGTGGTGTGGGCGAGGTGCCACTTTGCCGGGCTGGCGTCATCCATGGCCTGGACGGTCATGTCCTCGGCAGTCAAAGGCTCTACCAGATCCAGGGAAAGCCGGCGGGTTTTGAAAAGCCGGGAGCTGAGTGTGCTCGATTGGGTCAGCGGCAGAATCGACGAAGACATGACGGACGATTGCGCCATAGTGACCCTCCTATACAGCCGAGCGATCCGGCAGCCATTGGAATAAACATCTTTGCGCAAGACGGGCGATAGCGTTTGGCTTTTGTATCGATGCAGGTGAACTATGGCGGGAGCATTGTGGCGGTAACCTGGGCGGCTCCCATTGAGCTGGTTGTGCCTATAACGCGGGGGCGGCACGAGAGTTCGGCACCGCTTTAGCTGAGATAGCGCAATAAGTTTTGGTCAAAAAGGTGTCAGCAATCGAGCCCAACGTTTCTTCGAAACGTTTGGGTATCGCGAAGCAAATCCAACAAGTCTCGGTTATGGTCATTTGGCGGTCTTGGCGGCCGGGAATCGCACGAAAAATTGGTCGCTGAGAACAAGCTGGAGGGCCCCATGCCAGAATCCCTGTCACCTGAACTCCTCGAGAAAATGCACGCCTATTGGCGCGCGGCAAATTACATCTCGGTCGGGCAAATCTATCTGCAGGACAATCCGCTGCTCGAATCCCCACTCAGGCGTGAACACATCAAACCCCGGTTGCTGGGGCATTGGGGCACCACGCCGGGCTTGAATTTTCTTTATGTGCATCTCAACCGGCTGATCAAAGACAACGATTTGAACATGATTTACGTCATCGGTCCCGGTCACGGCGGCCCGGCGATCGTGGCGCAGACATATCTGGAAGGAACCTACACGGAATTCTATCCAGCCATCGAGCGCAGCCGCAACGGTTTGCAGCGGCTCTTCCGGCAGTTCTCCTGGCCCTATGGGGTTCCAAGCCATGTATCGCCGGAAACACCCGGCTCCATCCATGAAGGCGGTGAGCTCGGTTATTCCTTGGCGCATGCCTATGGCGCGGCTTTCGACAATCCAGATCTGATCGTTGCCTGTGTTATCGGCGATGGCGAGGCGGAAACCGGGGCACTGGCCACCAGCTGGCACTCCAACAAATTTTTGAACCCCGCACGCGATGGCGCTGTCCTTCCGATCCTTCATCTCAACGGGTTCAAGATCGCCAATCCCACCGTGCTGGCCCGCATCAGCCGGCAGGAATTGACGGAACTCATGCGAGGCTACGGTTATGATCCCCATTTCGTCGAGGGCGACGATCCGATGGCCGTGCATCAGTCTCTCGCCGGCACGCTCGATCGTATCCTTGCGCGGATCCACGAAATTCAGAGTAAGGCACGGTTAGATCCAGATAGCGAAAGCATCGGGCGCCCGCGCTGGCCGATGATTGTGTTCCGCACTCCCAAGGGTTGGACCGGACCGAAGTTCGTCGACGGCGACCCCGTCGAGGGAACATGGCGTGCGCATCAAGTTCCCATCGCCAAGTTTACGAACCCGGAGCACATCAGGCAACTCGAAGATTGGATGTTGAGCTACCGGCCGCGTGAACTCTTCGACGCGCATGGCACATTGCGTGAGGACATTGCGGCGCTCGCACCGACGGGCCATCGCCGCATGGGTTCGAACCCGCACGCCAATGGCGGCGAGTTGCTGCAGCCGCTCTCGATGCCTCACTTCCGCGATTATGCTGTGGCGGTGCCGCAGCCCGGCTGTATTGAAGTAGAGACGACGCGGGTTCTCGGAAGCTATTTACGCGACGTGATGAAACTCAATCTCGACAAAAAGAATTTCCGGTTGTTCGGGCCGGACGAGACCGCGTCGAACCGCTTGAGCGCCGTCTTTGAAGTCTCGGGCAAGGAATGGATGGCCGCGGTCGAAGCGGTCGACATCAATCTCAGCGTCAAAGGTCGCGTCATGGAGGTTTTGAGCGAGCATCTCTGCGAGGGCTGGCTCGAAGGCTATCTTCTCACCGGCCGCCATGGTCTCTTTTCCTGTTACGAAGCTTTCATCCACATCATCGACTCCATGTTCAATCAGCACGCGAAATGGTTGAAGACAACCCGCAAAATTCCATGGCGCAAGCCGATCGCGTCGTTGAATTATTTGCTCACCTCGCATGTCTGGCGGCAAGATCACAACGGCTTTTCCCATCAGGATCCCGGCTTCATCGATCATATCGCGAATAAGAAATCCGATGTCGTGCGCATCTATCTGCCGCCCGACGCCAATTGCCTGTTGTCGGTCGCCGATCACTGTTTTCGCAGCCGCAACTACGTCAATTTGATTGTTGCGGGCAAGCAACCGGCATGGCAGTGGCTCGACATCGAGTCGGCCGTTCAGCACTGCACGGTCGGGGCGGGCGCTTGGCGCTGGGCCAGCAACGATGACGGTGATCCCGACGTCGTCATGGCCTGCGCTGGCGATGTTCCTACCCTCGAGACGCTGGCCGCCGTCACGCTTTTGCGCAGCTATGTGCCAGACATCCGCGTCCGGGTCGTCAATGTCGTGGATCTGATGGTCTTGCAGCCTCAATCCGAGCACCCGCATGGTTTGGAAGACCGGGATTTTGACGAGCTGTTCACAACCGGCAAGCCTGTGATCTTCGCTTACCATGGCTACCCGGCGATGATTCACAAGCTGACCTACCGGCGGCGCAATCATGACAATATTCATGTGCGCGGCTACAAGGAAGAGGGAACCACCACGACTCCCTTCGATATGGTCGTCTTAAACAATCTTGATCGTTATCAGCTCGCGCTGGATGCGATCCGGCGCATACCAAGGCTCAGCGAACAGGTGGCGATGGCGGAGGCCCGGTATTGGGCAACGATGGAGCGGCACAAGCTCTATATCAGCGAGCATGGCGACGACATGCCGGAGGTTCGCGACTGGCGCTGGACGACGTGAAAAAGGGAACATCCATCAATTCTGCGTTTGTACTTCTATGGTTGGCGTCCTTCCCGGCGGCAGCAAGCAATCACAGTTGCGTGAAAATCGGGAGCCGCGAACCAGCCTCGCGCATCTGTTATCACTTCCATCGATTTATCAATCGAATCAATCAATTTCCCTACTGCTCTTGTCTTGCATAACTCTTTCAAACCGCGCGAACCGAGGGAGCACAAGGCAAAATGCCATGCCTCCTGTTGGCGAGCGGATACTCTGAGAAAGAGGCAATGACATGAGCTTAGTAACTGGAACTGCGCGGACCGGCGAGGCTGCGGCCGTCGCCGAGGCGCCGCTTCTCGACGGAAGAATAGCGATTATCGGCACGCTCGGGATCTGCACCTTTTATGTTGGCGTGCGTATCTACGAGCAGGTGTTTGGCTGGTACGCGGGACTCGATTCTTTCGCACCCGAGTTCACCACCTACTGGATGACCATCCTCTACATCGAGGAACCGGTCGAATTGATCTCCTTCCTCGCCATCATCGGCTATTTGTGGAAGACCCGCGACAGGGACATCGCAAGCGTCCCGCCGCGCGTCGAAATGCAACGTATCTTCACCCTGATTAGCTTGGTTCTTGTGTATGGCGTCGCGATCTACTGGGGCGCCAGCTACTTCACCGAGCAGGACGGCACCTGGCATATGACCGTCATCCGTGACACCGACTTCACCCCGAGCCATATCATCGAGTTCTATATGAGCTATCCGATGTATATCGTCATGGGTGTTACAGGCTTCATGTATGCGAGGACCCGGCTCCCGACCTTCGCGCTCAAGGGCTGGTCGGTTGCTTACGTTCTTCTGTTCGTCGGCCCGTTCATGATTTTCCCGAACGTCGGGCTCAATGAATGGGGCCACACCTTCTGGTTCATGGAGGAACTGTTCGTTGCTCCACTGCACTGGATGTTTGTGTTCTTTGGCTGGTTCACACTAGCGATTTTCGGCGTCTCGCTGCAGATCCTTGGCCGTATCGGCGAGCTTTGCAAAGGCTACGAAGACGTGCTCGGTCTCGAACCGACCAAATGATCGGCGCTTGGCGGAGCCGTCTCTTAGCCTCTCCTTCGGCTCCGTCAGGCTTCGGCCTTGGATTTCTTCCAAGGAGCCACCTTTGCTGTTGAAATAAGCTCAACTCAAGCTCGCTCCATTCGTCCGGCGCCAATCCTTGGGAACTTATGTCCGGGGAGCAAAACTATGCCAGGAATGCCTCGTTAAAAGCATAAGTGTGGCTTCCCTCGCCAGACAGAGTCTGGCGGGGGAAGCTTTGGGAATCCATGTTTTTTTAAAGGTCAACAAATATTGATCGGGCGAATAGATCGTTCATCTTGCTCAAGTCAGAGCTAATAAATAAGCTTATACTTATGGACCTTAATCAGATTCGCCATTTCATTGCCGTCGTCGAGGCCGGAAGTTTCACGAAAGGCGCGCAAAACGTGGCCGTCTCTCAGTCGGCGATCTCGACGAGCATCGCGAAGATAGAAGCGGAACTCGATGTCAAATTGCTCGACCGGCGGCTGTCCCCATTAGGGCTCACGCCTGCGGGCAAGCGCTTGCTCGAAGCTGGCAAGGACATTTTGCAGAGATACGATACCGTTACAGCCGATCTGAAGTCCATTTCCGAACCAAAGCACCTTAGAATTGGCGTGCTGCGCTCGCTTTTGCTTTTCGATGGCGTCGTTTCCAATCTCTTGAGCTCTTTCAAACGGGCCAACCCGCATGTGGCGACTAAGGTCGTCGATGATGAGTGTGAGCATTTGACTGGACTTCTCGCCGGACAGGAGATCGACACGATTCTGACAATGATCAGAGGTGACGAACCGGAATTCGCGAACCGGGCTCTCTATAAAATGCCCTATATGCTGGCCGTTCGAGTGGATCACCGCTTCGCCAACCAACACACCGTGCATCTCGGCGATCTTGCCGACGAGCCTTTTATTTTGCCGACACGCGGCGTGAATTTACAGGATCTGATGAAGGCACTTGCTTCCCGGGATATTAAGATAAAAGTCGTGTCTCAGACCGACAATGTTTACAGGGCGCTCGCGCTCGTTGCGGCCGGAATCGGCGTCGCCGTTGTTCCTGGCCATTTCGAGGTTGCGTCCGTAAAGCAAGTGCCAGTCAAGGATTTGAACATTTCGCGGACGATCGGTCTTATTTGGCCGCGCGAACGGAGAAACGGTTCGCTCGCGGAATTTATCAGATTCGCTGAAAGCCATTGTGTGACGGTTTAAAGACAGTACGCGGCGCGAACGAGATCCTTCAGGAAGATACTGCGGATCGTCCCCCTTCCTGATTTTTGCGACACTTTTATGAATGATCTAACGCAACATTGGCGAAGCAAAACCGTGCTTTAACCGTGCTCAACACACGGGTGCCCCATGAAATCGGAAATCATCGAACGGCTTGGACAGACCGATGTTTTACTGCCCTCCCTCATCGCCGAGGGTTTGGCTGCCAACGACCGGGTGAAAGCCCGCCTAAGTGTTGTTCAAACCGCGGAACGCCATGCGCGCGATCCAAGCGGCGTGCGGTTCGACTTGACGGACGAGTGCTATGCCGCAGGTATTGATCCCATGCCGCTGGAAGGCCTGGTCAATCACGCGAGCCTGGTCGCGGGAGCACGGATCGTAGCACCTGGGCTCGGCAAATTGGGAAGTGCGATTTTCGATGATGTCGCGACGATGGTCCGGGCCGTTAAAGCTGGTGATACGGCGAAGGGGGACGCGTTTCTCGAACGTCTTTCTCACATCAAAGCGGCCGGCTGGTCCGAACCAACCGATACGGTCGAACTCGCGCTGATCGCAAAGATCACCAAGATTTCCGAAGGCGGTGACGATGGCTTGCATCGCCTGGTCATGGATCTGCATAAAGCTTTAAATCTGCTCGCAGCCCTCCATGCGGAAGAGGTGATTGCGGGGGCACACGCCTACGGATTACAGACGGAGGACAAGCCAGCGGTCGAAGCCTTCATGCGAGGGCTTGAGTCGACACGAAAGCTGAAATTTGGTCATCGTGGGCTTGCGACCACGGCATCGCGGTCTGGCGCGCGGCTCATGATTCAGAATGACATCGGCGAGACCGACGCGCATGTGGTCGTGATTGGCGTGGAGGCCGATGCGATGACCGTCACCTACACCGACGTGCATCTGGCACGCGCCAAATTTTTTACCGGGCTCTTTCAGAATTTTCCTGTTCAATGGAGCGGGCTAGATCGCAAAAGCGCGGATGGTCTTGACAGTGAGGTGTTCTATCTCGTCACGGGCCGCTATCCGATCGAAGGGAGCAAGCGCCGCGAGAGCTTTCTTGAAGCGATCGGCGCATCGCTTGTCTTCCTGATCGACTGGAACAAGGCTCGCAAAGTCCTGCGCGCATGGTTGCCCAAGGCCGACTCGGTGCGTGTGCTGGATTGGGCAGCGCGCAATCGGTTCGGTCACCGAGGTTTCTTGGAACTCGGCGGGAGCGAACTTGTCGCCTCGGCCGTGCATCACGCGACACCGGCCCGGATAGGGTTTGGCGAGCGGCTCGACCATGCGCTCGGGCGTGACGCGGCGGTGGACTTTCTCAAAACTGTCTTGCGCGTTTCTGCGGAATGCCTGCTCGCAGGAGGTTCGGTCCGGCAGGCCCGCGATCGCATCGAGGCGGATCTTGTCCGGCATATGCAGCGTGTCGATGCCGCGCTCTTGGCAATCGCCGTGCGCCAAGCCGGCTTGGCACGCGAGATCGCCGTTGGGATTGCCCGCTTCATCGCCGAACAGCGGGCGCAAAGGCCATTCGACCGCGCGGCGTTGGCGGTCCAGGCACGCCGCATAGAAGAGAAGGCAGACAAGATCGCACTCGATGCGCGCAGCGAGATCGCCCGCTTCGAGGCTGGCCCCGCCATCGAGCGTCTCATCAATCGCATCGAAGAGGTGATCGACGAACTCGAGCAGGCGGCCTTCATTGCATCGCTTGCCCCGGACGAGATTGCTACGGAGTTGCTCGAACCGCTCGCCGGACTTTGCGCCGTCGCGATCCTCGGTGCGGAGGCGGCTGCGGCGGGGGTTGCCGCGGCCGCCGACGTCCCAGACGGGCACCGCATCGATTCCGAAGACGCCCTCGCGGCGGCCGGCAGGCTCTTTGAAGCCGAACACAATGCCGACGCGGCCGAACGTGCGATCACGGCAGTGGTCCTGCGCGGCAACTTTGATCTGAAAACGTCGCTGTCCGTTCTCGAGCTGGCACGCGCCCTCGAACGGGCGACCGACAGGCTGGCCGGATTTGGACATCTGCTGCGCGATCACGTGCTCGCCGATCTGTCCGCATAATATGGGAGCAGACTGCGATGCAGATCGTGCATATTGGGGACGGATCGGCCAAGCGGCATTCGGCGGAAACTATCGGCGCCAAGGCGGCAAATCTGGCGCGCATGGCGGCTCTCGGTCTTCCCGTGCCGCCCGCGTTCGTGCTTCCGGTCAGCTTATGTGCCGCGATCGTCGAAGGGGATGCGCATGCCGGGCATAAGCTGATCGATGGCCTGCATGAAGGAATAAAATTTCTTGAAAGTGCCACCGGCACGGTGTTCGGCGACCACCGCCGCCCGTTGCTAGTGTCCGTGCGTTCTGGCGCTGCACGATCGATGCCCGGAATGTTGGAGACGGTGCTCAACATTGGCTGCACGCCGGCGGCAGTTCACGGACTCGTGCGCATGACCGGGCATCCACGGTTTGCCTGGGATTGCCGTCGCAGGTTTCTCGAAAGCTATGCGAGCGTGGTCCTCGGCATCCCACAAGCGCAATTTGCAGAGCGGCTTGCGGGAATGCTCGCCACCGAAGGCGCCGGCAGCGAACAGGCGCTTGACGGCGAAGCGATTGAACGTCTCGCGGGTTCCTACCAACAGATCATTGAGGATGAGGATTGCGTCTTGTCCGAAGATCCGATGGAACAGCTCAATGCCGCGGCGCAAGCGGTGTATCGCTCATGGACGAGCGAACGCGCCCGCATTTATCGCCAGCATGAGCATCTTGAGGATTTGCATGGCACCGCCGTGACGGTCCAGGCGATGGTATTCGGCAATCGCGGCCTTTCGTCGGGGGCGGGTGTGGCGTTTTCGCGCGACCCTTCGACCGGCGCGGCGGAGCCGGTCGTCGATGTTTTGTTTGGGTCTCAAGGCGAAGACGTCGTATCCGGAAGCCATACTCCCGAAATCGAAGAAGCGATTGTCCGCTCGGCTCCCGCGGCAGCCACGCAATTGCGCAAAACGCTTGTGCAACTCGAACAAGAGTTCGGCGACGTGCAGGACGTCGAGTTCACGATTGAGGAAGGGAAATTGTGGATCTTGCAGACCCGCGCGGCAAAGCGGACCCCACAGGCCGCGTTGCGATTTGCCATTGCCTTTGTCCGGGAGGGATTGATCACCCCAGCGCAAGGCTTACGGCGGCTCCATGGATTGGACTTCAATGCGCTCGCGCGCAAACGCCTGGTCGATGCACCTGAGCCCGCCGCGCGCGGCACGGGTGCGTCGGCAGGAATTGCGGTCGGACGCGCCGCCTTTGAGTCGGGAAGTGCCGAACGTCTGGCCGCAAGTGGCGACCCGGTCATCCTGGTGCGGCCCGATACCAACACGGCCGATGTCGCGGGCTTTGCTGTCTCAGCGGGGATCGTGACCGCGATTGGCGGGCGTACCGCGCATGCCGCGCTGGTCGCGCGCCAGATGGGCAAGCCATGTATCGTTGGTTGCGCGGCGCTCACGGTGGATGCCGCGAGCCAGTGCGCGCAACTTGGGGGCGCCGCAATCAAGGAGGGCGATTGGCTTTCGATCGACGGGGAGGCGGGAGCGATCTATCTCGGCCAATGCCGTGTTGTCGTCGATCGGCCGGAAGCAGAACTGGCGGAAATCGAGCGCTGGCGCACGAAGTCATTTGAACATTCATGATGGCGCCGCAACGGCGACATGGGCTGTCGTTTGACCCCTTGAGAACGCCGGGCGAGTTTGTCCGAAACTGGCTTTCAATCGTACCAAAACGTTTCACGTGAAACGTTTTGGTACGATTGGGGAGAAAAAACGGTGCAAGGCCTCGTACCTCTGGCGGGCCTTGCGCGAGTCGGATCGCGCGGGAATTTGGTCTTTTGCGCGGTTTGATGCAACCGGGATGGCCGCTTTTGACCCAGGCTGTGTGAAAATGCTCCGTTTGATGTGATTCGCGCGATATGCTTCCCACACGATTTGCGGGGGATCGGATGAAGCGCTTTGTTGAGGGGGCGGATCGCGGGCAGAGCACGCTGTTCCCTGCGGTGTTGGATGACTA
>DATBPZ010000011.1:0-3320 GCA_036561105.1 Methylocella sp. | reverse complement strand
GAAGACGATCTCTTCCGAAACCCGGCCGCCCATGCAGATGGCAAGCCGCGAGGTCATCTGCTCGTAGCTCATCGAAAGCTTGTCGCGTTCAGGAAGCTGCATGACCATGCCCAGCGCCCTGCCGCGAGGGATGATCGTCGCCTTATGCACCGGATCGGTCGCAACGACATTGAGCGCGACGATCGCGTGGCCGCCCTCATGATAGGCGGTCAGCATCTTCTCCTGTTCGGTCATAACCATGGTGCGCCGCTCTGCGCCCATCATGATCTTGTCTTTCGAATCCTCGAACTCGGACATGGTGACGACCCGCTTGCCGCGCCTTGCCGCAAGCAACGCCGCCTCGTTGACGAGATTCATCAGGTCGGCACCGGAAAAACCCGGCGTGCCGCGCGCCACCGTCTTCAACTCGACGTCCGGTGCGAGCGGAACCTTGCGGACATGTACCTTGAGAATACGCTCGCGGCCGACGATGTCGGGGTTCGACACGACAATCTGGCGATCGAAGCGGCCCGGGCGCATAAGCGCTGGATCAAGCACATCAGGGCGGTTGGTCGCCGCGATCAGTATGATGCTCACATTGGCTTCGAATCCGTCCATTTCGACAAGGAGCTGGTTCAAGGTCTGCTCACGCTCGTCATTGCCGCCGCCGAGCCCGGCACCACGGCGCCTGCCAACGGCATCGATCTCGTCGATGAAGATGATGCAAGGCGAATTCTTCTTGGCCTGCTCGAACATGTCGCGGACACGGCTGGCGCCGACGCCTACGAACATTTCGACGAAATCCGAGCCGGAAATCGTGAAGAAGGGCACGTTGGCTTCGCCGGCGATGGCGCGCGCCAGCAAGGTCTTGCCGGTGCCGGGCGGCCCAACGAGCAAGACACCGCGCGGAATCCGCCCGCCAAGCTTTTGGAAGCGCTGCGGATCACGCAGGAACTCGACAATCTCCTGGAGATCTTCCTTGGCCTCATCGACGCCGGCGACATCCTCGAATGTCACCCGCCCATGCGCCTCGGTCAGGAGCTTTGCCTTGGACTTGCCCAACCCCATGGCCGTACCAGCGCCACCCTGCATTCGCCGGGACAAAAAGATCCAAACGCCGATGATCGCAATGAGGGGCAACCCATTGACGAGCAGCGTCATCAGCCAATTGGTGTTTTCCATCGGCGGCTTGGCGGTGATCGAAACATTCTTTTTGTAGAGACTTTGGACCAGCGACGGATCATTTGGCGAATAGGTGGCGAAGGCCCGATTGTCGGTGAAATGCCCGGTAATCTCATTGCCGGCGATCGTCACCTCGCGGACGTGACCCTGGTCAACTTCGTTAAGAAGCTGACTGAAGGCAATGTCCTGCGACGGCACGCGCTGCCCAGGGTTTTGAAACAGCATAACGAGCGCGACGACCAGCAGGATTGCGATTATCCAAAGGGCAAAATTCCGGAAATTCGGATTCATCTTCGTTCCCTTTAATGGCTGTGCGGCATTCTGTTTTCGATACACAAGTCAGAGCTGCAATCTAAATCCATCGCAGAGTTGTGGGGGTCGAGGCCTTGTGACTGTGAGATTTCGTTCAGCCATTGCGAAGACACTGGCACTCACAATGCGAAGAAGCAATTTCCGGTGCTAATCATTCCCCCACCGGATTAATCCGGTGGGGGAAATCACTCTTACGTTGAACGAGGCATTCCCCGCTCATGCTCCCCGGACATGATTTCCAAATAAGGGCGCCGGATTAGCGGAGTGAGTTTCAGTTGAGCTTACTCCAGCAGCTAAGTGCAGCGCTCCTTGAAAGCATGACTCCAAGGTCTAACCCAAGGCGGGGCCGGATAACGGCCGGCTCCGACAGCGCTTAATTACTCAGCCGGTTCGACACCGAGCAGGTCTTCGTAGCCTTTGCAAAGCTCGCCAACACGGCCGAGGATTTGCAGGGCAACGCCGAACACCGCGAGCGAGAACCAGCCGAAGAACACGAACATCCAGTGCAGCGGAGCAACGAACAGTTCCTCCATGAACCAGAAGGTGTGGCCCCATTCATTGAGCCCGACGTTCGGGAAGATCATGAACGGGCCGACGAACAGCAGAACGTAAGCAACCGACCAGCCCTTGAGCGCAAAGGTCGGGAGCCGCGTGCGGGCATACATGAAGCCGCCCACGCCGACGACGATATACATCGGATAGCTCATATAGAACTCGATGATATGGCTTGGCGTGAAATCGGTGTCACGGATGACGGTCATATGCCAGGTGCCGTCCTGCTCGGTGAAGTAGCTGGCGCCCCAGTAGATCGCCACGCCGTACACAAGAATCCAGCACAACAGATTGAAGATGCGGCGCATTTCTTCGCGCGGCTGGACACTTGCGATGTCCCTGTCGCGGGTCTTCCACATCCAGCCCACGAGGGCGAGGAAGGAGATCAATTCGACCGGTTCCTCGATGTAGAGGATGGTCATCCAGTAGGTGGTGAACTCGGGCGCGAAGGAATCGAGCCCGGCGTACCAGCCAAAAACTTGCTCATAGATACGCACGCCGACATAGAAGGTGCAGATCGCGAGCGTGCCGAGAATTACAGGTCTCCCGTCGAGAAGCGGCGTCTCGGCGACGGCCGCAGCCTCGCCGGTACGTGCAGTTCCAGTTACTAGGCTCATGTTCAAAACCTCAATTTCATGGTTGCCGCTCACAGAGAAGCAGAGCCACTTTGGCTCATGCTTTCCAAGTTTGCGGAGTTCGGGGACGCTACGCGCGGCAGGGGAAGAGGTGAAATCGTTTGTTGTGATCCCCCTATCCAAAATATTTATAGTCATGTGGACGCGACCTGTTACCCCCTCTCAAAGAGGGCAAGGATTGTCTTTATCGAGCCCTCGGACAAATCGCACGCTCACGTAATTGTGAGTTCAACGCGCCGCTCGTACGTTGCGAAAGAGAACACAACAAATCATCTGGAACGTCAGGCTCACGTCGTAGCGACAACTGCGCACCACATCTGCAAGGGCTCGGCCTGAACTCTTCATCTGGCTAGTACTGGCATATCTCGCATCGCACGCGCGGGCGCTGTCACGTTGTCGAAAGAAGAACGCTAAAAACCGACCTATCGCATATTGTCAAGCGACCGCGACTGCCGCGCACCAAATGTCCATCGCCGACGCGCGAAAGGCTCGGTGCGTCCTTGCGGAAACGAGATGACATTGGACGTTAAAAGTGTTGTAGGTCGCTGCGTGGGTTGAGAGAAATCTTTGGGCTGATTCCGGAGACTTGAACCCTTGCATCCTGCGTTCTCGTCGTCGGGTCGGTTGATGCGAATTCTCGGCTCGATTGTTGTGCCATCG
>DATBPZ010000010.1:0-5922 GCA_036561105.1 Methylocella sp. | reverse complement strand
GAACACCCTTTCGGCACGATCAAGGCGCGGATGGGAGCAACCCACTTCCTGATGAAGACCATGCCGCGCGTCGCCGCCGAGATGGCGCTGCACGTGCTTGCCTATAATCTCACGCGCGTCTTGAATATCATGGGCGTCAGGACGTTGATGGCGGCGATCCAAGGATAGTCACGGGTTTATGAGCCTCTTTCCGAGCCCCCGAAAGCGCCCAGAGCGGTCCATCGAAGCGTCGGGAGCGCCGTCAGCCAGAAAATATCGGAAATTCGGCAAAGCAACCGCGCCCGCGCGCGTCGTCGTGGTCGAGGCCCGCCACGAGTGTCGACGAACCGTTTTCACACAACCAAGACCCACAGCGGCCACTCGCGCAGACTCACGACTGCTGGTCAAACGGATTGCGCAGCGTTGCGGCTTCGACTCGGAGGAAACGATGCGCCGCAGCTTTCTGCGCGTGCTCGCCGTCACGCCGCGGGACTACCGCTCTCGGTTCAGGTTTTGAATGTCGCATCCGGTTAGCGCAACCTCGAAATACCGCTGTTGGCGCGACCGCCAACTCCGGGGAGACCATATCGGCGTGACCGCGTTATTGTAGACATCATCCCTTGGACCTGGAACTCCCTAAATGTCCGACTACGACCTCTACTACTGGTCCGTGCCGTTCCGCGGCCAGTTCGTGCGCGCAGTCCTCGCCTATGCCGGAAAGACCTGGACAGAAGGCGGCGACGCCGCAATCTCAGAGCTGATGAACGGGCCGGTGAAGCCTATGCCAGTCCCTTTCATGGGCCCGCCCATGCTCATCGACAAAAAGGCAGACTTCGCCATCGCTCAGATGCCGGCCATCATTCTTTATCTGGACGAGACTCTGGACCTCATGCCTGACAACCCTGCCCTGCGCGCCATGACCATGAAGATCGTGAACGACGCGAATGACGTGATCGACGAGATCACTTTGGACGGCGGCCGCGAGATGTGGACGAAAAGGCGCTGGCAGGATTTCATACCCCGCCTGAAGAAGTGGATGTCGCTCTGGGAAGAGACCGGCCGCCGCCACGGCCTGAAGGCGGACTCCGGCTTCCTGCTTGGCGGTAAGGCGCCCAGCGTCGCCGACATCGTGACAGCCAGCCTTTGGTCGACCATGACCGACCGCTTCCGCAAGATCGAGGCGATCCTTGGAGAAACCGCGCCCATGACGGCCGCGCTGACGCGCCGGATTGCCGATCTGCCGCCGCTGGCCAAGCTAGCCGCCAAGACGCAGCAGGATTATGGCGACTCTTATTGCGGCGGCCAGATCGAGGCCTCGCTGCGCAAGGTCCTGGATGCTTGAGCACTGGAATTCTCTTCGACACGACGCCCAAGCCCCAGGGACGGGGCCGTCAGGACCAAACGAATTACCGCTCCCGGCGCGTCACCGCCACGTGAGAATGCGTTTGTGGCGGCGGTAATGTGGGGACGAGCGGTCTCATCCGAAAGAAGCGACGGCGGCGCTGGTTGACCCTTATGCGACCTTCGTCGATCGTCTCGTCAATCCAATTTACGACGCTCGTTGGATAAGTCCTGGTACCGCACCGATCCGAATCTAACCCATCTAACCCCTCAGAATTTGCCTAATTCCGTATGGACGCCATTTCATAGGAGTTTTCGGAAATCTCTTCGATCAAAGGCGGAATTCGCCATGTATCGCGATCTTTCTCAATGGGCGATGGTTCGACGACGCGTGCTGGATGAGGGCGTTTCTCGCCGCCAAATCGTGCGCGAGACCGGCATCAACCGAAAAACCATCCGAAAAATGCTTCTAAACCGGTGTCCGCCTCCCTATGGCCCTCGAACGCCGCGATACCCTAAGCTTGGACCACACACCAAAACAATTGATCGAGTTGCCGGAGCCAACTTACGGTCGCCCCCCGAATTCCGACTATCGGTCATGAAAATATATCGGCAGCTTCAGCGCGACGAGGAATATGCAGGGAGTTATGGAGCCGTAAACGACTATGTGACGCAAAAGTTCGGCCCGTCTCGTAGGCCCGATATCGAGGCTTGGAACGACGCCTATGAGTTGATTGTGTCGCTGGAAAAGTCTGAAGCCATTGATTTCATGAGGATGATTTCCTGCGCCACGGTCCCAATATTTTCTCCGTTTCGCATCCATAAGTTTTTCGACGAAGCAGCCAAACTGATGAAATCACGTAGTCAGGTAAGTCCTCAAAGGGGGAGGATCAACAAAAGTATCGTGTGGATACAAGGTGTTTTGCGGAGGGAAGTATCTCTGGGGGAGCTTCGTGAGGAGTTCGGTGACCTTCCTGAGTTTCCCGATATCGTCCACCACCTATACGAAAGTCGACTAACTTATCGAACCCGCGCGATGGTCGTTCTCGCTCATCTTCGTGGCATTAGCGATCACACGGTCGCCGCCGCCCTCAAGGTCAACCGCTATACCGTCCGCCGCACGCGCAAAATATTTCGCGAGGATGGGCCGGCCGGTCTCTTTGCGCCAAAGCGCAGGTCAAATCGGAAGGTCGATGACACCGAACTAAAGTCAACAATATTCAGTATCCTTCACGAGCCACCGAGCAATCATGGCATCAACCGCACCTCATGGATCATGGCTGATTTGTGCGGAGTTCTTGCCAAGACAGGTAAGCCGGCCTGCCCGCAAGTCGTCAGTGCGATTACCAAGGCAGCCGGCTACAAATGGCGAAAAGCACGCGTTGTCCTTACATCGAATGACCCCGACTACGCAGAAAAGCTGGCTCGCATACGCGCTATCCTTTCATGCCTTCAGCCGGACGAGGCCTTCTTCTCGATTGATGAATTCGGCCCATTTGCAATCAAGGCAAAGCCCGGCAAAACGCTCACCGCCCCGGGAGAGCTTCGGGAGGTTGCGCAATGGCAGAAATCAAAAGGGCACCTCATTTTGACCGCCGCTCTCGAGCTTTCCGGCAACCAGGTCACGCATTTTTATAGCCTGAAGAAGAATACGACGGAAATGATCCGTATGATGGATTTGCTGCTGGAGCGCTACAAGGACAGGAAGAAGCTCTATCTTTCATGGGACGCGGCGTCTTGGCATATCTCGAAACGGTTATTCGAGAGGATCGAGGAGAACAACCAGATGGTGCTGGTGACCGGCGGCGCGCTGGTTGAAACAGCGCCTCTCCCGGCCCGGGCGCAGTTCCTAAATGTGATCGAGTCGATCTTCAGCGGGATGGCGCGAGCGATCATCCACAACAGCGACTATCAAAGCGTCGACGACGCCAAGGCCGCGATAGATCGCTATTTTGACGAGCGCAATCGTCATTTTCTTGCTCATCCCCGCAGGGCGGGCAATAAGATTTGGGGGAAGGAAAGGGTGCCGGCAACATTCTCCGCAGGCAATAATTGCAAGGACCCCCGATACCGATAATGGAGCCCCGTCGGAGGAGCATCATGGACAAATCGATCGTCGTCACCGTCCCGCATGATCTCGGTGCGGACGCTGCAAAGAACCGGGTCGCAGCGGCAATCGAGCGCCTGCGGACCGACTATCTCGACAAAATAGCTCGTTCCGAAGTCAGCTGGTCCGGGAACAAGGCAGATATGCGCGTCTCAGCGCTGGGCCAAACTCTCACTGCCCAGTTCGACGTCCAGAACGACTCACTGCGCATCGAAGTGCGGCTGCTGGGGATTCTTTCCAGCCTGTTGAGCAAGACACAGGACCGTCTGATCAACAGCGTCAAAAGTTCACTTCGGATAGAGCGGGCCCCGCCGAAATCCTGACAATGATGGCGGCCGCTAGTCCGCCAATCATGCCCGTCGGGACCTTCTCGCTCGCAATGACGCCGTTAGCAGGTGGCGCAATTTGCCGTGATGAATCTCACGATGGTGAGGCAAGCAGTGTTCTCGATCGTGTCCTCCCCACCCTGCGCCCTCGACGGCGGCGCTCTGTCGGCGTTTCAGCTTGGCGGAGTTGGTAATCGTCGTGGAGACTTCGCTGCGGATGAGCGCTCGGTTGCCGGCTTAGTTATCACCGGCGGCATGACATTGCTCCGGTCCCTTCGTTCGCATAGCATCGCTTGGGGCTGGAGGGTACCATGGCAGAACAGATACCAAACCTCGTGATCTCGAGCTTATCTGGTCCCGTTACGAGGGATGACGTGACCGTCGAGGTCGATATCTACCGACTTGAACACGATCCGACCTGGTCGCTCGAGGTCGTCAATGGTGCAGGAACGTCTATCGTTTGGGACGATCGATTCCCCAGCGACAGTGATGCCTACCAGGAGTTCCTCCGCACCGTCGCTGAGGAAGGAATGCAGGCATTTCTCGATAAGGGGAACGTGATCCCTTTCCGGCATTGACCTATCGGAAACGACGGATACCTAGCGATGTCGCGCCAGACTGCGGTCTTTCGCATTGATTGTTCTCGCACAGCACGAGTCGCGGCCCTCCTCCTTGGTCTTCTTGCGGGGAGCGAAGCGAGCGCAGAGCGCGCGAGGGTGACCTACGGGCCGATCCCCGATGAGGTATGGAGCTATATGCAAGGACGATCCTGGCGCGCGGAGCTACCGTGCCCTCAAAGGAGCGAGCTCCTCTTGCTGCGGATACCCTATTTGGATTTTCAGGGTAATACACAAATCGGGTCTATGGTCGTCGCTAGAAGCGTCGCAACCAAAGTCGCCGCCGCCTTTCAGGAGATATACGACAGCAGAAAGTTCCGCATTTATCGGATTGCCTTGATCGACGAATACAATGGCGACGACGATAAATCCATGGAGGCCAACAATACGAGCGCCTTCAACTGCCGAACCACCGATCGCGGCGCGATGTCGCGGCACGCCTCGGGAATGGCGGTGGACATCAATCCCATTCAGAATCCCTACCGGGAGGGAAGCGTCACGTCACCGGAGGCGGGAAGAGCCTATGACCGGCCCCAAAAACGCAGGAGCGACATTGTGGGGATCATCGTCAACGGCGATGTCGTGACCGGAGCCTTCGCTCGGCAGGGATGGCGTTGGGGCGGGAATTGGAAAAGAACCGTCGATTACCAGCATTTCTCGAATGATGGCCATTGAGTGTCGCTGCCGCTGAGGGGCTTTGGTTCGTAAGTCTCGGCGACGGGAACCAAAGGACAAGTCAGGTCCGGACGATCACCAGCACGACCTCCGTGAGCCCTCCCAGCCTTCTTGACGAAGTCTCGAATGAGACGGTCCTGGTCGGGTCTGCCGGAGGTCGATGGGATCCTGACCGCCTCGGGCAAACAAAAAAGCCCGCCGGATCGACATGATCCGGCGGGCTTTGATTTACCTACGGTCTTGAGGGTCTGGGCGGAGCCTCAGCAGGCGTTGGCGGCTAGTTCAACCCCCGCACGATTACGTCCGGCGAGAGCCGGCCGCCCGGCCAGCGGCGAGTTCGTCTCCGTCGGCAGCGCCGTGAACAGGTCGCCGTCGACGGCGGCGCCGCGGCGTCTGATGAGCTTGGCCGAGTAGAAGATCACTTTTCGGACCTCGTTCCGGACGAGCGCTCGGTTGCCGATGCTGTCGTCGTCCATCAGCCGGCGAACCCCGTCGGCGAACTTAAGGTCGGCGTAGAGCGAGCCGTTGTCGTATCTGGGAAGGCCGAGGGGCCGAGAGTCGCTGCGCAGAGCGGATCGGACGGGATCGCCCGTGCGCCGGCGCAAGTTTCGCCAGATCGCCGGAAGCTCGCAGACCGTCTCCCGGAACCGGTCTGCGAGGGACGGATGGACAACCATGATCGAGTGAACGTGCGGCGCAGCGGATGGATGGTTGAAGAACACGTCGGTGGCGGCGGGATGCTTGTCGGGACGAGTCGACGGGTCGTCACGAAAGGCAAGGACGAACGGCAGGAGATGACGCTTGGACGGCCGCTCGGGATTGGTGACCAGGAGGCGGCAGACGCGCTGGTAGAGCCTCTCGAACTCGAGCAGGACAC
>DATBPZ010000009.1:0-2765 GCA_036561105.1 Methylocella sp. | reverse complement strand
ATGGCGATCGCATCGGCGGTCTTGAAGCCAATGCCGCGGATGTCGTGCGCGAGGCGATAGGGGTTCTCCGCCATGACCTGCACGGCGTCCGCGCCATAGGTCTTGTAGATGCGCACCGCCCGCGCTGTGCCGACCCCGTGGCTATGCAGGAAGACCATGATTTCCCGGACGATCTTCTGCTCGGCCCAAGCCGCGGTGATGCGATCGGCGCGTACCGGACCAATGCCCGTGACCTCGCGCAGGCGCTCGGGCTCTGCCTCGATCGTATCGAACACCTTCTCGCCGAAAGCGCGCACCAGCTTCTTGGCGTAGACCGGCCCGATCCCGCGAATCATCCCGGAGCCGAGGTATTTCTCGATGCCGTCGAGCGAAGTCGGCTCCGAGGTTTTTAGAAATTTCGCCTTGAACTGCTGGCCATGGGTGCGGTCATTGATCCATTCGCCCGACGCGGTGAACCACTCGCCGGCAGAGATTACCGCGGCATGCCCGATCACGGTGACGAGTTCGCGGTGGCCGCGCCCCTTGACCCGCAGAACGCAGAAACCGTTCTCCTCATTGTGGTAGGTGACGCGCTCGACAAGGCCCGCCAGCACTTCCTGGGTGGATGAGTCCGGCTACGGTTTCATGCCGATGGTCACGTCACCTGCTTTGCCTCGGCGGGCGTCCCTGCCCCAAACACGATCCCACTGGCGTGTAGCTGCGAATCAGGCGATGTTTCGTCTCACGAAAGCGCAATGTCAGGTTCCGCAGCGTTGTCACATTCCTGGATTCTAATACTCATAGCACGGAGCGCTCACAGAGCGCGTGTCTAACTATCAGCGGCTTGGAGGCTCGTCGGCGAACCAAATCAGCTCAAAAATCGTTTCTTCTTGGGCCACTGTGACAATGCCCGGAGTGGAACAAAGAGGATGACGTAACTGTTGTCCATCGTATTCGCCTTCCAGCCGATCCGAACTGGGCATGAGACAACTCAGGGAGACCCGTCATGACACCCTTGCGGCGCGTTGCGGCTTTGATCGTCTTTCTGCTGCTGGGCCCTATTCCCATGGCGAATGCTGATGACCCGAGTTTCAAAGGCACTGTTTTGGACGAAGTCTCGCTCGGAACCTTGCCTGGCGAACACACTATGAAAATGACGTTGCTCGAAATGGAACCGGGCGCAGTAATACCAGAACACACTCACAAGGGACCGGGCATGCGCTACG
Organism: Methylocella sp.; assembly: GCA_036561105.1. Taxonomy (GTDB): domain Bacteria; phylum Pseudomonadota; class Alphaproteobacteria; order Rhizobiales; family Beijerinckiaceae; genus Methylocapsa. The sequence goes on along the minus strand of DATBPZ010000009.1, from coordinate 1,560 downwards.
TGCTGGAAGGCGCGATAGCCATAGCTTGGAAGAACGGCAAGACAGAAACCTTCAAATCTGGGTCTAGCTATTTCGAAGCTCCAAATTCTAGTCATCCGATTGGTCAGATGTCCGCCCGAAACGCCGCCGACGGAAGAACGCGCGTTCTCGTTTTCGAACTCCTGCTGACAGAATGAAAGCTCGAGGGCCGGTGAGAGGACAATGATCCTCGCTATCCATTCCCCGCCCTCGCGCGCTGCACTCGCCTCTCCTGAGCTAGGTCCGCTTTTTCGTCGTTTGTTATCGTCGCTGTCGTCACAAACCGCCGAGGCCTGGCGCTCCGCAACCCCGGCAGACAGCGGGGCGGCAACAATCTCTTTGATGCCCATCACCCGAAGTCGATCGCGAAACGCCGGACCATATGATGCGTGGTACCTAGGGAAAGGCTTCAATCATTTGGCGCGATAGCCAGTCTTGTGTCGGATTTTGGGTGACATCGAAATGGATGATTCTGGCGCATCGTCGGGCCTCGCGGTGCCCCGGATATACTCCTAAACTATTTTGACGCTGAATCCTTTTACAATAACCCGAAGGCTTCCTGCACCGTCGTCATAAACTGTGCGGGAAAAATTATGGTCGAGTTCTTTTCGACAGAGATTTCCGCCATCGTCTGGAGAGTGCGAAGCTGAAGTGCCACGGGATGCTGCGTGATGATGTCGGCCGCTTGGCCGAGCTTCACCGCGGCTTGGTATTCCCCTTCGGCGGCCACGATCTTCGCTCGGCGCTCGCGTTCAGCCTCAGCAGCACAGAGGGAACGTCCTTGCGGTTTCGCATCGGCTTTGTTGCCTCAGGCGCTGCCACGACTGCAGAAATCCCGATTTTTCGATAAAGCTTGGAGTGGAGATCGCGCGTTCGAGCGGTAGCGGCGGCGGCTTGCGGAATGCTCTGTTCGGGTGCCATTGTTCTGTCCGTTGCTGACTGTGTTTAACGCCGTCCAAATAGGCGTCTTCTGTTGGTCCCTAACGCAGCAAACTACGTGCCATGATCAACGCCCCGCACATTCGGCGCGTTCCCGGTAAGGCGGTTTCCGTTCCGAGGGCGGCAAGATTGTCAGTTGAGAGAGTCACCGTGAGCGCGCCCAGTGGTTCGGCAAGCCTGTCGGGCCAGCGAGCGCCGACGAGGGAATATGTCGTCGCCACGTTGAATATGTCGTCGCCACGTTAAAGCACCTAGGCGGTGGCGATCTGCGCGACGGTGCCACCCTTGGGTCTGCAATGGTCTTGATCGCATCAATGGGGGCAAGGTTTCGGTCGAGGTTCTCCCCTGAACGTGCGGACTCGCAACGCTGACGCGGGGCCATGACAACCAGGGAATGAACCCGCCGTTGCCTGTGCTATTTCCGCCCATGCGTATTGTCCTTAACTGCAGGTTGAGGTGACACCAGGAAGGCGTCGAAGCGCTGCTTCACGATGGCGTAGCACTCGCACGAAGCCGTTTCGAGCCCGGAGTGATCGAGGACTTGCATGTTCCCCCGACGATAAATAATGAGGCCTTCGCTTTGCAGCGCCTGTGCAGCAAGCG
>DATBPZ010000008.1:0-88214 GCA_036561105.1 Methylocella sp. | reverse complement strand
GTGGAGACCTCCAAAAACTGGTGCGGTTAGCGTAATTTTGTGATTCTCTTTGCCTGTTTCTGGAGGGGATCCGTTGGATGGTCGGGCAGCCTGGGTTTTTCGATGTCGACGAGCGTCTGAAAGATATTTCCGCGAAGGGCGACGATCTCGAGCGGCTGAATCAAATCGTCGACTTTGAAGTCTTTCGAGCTGATCTTGAGCACGCCGCGCCCAGGAGCGATCGGTCGAAGGGAGGACGGCCGCCCTATGATCACATCCTGATGTTTAAGGTGTTGATCCTGCAGGCGAGCCATTCGCTTTCAGACGAGCGGACGGAATATCTGATCAAGGACCGCTTGTCGTTCATGCGGTTCCTGGGGCTGACCCTCGCCGACCGCGTGCCCGACGCAAATTCGATCTGGAACTTCCGTGAGTCGCTGACGCGCACGATCGTTGATGGCAAGCCTGCGATCGAGGTTCTGTTCAAGCGTTTTGACGCGGCGCTGGCCCAAGCCGGTTTTCTCGCCATGGGCGGCCAGATCATCGACGCCACGATTGTCGCCGCGCCAAGGCAGCGCAACACCGAGGCGGAGAAGAAGGCGATCAAGGAAGGCTGCATCCCCGAGGATTGGAAAGCTAAGCCCGCCAAACTGCGCCAGAAGGACCGCGATGCGCGTTGGACGGTCAAGTTTACGAAGGCCAAGCCTGCCGAGGACGGCGCAAAGCGGGTCGATATCGCGATCCCCGCCTTTGGCTACAAGAACCATATCGGCATCGGCCGCGTTCATGGCCTGATCCGCACATGGAGGGCGACGGATGCCGCCCGCCATGATGGGGCGCAGTTGCCGAATCTGATCGATAAGCAGAACACCGCCAGCGACGTTTGGGCCGATACCGCTTACCGTTCGGCGAAGAACGAAGAGCATATGATCAGGAATGGCTTACGCAGTCAGATCCATCGCAAGAAGCCGAAGGGCAAGCCGATGCCGGAAGCCATCGCAAGAGCCAACGGCAAGAAGTCCAAGGTTCGGGCCTTCGTCGAACATGTCTTCGCCAGGCAGAAGGGGCCGATGGCGCTTGTCATCCGCACCATTGGGCTGACTCGGGCAACAATGAAAATCGGCCTCGCCAATCTCGCCTACAATATGAAACGAATGCTCTGGCTGACGTCCCGGCCAGTGACGGCATAAACAGGCCAGAGAGGCCGGCTCAGCCAAACGGCGCGCCGTACGCCATCAAAAGCAGCCCGCGGAGCAGCGACAATCCAGCGGCCCGCGTGAGCACGGGTGTCAACCGAGAATCAGTCCGCAAAAACACGGTTATTGGAGGTGTCCAGGTAGACGCGGCGCCGGTCATGCCCGAAGATCACGAACGGCGGCGCTTCCGCGAGGCACTTATTGATTTGCTGGTACTCCGGCGGGATGGGTGACATGGGCAAGAGGATACTGGTATTCGCCGACGGTACCGGCAACGAAGGCGGACTGCTGCCGGACGAGAGTCGGACCAATGTTTACAAGCTGTACCGGGCGACTCGGACCGGGCCGGACTCGATCGTCGATCCGCATGAGCAGCTCGCTTTCTACGTTCCCGGCGTGGGCACCTCCCTGCCCGGCCACGCGGGCAGGTTCTACGGCGCCACCAAGGAGATGTTCCAGCAGGCCGTGGGTGAAGGGCTGAAGAACCGCATCCGCGCCTGCTACAAGGCAATCATCGGTACCTGGCGCCCCGGAGACTCGATCTATCTATTCGGCTTCAGCAGGGGCGCTTACACGGCGCGATGCGTAGCGCACCTGCTGGAAGTTTTCGGCATTCCGTCCCTAGAGCCAGGGGCTAAGACGTTGAGCCTCGACCCGAAGCGATTGGAGATCGTCGCCAAGCGGGCCGTTAATTCCATGTATCGCTTCGGCTTCCTGATTAAGAACAGCCCTGAACGACAAAGGAACGTGGCGCGCTTCGTCGAAGACTACCGACCGCATAGTGGTGCTGCGACCGGCGCCACGCCCTACTTTCTTGGGCTGTGGGACTCGGTCGCTGCTTACGGCCTCGGGCAGCTGTTCCCGAAGCGTTATGACCCGCACCTACCTCGGGAGATTAGGTACGTGAGGCACGCCCTCTCCATCGACGAGAACCGGAGGGATTTCGCACGCGTCATCTTCGGTGGCAGTCAAACGATCCACCAGCCTGAGCCCGGCGAGCCGGAGCCGTTCGAGCAAGTCTGGTTCGCCGGGAATCATTCCGACATCGGTGGCAGCTATCCGGAGAACGAGTCCCGGCTGTCCGACATATCGCTCAAGTGGATACTGGACTTCGTCGCGAATGAGGTGCCAGAGGACAAGCGGATCACCTACAACCCGGAGATGCTGCGGCTTTACCCGTCGTTCGACGGCATGATGCATGACGAGTGCCAGAGCTCGAAAGTCCGGTGGCTGAAGGCCCCTAGAATCGTGGCGGCGGAAGGGACGCTGCACGAGACGGTCATCGAGCGGCTGAAGCTCGACGTCGCCCGCGAGTATAGTGGTTACAAGCCGTACCGCCCGGAGCCGCTCCGCTATCACCCACGCGCCGCGGCCTTCTTCACGGGACCGCCGCCGCCGGTCAGAACGCCATGGTTCCAGCGCATTCTTTCGCGAGATTGATCGTGCGGGTCCCACGAGAAAGAGGCGCCCATCCAAGCCGTTCAGCGATTTGTCGCCAATCTTCCGAAGCGGACGTTTCGTCGGCGAGGGTCTTCGACCATCATGGGTGGAAAGCTGCTATTCGCTTAAACCCCGTGCGCCAAAGCGCACTCGTGCCCGACGTGCACGTGAATTCTGCACAGAAAATTATCTTATCGTTCCCCCGCCGCGCCAGCCGTTGCAAATTGCGCCCGAATCCCGTAATTTTTAATTGCAGCGTTAGGTAATAGACGTTAACAATTTAAGATATTTATCATTATTTATTGGAGGAAAAGGTGAAAGTAGAAACAGCCAAAATTGTGACATGGTTTATAGCCGCGCTCTCCTTAGCAATCCAAGCACCACAGAAGGCAAACGCGCAGGATTCAGCGCAAACCACGCCCGTAAATAAACTTTCTTCTCAGAGTGTCTCGGCTGCGCTCCACGCGGTGAAGGCGAATGGAACAAGACCGGTCGTGGAAAACAGCCGGGTTCATATCCTTCCGACCCCAACGGCAAGATCGACGCTTCCGGCCATTGTTCGGAACCGCACTAATTTCTACGGCTTTGATCCGACCAAGGCTACACTTTCGCCCGTGCTCACGGCTCCGGTGCCGGGGATTTCGATTCCGCCGAACAATATCCACGGCGCCCTCCAGAAAGCCGTCCCGAGTCCAGCGGCTAAACTTGGTATTGAATGGAATCCCGCAAATTTGCTCGTTTTTGGAGGAGATCCTGACGGCAACGTGACCGGCCTTCCTTCAGCAAAACAAGTAAATGTCTATCTCAATTGCCCAACGCATAATGACGGTTGCTGGGGAAATGGCGCGGGGTCTATTACGACCTTCCAGAGCAATCTTACTAAGAGCACTTTCATAACTATCGTCGATCAATATGTTGGGGCAACGGCCAAGGGCCGTTATCCACTAAGCTCTCAATTTTTCGCGGATGTTGTGCTTCCTGTGACCCCTTGGAATTCCTCGACGCCGCTTCTTCTCGACTCAGAGGCACAAGCAATTGCCTTTGCTGCGGCAAATGCCAACAATGGGTTTGGGTTTGGTTTTGTGTATCATGTATTCGTCCCGCCAGGTACTGACGTCTGTTTTGATAACAGTACGGTGTGTTATTCGCCGGATAATCTTAACAACTTCTTTTTCTGTGGCTACCACGAGAGCTTCGACCTCAGTGGAAACCATATTTTGTACACAGTAGAACCTTGGGGAGTACCTTGCACCGCTTCTCCAGTGCAGTCAGCCACTGACGCACAGGTGTCGGTATTGAGCCATGAAACTTTTGAGACGATCACGGATCCGGATCCAAATTTTGAATGGAATTCCCCGGTTGGTATAGGTGAAATAGGTGACAATTGTGAGCCAAGCGTAGGCGAGTTTCTCTATGGTAATCCGGAAATTTATCCGGTTTCACTTAACAAACATATCTATAACATTCAGCTTGAATACTCAAATAAAGGGTTTGGATGTCGAACTATGCCGTAGGAGACTCGCTGGTGCGATCCTCTACTTTTCGCCGCAGCCCGAGCGGAATCTGATCTTTATAATAGGAGCAAACACAACCTGTGAGCGGAACGCGGGGAAGAGTCTGCTTTATGATTTTCGCTGTTGGCAAGCTGAGGCCGGAGCGGCGCATCGTGGATTCCGAGCCGAAACTTCCGGTTCGGGTCCGAGTGCTGCCGATGGCCGTGCGGACGCAAATGGCCGCTTCGGTGTCCCGCTCGTCCAAAGCCGCCGTTCCCCTTTCGGCCCAAAGCTGAATTTCAAACTGAAACACGACGACGTCCCGACTCGCATTGCGGGGCGACCTTACCACCAATTTCAATCTGAACGGCGGCGATGGTGTGCTGCTCAACCGCAAGGGCTAACCCCGCGCAACTCCCGGCCGAAAAAATAGAAAGTTTTGCGCTGGGAAAGAGGGCACACCCGAAATTGGGCAGAGATTTGAAATTTCTCACGTGCTAGACGGAGGAGCGCCTAGCGAATGGATTTTTGGTATAACTGCCGCAAAAATAAGCGGGAGTGGAACGGGGTTCAGGGCTGTCTTAAAGTGTCGCCCGTGTTACCCCAGGCGGCTCGGGACAATAAGCCCGAGGAACAAGCAGCCGCCTTCTAAGCGGCAGGTCGCAGGTTCGAGCCCTGCCGGGGTCGCCAAAAGCCTCACGTTAAACCTCAATTGGGAATTTGGGACGCACGGCGGGGGATGAGGTCTAATGGGGGCGATCAGCAGCCGGGTCAACAGCGGTCTTTTGTTGCCCGAACTCGTGTCCCCTCTGAGGGCTGCCCAACGAGCGCTTCCGGCGATCTACTACGGTTCGCGCATCGCACTTTCGGCGTCGATCGCGCTTTATGTTGCGTTTTTCTTGCAATTGGACCAGCCCAGCTGGGCTGGGACAACCGCTGTCATCGTCGCCCAACCCGTCCTCGGCGCCGCGCTCCGCAAAGGGATGTTCCGCCTCATCGGCACACTCGCGGGGGCCGTCGCGGCCGTCTGGCTTCTCATCCTTTTTCCGCAATCGCGGCTTGGATTTTTTTTGGGCTTGGCGATTTGGTGCGGGTTTTGCGGCTACGCGGCGACGGCTTTGCGGAATTTCGCCGCCTATGGCGGCATGATCGCCGGATTTACCGCCGCGATTGTCGCCTTGAACGCGATTCAGGCACCAGAGCATGTGTTGATGATCGCGCTCAGCCGTACCAGCACAATCACCATCGGAATCATAGTCACAACTTTGGTGTTTTCCTTCACCGATTTCGGGCGTGCGCGCCAAGATTTGACGCAACGGATGCTTCACGCCAGCCAAGTGATCCTGTCCGGGCTGATGCGCGCCTTCCGGTTTGAGGCAGGCCCGATCGAATCGACCCAAGCAGTTCGCCGGGCTCTGCTTGAGGAGGTGGCGGGCCTTGACTCGGTCATCGATGCGGCCATCGGCGAATCCTTCGCGGTGCGTGCCCGCGCCGCCGCTCTTCAGGCAGCCCTGTCAGGTCTTTTTTCTGCTATGTCTTCTTGGCGGACGATCGAATCCCACTTGGACGAACGCCCGAGATTTGCGACCGAGGTTGGCGCCAAGGCAGTTCTCTCGGCAATAGCGGCCGACACTTTGCCTAGCGATTTCGCGGAAGCAGCAAAGGATCCGGTCTTTCTCCGCGACCGGTTTCAGCAAGGCGGCCAAGCGCTTTTGGATCATCCCGCCGCCGACGTCTCTGAACGATTGCTTCTTGACCAGACGGGCAAGGCTCTCCTTGGTCTTGCCCAAACAATGAATGGTATCGTCCTCCTGAACGCGCCTTCGCGCTCGAAAGCCGTCGCGCCGCGGCCCGCCGGAGCGACCTTCGATCCTCTCGTCGCGTCGCTCAATGGCGCGCGCGTCGCGCTAGGGGTCGCCGCCGCGGCCCTGTTTTGGGTTTTTTCGCAATGGCCAGAGGGGCCAACCTTTATCATGTTCATCGTCATTGTGTCGCTGTTTTACACGAAGCAGAACGAGCAGGCTCTTGACGGAGGGCTTTCGATGACGGTTGGCTGCATTCTTGCGGCAATTGCCGCTGGGGTGCTCAAATTTTTTTTGCTCCCCTCCCACGAAAGCTATTTGGCATTTAGTGTTCTGCTCGCCGCGTTTTTGATTCCCGGCGGCGCCGTGGCGACATTGCCCGGCATCGGGGGCACCGCTTTTCTTTATGATGTCAATATCATCCCGATGCTGAGCCCGGCCAATACCATGATTTATGATCTCCCGGCATTTGTGAACAATGGCCTTGCAATCGTAGCAGGCTCAATCGCCGGCTCGGCCCTGTATCAATTGATCCCACCGCTACCGCCCGCGCTCCGGGCCCGCCGCCAGGTTGCCGCCTCGTTGCATGACCTTCTCCGGCTTGCCGCGGACCGCTGGCGCCCATTAGCTGAGACATGGGAAGTTCGGCTCTACGACAGGATGATTGCCTTGCCGAACATCGCAACGGCCCTCCAACGGGGCCAATTGGTGACAGCACTGGGCACCGGCCTTGCAATCCTGCGCTTGCGGGAGTTGGCTGATACGGCCAAAGAGCGGGATGATGCTGAGCGCGTTCTTTCGCTTCTCGCCACTGGCAACCCGGATCAAACGCGCGCCGCCGCGACCGCGATCATCGCGGGTCTCGCACCACGGGCGGGGCAGGACGGCGAAGTTGAGGTGCAGCGGTTCTGCGCCGCCATGCGGGAAATCGAGGAAGCGCTGACCTCCCACCCCGCCTTCTTTGCCGGACAATGCTAGAAATGCCGTTTCCCGAAGTCTCCATATTCGGAATTTACGTGGCCCCCATCGCCATCCTCATGCTGGTCGCGTGGCTTCTGCTTGTCCTCATTCGCCGCATCGCTGACCGGCTTGGTGCTTTTGATGTTTGGCATCCAGCGCTGTTCAACGCCGCGCTTTATCTCATTCTGCTGTCCGGCCTCGTGCTGGCGCTTGCTGGGCGCCGATCATCATGACCGCCAGAGCCGTGTTCCGGCCCGCCTTTACCCTGGTCGTCGTCGCGGTTGCGCTCATGGCGGGGTGGATGCTGTGGCATACCTATATGCTTTCCCCTTGGACACGCGACGGAACTGTCCGGGTCTATATCGTCACCATAGCCCCCGAAGTCGCGGGGCGAATCGTCCAGCTCAACGTGATCGACAACCAGTATGTCCACAAAGGCGACCTGTTGTTTGTTGTCGATCCATCCGACTACAAAATCGCGGTGGAAGATACGCAGGCGGAGGTCGAAGAAGCCAGAGAACGTTTGGTCCTGTCGCGCAGCGAAGCCGAGAGGCGGGCGCAGCTGAACGAGCTTGCCGTCTCGTTGGAACAGAAGCAAATTTACGCGGTCGGCGCGGCAACCGCGGCGGCGACCTACCAGCAGATGCTTTCGCGGCTCGCCAAGGCCCAGCTTGACCTCAGCCGGACGGAAGTGCGTTCGCCGGTCGATGGCTGGGTGACCAATCTCTCGTTGCGCCTAGGCGACTACAGCGTCGTCGGAAAGCGGGCGCTGTCGTTGGTCGACGCCCACTCCTTTTGGGTGGAGGGCTATTTCGAGGAAACGACAATCGGCCCGATCAAGGATGGGGACCCGGCAAGCATTTGGCTGATGGGGTTCCCGGATGAAATCAAGGGGCATGTCGATAGTCTTACACGCGCGATCAATGTTCCGAATGCGCAATCGGATGCGTTGGGGGTTGCCGATGTCAATCCGGTCTTTACCTGGGTCCGCCTTGCCCAGCGCGTGCCAGTGCGGATTCATCTTGATGCGGTGCCAAGCAACGTCAGGCTCGTGCAAGGCATGACGGCTACGGTGCAGGTGCACCCGAAACGCCCATCAAGCGCCACCAAGAAGTAACGTTGGCCATTGGCTAGGGGGACGGCCCTTGGCGCGACAGCGCTGGTAAAATGGTTGCTGGCTAAGCCGCCCGGAATGGCTGCCATCCAATCTCAAGTCTTCGGCGTGTCAAAAGCCCGCGATTCGGGCGTGCAACCCGTTGCTTCCCGGCACGCGACGGTTTTCCAGCAACTGTTGCAAAAATATCCAACATTTTGATTTTGCTGATTTTTGATGTTTCGAGGGGCCTACGTTAGGCGCCCCGCGCAACCCGTCATGCCGCACTTTGGTCGTAATCTAAAGCCGAACTGTGCTTCGGCTTTGCCATGGCTTTAAGGCTTCCGAAACCGGAGGCTGCGAAACTAGCGGTTTGCCGGTCTTTATAAATCGGCCACGGCCCGCCGCGCGGCCACGCCAAAGTCTAGGGGATGCGCATGCGAGCGAACCGGAATTTGAACGAGTGCATGCGTACAGTAACGAGTTTTCTTTGTAATCTTGCCGCAAGGCAGCCTATTCGTTTCGCCGTGACAGGCCTTGCAGGGGGCGCGGTTTTAAGTCTGGGCGGATGCGCGCAACCGCCGGGGCAGCGCCTCGTCTCAGCGAATTCAAAGGAATATTTCCCGTCCTCCATCTATGGCGCGGCCAGCCCGCGGGTGGTCGCCGATGGCGAGCCGGTGCCGCGTGGCGGTGGCATGTACCTGGTTGGGAAGCCCTATTCGGTTGCCGGGCATACCTATTATCCGAGCGAAAAACATTACGCTGCGACCGGCCTTGCCTCTTGGTATGGCGATGCCTTCCATGGCCGCCGGACCGCCAATGGCGAGGTTTACGACCGGGATTCGATTTCCGCCGCGCATCCGACGATGCCCTTGCCAAGCTACGCACGGGTCACCAATCTGAGCAATCACCGTTCGCTGATTGTCCGCGTCAACGATCGCGGGCCGTTTGCTGCCAACCGGATCATGGATGTTTCGCGGAGAACCGCCGAGGCGCTCGATTTCCGCCAAAGTGGCACGTCGCGGGTCAAGGTCGAATATATCGCCCCCGCGAGCCTTGCCGGGTCTGATGACGACAAACTGCTCGCGACCTTGCGAATTGACGGACCGGCCTCGATCGCAGGGGTCGAGGGCGGCGATCGCACGCTTCTCGCCGAAAACGCGCCGTACCCGATTGCCACCGCCGACGCGAGATCTTCAGCTTCGGCTGCCGGGGAAGAGAGAAGCCAGCCCGTCACCGCTTCTTCGAGCCATGCTGGAGGACGGCAAATTCCGCTTCCGCCAGCCCGGCCGTTCGATCTGGGGAGACTTCCGAGAGCCGGAGTGCCCGTCGCATCGCGCTGAGCCAAATTGGCGTCCGCAGTTCCTATTTTAAAACTTGCGCCACGTGATGACCGGATGATTTGACGTGGCCAGGAAAGTGGGTCTTGCGTTAACCGCGCCCCACAATACACCGGCGCATCAGCGCTTAAGCCATTGAACGCCGCCGTCCCGCGGCGTAAGGATATGCGATCGCGTGGAAATAGGTGGCCACCAAATTGCCGCGCCAAACCATGCCCGGTTTGAAATGGATATTTCTAAATTTCCGATCCGGCCGTACCGAGCTGGATGCTAACTTTTCCTTAATGGCGGGGACAATGAAAACTGCCCGTTTGATTGCCAGCCTTAACGGCAGCCGCGTGCCGCGTTTGGTCCTACTTGGCATCTTGTCAATTTTCGGTCCTCCCAGCGGCATGGCGGCTTTCGCCCAGACGATTCAGACCAGCGTGCCGCATGCAATTTTGATCGATTCGGCGTCTCGCAGCGTACTGTTTGAAAAGGATGCCGACGCACTCGTCATTCCAGCATCCACCGCAAAGATCATGACTGCTGAGATCGTCTTCAACGAGATTGCCCTGGGTCATTTGAAGCTCGACGACCAATTTCTGGTCAGCGAGACGGCCTGGCGCTACGGCGGCGCGCCAGCCCGGGGATCGGCGATGTTCGCTGCCCCCAACAGTCAGGTCCGGGTCGAGGATTTGATCCGCGGACTTGTGATTGATTCGGGCAATGACGCCGCGATTGCCCTCGCCGAGGGAGTCGCCGGTTCGGAAGGGGCCTTCGCCACCCGTATGACGAAACGGGCACGCGAGCTCGGCTTGGAACACTCGACCTTTACCAATGCGTGGGGCAGGGGCGATCAGGAACAAAAAGTAACCCCCAGGGAAATGGTGGCTCTCGCCAATCATGTCATCCAAACCTACCCGGAATTTTATAAATATTTCGGCGAAAAGGAATTTACTTGGAATAAGATCAAACAGACCAATCGCAATCCTCTGCTGACCATGGATTTTGGCGCGGATGGGTTAAAAACCGGCAACATCGATGAAAGCGGCTATGGGCTGGTCGGCTCCGCCGTTCAGAACGGGCAGCGGCTGATCCTGGCGCTTTACGGCGCCTCGTCGTCCAAGGAGCGCGCCGATGAAGCGCGCAAGATTTTCCTTTGGGGATTCCGTTCGTTTGACTCAAGGACCATTTTTCAGGCGGGCGATACGATCGGCAGCGCCAAGGTCTATGGTGGCATGTCTACGTCCGTGCCGTTGGTCGCCGACGGAGAAGTCAAAATTCTCGTTCCCCGGTCCGCCACCGAAAAACTCAACGGACGAATTGTCTACACCGGCCCGTTGATCGCCCCTATCGAGGCGGGCAAAGAGGTTGCGCGGCTTAAGATTTTTCGCGGCCAGGAGCAAATCCTCGACCTTCCTTTGAAGACTGCCGCCGCAGTCGAGGAGGGCACTCTCCCGCGCCGGGCCATGGACGCCGGGATCGAATACGCGGCCGGAGTTATCCATAAATATGTCCTAAAGCGATAGGGGAGGCGGGTGTGCCGGCCCGTGCCGCGACCAGGCGAGGATCCTTTATTACGCTTGAGGGCGGTGAAGGCGCTGGCAAATCGACTCAAGTCCGTTATCTGCTGCATAACCTCCGGGCAGCGGGAATAGCGGCAATTGGCACACGCGAGCCAGGCGGCTCGCCGGGGGCGGAAATTTTACGCAAATTGCTCCTGTCGGGTCGCATCGCCCACCTCGGTCCCGCTGCCGAGGCAATCCTCTTCGCCGCCGCCCGCATCGATCATATCGATACTACCATCGCGCCCGCCCTTGCGGCCGGGACATGGGTCGTATCTGACCGCTACGCGGATTCAACAAGGGCGTATCAAGGCGCGCGCGGACAAGTGGAACCGCGCTTTTTGCGGGCACTCGAACGCATCGCTTTGGGCAATGTCCGGCCCGACCTGACCTTGATTCTCGACCTCCCGGGTACTGATGGTCTTGCCCGCGCCGCGGCCCGGCGAACCGGCGGTGAAGCCCCCGATCGCTTCGAGCGCGAGGATTTGGCGTTTCACGAAACCTTACGAAGTGCGTTCCTATCGATCGCGGCGGCGGAACCGGCGCGCTGCATCGTCATCGACGCAGCTGACCCCGAGGAGGACGTTGCGAAAGCCATCTTCTCGGCCGTATCTCATAGGCTCATTGCTTCGGGCGCCGTGAAGCAGGCGCGGCATGGCTAGAGTAACCGAAGGTAAAAACCTGGAAACCGGTTTGGAGTCCGACCGTTTTCAAGACGCCCCGCACCCGCGCGGGACCCATGTCTTTATTGGTCACGCCGAAGCTGAACAGAATCTTCTTCGCGCGTATTTGGCGGGGCATTTGCCGCAGGCCTTCCTCATTGGCGGGGCCCCAGGCATCGGCAAAGCGACGCTGGCCTGGCGGCTTGCACGGTTTTTATTGGCGAATCCGGAACCTGCCGTGGCTGATGACACGAGGACGGACCTTTTTGTTCCACCCGCACATCCGGTTTCGCGTCAAATCATCGCAATGGGCCACCCGGATCTCTTTCTTCTGCGTCGTGAGTGGAATGATAAAGACAAGAAGCTTTTTACAGACATCCGCGTCGAGGATGTCCGGCGGGCCACCCATATGTTTCAACAAGCGGCTGGGCGTGGCGGCTACAGGGTTTGTATCCTTGATTGCGCGGAAGACCTCAATCAGAACAGCGCCAATGCGCTGCTAAAGCTCATCGAGGAGCCTCCGCCGCGCTCGCTTTTTCTTATTATCGCGCAACGGCCGGGCCGGGTGCTGGCGACGCTGCGTTCACGCTGCCAAAAAATCCTGTTGAGGCCCCTGGCGGCGGCGGACATCGACGCGATCGTGGCGGCGCTTGGGCCACCGTGGTCGAACATTGACGATGCCACGCGCGCCGCCGCCGTCGCTCGGTCGCGCGGTTCCGTCCATTATGCCTTACGGCTCCTCGGTGACCAGGGAATCGAGCTGGACGCGGATCTCGGCCGGATGCTGGATGATTTGCCTCACATTGATTGGAGCCAAGTCCATGCCTTGGCCGATCGGATCGCGGCACGCAACAACAGTGGCGATTACGAGACGATGCTCGCCACGGTCGAGGATTGGCTCGATGCACGGGTGCGGCACGGCGCGAGGACCCCACAAGGCGCCTGCGCACGTCAACTTGCACCTTACGCGCTTGTATGGGAAAAACTGAGCGAGGCGGCGCGCGAGACCGAAATCTTCAATCTCGACAAGCGGCTTCTTGTTCTGTCCCTTTTCGCCGATCTGGCGGCAGCGGTACAGGCTTCTCCTTCCTGACACGGAGCGAAGCAGCAGCCGTCATGCGGGGCTCTGTAGGAAGCTTCGAGATTGCTGATTGATGACTGCCGGCTCCTCTTTCTACATCACGACCGCGATACCTTATGCCAATGGCGCTCCGCATATCGGTCATGCCTATGAGCGTATCGCTACCGATGCGATCGCCCGCTTCCAAAGGCTCGACGGTGCGAATGTCCTGTTCGTGACCGGAATGGATGAACATGGCCAGAAAATGCAGCGGACGGCGGAGCGCGAAGGCCTCACGCCACAACAACTCGCCGACCGCACGGCGGCACAATTCGACGACATGGGAATGGCGCTTTGGGCGCCGGCAGATGACGTCGTGCGCACCACGCAACCCCGCCACCATGCGGCCGCCACCGAACTGTGGACCCGGATGGCGGCAGCGGGCGATATTTATCATTCCAAATATCCGGGCTGGTACTCTGTCCGGGACGAAGCTTTCTTTGACGAGTCCGAACTGACGGAGGGGCCAGGCGGCAGCCGCCTCGCTCCGACCGGCGCACCGGTTGAATGGGTCGAGGAAGAGAGCTATTTTTTCAGGCTTTCGGCCTACCAGGACCGCCTCCTCAAGCTTTACCGCGATCGCCCGGATTTCGTGACGCCGGAAAAATACCGCAACGAAATTATCGCCTTCGTCGAACGCGGACTAACCGATCTTTCGATCAGCCGTTCAACCTTTGATTGGGGCATCCCAGTCCCCGGCGATCCGCGGCATGTGATGTATGTCTGGGTCGATGCGCTGACGAATTATCTCACCGGCACCGGCTTTCCAGACCCGGAATCATCGCGCGCGAAATTCTGGCCCGCCAGCGCGCATGTGATCGGCAAGGACATTTCAAGATTTCATGCGATCTATTGGCCGGCATTCCTGATGTCGGCCAATCTCGCGGTGACGCGCCAAATCGTCGTCCATGGTTTTTTGTTCAACCGGGGCGAAAAGATGTCGAAGTCGGTCGGCAATGTGATCGATCCGCTGGCGCTTGCCAAGCATTATGGAACCGACCAGCTGCGCTATTTTCTGTTGCGCGACGTGCCATTTGGCCAAGACGGCACCTATTCGCATGAAGCGATCGTCAATCGTATCAATGCCGATCTTGCCAATGACCTCGGCAATCTTGCCCAGCGCTCCTTGTCGATGCTGGCCAAAAATTGCGATGGCATTTTACCCGCGCCCGCCGCGTTGAGCGAAGCCGACCGGCTTCTCCTGGCTCAGGCGGCGGCGCTGCCAGCGAAATCCCGCGCCTTGATGCAAGATTATGCCTTGCATCTGATCTTGACGGAGATTTGGCGGGTTATCAGCGAAGCAAACCGCTATTTCGCCAGCGAGGAACCTTGGGTCAAACGCAAGAGCGATCCGGAGCGGATGCGAACTATCCTTTATGTAACGGCCGAAGTTCTGCGGATTGTTGCCATCATGGCGCAGCCTATCATGCCGGCGTCGATGGAAAAACTGCTCGATCTCTTGAGCGTTCCTTCAAGCGAGCGCAAATTTGCCAACGCCGAGATTGAGCGCGGTCTCGTGCTGGGGTCATCCTTGCCTCCGCCGGCAGCGATTTTCCCTCGCTATATCGAAACCGAGACTTAGAAAGACCCGCCGTGCTGATCGACAGTCATTGCCACCTTGATTTTGCCGATTTCGAGTCCGAGCGCGACGCGATCGTTGAGCGCGCCCGCGCCGTCGGGCTTAAGCGGATGATCACGATTTCGACCCGGGTCGACGCTTTTCCAGCAATCCGCCGGCTCGCGGAAACCTATGATGACGTCTTTTGCACGGTGGGAACGCATCCGCATCACGCCCATGAAGACTCCGAAGCCTCTCAGGAGCATCTTGTCGCCTTGGCGGCGCATCAAAAATGCGTCGGTATTGGCGAGGCCGGGCTGGATTATCATTACGACAAGCCACCGCGTGATGTCGCCGCGCGGGTTTTCCGCACCCATATCGCGGCCGCCCGGCAAAGCGGGCTGCCGATCGTCATCCATGCGCGTGACGCCGACTCCGATGTCGCCGCGATCCTGCATGACGAAATGGGGAAGGGCGCTTTTACGGGCCTTCTCCATTGCTTCACGTCATCGGCCGCCCTTGCCGAAGCCGCGCTATCGCTTGGCCTTTATATCTCGTTTTCCGGGGTATTGACGTTCAAAAATTCGCAAAACCTGCGAGACATCGCCCGCTCAGTGCCATTGGATAAGGTCTTGGTCGAGACAGACGCGCCTTATTTGGCGCCAGTTCCCTATCGTGGCAAACGCAATGAACCCGCCTTCGTTGCCGCCACCGTGAAAGTGTTGGCCGATGTGAAAGGTGTTTCGATAGAGACAATTGCCAAAGAAACCAGCGCCAATACATTGCGTCTTTTTAGCAAAATGCCGCCTCCCATCGCGGGCGCGGAGGCAGCGTGAGCCTTGCGTTCACCATTTTGGGCTGCGGATCGTCGGCGGGAGTTCCGCGAGTTGGACAAGGCTGGGGCGCTTGCGATCCCAACAATCCCAAAAATCGCCGCCGGCGCTGTTCACTCTTTGTCGAGCGAACCGGTAGCAATGGCGCCAAGACCCAAGTCCTCGTCGATATGTCGCCAGATCTGCGCGATCAGATGCTTGGCCTTGGAATTGACTGGATCGACGCCATTCTGCTCACCCATTCCCACGCTGACCACATCCACGGGATCGACGAGATCCGGCCTTTGGTGATCATGGCGAAGCGGAAAATCGATCTTCATATGGATGCCGAGACTGCGGCCATCGTCCGAAAGAATTTCGGCTATATATTCGAGACTCCGCCAGGCAGCCAATATCCTGCATTATTGAATGAACATCGAATCATAAAATACCAGACTATAAAGATAAATGGCTTTGGAGGACCGGTGGAGGCCGTTCCTTTTCAACTTGAACATGGCGAAATTGGATCTCTTGGTTTTCGCTTTGGTCGCGTCGCCTATACGCCTGACCTCAACGCAATCCCAAAGGAAAGCCTTGCCTACCTCGAAGGGTTAGATCTCTGGATCGTCGATGCTTTACGCTACACAGCCCACCCGAGCCATTTCAGCCTGCCGGAAACACTCAGCTGGATCGCCCGATTGAAGCCGCGACGGGCGGTTCTGACGAATCTTCATACAGATCTCGATTTCGAGCGCCTGCGCAAGGAATTGCCCCCCAATGTGGAGCCGGCTTTCGATGGAATGACGTTGTTTGTTTGAATCGCGCTGGAAGAAACCCGGGCAACCTATTGAAATATAGATATGATTGCCCATCGTCGCTTCTATTTAACAAACTCCGCCATTTAGGTTCCATAATATATATTATGCGCATACAACCCGTAGGGTGGATCGCTTACAATTTGACGCTTCAATCTTTGCCGATTGGAGTAGCCAAGAAGCCAAACACTTGATATGTTTTCCGCTCACGGGATTTTCGGCATTTTGACTATTGACCATTGGCGTGATGTTGGGCTGGCACCTTGCGGCGCTGGCCTTTCCGCTTGCGCGCAGCGTTCGTTGTGCGTTTGCCGGCGGTGGGTCAATTTCGAGATTGGCAGGACAACTGCTAGGTCCTCTTTGCCGCGACGAGCCCCGTGTGGGCAAAGGCATGGCGTGTAAAACGCTAAGGGTATGAGACGAGCAGGCGAATCATGAGCAAAGGTAGAGACTTCCGGGGACCCAAGAAGCGCGGTTTCGACGACGATGGGCCATCGCCCTATGACTCGCCGAGGAGCCGGACCCCGCGATCGAGCTTCGGGGCGAGCAGTGGAGGCCCCGAAATCGCGGCTCCTCCATCCGGACCCAGCATAGATGCGGTCGTCAAATGGTTCAAAGGCGATAAGGGATTTGGCTTCGTCGAGTTGGCCAATGGGTCCGGCGACGCATTCTTGCATATCGGCGCACTTCAAGCGGCCGGATATGAGTCCGTACCACCTGGGGCCAAGTTGAAGGTCAATGTGAGCAGTGGCGCAAAAGGCGCCCAAGTCACGCGCGTCATCGAGGTTGATACGGCGGGCGCCGCGGAACGCGCTCCTCCGTCCCGCGGCTTCGGTGATTCGCCGCGCCCGCAACGGCGCGCGCCGGACCCATCCACGGCGGTGTCGATAACCGGGGTGGTGAAGTGGTTCGATGATCACAAAGGCTTCGGCTTCGTCCAATCGAACGACGGCGGGAAGGATGTGTTCGTCCATATTTCGATCCTCGGTCCCGCGGGGATTCAGGGCCTCGCCGAAGGCCAGCCAGTGACGATGCGGGTCGTTGATACGCCAAAGGGCCGGGAAGCTTTGTCGATTTCGGTCGAATGAGGCGCCGGGCAAGCTGATGCAGCCGTCCCGCGATGCCGGCCGGCTGGTTGAGATTTTGGCGGCCCTGCGCAACCCGGAAACGGGCTGCGCTTGGGATCGCGAACAGACATTCGAGACGATCGTTCCCTTCACGATCGAGGAATCCTATGAGGTGGCTGACGCCGTTGCACGCGGCGACATGGACAATTTGAAGGAGGAGCTTGGCGATCTCCTGTTGCAGGTTGTTTTTCAGGCCCGCATCGCCGAAGAGCGCAATCTCTTTGATTTTGGTGCGGTGGTGCAGGCAATCACGGAGAAAATGATCCGGCGTCATCCGCATGTCTTCGGCACCGGCTTGGATTTGACAGCGGACGAGATCAAAGCGCTCTGGGAAAAAATCAAGCAGGACGAAAAGTCGGCAAAACATAATGCCAGCCCAGGGGTGGGTCTCCTCGCCGATATTCCTATTGCCCTGCCCGGCTTGACCCGCGCCGTGAAGTTGCAAGCCAAGGCTTCAACCGTGGGTTTCGATTGGAACGACCCGCGTCTCGTCATCGAAAAAATCCGGGAGGAAACCGGCGAGATCGAAGCCGCGCTGGATTCCGGGGTCGCCGCCGCGCAGGCTGGGGAAATCGGTGATCTTTTGTTCACCGTTGCAAATCTCGCCCGCCATATATCCACCGATCCGGAGGCAGCCATTCGGCTTGCCAACGCCAAGTTCGAACGGCGTTTCCGTTTTATCGAGGAGGAATTGGCGCGCGTGGGCAGGGCACCGGGCACTGCCCCACTGGAGGAAATGGAAGCTCTTTGGAATGCCGCGAAGGCTAGAGAGCCAACGCAAACCTAGGCCAGCCGCTTCCTCATGCGCATCTGGTTGCGGCGGCATGAAACTTTCTGCGGAACAGATCCGAACGCTCCGGCGGTAGCCGCACCTTCACGTGAATAATGCCGTTTGGCTCGGTATCCTTACCCATGATCTCGGCATTCTCATGCAGCCAATTGAGACCCGCGCCGTTCGCTGGATCAAGCGTGACATCGAAAATCATCCGGCCCGTCGCTAAGCGTGCCTCGATCGCCAAGAGCAATTCGTCGAGTCCCTGCCCGGTCAAGGCGGAGACAATGATGGGTTTGTCGTGCAAATCCTGCTGGCTTCGCATCTGCGCCGATGCAAGCGCTAGATCGTCCAAAAGATCGCTCTTGTTCCAGATTTCCATGCGGCGGTGATCATTCGCGGCATCGATCCCCAGATCGCGAAGGATCGCTTCAACATCGTCCCGCTGCGCGTCGGAATCTTCATGGGCGATATCACGGACATGCAAGATGAGGTCGGCCTCAAGCACTTCCTCGAGCGTCGCCCGGAAGGCCTTGACCAGCATGGTCGGCAAGTCGGAAATAAAGCCGACGGTATCGGACAGAATGACCTGACCGCCATGCGGGAGCGTCACCTTGCGCAAAGTTGGGTCAAGCGTTGCGAACAACATGTCCACGGCTGCGACACCGGCGTTGGTCAGCTTGTTGAAGAGCGTGGATTTGCCGGCATTTGTATAGCCGACAAGTGCAATGATCGGATATGGGACCGCGCGGCGGGTCTTGCGATGCAGGCCACGGGTCCGCTTAACGCTCTCAAGTTCTTGCTTGATGCGGGTCATCCGTTCCTCGATCAGGCGGCGGTCGGCCTCGATCTGTGTCTCTCCTGGACCGCCGAGAAATCCGAAGCCGCCGCGTTGACGCTCGAGGTGGGTCCAGGACCGGACAAGCCTGGATTTCTGGTAGGCGAGATGAGCAAGCTCAACCTGCAGCGTACCCTCTCGGGTGCGGGCACGTTGACCAAAGATTTCTAGAATGAGCCCCGTTCGGTCGATTACCTTAGCCGCGAAGGCTCTTTCCAGATTGCGCTGCTGTACGGGCGACAGGGCACAATCCATGATGATAAGGCCAGCGTTTTTTTCCACTGCCAAAGCCGCAAGTTCGGCGACATTGCCCTTGCCGATATAGGCTGCCGGCTGAATTTTTGTGAGCGGCACGCCGAGTGCCGCCACAACGTCAAGGCCGATCGCGCGGGCAAGTCCCGTCGCCTCGATAAGACGAGCTTCCTGCGGCCGTCCCTCCATGACAGGAATGGAGGCGCCGGGACCGGCTTTGCGGCTGAGGCTGCCCTTGAGATAGGGACCGACCACGAGCGTCCGGGTATGTATCAATGACAGGGAGGAGCCGCCATTCGCGACAGATTTGGGTAGCAAATCCATTCTGCTTGAATTTGTGCCGATTCCAGCCTCCGGGCATAAGATATTCACAGGATATATAAGCGAAGTTCTTGGCAGAACCAGGTTCCGGAGAGAATTGAACAAAATTCTATGACCCGCCATGACCTACGTCGTCACCAGGCTCGAACATCTGGATAGGCTGACCCGGCATGATCGTGGAGATTGCGTGCTTGTAGACAAGCTGCGAATGGCCGTCGCGGCGGAGCAGAACGCAGAAATTGTCGAACCAGGTGACGACACCCTGCAATTTGACCCCATTCACCAGAAAGATCGTCAGAGGTACTTTATTTTTGCGGACAAAATTGAGAAAAGTGTCCTGGAGATTTTGTGGGCGCTCTGATCCCATGTCTTAAATCCTGTTATGTTCTTGGCGCCGTGCCCGGCGCATATCGTTCATCGAAAAAACGGCTGCCGCTGTTTAATCAAGTGCTTATACACTCTTTTTAAGAAATTACGCTCAGAACAAAGGCCTCCTGGTCCCAATTTTGTATATCGTATATTTAAGGGTCTAGGAACGTCAAAACAACCGCACAAACAGGACCGCTTGCGTCATACGGATGAATTTGACCTTGTTCATGCACCTCAGGGCCGGGCAATCATATGAGACCGGGAGGCGGCCCCGCAAGCCCCTCTTTGATGATTGTCATCACGATTCAGAATTAACGTGAAACAGCCTTCACAATCCTAGGTGCGCTGGGCTGCATCGTGAAAAATCGCCCGTAATTTGGAAGCAACCGGTCCTGGGACTCCGGTCCCGATTTGCCGTCCGTCTATGCACACGACCGGCATGACGAGGGTCGTCGCTCCGGTGACGAAAGCTTCTCGCGCACTGTAAACTTCCTCGAGACCAAATCTCCGTTCTTCAAGCGTCAGTCCCTCCGCCGCGATAATTTCGAGGAGCCTTGTTCTTGTTATGCCGCGAAGGATCGTATGATCGATTTGATGAGTGATGAGAGTGCCGGCCCCGCTGACGATCCAGGCGTTCGATGCCGCCCCTTCGGTAATCATTCCGTCCGAATCGACGAGCCAGGCTTCATAGGCGCCATTCTCCCGAGCCAGCTGGCGCGCGAGGACATTGGGAAGTAACGAGATTGACTTGATATCAACGCGCTTCCAACGCAAGTCCGGGGTGGTAACGGCGCTGATCCCCTTGCGCGCCGTTTCCGCGCTCTTTTGTGGATCAATTTGACGCGCCGTCACGACGAGGCTTGGTCGAACGGATTTTGGCGGAAAGACATGGTCGCGCGGAGCCACGCCGCGTGTGACCTGGACGTAGACATAACCATTATCGACTCTGTTCCGAGCCATCACTTCGCGAATCACCAAGGCAAGCGCCTGGGGCCGGAGAGGCGCCGCGATTTGCAATTCGGCGAGCGAATAGGCAAGCCGATCGAAATGGCGCTTCTCGTCGATGAGACCGCCACAAAACACTTCACAGACTTCATAAACGCCATCCGCGAATTGGTAACCACGGTCATCGATATGAACCATGGCGTCGCGGTGCAACACATAGCGGCCATTGACATAAGCGATTTTGCTCATGCGCCCGCGTGCGATTTGATGGAGGGAGAAAAAGTCACGACATGATCATCTGCAAGGTCGGGCCGGGCGGGCGTTCCGTTCGATCATTTAAAAGAACGTCCTCCTTCTGTGGCAGCGTCATGCCGGTTACGCTGCCATTCGTCAAGCTACCTTCTCCGTGACCTGTCGGTTGTAACCCAAGTGTTACCGCCGTCGGTACCCCTATTGCTGTCAACGCCATTACCTATACGCGGGCAAGCCATATGGTGGCCATGCAAAATTTTTTGTAGATTTTGGTGGTTCACGCTCCGCATTTTTGTGGTTATGGTATTGCGAAATTGAGGTTCATGTGTCCGTAAGCTTGGCGAAAAGAACCCTGGGAGGATCGAATGCAAACCTCGCGCGAGAAACTGATAGCCAGCCTCGCAGGGGTGGCGGTCGTAGGTGTTCTCACGGCAATGGCGATCGCCTTCAGTTCCCCGGATACGCCATCATCGACCCCTGCCCCTCCACGATCGGCCCTTGCTATCCCTCAATCAACCCCTGCTACCCCTCAATTGGCCGCTAATACACCTCAATTGGCCCCTGCTCCCACACAGGTGACTCCTGGTCCCCGGCAACCCAACATCGTTGCTCAGGCGACCAAAAATCCCGCACCGGGGCCTTCCGAAAAAGCAACTGCTCTAAAGCCGGATTTGCCTGTTGGCATCTCGAAACAACTTTACTCTCTGTCGGTGTCCGCCAGCCGCGAGCCGACAGTGCAACTTGTTGCGCTCGGTGAAAAACTGTTCAACGACAAGCGCCTCTCCGTCGATGACTCGCTTGCTTGCGCGACCTGCCATGATCCGGTCAAGGGATTTACCGATCATCGCGACAATAGCCCGACGTCCGCGGGTGTTCAGGACCAGCATGGCCAACGCAACGCCCCAACGGTCCTCAACGCGATGTTTCAGGCAACGCAATTCTGGGATGGCCGAGCCCCTGAGCTCGAGGACCAGGCCAAGCTGCCAATCTTGAATCCCGTTGAAATGGGGCAGAAGTCGCCGGATGACGTGGTCGCGAAAGTCGCCAAAATTCCGGAATATGCGGACGCGTTCAAATCGCTCTTTCAGCACGACGTCAATTACGACGATATCGCCGCCGCGATCGCGGCGTTCGAGCGGACGCAATATTCGGGGAACTCTCTCTTCGACCATTTCACGGCGGGGGATAAGCAAGCGATCAGCGAACAGGCTCAGCGCGGCTTTGCCTTGTTTCAGGGGAAAGCCCGTTGCAGTTCGTGCCACGCCGCCAATGGCGTCTCGTCGCTCTTCTCCGACCAGAAATTTCACAATATCGGGATCGCCGCGCATAAGCAAAACTTCGAGGAACTGGCCCGCAAGGCTGTTGGCATCTTGAAAACAGGTGATACCAAACAAATCGACGAGCTAGCTTTGCAGACATCCTATTCCGAACTTGGCCGCTTCCTTGTTACGAAAAACATGGCGGACATTGGCGCCTTCAAGAGCGAGACACTTCGCAACATCGGGATCACCGCTCCTTATATGCACGATGGTTCACTCGCCACGCTCTGGGATGTCATCGACCATTACAATAAGGGAGGCGTCGCAAATCCCTATCTCGATGGCGGGATGCAACGTCTTGCGCTGAGCGAAGAGGAAATTGACGATCTTGTCGCTTTCCTTTTCACGCTCACGGACGATCGTTTCGCCGAATTTAATAAGGCGGAATTGACCCGGCAAACGGCGCTCAAGACCAACCGCCCGCAGCGGGATACCGACGTCGCGGAAGGCAGGAAAGGCGATGTTGGAGACATCGGAACAAATCCCGATTTGCGCAATCCAGCAACAATCGGTGCGTTTTAGAATTTGAGTTTGGAAATCGTATTTTACCAAGCAGCCGCACTGTGAAGCAAATAGAGAGAGCGGAAAGTTTCGTGTGAAACATTTTCGCCAGGGAGCAAGGCGATGGCGCACAAAAGCATCGAGACAAAATATTACGAGGAACGCGCCTCATTCTTTGACGACCTGACGCGGATGGGCCAGTTGTCCCGGCGCGGCTTTCTTCATGTCGCCGGTGTTTCGGCTGGCATTGCCGCCGCGAAGGGATTGATTGTTCCGCAAAGTTTTCAACTCATCGAAGTTGCGCAAGCCGAGACCGCGGCACCCGCTTTCACGATCGCCTATGTGTCCGACACCCATCTTTACACGCGCAATGTGAACGACCGCTTCATCCGCTCCGCCGTGAAAGCGGTGGAAGACGTCAACGCGCTCGATCCGCAACCTGACTTTGTGCTTTTCGGCGGCGATTTGGCGCAGCTCGGCCGCCGCGAGGAACTCGATCTTGGCGCCCAAATTTTAAAGGATTTGAAGGCGCCGCTCAAGATGATGGTCGGCGAGCACGACTGGTTCCTCGACATGGGCGAACATTGGCGCTCGCTGTTTGGGCCGCCGCAATATTCGTTTGATCATAAGGGGGTGCATTTCGTCACTCTGATGAGTGTCCAGGAAAAGGATTTTTGGACGGCGCGGGGAATGACTCCAGAAGAGAGAATGCAGACGGTCGCCGGGCTCGACAACGGCATCCAATCGCGCTTCGAAGTGGGAGCGGAAGGCCGCCAGTGGCTGCAAAACGATTTGGCGGGAGTCGACAAAAAGACCCCTATCGTCATCTTTTCCCATTCTCCGCTTTACAAATATTACCGCAATTGGAATTTTTGGACGGATGACGCCGATGAGGTTCAGGCGATCCTTTCAAAATTCGATTCGGTGTCCGTCATCCATGGCCATACGCATCAGCTTCTTTTGAACCACATCGGCAATATCAATTTTTATGGGCTGCTCTCGACCGCGTGGCCGTGGCCCTATGCGCCCGAGGGACTGCCGAAGCTCACCGTTCAGATGAATCGTTCCGATCCTTTTAACGCTTTCGATGGATGCGGTGACGGGCTCATCAACGTGTTGGCCTCGGGGATGGTCGACAAGGTCTATAACCTTTGGAACCGAAATCCGGTCACTGTGCGGGCAAGCTATCTTTCGTCGAACGGCGCCAAGGACCGGCCGCTGGCGACGACCCTTTCCAGCTATTGAGGAAGATCATGCGCCCCCACGCTCTCGCACTTGCTTTCTCACTCGCCGCCGGACCTGCCTTGGCTGGAAGCGGTATGCCGCGCCATCAGCTGCCGCCATCGCCAGATGGCAATTTGGTTGTCGGTCTCTGCGACGGAGATACGTCGATCGAAGTCAAGGGCGTCAAGCCCGGCGATCCGATGACGCGTGAGCAGGGCCAGAAAATAGCCGATGCGCTCATGAAGGAATGGCGAAGCAAGCATCCCGACGCCGAATGGGTCGTTGCAGAGGCCGACAGCCCCCTCCAACTGAAGTCCGAGGGCTTAAGTTCTGGCGCCGATAGCCAGTTCCAAACCTATGGCGCCTTTACCGAGCGCGACCAACAAATTTGGAAAGACTCGACCGAACGTCTGGTGGCGGAAGGCAAACGCATCTTTCATGACGCGAAGGCGCTTGGCGGCACCAATGCCGTCTCCTGCGACATGTGCCATCCCGACGGTTCCAACACACATCCGGAAACCTATCCCAAGTTCCAGGTGCAGTTGGGGCGCGTGGCCCTCCTCCGCGATATGATCAATTGGTGCATCGAAAATCCGGTGCGCGGCAAACCTTTCGCCGACGACGATCCTCGGCTCAAAGCGCTGGAGGCCTATATTCTTGCACAACGCAAGGGCGTCGCCCTCGACTACGGCAAGCACTGAATTGGCGGGCTAATTGGGTCCAAGGCCCAGCGCGGCGCGCAAATGAAAGCGCTCGACGATTTGGAGAAACAGAAGTGGTCCCGCAATCCCGACAAACGTAATGACAGGCAGAATGATACTGATCTCAGATATCCACAGAATCTTCATGAGAATGATGCGGGCACCCGCCACAGCCAAAACGTGAAGACAGAATATGACGAGTGCGTTCCTGCCTATGTAAGTTAGTGGTCTGAAATTTCCGAAGATTTTGGTACCTGAAAGCGCAAAGACAAATAAGCATCCGGTGATCGACGCGGGAAGAAGACTGCCGCTCACTCTGCCGCCCAGGATCGGAACATCTTGACTGTATAATGTGGCGGTGAAGAAAATCCAAAACAGGCCAAAGATAAACGCCCAAATAAGTGGGAAACGGCTGTGGGCAGGCCAATTCAGTGCTTCTTTGGAAAAGATCACCCCCAACGCGTAAAAAATCGAAAAAGTAAAAAAGGCTGCAATTTCTGACGGCAAAGTAAGCAATTCGACTCCGCCGCGTAAAGCAATACATAGCAAGAGAAAACCATTATCTGTTAGATATTTTCTAGAGAGAAGATATGCTATATGCACACAAAATAAAGTTTTTAAGAACCAGAATTGAGAAGGGCTCCCGATGATCAAACCGAGAAACTCAAACGGATTGAAGGGGGTCGGTTTGTTTAAATAGTTTGAAAAAAGATTCATTATCAGAATTTGAATCGTACCATATAATACATATGGATATAAAATAAATTTGATATTGTTAATCAGAAACTGCTTTGCGTTCTTGCTAATGCTCAAAGGCGCGAGCATCCCGGATATTACGAAAAATGCGGGCATATGAAATGTATATATATAATAGTCTATAGCGACCAAGGTGCTTTGCTGCGTTAACAATCCGGCACCCGAAAGGCCGCCAATCGCGTGGCCAAACACCACGAGGATCATACAGATTCCCCGGGCCGCGTCTAACCAAGGTATTCGTGCTGATACGGGGAGTTTTTTAGTTACCTGGACTTCCTTGGAGATTTGAGAAAGCAATTCATCCATTCTCGATGGTCCAGTCGATATCAACAATATTGAAACGAATAGTTCTGCCAACCTCAGACTATACAGCAACACCGTGCTGGTCAAGATGGAACAATGACGCGGTGCAGCGAAAATTCAGCTGCGGGTGACCGCTCAGCGGGCTGGAAACCAATGCCGGAGCTTTGCCAGTAGTTCGCGCGCCGTTTGCTTGAATTCCACGGATAGTTTCCAGATCCATGTCGCGCGTGCCCAGGCGAGGAGACGGTCGCGGTTGCCGGCCAGCCAATCCATGAGCTTGCCGAACCAAACGATCGTTTTCAGCTTTGTCTTCCCCGCGTGATAAATGCGCTCGACGACGACGAGACTGACGAGATAAGCCAGAGCGATCGTGACAAATCCCGCCGTAAAATGCCCCTGGCCCATCAAGACCAAGGCATAAATTTTGGCGGGCTCCGCGAAAGCCAGAGGGACTGCGAGCAGCACAAGGATCGCATAAGGCGGAAGGACGGCGACAAGATCTTGCAGACGAATAACAAACCGGAGCTTTGCCACCCACCGCAGCAGCGGCCGGACAACCGGCATCGCAATGGCATCCAGAACGACATAGAGGAAAACGACCGCCTCGGCCGGCCAAAGAAACAGCCGGCGAAGTCCCTTGAATTTGTCCGTTGCTGGCAATGGGATGATCCTATCTCACACGATTGAAAAGCCGGTCCGCCGTAAGCGTTTCCGAACGCTCATCCTATCGCTGCCGCGATCTTTTGCCAGCGTAAGGATTGTCGCTCGTTTTCTTTGAGATGCGGATGGGAACGCCTGGCAGGTCGAAGGCTTGGCGGAGGCCATTGACGAGAAAACGCTCGTAGCTCGCGGGCAGCGCTTCGAGCTGATTGCCGAAAATGACGAAGTAAGGCGGCCGGGCACGCAGCTGCGTCACGTATCGGATCTTAATACGGCGCCCAGCGACTGCGGGTGGAGGAGTTTGCTCAATGACAGCTTCCAGCCAGCGATTGAGGCGTCCCGTCGAAATGCGTTTGTTCCAGGTCGCATGGACGCGGAAGATCGCCTCCATGAGTTGCTCGATCCCCTGCCCCGTCGCACCGGAGACTGGCATGACTGGCGCGCCTTTCACTTGCGGCAAAAGTCTCGCGGCTTCCTCGCGCAGTTCTACAAGCTTGGCGCTCTTGGCTTCGATCAAATCCCATTTGTTGACACCGATGACGAGCGCCCTGCCTTCGCGTTCGGCGAGATCGGCCAGGGTTAGATCTTGTTTCTCGAAAGGTATCGTGGCGTCCAGCAGAAGGACCACAACTTCGGCAAATTTCGCCGCGCGCAGGGCATCGGCCCCCGCGAGCTTCTCCAAACCCTGCTCGACTCTGGCGCGCTTGCGCAACCCCGCCGTGTCGAACATTTTGAGTTGCCGGTTGCCCCAAGGAAAATCGATGCCGATCGTGTCGCGCGTGAGGCCCGGTTCCGGCCCCGTTAACAGCCGTTCCTGGCCGAGAATCTTATTCAGGAGTGTCGATTTGCCGGCGTTGGGACGGCCGATGATCGCAATCCGGAGCGGCTTTGTGACATCGAGTTCCGTGCCATCTTCATCTTCTCCCAGCCGCGCGCGCGGCGCGTCTTCAGCCAGTCCGGCAGGCAATTCGGTTGCCTCCGGGAGCGCTTCCAGCAAGGCGGCATAAAGTTCGGCAAAACCATCCCCATGTTCCGCCGAGAGGGGCACAGGCTCGCCAAGCCCAAGATCGAAGCCTTCCAGCGCACCTGCCGCGCCCGCCCGCCCCTCGGCTTTATTGGCAATGAGGATCAGAGGCTTGTCGGCGCGCCGAACGAGATTGGCGAAGAACCGGTCGGTTGGACTTAAACCCGCGCGGGAGTCGAACACGAAGAAAATCGCGTCGGCACCGTCGATCGCCGCCTCTGTTTGAGCCCGCATCCGGCCTTGCAAGGACGCGGTATCGCCTTCCTCCAGACCAGCCGTATCGACGATCTTAAAGGCCAAATCCCCGAGCTTCGCCTCCCCTTCGCGCCTGTCCCGGGTCACCCCCGGGCGGTCGTCGACGAGGGCAAGTTTTTTTCCGGCAAGCCGGTTAAAAAGCGTCGACTTGCCGACGTTCGGCCGGCCGATGATCGCAACTGTGAACATCGCTCCCGACTGTCATTTTGCCGGTTTGTCTCCGGGCGGCGGATTTACGGCTTGCGTTTCCGCGGGCGCCGTTTTCTCGGTGGGCAGCAACGAGGATTGAACGAGACCGAGGAGAGCCCCCGCACGCGTACGCACCCCCGCCGGCGCCCGTGTGTCTGAGACGATTCCGTCAAACCAGCGCCCGGCGGTATCAAAAGCCTTCCGCTTCAAGGCGGCAAGCCCCAAAAGCTCGCGGATCTGAAAACGATAGGGGAATGTGTCCGAGGCAAGCGGCGCATATCTCCGTTCGAAATCCAAAGGATCGTCGCTGTCTACGCGCAGCATCGCGGCGCGGAGCTTAGCGACATCCTTGAAGGCCGGATTGAAGCTCGGATCGTCCGCCATGCCGTCGTAAGCCTTGATCGCCGCTTGCGGGTCGCCGTCCGAGATCTCAGCCGCGGCACGCAGGCGGGCGAGGCTCGCATAGCCGGACGGCGCAGTTTTGCTCAATGCCTCATAGGCGGCCGCCGCTTCAGCCGATTTGCCATCGCGGGCGAGTTGCGCGGCGGCTTCGAACTTGCTGCCCGCACTTTCCGCCGCCTCATCGCGGTAATGGTCATAGGCGCGCCAAGCGCCCGTGCCAGCCACGAGCAAAACAGCCAAGCCTATGAATATATAGCGATACTTTGTCCAAATCTGGATGATGCGGTCGCGCCGGACATCCTCATCGACTTCGCGGAAAAACTCGGTCATTTCAATCACTGGGGATCAAGGAAGGTCGTGTAGGGCATTGCATGAATGACGCCCCAAGGGAAGCCTCTTTACAGGATCAACCATGCGGATGGTAGCCATTGTCCAAACCTAGAAGCTCGGGGGAGCCCTCACTTTGATGAGAGCCAAGCCACTCAAACGAATTCGTAGGCGAAGAGTACGGAAATAAAAGTCATGGCGACGAGGCCAATCATAAAGAAATAATCCGCAGTTTGCTCTAGTCTACTTCGTATATTCTGTCCGTTCCGGTCTCTCCGGATAGAAGCATAAGAACACATGCAACTGATCATAAAGCAAACAGCATCAATAGCCAGATACTCATCGACATGGCTAGGACCTAAATGCACCTCCGCGAGTTTCACCAGGCCTATTCCAGTCAAACAGACCCCAAGCATGGTCGAGGCATTTGGAAGGATGTGATGCGACAGCTGGATATCGTTCATAGTTTGCCTTGGTATTGGCTACACGCCCTCAAGCGAGCGTTCGGCGGCTTTAACCCCGCTCGATTCTACTAAGCCATGCTAACGCGCTGATCCAACAAAGAAAATTTCTTATGAATCCAGTGCAAATTTCCACGACTCGCGATTTTCTCCGTTTCAGCGACTCCAGGCGCCCATCGCTCGGTTTTTGACAGCCGCCGCAACGATCCAGCGTTAGCTCATCATGCGGCGGGAAAATACCGTTAGCGCCAGCGGTTCAAGCCTATTTTGCCATGACCTGGGCCAGAGCTTCGTCGGCGGGAGATCAGTTTCAGCCAAGGCGCCAAATGGAATGCGCTCATCAGCAGGTACATTGGGGCCATTCCGCTCAGCGGAGAGGCATCATGCCGTGCCGAGCACATTATGTCCGCACCTCCGCGGGGCACAGAGGTCAAGAGCGCCATGAGAGCGAAGGTCGGCGCGGCTGCCTGGCCGAGCCAACCGGCCATACCGAGCGCCGCCGCTTGGCTTCGGCGCCCGGTGTCATATCGGGTGGCGGTCATCACGCCATCTGCTCATAGTTGTCATGGTGACGCCACCAGACGCCCGCTTCGTTGCGCCCTTTGGGCGCGCGGTCAAGCCACTGATACATACCCCAAAGGCCGTCCAGTCCACGAGCATACGTCGAATAAGTGTGATAGACGACGCCATCCTCGATGACGAAGGCGCTGAGGCCCGGCCGCTGGCGCACATACGCAGAAGGCTCGGCTCCAGTCCTGGCCGCGCTCTCGATAACGACAGGTGGAAGCGTCGTCTCGGTCATTGCGTGGCCGCCGCGACTATAATTGTATTCGGCACCGCCTTTGCGCTGCTGTTCTTCGCTGATCGAGACATTGAAGTCGTAGTTGAAGTCGCCACTCTGCGAGGACGCCCAGGGAAAGGTCCAACCCATCCGCCGTTTGAACGCCTGCAGCTTCGGAAGTGGTGCGAGGGATGCCGCCCAGAGCATCACGTCGTGGTTGGCAAGGTGCACGGCGATGCCGTTAAAGCCGTCGGCGATCGACGAACAGGATATGCAGCCCGCCTTGTAATCCGGCCCGAACATGAAGTGATAGACGAGAAGCTGCGAGCGACCCCGGAAGAGGTCGGCGAGCGAAGCCTTCCCTTCGTCAGTGTCGAACCGGTAGTCCTTGGCGACGCGGACCCAGGGCAGTTCCTGGCGTCGCTGCGCGAGCTCATCGCTCTGCCGCGTCAGCGTCTTTTCCGCGTCAAGCAGCTCGAGCCGCGCCGCAAGCCACTGTTCACGTGTTCCCATCTTGTGTGGGGTCATCGTCATTCTCCGTTATTTGTACCCATCGTGGGTTAGACTAAGACCAGGCGTGGGCTCCATGGGAGTTACAAGTGTGACGGGATTGCGATGGATTCGCTGATCACGGCCGCGGCGCAGGCGCTCGCGATGGGCGACCCCCTCGGCGCGCTAAACAGAGTCGCGCTCCGCGATGACGCGCCGGCGCTCGCCCTTCGCGGCATCGCCATGGCCCAGCTCGGTGATTTCGACCGCGCGAAAGTGCTGCTGCGGCAAGCGGCGCGCGCTTTCGGTCCAAGAGAGATTGTGGCCCGCGCGAGATGCGTTGTCGCCGAGGCCGAGATCGCACTCGCTTCGCGCGACCTCGCCTGGTCCACGAAACCGCTCGCCGCGGCATCGGCGACTCTCGAGGCGCATGGCGACCGTGCGAACGCAGCCCATGCGCGCTGCCTCGAGGCCCGGCGCCTGCTCCTGATCGGGCGCCTCGACGATGCGGAGCACAAGCTTGTCCAGCTCGACCTCTCGGCTCTTATGCCTGCGTTGCGTGCCATACATGACCTCGCGGTCGCCGGGATTTCCATGCGGCGTGTCCGCGCTAAGGCGGCGTTGGCAGCGCTCGCCCGGGCCGAGGCAGCTGCGCGTGGGGCGCGCATTCCGGCGCTCGCGGCGGAGGTCGAACAAGCCTTCACGGTCCTCGATACACCTGTGGCGCGGCTGGTCGCGCGCGGCAAGGAGCGCCCTCTCCTGTTAGGGGAAGTCGAGGCGCTGCTCGCGTCGGAGGCGCTTGTCATTGACGCCTGCCGCAATCTCGTGCGCGAGCGGAACATGCTTGTGCCGCTCGCAAGGCGTCCGGTGCTGTTCGCGCTTGCGCGAACCCTCGGCGAGGCATGGCCTGGGGACGTACCGCGGGACGTGCTGCTCGCCCGCGCGTTCGGCGCGAAGCACGCCGACGAATCGCATCGCGCACGATTGCGAGTCGAGATGGGGCGGCTCCGCAGGCTTCTAAGGTCAGTCGTCCGCGTGAGTGCAACGAAACGGGGGTTCGTGCTCTCGCCGCGCGGCGCGCGCGAAATCATCGTGCTGGCGCGACCGGTCGAGGAGGAACATGCCGCCGTGCTTGCCTTCCTTACCGACGGCGAGTCGTGGTCGAGTTCCGCACTTGCGCTCGCGCTCGGAACAAGCCAGCGCACGGTACAGCGGGCGCTCGACTCGCTTTCCTCGGCGGGCAAAGTGCAGGCATTCGGGCGCGGCGCTGGATGACCCCGCCGCTCGTGGGATTCGCGACGACATTGTTACTCCCCGGGCCGCTTCCGGGCAGCTAGGATGAAAGAATGAGAACATCAAAGGCAGAGGTCATTCGCGAATACGGGCCCTTCCCCGAGGTCGAACGGGTCAACGGTGTCT
The DNA here is from genome assembly GCA_036561105.1 of Methylocella sp. Classification (GTDB taxonomy): domain Bacteria; phylum Pseudomonadota; class Alphaproteobacteria; order Rhizobiales; family Beijerinckiaceae; genus Methylocapsa. Next base: position 56,710 of record DATBPZ010000008.1, on the reverse strand, counting down.
CGTTCGACGGCAAGCATGTCTGGTTTGCGTCCGGCAACCGGCTGAACACCTTCGATCCGGTAAGTGGAAACAAGCTGCGCTCGATCGACGTCGCTGGGCATGCGGGCACCGCGTTCGACGGCGAGCATCTGTTCCAGATCGCTGAGAACCGCATCCAGAAGATCGATCCGAATTCCGGTCGCGTGCTTTCCTCGATCCCGGCTCCGGGCGGTGGCGGCGATTCGGGGCTCGCCTGGGCCGAAGGCACGCTGTGGGTGGGCCAATACCGGGAGCGCAAGATCTACCAGGTCGATCCCGAGACCGGCAAGGTGCTGCGCACAATCCAGTCCAGCCGCTTCGTCACCGGCGTGACCTGGGTCGATGGCGAGCTGTGGCACGGCACCTGGGAAGGCGACGAAAGCGATCTGAGGCGCATCGATCCGCGAACGGGAGAGGTGTTGGAGCGGATCGAGATGCCGCGCGGCGTCACCGTATCAGGGCTCGAATCCAATGGCAGCGACCAATTCTTTTGCGGAGGCGGAAGCAGCGGCAAGGTGAGATCGATCCGCCGGCCCAACCGAGGTCCAGCGTAGCCTGAGACTACCATCACAGGACCAACATCGTCTTTAACATGCTGATCTATCCCATTCTCTCAAAGCCTCCTCTCCGATTACCCCCAGCTCCAGACGTCGAATCGGCCAAGCTAGCGGTGAACGGGTTTCCGAACTGGTTTCTGAATGGGTTTCCAATCGTTCGCACGGCCTGAGCTCGAACGGCTGCGGAAACCCCGACAAGCGGTTCAATTTCTTGTCTGGCGTGCCCTCCCACCGAAACGGGAGGCAAAATATCTCCTCCCTGCCACCGAACCGACGCAGGCAGGTCCGCTGTCTCGACGGGATGCCTCGGGGTGCGCAGACCTCTGTTTGCCAAAATATTCAAACGTTGATTTGTTGAAAAAGCTGGTCGGGGCAGCAGGATTCGAACCTGCGACCTGAAGTACCCAAAACTTCCGCGCTACCAGGCTGCGCTATACCCCGCATCGGCGTGATCGGCCGTGTCTTCTCGGGCTTTCGCTATCACGCGCCCGTGCGGCGAACAAGTGCGCCAGTGCCCCGGAACCCGGCCTGGCCCTGGCAAACCCTCCTATTTGCCAAACATCGGGTGACGGACGCGGTCTCCAATCTTCAAACCGATACGGGCTGCCGTCCCGGCATTGACTTCGAGAACGCCATAGGCCGGGGCTCCCGAAGGAATTATTTTTTGGGACAAGGGTTCAGCATCCTGTGCAATCCCTGAAACTTTGCCGGTGCGCCCGATGAAGATCATATCGAGCGGCAAATAGGTGTTTTTCATCCACATCATGATCGGCCGTTCGATCCCGAAATCAAACAACATGCCACGGTCTTGCGGAAGATAGCGGCGGAACATGAGGCCGCGTTCGCGTTGCGGCCCGGTGCGCATGACCTCCACTGAAAATTCGTGAGGTCCGGCGGCGGTCTCAATCACGAGCCTTTCGAGACCGCTGTCCGGCTGCGACGGCGTATCCTCGGCCAATCCCGCCGTATTGTTAAATATGAAGAGAGTGGCGCAAAGAACCGTAAATGCTGCGATTTGCCGCTCTACTTTGAAAAGCTGCATGACCCGGCAATCCTAAAATTCAAGGCCACGCAACCGCCCAAGACATTTCGGATCTTTCAAGGAACATCCAGCGTGGCCGCCACACATAGGACGATGCTCCCGCGGCTGCAACAGCGCCATTCGTCAGGAACCACGTCAGTGCGGCACGGGCAAGACAGCATCGAGCAGCCGGACTTCCGCTGCCATAAGCCCTTTCGGTCCGTCGCCGAAGCGGACAAGCAAGCTCTCTCCGGGCCGCAATTCCGCGATGCCATAGCGGCGCAACGTTTCCATATGGATAAATATATCTTCTGTGCCTTCCCCTTGGGTCAAAAAGCCAAATCCACGTGAACGGTTGAACCATTTCACGATGGCGATCTGAAAGCCACTCGTGGGCACAACTTCAACGCGGGTGCGCGACGGCCGCCATTCGGATGGATGCACGGCGTCCGATCCATCAAGGGAAACAATTTTAAAAACCTGCAGCCCCTTTGCACGGCGAACCGCTTCGCAGACGATGCGGGTCCCTTCATCGGCGGATTTAAAACCATCTTTGCGCAGCGTGGCGATGTGCAGAAGAACATCGGGAGCGCCGTTGTCGGGGACAACGAAACCATAGCCCTTGACGGCGTCAAACCATTTCACGCGACCGGAAATTTCAACAAGCTCAACCGCGTCGATCGCCGGCAAATCCGCGGTGGTATCCAAATCGTACTGGAACGAAACGGGATTTTTGTTGTCCAAGGTCACCCCCCGAATTCGCCTGCGTTGCAAAGACGGTCACCTGCAACGCGAACGAACCTTACGCATAAAAACTGTGTCGAATCTCCTTAGGATAACAGTCGAGCGCCATCACAAAAGCCCTGTTTTCCAGGAAATTGTGGATGACGTTGGAAAAATCGATTTGTGAGGCTTTTATGCCACGCATTCTGGATCAGCATGGTGGCTATGGTCGGGAACGATTTGTGAGCGCCAACGCGAAATCGGCGGTGCTTGTCCGGTTGCGTGCACTTTTCGCAAGCCCGTTCGTTTGCGGCTGCCCGGCGGACCGGACAGCCGAATGTCGGCTCACAATTCTTGGGACATCCGGTCCCTTATTTTCTCAATAGCGGTAATGGTCCGGCTTGAACGGCCCCGTCAGCGGAAGCCCGAGATACTCCGCCTGTGCGCCCGTGAGCTTGGTGAGCTTCACGCCAATCTTGTCGAGATGGAGGGCCGCGACCTTTTCATCGAGATGTTTTGGCAAAGTATAGACTTTGCGATCGTAGTGGCCCTGTTTCGTCCAAAGCTCGATTTGCGCCAAGGTCTGATTGGTGAAGGAGGCCGACATCACGAAGGAGGGATGTCCTGTCGCATTGCCGAGATTGACCAGCCGCCCCTCCGACAACAGGATGATGCGCTTCCCGTCGGTGAACTCGATTTCATCGACCTGCGCTTTGACATTGTGCCATTTCAAATTGCGCAAACCCGAGACCTGAATCTCGGAATCGAAATGTCCGATGTTACAGACAATTGCGCGATCTTTCATTGCCCGCATGTGATCGAGGGTGATGACATCGACATTGCCAGTGCAGGTCACGAAAATATCGGCGCGTGGCGCGGCGTCCTCCATGGTCGTGACTTCATAGCCTTCCATCGCCGCTTGTAAGGCGCAGATCGGATCGACTTCGGAGACCAGCACGCGGCAGCCGGCGTTGCGCAACGAGGCGGCCGAGCCCTTTCCGACGTCACCGAATCCGGCGATCATCGCGACCTTGCCCGCCATCATCACATCGGTGCCGCGGCGGATGCCGTCGACCAGCGATTCCCGGCAGCCGTAAAGATTGTCGAATTTCGACTTGGTGACGGAATCATTGACGTTGATCGCGGGCCAAAGAAGCTTGCCATCGCGCTCCATCAAATACAGGCGGTGGACGCCGGTCGTTGTCTCCTCGCTCACGCCCTTGATGGCTTTTCCGCATTTGCCGTACCAGCCGGGAATGAAAGCAAGCCGCTTCTTGATCGCGGCGAAGAGAACTTCTTCCTCCTCATTGCCGGGTTTGTCGAGAAAGGCCGTATCGCCCGCTTCCGCCCGCATGCCGAGATGAATGAGCATCGTGGCATCGCCGCCGTCATCCAGAATGAGGTTCGGCGTGCCGCCATCGCTCCATTCGAAGATTTTGTGAGTGTAATCCCAATAATCGACGAGGCTTTCGCCCTTGATGGCAAACACTGGCGTGCCGGTCGCGGCGATCGCGGCGGCGGCGTGGTCCTGGGTCGAATAAATATTGCACGAAGCCCAGCGGACATCGGCGCCGAGCGCCTTCAAGGTTTCGATCAGCACAGCGGTCTGGATCGTCATATGGAGCGAACCCGCGATCCGGGCGCCCTTGAGCGGCTGGGTCGGACCATATTCGGCGCGGGTCGCCATCAGGCCCGGCATCTCGGTTTCCGCGATGGCGATTTCCTTGCGGCCCCAACCGGCTAGCCCGATGTCGGCGATGGCATAATCATGAGACGAATGGGTCATGGGATCTTGGCGCTCCAAAATGATGATTTGGGTCTAATAGCAGGCCCCATTCAGGAGCGCAATAAAGATATAAGCAAGTCTTTATGTCATTAAAAGCGAAATTGCTGTTTATGTGTTACTTTAAGTAAGGGGCGTTATTTTAGATTTTTTCTCCCATTTCAGGACTGGGCTTCGCGCGGCGCGGGTCTCGTCGAGACGGCTTCGCGGCGCGAGATGCGGCGCCCCGGCGAAGCGTTCCATCGCGCCGCGCTTCGCCGCAAGCGCCAAATCCCGCAAGGTTGCAACGAAAAGATCAAGCGAGGCTTTCGATTCCGACTCGGTGGGTTCGATCAGCATCGCGCCATGCGCCACCAGAGGAAAATAGATCGTCATCGGGTGAAATCCTTCATCGATCATCGCCTTGGCGAAATCGAGAGCCGTGAGGCCCGTGGGTTTCAGCCACCCCTCATCGAACAAAACCTCATGCATGCAGGTCCTGTCGCCGAACGGTTCTGACATCAGATCTTTGAGGCCCGCCCGGACATAGTTCGCGTTGAGCACCGCATCCTCGGCGGCCTGCCGCAAACCATCGGCGCCATGCGACAACATATAGGCAAAGGCCCGCACGAACATTCCCATCTGGCCGTGGAATGCCGCAATCCGGCCAAGGGCGCCGGGCGCCTCACTTGGATGCTCGACAAGCTGCAAGCCGTTCTCCTCCCGGCGCAGGAACGGCACCGGCGCGAAAGGCGCGAGCAAGGATGACAGGACGACGGGACCCGCCCCCGGTCCGCCGCCGCCATGCGGTGTCGAGAACGTCTTGTGGAGATTGATATGCATGGCATCGACGCCGAGATCGCCCGGCCGCGTCTTGCCCATGATCGCGTTGAAATTGGCGCCGTCGCAATAAAAATAGGCCCCAGCCTCATGCACCAAAGAGGCGATTTCGACGATATCCTTCTCGAACAGCCCGCAGGTGTTGGGGTTTGTCAGCATGATCGCGGCGACGTCCGGCCCAAGTCTCTCCCTGACGGCCGCCGGATCGAGGGTGCCGTCCGGGCGTGCGGGAACCGGACGCACCTCGAACCCGGCGCCTGCCGCCGAGGCCGGGTTGGTGCCATGCGCCGACTCCGGCACAAGGACGATTTTGCGGGTTTCTCCTTCTCCCTTGGCGGCGATCGCTGCCTTGATCACCATCATGCCGCAGGCCTCGCCATGCGCGCCAGCGCGGGGTGACATGGCGACGGCGTCCATTCCAGTCAAGACCATCAGCCAGCGGGCGAGTTCGGCGATGAGTTCAAGAGCGCCCTGCACGGTGGATTGCGGCTGCAAAGGATGAATGTCGGCAAACCCCGGCAGCCGCGCCATCGCCTCGTTGAGCCGGGGATTGTGCTTCATGGTGCAGGACCCGAGCGGATAAATTCCGGCATCGATCGCGTAATTCATGCGCGACAGTCGCACATAGTGACGCATGGTCTCCGGCTCGCTCAGCCCCGGCAGGCCAGCGGGCTCTTGGCGTTCGAGAGAGCCGAGCCGATGCGCAAAGGGCGCCGGTTCGTCGAGATCGACGCCGGTATTCTCCGGGCGCCCAGTTTCAAAGATCAGCCCTTCCTCGATGTCGAGGCCGCGATTGCCGGTGAAGGTTTGCTTCTCCGGGACGGCCACCTCGATGGATTCCTTCGGCCGCATCAGCATGACAAGGCTCCTTGCAACGCGTCCGCGAATGCCTCGCGGTCAGCATCCGTGTTGATTTCGGTTGAGGCAGCGAGAATGAGATCGTCCAATCCCCTGCCCGGCAAAAGCCGCGAAACAGGCACGCCGCCAAGCACGCCCATCTCAGCCATCCGCTCGATTGCTTGTGCCGCATCGCCCGCAATCCTGAGCGTGAATTCGTTGAAGAATGTTTTGTTCAGCACCTGCACGCCGGGAACCGCCGTGAGCCGATCTGCGAGATCCACCGCATGGGCGTGATTGATCGTGGCGAGACGTCGCAACCCAGCATCGCCAAGCAGGGTCATGTGAATCGAAAAGGCGAGACTGGCGAGGCCGGAATTGGTGCAGATATTCGATGTCGCCTTGTCGCGCCGAATATGCTGTTCGCGCGTCGAGAGCGTCAAGACAAACCCACGCCGCCCCGAGGCATCCACGGTTTGCCCGCAGAGGCGTCCCGGTATCTGCCGCAAATATTTTGTTTTGGTGGCGAAAAGCCCGACATAAGGACCGCCAAAATTCAGGCGATTGCCGATCGACTGGCCTTCTCCCACAACGATATCGGCGCCCATCGCGCCGGGCGGCTGGATGAGACCGAGCGAGACAACCTCGGTGAAGACGCCGACAAGCAACGCACCCTTTGTCTTACAGGTTGCCGCGATAGCGGAAAGATCACGGAGATTGCCAAAGAAATCCGGATTTTGAACGACGACGCAGGATGTGTCCGCATCGATGAGGGAACAAAAATCCTCAGCCGCGAAAACGTCGGGCGCAAGGACCTCCGTCTCCTCGCCCGCCATCGTCGAAACGGTGCGCACAGCCTCGGCATAGTGCGGATGCAAGCCGCCTGATAAAATGGCCTTGCTGCGTCCGGTGATCCTCCGTGCCATCGCCACGGCTTCGACCGTGGCGGTCGATCCGTCATACATGGATGCGTTGGCGACATCCAACGCGGTCAAAGCCGCGACCTGAGTTTGAAACTCGAAAATCGTTTGCAACGTGCCTTGCGCGATTTCCGGCTGGTAAGGCGTATAGCTCGTGAGAAATTCGGAGCGCTGGATCAAATGATCGACGCTCGCCGGAACATGATGTTTGTAGGCCCCTGCCCCGGCAAAAAACGGCACCGAGCCCGCCGCCACATTTTTTGCCGCAAGCCCAGAGAGCAGCCGCTCCACATCCATTTCGGTCTTGCGCATGGGCAGATCGAGATCGTGGTCGAGCCGTTTGGCCTTCGGGATGTCGGCGAAAAGTGTGTCGATACTCGCGACGCCGGCCCGGGCCAGCATCTCGGCACGATCCTCGGCGTTTAGGGGAAGATAGCGCATCTTTGCTTGCCTCGAATATCGAAGTCTCAGGACACAGTTTTAAGAAATTCGCGATACGCATTCTCGTCCATCAGGGTGGCGAGTTCGCTCGTATCGGCGAGTTTGATTTTGACAAACCAGCCCTCGCCAGAGGGATCTTCATTGACCAGAGCGGGTGTGTCGGCGAGCGCGCCGTTGACCTCGACGACCGTGCCCGACACTGGCGCATTGACTTCGGCGGCGGCCTTGACGCTTTCGACGGTCGCGGCCTCGGTGCCTTTCGACAAACTCTTGCCGATCGGAGGCAGATCGACAAAGACAACGTCGCCCAATTGGGCTTGCGCATAATCGGTAATCCCGATGATCCCCTCGCCGCCATCGACCCTTATATATTCGTGGCTTGTCGTGTAGTGCGTGTCGGACATCAGGCTCCCCTAAAATAATGGTGCGGCACAAAGGGCATAGGCACGATTTTCGCGGCAAGCGGGTTGCCTCGGACCATCAAGGAGACTTGGGTGCCGGGTGCCGCGGAAGCGGCGTCGACATAGCCCATCGCGACCGGCCGGCCGAGGCTCGGGGCGAAGCCGCCGGAGGTTAATCGGCCGATGAGTTTGCCTTCGAGCTTCGCGATGTCCGCGCCTTCCCGCGCGGGAGCCTTGCCTTCCAGCAGAAACCCGGCGCGGCGGCGCGTTGGACCTTGTTCGATCGCCCTTTTGATATGCTCATAGCCAAAGAACCCGCCTTGCTCGCGGCGGCGTTTGGAAATCGACCACAAGAGCCCTGCTTCGACGGGATTCGTCGTTTGGTCAATGTCATGGCCATAAAGGCAGAGGCCTGCCTCAAGACGAAGCGAATCCCGCGCGCCGAGGCCAATGGCACGAACAACCGGTTCGGCAAGCAATTTCTGCGTGAAGGCTTGCGCGGCGGCCACCGGAATCGAAATCTCAAAGCCGTCTTCGCCGGTATAGCCGGAGCGCGATATGTTGAGATTGATGTCATTCCACGCAAGGCTCGTGGCCGACATGGAGGGCATTGCTACGACACGTCCGGCCGCAGAGGGAAGGTGCCGGCTCAAAACCTCGGCGGCCATCGGCCCTTGCAAGGCGAGCAAAGCGCGATCCTCGAAGATCTTCAAATCGCAACCTGGCAGTTCAGCGGCAAGATGGGCGAAATCGTCCCTCTTGGTGGCGGCGTTGACGACCAGAAACAAACATTGGCAACCGCCTTCGTCGGGCAGCCGGGTTACCATCAGATCATCAAGGATATGGCCCTGCGCATCGAGCAATTGCGTATAGCGCATCCGACCAGGTGCAAGAGTTTCGATATCGCCCGGCACGAGTCTCTCAAGGCGGCGTGACGCCTGGGGTCCCATAAGAATCGCCTGGCCCATATGCGAGACGTCGAAAAGCCCCGCCTGCGCCCGCGTATGGAGATGCTCGCTGATGATGCCGGACGAATACTGCACCGGCATAGCATAACCCGCAAAGCCCACCATGCGGGCGCCAAGAGCGACATGCAAATCATAAAGGGGCGTACGGGCCAAATCGCTCGCAGCAGCAGCTTCGGGGATGGCGGGTTGGCGCTCAGACATCAAAACACCCGGCAAAACATAGAGGCGGCACGAGCTCAGCGGCAGTCGCCGCCACGCTTTGCCCCCTCTGTCCTGAAACCTGAAAGATTTCCTTCGTTCGAACGTTTGCTTCGAACGAAGTTACCTCCTTCGGTGGATCTTCCTTCGCAGGAAAATCGCTTTCCAGAGTGTCATCCCCGAGCGGTCCGTGGGCCTGAGCGTTTCCGGGGCGGTTGCGCCTTCGGCGCCACCCCCATAAAGCATGGGAATGGACTCTTCCGCTGGGGTCTTTGATCTGACCCCTTAACAGCTAGCGCGGGAAACTCTCATGTCAATGCCGGGTAACCAGGATCAGCCTCTAAACATGGTTAATCAGAGGATAACCGTGGTTCCGCGTCCAATTCCCGGTCCCGCGCAAATAAGACAGGTGTTCCGGGCGTTCGCACCTCCGCAAAGGCGGCACACTGGACGAGGCTTTGGGAGTTTTTTTGCTCCAATCGTACCAAAACGTTTCACGTGAAACGATTTGGTACGATTGATCCGCCTGACCGGATATGATTCAAAGACCGCGAAATCATCGGCCGCCGATCCAGGCCGTATCAATGTTTGGCACTTTTGCCAGCCTGTTTCGCGGCGGGCGCGCCTTCATCGATGCCAACCTTGATCGCATAATCATCCTCGGCGTGGTCCTGAATGAATGGCACGCGGAGCAGGTCAGAGACGATCGTGAAATCCGCCTGGGTCTCGCCATTGGTGACCGTCACCGATGCGTGATAAATCTTACTCGTGACCGGCTCATTGTTTTTTTCGTGGAGGACGGCCATGCGCACCGGCACGCTAAAGCTGCCGGGGCTCCCGGCCGGACCCAGGAGCACCTTTCCCGCGACGCCGATCTTGATCGCCAGCTGGTCCCCATCGAGCGTGCATTCGCGCGCCGTGTCATTCAGCGAATACTGATATTTGAGATTGCCGCTCGAGGGGGGAGTTCCGTTGTAGGCCTGGCTTGCGGCCGTGCCTTCGAGAATAAGGACTTGCGGGCAGAAGATATGATGCACCTGCGTCCCCGCCGCCGCCGGCGCGTCGTTGCTCTTGAAACCGAGCAAGTTTCCCAGTTTCGAGCCGCCGGCCTCGGGGGTATCGAAATTGCCGAGATGGCCGCCGCAACCAGCAACCGACAAAAGCGCGGCCGCGCCGAGGAGCGGCATCGTCCTGCGGAGTCTCCAATTCAATTTCAATTGACGCTTTGAACTACGGCAACGCATCGAAACCTTCCTTAAATCCAGCGATGGTAAGGGGTATGCCGATTCCCTCTTCGGGAGTTTGAAAAATGATGAAGGTGGCCTTTTGACCGCTCTTCATTTGCCCGATCAATTTGTCTTCCATGACAACCTCAGCAACGCATCCGGTCGGCAGGCAGCGCACGAATCCGGCGCGGCCGACGTCGGCATCGTCGATCTTGAGCCCCAGCCCGGACGGCAGCAGCACCCCGAGCGGCGCGATCACCCGCAACAGATAGCTTTTTCCATCCGCGGTCCGAAGAACGATGACGACAAGATTTATGTTGGGTTTGTCCTCGGCGGCGACGCTTTGCAAAAGAGCGCATTGCTCCTTGGCGGCACCGGGGGGCGTCTCGCAGCGCAGTTCCCAGTCGCCATGCTTGGATTTCACGACGCCTTGACTCATGGCTGCAGACGGGCTCGCCAAGAGCCAACAGGCGGCCAGCGCACCCCCCCAAAAGTGCGGCAAAATAGTCCTAAAAATCATTGGTTCCCTCGCCCGTGCCACGGAATGTTCCTGTCTGGTAACCTATGAAGCCGCCAGTCGCCCGATTCGTTTTTGGGACGAAGGATAGCAATGCTTGAGTTTAATGCGCGCGGTTCTTGTTGTGAACTGCCACACGGCTTTTGTGTGGTGTTGCCCACCAGCACGCGGAGGAGCCGGGCGTTTCCCTTGAAGCAGGCAGAGGAAAGGGCGTAAAGTCCTATTGAAGGTTCTTGGTGTGTTCGATTTTGGGGTGATGGAGATACGGGCGCTGATGCCGTGCTGGCGTGGCTTCGTTTCATCCGGCCCAGCGTTTGCCAGAGGTCCCCCTATGATTGCATCGAAATTCGGGTGTGGCAAAGAAGCGGGATCGATCAGGCATCATAAATTTTTGTAAGACGACCAATCGATGGGTTTCATGCCCGAAGCTGCGGCGGGGTGAGTTTCGCCGCGAAGGTGAGAAATGCAGGATCGCGCCTGATGATTGATCGCGCCTCCCACGGTGACATGCGGCATTTCGCCGTCCCGCCGTTGCAATGTCGGCCATTTGAGCGAATGAACCGTTTACTTCCTAGTTTGAATACTCAATCATCACTTTATCTAGCCATGAGCAAATTGGGATATACGGTGCCACTTGGGCATATGATAAAATTCAGCAGATATTTGTAATTAAAATATGGTTCCTGTCCATCATCCATAGCTCATTTGGGCATACAAAATGTTTCAATTCTAAAGTATCATTCCCAAACATAAGATAACATCTAATAGTCGGCAGCCGGGTTTTGGGATGGTGTGATGCGCGGTGACTTGATCGACAACGTGCTCCAAAGTTTTCACATATCGGTGACTCAAAAACCAAACGCTATTGCGGTCCGAAGCGCCAGTCATTGCTTAAGCTATGCTGAACTCGACGCCCAGTCCGATGCGCTACGCGGCCGCATCGCCGCAGCTGCGGCCGGGCGAGGCGGCTTTGCGGGCATCCTCCTCGACCGCTCCGTGCCGGTCATCGTCTCCTTCCTGGCGGTGCTGAAAGCTGGCGGGGCCTTTGTGCCGCTCGATCCAGCCAGTCCGCCGCAGACCATTCTCGATATCGTCTTGCGGCACAAGATGGCGTGCGTCATTTCGAGCGGCGCGACGCTGCGGCGCTTTCCGGAACTCGCGTCGGTGGCAGCGGTGATCGATGTCGAAGTCCCGCCACCTGCGGAGACAACGAGGCCACCCATTGAGTCCATCAAAGTTTCTGGCGCCGATGCGGCCTGCGTCATGTTCACCTCTGGCTCGACCGGGGAGCCAAAAGGCGTCGTTATTCCGCACCGCGCGATTGTCCGGCTTGTCAAAAATCCCGGCTATATGCAGTTTTCGGACGATCAAATTTTTCTTCAATCGTCGCCATTAGGTTTCGATGCGTCGATTTTCGAAATCTGGGGCGCGCTTCTCAATGGCGCCGAACTGGTGATCCCGGAAGCTGGTTTGTTGAGCCTCAACACGATCGCCTCCGCGATCGAGGCGCATGGCGTCACCACTTTGTTTCTGACCAGCGGCCTTTTCAACTTGATGATTGATCAGCGTCCCGAACCCCTTCGCAAGCTTCGTTACTTGGTCTCGGGAGGCGATGTGATGTCTCCGTCACATGTCGCCAAGGCGGCAAGGCTGCTGACGTCTGGTCATTTCATCTCGGTTTACGGGCCAACCGAGAATACGACCTTCACGACCACCTATACCGCGCCGCCTGATTTGCCGGAGGATGAACCAGTCCCGGTCGGCTGGCCAGTCGCGGACACAGTTTTACGCATCCTTGATGACGACATGCGTCCAGTCCCCGACGGCTCGGCGGGGCAGCTCTATGTCGGTGGCGCTGGGCTGGCGCTTGGCTATCTGAATGCTCCCAATCTCACTGAACGAAAGTTCATCCAAGACGCCGACTCGCACGATCCGATGCAACGGCTTTATCTCACCGGTGATCTCGTCCGGCGCGACGAGACAGGTTTGCTGCATTTCCTCGGCCGCATCGACAATCAGATAAAAGTTAATGGCCGCCGGATTGAGCCCGAACATGTGGAAACCGTGCTCCGGCGTCTCCTCCCGGTCACCGACATCGCCGTTGTCGGTTGCGCCTTGGCGGATGCCACCAAGCATCTCGTCGCTTTTGTCATTCCACTGCCCGGAGTTCCGATTGAAGAGGCGATGTTCAGGGACACTGCGACGAACAATTTGCCGGGGCATATGATCCCGGCGCGGCTACAAATTATCGATGAATTTCCTTTGACCCGGACCGGCAAAATTGACCGGCTCGCGCTGAGCCGTCTGGCCGCGGCCGCGCGGGTCCAAAAATCCCTGAACTCGCACTATTCGACGCCGGTCGAAGCCAGGCTGGCCGAACTCTGGTGCCGCCATCTTCGTTTGGAAACGATCGACATTGATCAAAATTTTTTCGACCTCGGCGGCACCTCCCTTCAGCTACTTGGGGTGCATGGCGAGCTTGAACAGCTTTTTCCAGGTCAATTGTCGGTCCAAGATTTGTTCGATCTGCCGACTATCCGGCTCCTCCATGCCCGGCTTTCGGGGGCACAAACAACGGATGTCACCAGCGGCGCGGCGGCCCAGGCGGCCCTGCAGCGGCGGGCCCGTCAGAACCGCGTCCCCTCGCCAGCGGTTCGCGCGTCCTTGGCAAGAGGTGACTGATGTCCGCCGATGATATGATCCCCGCCATCGCCGTCATCGGGATGGCCGGCCGCTTCCCCGGCGCGCCGACCCTTGACAAATTCTGGGACAATCTCCGGCGCGGCGTGGAATCCATCGCTCGATTTTCGCACGATGAACTGGAAGACGCTTTCGGACGCTCTATGCAGAGCCAAGCTGGCTATGTGTGCGCGAGGTCGATGCTGGAAAACGTCGAAGATTTCGACGCGGGTTTTTTCAATTTTCTTCCAAAAGAAGCGGAACTGACGGACCCGCAGCAAAGGTTGTTTCTCGAAATCGCCTGGGAGGCGCTTGAAAGCGCTGGCTATGACCCGGGGGCCTTTCCTGGCGAGATCGGGGTTTATGCCGGGAGCAGCATCGATACTTATTTATTGTATCATTTGCTCGCCGACCGCCGGCGGCTCGAAGTGTTTACGGGCAGTTATCAAGTCGGAGAATTTTCGACATTGGTCGGAAACAGTCCCGATTTCATCGCGACACGAACCGCTTACAAGCTCGATCTCCGTGGCCCAGCTTTCACCGTGCAATCTGCGTGTTCCACCTCGCTGCTTGCCGTCGCGGAGGCATGTCAATGCCTCCTCGATTATCGCGCCGATATGGCTCTGGCGGGCGGGGTCTCGATCACCTTTCCGCAAAAGCGCGGTTATCTCTACCAAGACGGCGGCATGGTCTCGCCGGACGGGCATTGCCGCAGTTTCGATGCCGCCGCCGCCGGAACGGTGTTCGGCAGCGGCGCCGGCGTCGTCTTGTTGAAACGGCTGGATGCGGCGTTGGCCGACGGCGATCCGATCCGCGCGATTATTCGCGGCAGCGCGGTCAACAATGATGGCGCAAGGAAAGTCGGCTACACGGCGCCGAGCAGCGATGGCCAGGCGAAAGTTGTCGCGCTCGCGCAGGCCGTGGCGGGCGTGACCGCCGATGCCATTTCCTATGTCGAGTGCCACGGCACTGCGACGCCGCTCGGCGATCCCATCGAGGTCAGTGGTCTGAGCAAGGCGTTCCGGGCGACCACGGATCGTAAGGGATTTTGCGCTATCGGCACGGTGAAGACCAATATTGGCCATTTGGACATCGCGGCCGGTGTCACTGGATTGATCAAGACCATTCTTTCCCTAGAACATGAGATTTTGCCTGCAACCCTCCATTTTAGAAAGCCAAATCCGAAACTTGATCTTGAGAACAGCCCTTTTTTCGTCAATCCGGAGCTTACGGCTTGGCCGCGCGGAGAAAAGCCTCGCATCGCCGGAGTCAATGCTGCAGGAGTCGGCGGCACCAATGTTCACGTGATCGTTGAAGAAGCGCCTGTGCTCGCCTCTCCAATCATCGCCGCAGATACCGAAGCGCCGCACCTCATCATTTTGTCCGCCCGCGATGACACCGCTTTGGCGCAGGCGCGTAGCCGCCTTGCCACGCATGTCGAAACTCATCCCAGCCAAAACCTCGGCGACATCGCGTTCACCTTGCAGACAGGCCGCCGCGCGTTCAGCCAGCGCTTTGCCACGGTCGCCAAGGATAGCGGTGAACTGCTCAACAAACTCGGCGACCAAACCAAAACGGTGACCGCCGCCGGGTCGCCGCCGAAGCTGGCGTTCCTGTTCCCGGGTCAAGGCGCCCAATATGCCGGAATGGGTCAGGCGCTCTACCGGCGATATCCGGTCGTCGCCCAAGCGATCGATCAATGCGCGGCGGTTCTGGAACCCTTGCTCGGCCTTGATCTGCGGAATGTCCTTTATGGCGACCCAGCGGAGGCTGGGCCGCGACTCCAGGCGACGGCCCTCGCACAACCGGCTTTATTCAGCGTGAGCCTTTCCGTCGCCGTGCTGTGGCGCAGCCTTGAAATTGAGCCTGCGGCGATGCTTGGTCACAGCATTGGCGAATTTGTCGCGGCGGTTCTCGCGGGAGTCATGCGGCTTGAAGATGCCTTGCGGGTAGTCGCCGCGCGCGGCGCCCTGATGCAGGAACTGCCGGAAGGCGGGATGCTCGCCGTCAAGCTGCCGGAATCCGAATTGCTGGCAGCTCTGCCAGCCGACCTCTCAATCGCGGCCGTCAACGCCGAAGCCGTCTGCGTCGTTGCCGGGCCGCACGCGGCGATTGCCGCATTTGAGGAATCTCTCAATACGCGCGGAGTCCACGCGCGGCGCTTACGAACGTCGCATGCCTTTCATTCGGCGATGGTCGATCCGGTGATCGAACCGCTGGCCGACATTCTCCGGCAGATACCCCTCAGTGCGCCGCGCATTCCCTATGTCTCCAGCATGTCGGGCCGCTGGATAACCGCCGAGCAGGCGACGGACCCGCTGTATTGGGCGCGTCATTGCCGGGAAACGGTCCGCTACGCGGCGGCGCTCACGAGCCTTTTCGAAACGGACTCTCCGATTTTGGTGGAAACCGGGCCGGGCCGGACTCTGACAAGCCTCGCCCGCCAAAACCAAGCTTCGCGGGCGGCGCCTTTGATCATAGCATCGCTGCCAGATCCCGCCGAGACAGGCGAAGCTGACGCGGTGTTCCTCGAAGCGCTTGGACGCTTATGGGCCGCCGGAGTGGCCCCAGATTGGCGCGCTCTGCACGACGGCATACCTCGCCGGCGCATGAGCTTGCCTACCTATCCGTTCCAGCGCAAACGCTATTTTGTGGATGCCCCAAGCAACGCCAGCCCGGCTACGGAAGCGGTCACTCAAGAAGGAAATCACAGCAGCGCCATGGCGAATGAAACAGTGCAGCCCGCTCCTGCCGCCCAAATGGGGCAACAAACCGAGTTACCGGACCGGCTGGCGGCCATCCGGACCGAACTCGCGGCACTGCTGGAAAATCTTTCCGGCATCGATGTAGCCAGCGCGGCAAAGGGAACAAGTTTCCTCGAACTCGGCTTCGACTCTTTGTTCCTCACGCAGGCAAGCCAAGCCATCAAGACCAAATTCAAAGTTGCCGTGAGCTTTCGCCAAATGATGGGCGAGCTTGCCTCGCTCGATGCCGTTGCCGAGCATTTGAATCGCACGGCGGAAGATTTTGTCGTCGAAGCCGCGCCGGTGGCGCGGGCTCAGAGCGAGGCCGCCTCCGCCCCGCTTTCTCCATCCGCAAACCCTGCGATCTCCGCACTGTCCGGGCCTGGACAGGGTATCGAGCACGTCATGGCGGCGCAGCTTGCCAGCATGACGGACCTGATCAGTCGTCAGCTCGAAACCTTGCGACAGATCGGCGGCGCCGCGCCTGCAAGCGGGCCGGCCGCCGCCGCGGTGCCAGTTAAATTGCAGGCGTCAGCGCCCGTTCCGGACAAACCGGCTTTCGAAGAAAAGCCGGTCGAAGCCTTCGGCCCCTTCAAACCTTTCGCGCAAGTGGGCGAGGCCGGTCTCGACGCCGGTCAACGCAAGTTTCTCGCCGATCTGATCGAGCGTTACACGCAGCGCACCCGCCGTTCCAAGGACATGACCCAAGCCTCGCGTGCCGTGCTCGCCGATCCTCGAGTCGCCGCCGGATTTCATCCTGAATGGAAGGAAATCGTCTATCCGCTCGTCACCGTGCGTTCCGAGGGCTCGAAGCTTTGGGACGTCGATGGCAACGTCTATATCGATTTGTTGAATGGCTTTGGCCCGACGGCGTTCGGCCACGCGCCGGATTTTGTTCGCGATGCCTTGATCGAGCAAATCCACCAGGGTTTCGAATTGGGCCCGCAAACACCGCTCGCGGGCGAGGTCGCAAAACTGTTTTGCGACATCACGGGCAATGAGCGGATGACATTTTGCAACACTGGTTCGGAAGCCGTCATGGCCGCCATGCGTATCGCCAGAACGGTCACCGGACGCAACCGCATCGTTTATTTCGCGGGCGATTATCACGGTCAATTCGACGAAGTCTTGGCGCGCGGCGCTATGCGCGACGGCGTAACTCGTGTGTTTCCGATCGCTCCTGGCATTCCGGCCGAGTCCATCGCCAACATTTCTATCCTGGAGTATGGCACGGCCGAAAGCCTGGCCTGGCTCGAACAGCACGCCGATGAATTGGCGGCGGTGATGGTGGAGCCCGTGCAGAGCCGGCGGCCGGGCTTCCAGCCCCGGGAATTTTTGCAGGCTCTGCGCGAACTGACGGCGAAAGCCGGGACTGCCTTGATTTTTGATGAGATCGTCACAGGGTTCCGGGTTCATCCGGGCGGCGCCCAAGCCCTGTTTGGCATCCGTGCCGATCTTGTCACGTATGGCAAAGTGGTCGGCGGCGGCATGCCCATCGGCATCCTCGCCGGCAACGCTGCGTTCATGGACGCGCTCGACGGCGGATTCTGGCAATATGGCGATGACTCCTATCCCGCCGCCGGCGTCACTTTTTTCGCTGGCACCTTCGTGCGCCATCCGCTCGCGCTAGCTGCCACCGCCGCGGTTTTGAAGCATGTGCAAGCGGCGGGGCCGAGCCTCCAGGAACGCTTGTCCGAACGGACCGCAGCTCTCGTCGAGCAAATCAACGACGTGTTCGAGCGGCATGATGTGCCAACCGAGATTCATAATTTCGGCTCGATCTTCTTCCTCAAATTTCCGCCCGAATTGCATTTCGCATCGCTCTTTTATTATTTGATGCGCGAACAGGGCATTCATATCCAGGAAGGTTTCCCCTGCTTCTTGACGACGGCCCATGACGACGAAGATCTCGCGAAAATTGTCGCGGCTTTTGACGTGGCCTCCGCGCAAATGGCGCAGGCAGGCCTGTTTGGCCGGCCGGTGGATGGAAGCAGCGAGCGTGAAGGCCAGCTCACTGAAAGCCAAATGGAGATCTGGCTGAGCGCCCAGCTTGGCGACGCGGCATCTTGCGCCTTCAATGAATCGATCACACTTGATTTGTGCGGCAAACTCGACACGCAGGCATTGCGCAAAGCCGCGCGCGATCTCGTTCAGCGCCACGAAGCCTTGCGCATCCGTTTCGCAGCGGCGGGCACCAGCTTTACCGTCGTGCCATGGGCATCGCTGGACTTCACGATTGAAACCGGCGATGAAACAAATCCTCTCGAGTCGCGTCTTGCGGAACTCATTGAACATGAGGCTTCGACGCCGTTCGATCTGGTCCATGGGCCGCTCATCCGCTTCACTTTGCTGGCGGATGCAAGCGCCCGCCAACACAAGCTGGTGATCACCGCCCATCATATTGTTTGCGATGGCTGGTCAATGAACATCCTGATGGAGGAATTGGGGGCCCTCTATTCCGCCCGCCGCAACGGAACCGCCGCCAATTTGCCGGAGCCGCATGGCTTCGCCGATTACGCGGCGCGGCACGGGAGCGTGCAGCCAGAGGCGGAAACCTATTGGCTGCAGCAATTCGCACAACCGCCGGAGCCGCTGACGCTGCCGCTCGATCGCGCCCGCCCGATGCTCAAAAGTTTCCGTGGCGATACGTTGCGCGGGACCATCGAAAATCCCTTATACGAGCGAGTCAAACAGGCTGCAGCCCGCAATGGCTGCACTTTGTTCGCGGCGCTTTTGAGCGCGTATCAGCTGCTGCTTGCCCGTTTAAGCGCGCAAAACGACATCGTGGCCGGAATTCCGACGGCCGGCCAGAGCTTGCATGGCGAAGGTCCTCTCGTCGGCCATTGCGTCAACTTCCTGCCGCTGCGGAGCCAATTTTTCGAAGGCGCAAGTTTCCTCGAAGCCGCGCGCAAAACCCAACAGCTGCTTCTCGATGCGGCCGACCATCAAAGTTATACTTTCGGTTCGCTCATCCAGGCGCTCGATATGCCGCGCGAGCTCAACCGGCTTCCGTTGATCGAAGCGCAGTTCAATTTGGAACGGCTCGAGCAAAATCTTCATTTCGAGGGACTTACGGTCTCGAGCGACGCCAATCCAAAGCGGTTTGTCAATTTCGATCTGTTTTTCAATGCCATGGCCGAAGACAACTGGCTGGTGATCGATTGCGACTACAGCACCGACCTGTTTGATGCGGCGACGATCCGCAGATGGATCGGCCATTACCAGACGCTGCTCGAAGGCATAGCCAGCGATATGGAGCGGGACGCGTTGCGGCTGCCACTCTTGAAGCCGGCAGAAGAACAGTCGTTGCACATGGGCTTTGAGGGGCCGGTTGTTCCCATCCCCGATCTGACCATTCATGAGTTGGTTGAACTTCAAGCAAACGCTACTCCCGACAGCGTCGCGATCCGTTTCGAGGATGCAACCATGAGCTATCGTCAGCTCATGGCGCGGGTGGATGTATTGGCCCGGCGCCTGATGGCTGCAGGCGTCGCGCCGGAAACTCCGGTCGCGATTTATCTCGACCGCTCGGTGGACTATGTCGTCGCGATGCTCGCCGTTCTCAAAGCCGGCGGTGCCTATGTCCCGCTCGATCCGATTTATCCGCCAGCTCGCATCAGCGCGATCATCAGCGAGGCCGACGCTGGTATCGCCATAACAACGGCGGCGCTCGGCGAAGCACTCAAGATGGCAGGTCCACTATGCCTCCATGTAGAGGAGAGCGACGCGGGAGTTGCTGAAGAGCCGTCGCGTGGCCTTCCGCGCGTGCATCCCACCGATCTCGCCTATCGCATCTTCACGTCCGGTTCGACGGGCCGCCCGAAGGGCATCGATATCGAGCATCGCTCGGCCGTGAACCTGCTCACTGCGATGAAGCAAACGCCGGGTATCGGCGCGTCCGATATTTTCCTCGCCGTGACGACGCCATGCTTCGATATCGCGGCCCTCGAACTCTTCTTGCCGCTGATCTCCGGTGCGCAACTCGTCATTGCAAGCCGGGCCGACCTCATGGATCCGTTCCGGCTAGTTGCGCTGATCCGCCACTCCGCAACGACCATGATGCAAGCCACCCCTGCTCTATGGCGAGTCTTGCTTGAAACAGGGCTCGATCCGGCTGGTCTAAAAATCCTTTGCGGCGGCGAGGCGCTCGACCAGAAACTCGCGCAAGATCTCAGCTACGGCGACGTTTGGAACATGTACGGCCCCACCGAAACGACGATCTGGTCGCTTGCTCAAAGGCAAGGCGCTGGGCCGATTGATTTTGGCCGGCCGATCGCGAACACCCAAATGATGATCCTTGATCCGGCGGGCAATACGGTGCCGGTGGGTGTGCCGGGTGAATTGTGCATCTCCGGCGCGGGGCTTGCCCGGGGATACTACAAAAATCAAGCACTCACCGCACAAAGCTTTCCGCAAAATCCGCGTGACGGCACGAACGAGCGACTATACCGCACCGGCGATCGCGCCCGCTACCTCGCGGAGGATCGCTTTGAATTGCTCGGCCGTGCCGACAGCCAAGTCAAATTGCGCGGATTCCGTGTCGAACTTGGCGATGTCGAAACCGCGTTGCGGCGCGTCTCTGGCCGGCAAGATGCAGCGGCCATTGTCCATGATGGCGATCTCATCGGCTACGTTGCCGCCCCCGAAGGCACACTCGGGCCCATCGTTGAACTGCGCACCAGACTGCGAGAGGAATTACCTGACTATATGGTTCCCGCGCAGATTCTGTGTCTTGAATCGCTTCCCCGCACCCAGAACGGCAAGATCGACCGCAAGGCTCTTCCGGCGCCTCAATCCGGGCGCACGGAGGAACGGCTGATCGTGGCGCCGCGGACCCCAGTTGAAGTCAAGCTCGCAGCTCTTTGGGCGGATGTCCTGCGGACAGGCGATGTCGGGATTCACGACAATCTGTTTGCGCTTGGGGCGGATTCCATCGATCTTTTTCGGATAGCGGCGCGGATGCGGGAAGCCGGCCTCCCTCTTGATGCCTCCGATCTCATGCGCCATCCAACGGTCGCCGAACTGGCGATAGTCGCGGATCAACCCGCCGAGCCCCCCCTTGCGGCCAGCACAACCATACCTTCCCTGCAAAGTTTCCGGCGCCGGGCCGGCCGGAGTCCCGCATGACAGCCTCCAAAGGCATCAATGACGCGCTGGGCTCAGCGGAGCATAGCAGCGGGGAACTACAATTCCCGTGTTCAGCATCGCAGCAGCGGTGCTGGTTCATCCAGGCCCTCAATCCAGACAGTACGGTTCTTAACGTCGCCTTGCGGTGGGAGATCAAGGGCCAGTTCTCCGCAGCGACGATCGAGCAGGCATTTCAAACGATCGTCGACAGGCACGAGATCTTGCGCACGACATTCGTCGTGGAAGATGGTGTGCCCATGCAAAAGGTCGCCGAACGCTATGGCTTCAGGCTATCGATTGTCGATCTCACCTTCAGACCTGAGGCGGAGCGTCTTGACCAAGCCGTCGCGCTTGGCGCCCTTGAAGCACGCAAGCCATTTGATCTTTCGCAATTGCCTCTGCTCCGCGTGACCTTGCTGCGCCTGTCGGCTGATCACGCTGTCTTGCTGGTCACGGTGCATCAGATTGCCTTCGACGGCTGGTCAATTCGCAACCTCGCTCATGAATTCGGTACGATCGCCGCTGCACTCGATGCCAACCGTCCGCATGGCCTTCCCGAGCTGCCGCTTCAATATGGCGATTACTGTCTCTGGCAAAAGGAATATCTCGCGAGCGCCAGCTTTGAAACGGAAAGGATTTACTGGAAAAACAAGCTGGCGGATGCGCCATATTTTGAAATTGGCCCAGATCGCGAGCGTCCCTCTCAGCCAAGCAGCGGGGGAGAAATTCTCGCCATCATGATGCCTGC
This sequence comes from Methylocella sp., assembly GCA_036561105.1. Classification (GTDB taxonomy): domain Bacteria; phylum Pseudomonadota; class Alphaproteobacteria; order Rhizobiales; family Beijerinckiaceae; genus Methylocapsa. The sequence continues at coordinate 34,983 of DATBPZ010000008.1, read as the reverse complement.
GTCAATCGGCGACAGATTGGATGAGACAGCTCGCAAGCATAATCTCACCTTGTTCAGTTTCGCCTGTGCGGTGACCGCCGCGATGCTGCACCGCTTCAGCGGCGGCAGCGATGTCATATTCGGGACTCAAATCGCTGGGCGGGACGATCCAGATCTTGAGAACATGATTGGTGTGTTCCTCAACAATCTGGTTCTGAGATTTGATGCGTCCGGTGATCCGTCTTTTGAGGATTTTCTCGGCCTAGTGAATGGAACAATTCAGGACGCGGTGATCCATCAGCGCATGCCGTTCCACAGGCTCGTCGAGATTCTCAATCCCCCACGCGACCCCAAGCGCACACCCCTGATTTGTATCGATTTCAATGTTCTGCGCGACGTCATGGACCACAAGAGGTACGCCGCCTTTGAGCTGACGGGACAACCGTCACTGTCGGCGGGCTCTCTTTACGACCTTAATTTTTTCCTTGTCCATTGGCCAAGCGGCTGGCGGCTCGCAGTGGAATTCAATACCGACCTTTATGACCGGCGGACCGTTGAAGGCATGCTTGAATTGCTGGTAACAGCCTTCGAACTCGCCATTTTTAATCCGAAGGCGAAATTGTCCGATTTGGTCTCGCCTGTTCGCGATAAAATTGCATCGCCGGCGCCAGACGGCTCGTTGCTCAAGACAGTGATCTCCCCTCCAGCGCCAAACACTCCGTGCAACGCGGAGCCAAACGCCACCGAAACGAAGATGATCGAGGTTTGGCGGGAGATCCTTCAGGTTTCAAACGTCGGGCCCGCTTCGAATTTTTTCGAACTCGGCGGACATTCGCTCCTGGCTATGCGGCTTGTCGCCAAGGTCGCGCGCGTCTTTGACGTCAAGATCAATGTCATGACGCTTTTTCAAGCGCCAACCGTGCGGGAACTCGCGGCTTGTGTGACGAGGACCGAAACGGTGCTCGAACCTTGGAAGATCGTCCCCATTCAGCCGCTTGGCGAGAAAACGCCGGTCATCGCGATCAACAATACGATGGTCTATTACAATCTCGCACGAATGATCGGAACCGACCGGCAGTTCATTGGGATTCAGCTGTTCGATCCCAGCAATCCCCGGGAATTGCCGAGCCGTAATTTGGAAGACATTGCGGCGGATTATATGCGCCTTATACGCGAAGCACGGCCGCATGGCCCCTATATTCTGGTTGGCCTATGCGTTGCCGGAGTCATCACTTATGAAGTCGCGCGTCAATTGCGGCAGGCCGGCGAGACAGTTGCTTTTGTTGTGCTGGCCGATAGCTGGGCACCCGGCTATCTGAAAGGCCTCCCATTGGGCCGGCGGCTGCTTTTCCGTCTGAGCTATGCGAGCCACGTGCTTAAACACCGCCTTGCTTTGATCCGGCGCGGTCAGCTCTCTACCGGGGACGCTCTCGCCTCTTATCGTCTCGTGCGCGCCAGCAAACTTCTAAACGTATTGGCCGCATTGCGCTTGATCGGCGATCCTTCGCAGCTGGGCAAGGAGGACTGGGCAAATCGGTGGTTCTTGCCAATGATTGAAGCGGCCCGTGACAATTACGTGGCCCAGGAATCCTCTGGCGAAGTCATTATCTTTCAAAGCGATGAAATGGTCACCCAATTTGTCGATCCAAATTTGGGCTGGTCGGCGCTGATCAAGGGCCGTCCACGGCTTTACCGGATTCCCGGCTGGCATACGGATATGTTCCAATATGAAGGCGCTGCCCTGATCGCGCGGCAACTGCGGCCATTGCTCGACCGAGTGGACAACGAGCGCGATCAACCGACCGCGTCAGGAACTGCGTCAGTTTAACCGATGCCATTCTTTGGTTTCCTCGATTCCAGGATAATGGCCTTCGGCCCAGACTCTGACCGCTTGCAGGATTTTTAATATGCATTTTGGACATTGGCGCCACTACGATTGGGTAGCCGGCGCTTTGCTCATCATGATCGGCGTCACTATCTTATTTTTATATCGTGAATATCGTCCGGCACGGCCGCTTCGCATCTTTCAGATCGCGACGCTGGCCGGAGTGTTTGTGATCGGTGGCCTGCTATTTATTCCCGCGGTGCCACGCCTCGTCACAGCCGCGCGGCAATTGGTGATCTCACGCGCGCCCACTGAGACTTCCGGCCCGTTTCCTGTGACGACTGCAGATATCGCACTCGCCTCCGCTTCTAATAGCGAGCCGGCAATTCCTATTCAAATCTGGTATCCAGCTGCGGGCCGGCCTGTGGCAACGCCGGGCAACTTGGCGGCGCCGCAGTCTTGTTTGGAATTCCTGGAACACCAACGTTTAGCCAACGCGCAGCAACAATTTCCCATCCTTCTTTATGCGCCGGGGAACGGCGGCGTAAAGACCGACAACGCCTCGACAGCGGCGGAGCTGGCGAGCCACGGCTACATTGTCGTGGCTATCGATGACATTGATCGCAGTCCGGGTGCAATGTCCCCATTAACTTTCGACTTTTCATCCGCCGAGGTTTTTAAAGACACACTGCGGACCGCTGATCGCAAAGTGCGCCTGCAGGCAGAACGAGCCCTCACGGCGCTCGACAGGCTCGAGGCTTGTACCAATGCCGGCTGGCGAGGGCGCGTTCGCTTCGACCGAGTGGGTTTCTTCGGCTTTTCCTTTGGCGGCGCAACGGCGACGGAAGCAGCGACATTCGACCCGCGCGTCGCCGCCGCCGCAAATCTCGATGGCTGGCTGTTTGGCCGTGCCGCCGCCGGCGAATTCGAAAAACCATACATGGTCATACTCATCGAGGACGACGTCTTTCCCCCGGCTGCTCAGCTCCAATCATCGGATTTCATCATACGATCTTCGGCGGCGCTCACGGGTCGCGATATGCGAGAGGAAATAAAGCTAGCCAACCGGCCTCACAGCTTTGGATTCCGTATTCCCAAAGCATTCCATGAAAATCTTTCCGATCAGGCTTTCAGCCGCGCCCTTTTCAAATCTTGGCTGGTCGTGAACCCTTATCGCATCAAGTCGATACGCGATGCTTATTTGCTCGCTTTTTTCGACACTTATCTCCGTGATAGGGCCGCTCCGCTGCTCATGCAATCACCGTCCGCATTTGGCGAGGTCGAGATCTTGAAGGGGAATCAATATTGGCTCAACGAAGCGGCTAAGAGCGCAGCTCAATCTGCGGGTTCAACTTTAAACCCGCAGCCTCCTCTTTAATCTTCCGGCAAGTGCAATGCTGACGGTAGCACCACCGCAAGCCTTACCGGCGAGTGGCCGGCACATTGCGGGACTTGAGGCCTATCCTGAGACGGGCGCTAGTGAGTGACGGCGCCCGGCGTATCCTCTTCGGACGAAAGCGGAGCCAGCGGCTTTGTTTCCTCCTCCCAGACGATCGGCTCCGGCTGGCGTATGAGAGCGTGCTTCAACACTTCTTCCATTCGCGACACCGGGACGATTTCGAGAGCATTCTTCACCGCATCTGGGATTTCTGCCAGATCCTTGGCGTTTTCCTCAGGGATCAAAATCTTTTTGAGGCCGCCACGGAGCGCCGCAAGCAATTTCTCCTTGAGGCCACCGATCGGCAAGATTCTGCCCCGTAAGGTGATCTCGCCGGTCATGGCGATATCACGCCGGATTGGAATGCTGGTCATGATCGATACGATCGCGGTCGCCATGGCAACGCCCGCCGAAGGACCATCCTTAGGGGTCGCTCCCTCAGGTACATGCACATGGATGTCGCGCCGGTCGAACACGGGCGGCTCGATACCGAAATCCACTGCGCGCGAACGGACATAAGACGCCGCCGCCGAAATCGACTCCTTCATGACATCGCGCAAATTTCCGGTCACGGTCATGCGCCCCTTGCCGGGCATCATCACACCTTCGATCGTCAGCAATTCGCCACCGACTTCGGTCCAGGCAAGGCCGGTCACGACACCAACCTGATCTTCGGTCTCGGCCTCGCCATAACGGAATTTCGGCACGCCGAGAAAATCGGGAACATTCTCGGCCGTGACCACGACCTGCTTCGTCTTGCCAGTCAAGATCTGCTTGACCGCCTTGCGCTCAAGTTTCGCAAGCTCCCGCTCGAGATTCCGCACCCCAGCCTCGCGCGTGTAGCGCCGTATCAACAAGACGAGACCGTCATCGTCGATCGACCATTCCTTCTCCGCGAGACCGTGCTTCTTGAGCCCAGCGGGGATTAGATGCCGGCGTGCGATCTCGACCTTTTCTGCCTCCGTGTAGCCAGCGATCCGGATGATTTCCATCCGGTCCATGAGCGGCGCTGGAATATTCAACGTATTGGCTGTTGTAACGAACATGACGTTCGACAAATCATAATCGACTTCGAGATAGTGATCGTTGAAGCAATGGTTTTGCTCGGGATCAAGAACCTCGAGGAGCGCCGACGATGGGTCGCCGCGAAAGTCCATTCCCATCTTGTCGATTTCATCCAGCAAAAAGAGCGGGTTCGAGCTTTTGGCCTTGCGCATGGATTGAATGATCTTGCCGGGCATCGAACCAATGTAGGTGCGCCGGTGACCGCGGATTTCCGCTTCGTCGCGAACGCCGCCGAGGGACATACGGACGAAATCACGGCCGGTGGCCTTGGCGATCGATTTGCCGAGCGAAGTCTTGCCGACGCCGGGCGGCCCGACAAGGCATAGGATGGGGCCCGTCAACTTGTTGGCGCGGCTCTGTACCGCGAGATATTCGAGAATACGCTCCTTGACCTTTTCAAGCCCGAAATGCTCGCTATCGAGAACGCCTTCGGCGACATTCAAATCTTTCTTGATCTTGGACCGTTTATTCCACGGAATTGACAAGATCCAATCGAGATAATTGCGCACGACTGTCGCTTCCGCCGACATTGGTGACATCTGCCGCAATTTTTTCAATTCGGCCGTCGCCTTGTCGCGGGCTTCCTTGGACAATTTCGTTGTCTTGATCCGCTCGTCGATCTCGGCAAGATCGTCCTTGCCATCTTCGTCGCCGAGTTCCTTCTGAATGGCCTTCATTTGCTCGTTCAGATAATATTCGCGCTGGGTCTTTTCCATTTGGCGTTTGACCCGGGTGCGGATACGCTTCTCGACTTGCAGCACCGAAATTTCGCTCTCCATCAACGCCAAGCATTTTTCGAATCGCTTGGCGATGGCGATGGTCTCCAGCACGGCTTGTTTCTCGGAGATCTTGACCGCGAGATGGGACGCAATCGTGTCGGCAAGTTTCGAGTAATCCTCGATTTGAGCGACCGCGGCCACGACCTCGGGCGAGATCTTTTTGTTGAGTTTGACATAGCCTTCGAATTCGGAGACGACCGACCGGGAGAGAGCCTCCACTTCGATGGTGTCGAATGGCTCGTCGGCGATCACCTCGGCGCGGGCTTCATAGTAATCGTCGGTGCGGGTATAGTCCTGCACCTTGGCGCGTTGCTGGCCCTCGACCAAAACCTTGACCGTCCCATCGGGAAGCTTCAAAAGCTGCAAGACGGAGGCCAGCGTTCCCGTTGTGAAAATCGCGTCCGTCGCTGGATCGTCATCGGCCGCAGTCATCTGCGTCGCAAGAAGGATGAGCGTATCCGCCTTCATGACTTCTTCGAGAGCGCGAATGGATTTTTCGCGGCCGACGAAAAGCGGCACGATCATGTGCGGAAAAACCACGATATCGCGGAGCGGCAGAACCGGATAGCTCTCTACCGTGCCGGGGCGTGCAGGCTCGCGCGTTTGGGTCATTTCAGCATCCTATCAATGAAATCTCTTCGGAGAGATGGCGGCGCGGGCATGTAATTTCAAGAAGCACCCCCAGAGTCACCGCAGGGACGCGGCGGCTCACGATTGGGGCTCCGGGCGGGCGCGAATTCAAGCACTCACACCGCTTTTTTCGTTACGCTCGGCGTAGATGTACAGCGGACGCGATTTTCCCTCGACGACGTCGGGGCCAATGACGACCTGGTCGACATTCTCAAGGCCGGGAAGCTCGAACATAGTATCGAGCAGGATACCTTCCATGATCGAGCGCAATCCGCGTGCGCCGGTCCGTCGGTCGATGGCTTTCTTGGCGACGACATTCAGCGCTTCGTCCTGGAACGTGAGTTCGGTGTTTTCCATCTCGAAGAGGCGTTGATACTGCTTGACCAGCGCATTCTTTGGCTCGGTCAGGATTTTTTTCAAAGCATCCTCATCGAGATCATCGAGCGTTGCGATCACCGGCAATCGGCCGACGAATTCCGGAATCAGTCCGAACTTCAGCAGATCTTCCGGCTCGACCCGCCGGAGAACCTCGCCCGTCCTGCGGTCGTCCGGCGACTGGACCGTCGCGCCAAATCCGATCGAGGTGCTCTTGCCCCGCGTCGAGATGATTTTTTCGAGACCGGCGAATGCCCCGCCGCAGATGAACAAAATATTGGTCGTATCGACCTGCAGAAATTCTTGCTGCGGGTGCTTGCGTCCGCCCTGCGGCGGCACTGAGGCGACCGTGCCTTCCATGATTTTCAGAAGGGCCTGCTGAACGCCTTCCCCCGACACATCCCGTGTAATCGAGGGATTGTCGGACTTGCGCGAAATCTTATCGATCTCGTCGATATAGACGATGCCGCGCTGCGCCCGCTCGACATTGTAGTCGGAGGCTTGGAGCAGCTTCAGAATGATATTTTCGACATCCTCGCCGACATAGCCAGCCTCGGTCAGTGTCGTGGCATCGGCCATCGTAAAGGGCACATCGAGAATGCGGGCCAAGGTTTGTGCAAGCAAGGTCTTTCCCGAACCGGTGGGTCCGATCAAAAGAATATTCGACTTTGCAAGCTCCACATCATTGTGCTTGGCCGCATGATTAAGGCGCTTGTAATGGTTGTGGACGGCGACCGACAACACCCGTTTGGCTTGTGGCTGTCCGATGACGTAATCGTCGAGAACCTTACAGATTTCCTTTGGTGTCGGCACCCCATCACGGCTTTTGACCAGCGAGGATTTGTTCTCCTCGCGGATGATATCCATGCAGAGTTCAACGCATTCGTCGCAGATGAACACCGTCGGGCCAGCAATGAGTTTCCGCACCTCATGCTGACTTTTGCCACAAAACGAGCAATAGAGAGTATTCTTCGAGTCGCTGCCGCCGACCTTGGTCATCGAACGTCTCCGTACCGGCCAGGGTCATGTGCAAACCCGGGTCCTTAAGTGAAAGGCGGCGGACAGTGAAAGCTCGCCCACCGGCTGGCGGATCAGCACACGAACCAGCCAGTTTACTTCTAGTTCAAACCCCCTCACCTGGTTACATCGGCACCGCCGAAGCTTTGCAGGCGGCATGGCTCTCGTCAGGACTCCGCATCATATCGATGCGATCGTTTCTATCAACCTAAATGGTATTTGTTTCGACTTGTTGCGACAAATCGCAGCTTGAGCGGGTCTCGCGCGCGATTCAACACAAAATATAAGCAATATCTATACCAAAACAATCAATTATTCCGCGCAGGTCCCTTTGAATGCCCGCCCCATGCGGACTATCTGGCGCCTAGCCCAGCCTTTATACCGCAAACCAAAATAATCCTGGTCTATCTACCGATAGACCAGGATCCTTAATAAAACGCGATAAACGCTCCCAAAAGCCTATTTGCTGTCACCCAGTGGAAGCTCTTCCGGCCGTTTGACGATCACACTGTCAACGATGCCAAATTCCTTTGCCTCGTCGGCCGACATAAAGTGATCCCGGTCCAAGGTTTTTTCGATCGTCTCGTAATCCCGGCCAGTATGGTGGACGTAAATATCATTCAACCGCTTCTTGACCTTCATAATATCTTCAGCGTGCCGGAGAATATCTGAGGCTTGGCCTTGAAATCCCCCTGAGGGTTGATGGACCATGATTCGCGCGTTCGGTACGGCGTAGCGGGCATTCGCCTCCCCCGCGCAGAGAAGAAGCGAACCCATCGAAGCCGCTTGCCCGACGCAAAGTGTCGAGACCTTGGGCTTGATGAACTGCATCGTATCATAGATCGCCAGTCCCGCCGTGACCACGCCGCCCGGCGAATTGATATACATCGAGATTTCCTTCTTCGGATTTTCCGCCTCGAGGAACAGCAATTCGGCAATAATCACCGAAGCCATGTGATCCTCGATCGGGCCCGTCAGAAAAATGATCCGTTCGCGCAGCAGCCTCGAATAGATGTCGAACCCGCGCTCGCCCCGGCTCGTATTCTCGATGACCTGAGGAATGAGATAATTGTCGTAAATTTCAAGTGGACTGCGGTCACGCATGGCGGAGTCTTCCCTGGTGAATATAAATCTGTCCGAACGGTAAGAAGATCATGATCCCGCCCTGCCTGCAAAGATAGCATGCAACGCGCCTTGATGGCGAACATCCGCCGCCCATGGATCGCGGCGCTTCCGAATCATGCGGGTGCACTCTCGCTGGCGATTTCGTTTTCATCATCCTGTGCCCGGAGAAGCTCCTCCTTGGGCACCTTTTTGTCGGTGAGATTGACCAGGGACATGACGTAATCAACAACCTTTTCCTCGTAAAGAGGGGCGCGAATCTCCGCCAACGCGTTCGGATTTTTCCGGTAGTAATCCCAAACAGCCTTTTCCTGGCCAGGAAAGGCGCGCGCCCGCTGAGTCAGAGCCTGGCCGACTTCTTCATCGGAAACCTTGATATCCGCCTTTTGACCGATTTCGGCCAAAAGAAGACCAAGCCGCACCCGGCGCTCAGCAATCTTGAGATAATCCGCCCGCGCCGCCTCCTCGGTCGTGTTCTCGTCTTCGAAGCTGCGGCCGCTCCGCTTCTGCTCTGCCTCAACCGTGCGCCACACCGCGGCGAATTCTTGCGCAACCATGCCTTCCGGCACGTCAAAAGCGAATTTCTTATCAAGCGCATCGAGGAGCTCGCGCTTCCACTTGCCGCGCGAGGCGGCGAGATGATCACGCTCGATATTTTCGCGGATTTTTTCTTTCAGCGCGGCCAAATTCTCGAGGCCAAATCCCTTGGCGAATTCATCGCTGAGCTCGACCTCGGCTGGCGCTGCGACACCCTTGAGCGTCACATCGAAAGAGGCGGCCTTTCCGGCGAGGGCCGGGGCGCTGTAATCTTCCGGAAATGTGACCGAAATCGTCCGGCTTTCGCCAACTTTCATGCCTTCGAGTTGCGCTTCAAATCCAGGGATAAAACTGCCCGAGCCGAGCACGAGATCAACATTTTCGCCACTCCCGCCCTCGAACGGCTCGCCGTCGATCTTGCCGACGAAATCCAAGGTCGCCTTATCGCCCTTTTCGGCGGCTGCCTCACCCTCCTTAGGGGTGTAATTGCGGTTTTGCTCGGCAAGCCGGGACAAGACTTGCTCGACATCCCTTTCCTCCACATCGGTGACGAGCCGTTCGATCTGAATATCCTCGAAACCGGCAACTTCAATCTTCGGCAACACTTCGAGCGCCACGGTAAAGGCGAAATCCGCGTTCGATTCAAACGCTTTCTCGATTTCTTGCGCATCGCCGGGGAAATCGATCTTGGGGTCCATTGCGAGCCGCAACTGATTGTCCTCGACAATCTTGCGGTTGGCTTCGTTGACGGCCTCCTGGACAACTTCGGCCATGATCGAGCGGCCATAAAGGCGTTTTAGGTGCGCAACAGGAACCTTGCCCGGACGGAAACCGGGGATGCGTGCCTTGGCCTGCACCTCGGCGAGCTGGCCTTCCACCCGCCCGGCAAGGTCGGCAGCGGCAAGCACCACCTTGAATTCCCTCTTCAATCCTTGCGCGTTTGTTTGCGTGACTTCCATTTCAAAGTAACCTTTATTGACTTCGCCGCTTTGACCCAAGATGCCGGTTTTGCCAGACAACCGCCAGAACGGCAAATGGGGCAATAATGCCGCCGCGATGATCGTCTCATGCGTTCCGAAGGGCACGCAGTGGCAATTTGGTGCGGGCGGAGGGACTCGAACCCCCACGATTTTCATCACCGGAACCTAAATCCGGCGCGTCTACCAGTTCCGCCACGCCCGCCCGCGCTTTGTCCAAACTTCAACGGCCAAGACCGGACGCCACGGCTCTATAGCAACGGCGGGGGCGGCGCGCAGCAAAAAACTCAAGGCACAGGAGATGGACTGGGGAAAGGCCAATGTGTTAGATTTAATAAAGGCAGTTGCGGATTACAAGCGAGAAGCGCGACAGAACGCAGGGAGCCGCCGGGATGGCATATGGATCTGGCTATAATGCGCAGGTTATTGCTCCGCCCGCAGCTCTTTTAGGCGGGGTTCTGGTCGCAGGTTTTCTGCTCGGATTGATTTGGCCGATCGGCTTTGTTCCCGCGGGCTATACGTTGCCCATAGGATTTGCCCTCATTTTTCTTGCCCTCAATCTTGAGGCAGGCGCGGCAAGACAGCTCATCCGAATCAAAACCACGCTGTCATTGGAACATCCGGCGACGGACCTCGCCACTACGGGTATCTTCGCGTGGAGCCGCAATCCCATGTATCTCGGCATGGTAATGTTATGCGTAGGCGTTGCTATTTTGCTCAATTCCTTGTGGATGTTGATTCTCAGCGCTGCCCTCGCGGTGGTTCTGCACAGAGGTGTCATTGTTCCTGAAGAAGCTTATCTCGAACGTCGATTCGGACGACGATATTTGGACTACAAAGCAAAGGTCCGCCGCTGGATTTGATCAAATGCGGCACGGACGGATTGCGGCAAAGCGGATTGGCAATGCAGGATAAACCATCCGGCGGACCCAGCGTGATCGCGTTGCCCCCTTTTATTTTGGGTGGGACAATCGCGCTCGGCTTGATCTTGAATTTTTTCTGGCCCGCGAAAATTTTGACCCGCAGCGTGGCGCTACCACTTGGACTTCTCGTTGTTCTGGGCGCCATTGCTCTCGGAGTCCTGGCTGTTCGTGAAATGCGTTCGGCCAACACCCCACTCGATGTCCGCAAAGCGCCGGTTCGGATCGTCACCTCGGGGATATTCCTCAGAAGCCGCAATCCGATTTACCTTGGCATGGTTTTGCTATGCGCTGGGATCGCTTTGGTTGCCGATTCGCTATGGCTCGCCGCGATGGTCCCCCTGCTGGCGGTCGTCCTTCAGAAAGGCGTCATCGAGCCGGAGGAGTCTTATCTCGAGAAAAACTTCGGCGAGGAATATTTGCGCTACAAAAAACAGGTCCGGCGCTGGATCTAAACTCTAGCTCTCGACGATGGCTGCGCCTGGCACAATCTTCAAACTCAGGGCGCGGTTTTCCAGCGAGGCAAACATTGCCGGATCGGCGCCAGAGAGCCAAATTTGGCCGTCCAGATCTCCCAGCACTTCAAAAAGGGCGTCGCGGCGGATGGGGTCGAAATGCGCCGCGATCTCGTCAAGAAGGACGAGCGGCGCCAATCCGCTCATCGCAGAAACGAGGCGCACATGTGCCAGCACGAGGCCAGTAAGCAGCGCTTTTTGCTCTCCCGTTGAAGTTTGCGCGGCCGGAGCTTTTTTCGGGCCATGCTGTACATAAAAATCGCTCGCCTGCGGTCCGATGAGTGTCCGTCTGGCCGCGGCGTCGCGGGCACGGTTGCCTTGCAAAATGCCACGATAAATGTCTTCGGCTTCAAGCGCCGGGCGCTCTTCCACCAAAGTCTCGACATCTCCGCGCACGGCAAGTTCCGCCCATGGAAACGGTGAATCTCTCTCTCGGGTCTCCCAGATAAGCATGCGAAGACGTGAGACAGTTTCGATCCGTGCGGCAGCTATGGCGATTGCCAGTTGAGCGGTTTCTTCCTCGATGGCGTCGAGCCAGCCACGGTCGGCGCTTAATCCTTCTTCCAAGAGACGGTTGCGGCCGCGCAGGGCACGTTCAAGCGCGTTGACGCGGATGGCGTGATCCGCGTCGATCGACAGAACCAGACGGTCGAGGAATCGCCGGCGGTCTCCCGCCGGTCCAGAAAACAGCCCATCCATCGCAGGAGTTAGCCATACCACCCGGACGTGATCGGAAAAGGCGCGTATGGATGTGGCGGGCGCGCGATCGATCCGGTATTTGCGTTGCGCTGGCGCATCCATCTGCGGCTCGATGCCCGTCCCAAGCTGGACGCCGCCCCATTGCGTTTCAAGTTCGGCCGAGACCGCGAAGCCGCCATGGCCGCCCTTTCGCGGGCATTCGGCAAGTTCGGCACGGCGCAGCCCGCGTCCTGGCGCTAGCAACGACAAGGCTTCGAGCAAATTGGTCTTGCCCGCCCCATTGTCTCCGGTCAGCACGATGAGGTGCGCATCAACACGAAGATCAAGCGCCGCATAGGAGCGGAAATCGGCCAGCGTGAGCCGCCGCACGCCCTTGTGACCAAAGGGTCTGGCGCCAGCGTGTGACGTCCGCGCTGGCGCCAGAGACGTTTCATTCATTGCCGGAAAAGACTCCCATGGACTATGTAAGGTGTCCATGCTCAACCCAATTCATCTCAAGGAATAGTCCCGGCGCCGCTCGCACCGAATCGCCGCCGGATCGTTCTGCATTATCGCAAGTAAAAGTGTGACGCTTCAAGCCGCCCTGAGAATATATGACCAAAACCGCCCGATTCCTCGATATGAAACAGCGGGGCCAGAAAATCGCGGTCCTCACCGGCTATGATGCGCCGACCGCCAAGGCCGAGGCGGAAGCCGGCGTCGATATCATTCTCGTCGGCGACAGCGTCGGTGGCGCGATGCTTGGCTATGCGAGCGAACGGGAGGTTACTCTCGCCGACATGTGTCACCACGTGGGTGCCGTTCGCCGCGGCGCGCCGCAAATAGCGATCATCGCCGATCTGCCGTTTGGCACTTATGGCACGCCCGAGTCGGCGCTGGCGAGTTCTCGTATGCTGATCAAGGCTGGAGCCGACATTGTGAAATTCGAAGGCGCCCGGCCCGACATTGTCGAAACTCTCGTCGGGGCATCCATCGACGTTTGCTGTCACTTGGGACTCGAACCGCAGCATCATGACGGTAAGCGCCTTAAGGGGCGCAAGGCTGGAGATGCGATGCGGCTGCTCCGCGATGCGATCGCCCTCGACAAAGCTGGGATGGCGATGCTGGTTCTCGAACTGGTGCCGGACGAAGTTGCCGGCCGCATTGCAAAATCGATCAAGGCGCCAACGATTGGGATAGGTGCAGGACCCAAGACGGATGGACAGGTGCTGGTGATCACCGACGTTCTTGGCTTCACGCCAACGAACTTCCAGCACAACCGGCGCTACCAAGAAGTCGGACGGCTGATGCTGAATACGGCAAAAGCCTATGCCCAGGATGTCCGTTCTGGAAAATTTCCGGCGGCGGAAAACGCGTTTTCCATGGACAAGGACGAACTCGCCATCTTCTTGAACCAGAAACCGTGAAGGGTTAGGCGCCAAGCTTTCCTTTAACGAGCGCGCTTGCCTTGCCGAAATCCATGCGGCCCGCGAATTTTCCCTTGAGCGCACCGACCACGCGTCCCATATCCTTGATCGAGGCGGCGCCCGTCTCGACGATGGCGGCGGCGATCGCTTCTTCGATTTCGGCCTCGCTCATCTGGCTCGGCAAAAAACTTTGAATGATGGCGATTTCCTCGCTCTCCTGCGCGACAAGGTCAGCTCGGCCCGCCTTTTCATAAATTTCGAGAGATTCCTTCCGGCTTTTCACCATTTTCTGGAGGAGCGCCAAAATATCTTCGCCAGACACGGCTTTCCCCTGCCCCCGCGCCTCGATATCCTTGTCCTTAAGCCCGGCCATGATCATCCGGATGGTCTCGACACGGCGCTTTTCGCCAGCCTTCATCGCCGTCTTAAGCTCGCTTGAAATTTTTTCGCGCATGTGAGTCTCGCTGGAGGTTTGGATTGACGGCGGCGGCTGGCCGCTTTATCGCACTGCAAGCGATGGATCTAAAGGGCGCATGAAACACGAGCAAGGGCAAAATCCTTCCTTTTGGCGGCAGGAACGAGCGACGGCACTCCTTGTTTTGGCCAATGGCATGGTGCTTGAGGGCAGAGGATTTGGTGCCGAGGGCTCTGCCGTTGGTGAAGTTTGTTTCAACACGGCGATGACGGGTTATCAGGAGATACTCACCGATCCCTCCTATGCGGGCCAGATCGTCACCTTCACCTTTCCCCACATCGGCAATGTCGGTACCAATGACGAGGATATCGAAACAAGCAATCTGGCGGCGAGCGCCGGCGTGCGGGGGATCGTTGTTCACGCGCCTGTGACGGGTCCGTCCAATCACCGCGCCGATGGTGACTTGAACGCGTGGCTCAAGGCGCGTGGCATCGTCGGCCTCTGCGGCGTGGATACGCGTGCCCTGACCGCATTTATTCGCGAGAACGGGATGCCGAACGCCGTCATCGCCCATTCCCTCAGCGGCGATTTCGATGTCGAAGCTTTGCGGGACACGGCGCGCCAATGGCCAGGTCTCGAGGGAATGGATCTTGTGCCAGCCGTCACCGCCGCGCAACGCTATGCCTGGACGCAAGCCGCCTGGAGGCCGGGGCAAGGATTTCGCACCGTTTCAGACGGAAAGTATAATGTCATTGCGATCGATTATGGGATCAAGCGCAATATTCTGCGGCTTTTGACGGAAGCTGGCTGCGCGGTCACCGTTGTCCCGGCGGAAACCTCGGCGGAGGCCATTCTCGCTCTGCGGCCAGATGGTGTGTTTCTTTCGAATGGGCCTGGAGATCCAGCCGAGACAGGAAAATATGCGGTGCCCATCATCCAGGCTCTGCTAGCGCGCGATGTTCCAACCTTTGGAATCTGCCTCGGCCATCAAATGCTGGCGCTCGCGATTGGCGCGAAAACTATGAAAATGCATCAGGGCCATCACGGTGCCAATCATCCTGTTCAAGATTTTACCACCGGTAAAGTCGAGATCGTGTCGATGAATCACGGCTTTGCGGTCGATAGGTCTAGTCTTCCTGCCAATGCTCGGGAAACCCATCGGTCGCTTTTCGATGAGTCGAATTGCGGTCTGGAATTGACCGATCATCCGGCCTTTTCGGTGCAACACCATCCAGAGGCCTCGCCTGGTCCGCGCGACAGCCATTATTTATTTGCCCGCTTCGCCCAGATGATGGAGACGGCGAGGGGCGCTTCTTAAAGATCAAGGATCGCGTTCTTAAGGACGCTACCGGGCTCCCCGCGCGATGGCAACATTGCCTCGTAAACCTGTTTGGGGGATGCGGGTGAAGATGACCTATGTCATCTGTCTTCAACTACCGATTGTCCGGAAGCATTCAGCATCATGAGATTTTATTGTATTTGGAGACAAAATGGGTGACGTCCTCGATTTCCGGCTTGGAAGAGGCTGCGAGCGTCAGCGGCCGCCGTCGGTGGGCCCAGCTGAAATCGTTGCATTCACTGGCGCTTGGCACCGGACGAGGGCGGGCACGAGCAACCAACCTCTTCTGATGCGCTGCCGGCGGCTTGCCCGCTCCTTCGCGCCGGTCTGGGCGATTGTTTCGGCTTCCCTTCTTGATCCAAAGAACCGGCAGTCAAACTCACGAACGCCGGCTATTCCTAAGCCATCGAAGCGGAGCAGCATTTCTCCCTAATGTGACTGGCAGCCGTTAAGAAATTGAGCGACAGCCTCGTCCACGAGGTGGTCAATCTCGGCGGATGACGGCGGTGTGCGCAATCCGATCAAGCACTGCAGCCGCGCGGTTCCAGAAAGCATGTCCAGAAAATGATTGGCTGCGGCGCTGCTGTCCGGCATGCACAGCTCGCCGCGCTCAATCTGGCGGTCAAAAAAATCCTTTAGAAAAGCGCGGCTGCGGCCTGGTCCCAGTTTCCAGAACCTCTCCGCCAGTTCCGGTATGCGGAGAGCCTCCGCGATCACAAGACGGTTGAGGCTGAGGCACGCTGGCGACGTCACAATGCGAAGATAGCGCACGCCAACCTCGCGCAACACGTCGCCAGCGGCACGCTGGGCCAGTTGCTCTGGTGTCAACCCTTGAAAAATCGTCTCGCAATTTTCGCTGATGATCGCCTCGAAAAGCCCCTGCTTGCCGCCAAAAAGCGCATAGAGCGTTTGCCGGGAGCCGCCGGATCGCCCGATGATGTCGTCGAGCGTGGCATCGGAATAGCCCTTCTCATCGAAAACATTCCGGGCGGCGGCAAGAAACGCCTCACGGCGCGCCGCAAGGCGCTTGCCGCTGGGCCGTTCCGTGCAGTTTAGATCGATGGCGCTGGTTTTCATCACAACCTGGTGAACCTAAAACTCCTGGCTTGATATGTACTGTACGAGACAGTACGTTACAAGTGGCTTTTGGAGTGAGTCATGGGGATTGTCGCTTTCGCCCTGCGGTATCGTCACACATTCTATGTGCTGGCCCTAATGATGCTGTTTCTCGGCGGCAGCGCAATCGTCACAATGCCAAAGGATATCTTCCCGAACATCAATATCCCCGTCGTGACCGTCATTTGGCAATATACGGGCCTGACTCCGGAGGAAATGGAACAGCGTGTCACCACCTACAGCGAATATTCCATCAGCTCCAATGTCAGCGATATCCGTAATATAGAAAGTCAGACGCTGTCTGGCGTGGCAGTCGAAAAGATTTTCTTTCAGCCTACGGTCAATATCGATCTCGCCATCAGCCAGATCGTCTCCGCGTCAAACGCAATCCGGGCGCTGATGCCAACCGGCATCCAGCCTCCGGTCATTGTTCAGTACAACGCGTCCTCGGTCCCGGTCCTCCAGCTCAGTTTGAGCTCGGATCAGCTGAACGAGCAACAGCTTTACGATTATGGAATCTACCGGATACGGCAGGCCCTGGCGCCTATTCCGGGGATCACCCTGCCGACTCCTTATGGCGGCAAGTACCGCCAGGTTATGATCGATATCGATCCCAATGCGCTGGCGGCACGCGGCATAACGCCCAATGACATTGTCAACGCAGTGAACGCGCAAAGCCTGACCTTGCCGTCGGGGGACGCGAAGATGGGCGATACGCAATTTATCGTGAGCGTCAACAATATGGCCCCATCGATAGACGCTTTGAATCGCATTCCGATCAAGCAGTCCGGGGGCACGACTGTCTATCTCTCCGACGTCGCGCATGTCAGGGATGGCTGGGCCGTGCAGCAAAATATCGTGCGGACCGATGGAAAGCGTTCGGTGCTTCTGACGATCATCAAGAACGGCAATGCCTCAACGCTCGATGTGGTCAACAAGGTGAAGGAAGCATTGCCGGAAATCCGCCGGGCGGCGCCGCCCGGCATGAAGATCGATTTGCTGTTCGATCAATCGGTGTTCGTCAGCAACGCGATCGCCGGGGTTTTGCAAGAGGGCGCAATCGCGGCCGGCCTGACGGCTCTGATGATTTTGCTGTTTCTCGGTTCGTGGCGCTCGATGCTGGTCGTCATGGTCGCCATTCCCTTGTCGATCATGACTTCGATCGCGGTGCTTGCCGCCTTCGGGCAGACAATCAACACCATGACGCTTGGCGGCCTCGCGCTGGCGGTCGGCATATTGGTGGACGACAGCACCGTGACGATCGAGAACACGCATCGTCTTTTGGAGGAGAAGAGGCCATTCGACGCGGCAGTCTTGGAAGGCGCCGCAGGAATCGCGGTCCCAACATTGATCTCGACGCTGGCGATCTGTTGCGTCTTCGTTTCCGTGTTCTTCTTGCAAGGCGCCGCGCGCTATCTATTCGCGCCCTTGGCGATGGCGGTGGTGTTTGCCATGCTCGCCTCCTACGCCATTTCGCGGACCCTCACGCCGATCATGATCGGTTTGCTGATCCGCACGGAGCATGAACGGGGCGACGGCGGCACCAGCCGGTTCGCCCGCTTTCATGCTGGGTTTAACGAGCGATTCGACCGGTTCCGGAATTTTTACGGCTGGCTGCTGGCGGGCATCTTGCGACGGCGTGTCCTGACCCCGGCGATTGCGGGGTTGATTGTCATAGGCGGTGGCGTCTTGTTCCCGTTCGTCGGGACGGATTTCTTTCCGGGCGTCGATGCCGGCCTCATTCAGCTGCATGTCCGGGTCCCTGCCCGAACGCGCATCGAGCGCACCGAGCATATCTTTCAGGCGATCGAGGACAATATCCGCACGCAGATACCAGCCGGGCAATTGCATCTCATTCTTGATAACATCGGTCTGCCCGCCCGCACGTATAACCTCGCTTTCACCGATGGAAGTACGATCGGTGTCAACGATGGAATCATTCAGATCGAGCTTATCGACGGCCATCCGCCGACCGCGGAGGTTATTAAGAAACTGCGCGCGGAATTGGTGCGCGCTTTTCCCGACGTACTGTTTTATTTTCAGCCAGCCGACCTTGTCACGCAAGTCTTGAACTTTGGCGTGCCGACCCAAATCGACGTGCAGCTGCAGGGGCATGATGCCGAGGGAAATAAAGAGATAGCCGCCCTGCTCCAGCAGAAATTGGCAAATATTCCAGGGCTCGTCGACGTGCATGTTCAGCAAGAACTGAATGCACCTGAGATGTTTTACACCATCGACCGCACCCGCGCGCAAGAACTTGGTCTAAACATGCAGGAGGTCGCCAACAACCTCAACATCAGCCTATCATCGTCGGAGCAAGTCTCGCCGAATTTTTGGACGGACCCAAAAACCGGTGTTCCGTATTTCATGGCCGTTCAAACCCCCGAATACCGGCTCACCAACAAAAATCAGCTCGAAAACACTGTGCTCGCGAGCAGCAACGATGCCAACGGCACACCGATTCCGAGCCGGCTTGGCAATATCGCGACGGCAAAACGAGTCGCCGTTCAGTCGGTCTTTAATCAGTCGAACATTCAACCCGTATACGATGTCTATGGCAGCGTTCAAAATCGCGATCTCGGCAGTGTAGCGGCGGCGATTCAGAACGTCGTCGCAGACCTGGAGCCGAAACTGAAACCCGGCAATCACATTGTTGTTCGCGGTCAGATCGAGAGCATGCGGAGCGCCTTTGGCGATCTCGGCTTGGGTCTCACCTTCGCGGCCGTCTTCGTCTACATGCTGATGGTCGTCAACTATCAGAGTTTTCTTGATCCGCTCGCGGTCATTCTCGCGCTGCCGGGTGCTGGGGTTGGCATCTTGCTGTTGTTGTTTGTCACCGGAACGGCGTTGAGTGTACCGTCGGTGATGGGGGCGATCATGTCGATCGGTGTCGCCTCGGCGAATTCCATTCTTCTCGTTACTTTCGCGCGCGAGCAGCGCCTGGCCGGTCACAGTGCCTTCGAGGCGGCTCTTTCCGCAGGAATAACCCGCCTGCGCCCGGTGTTAATGACTGCGTCGGCGATGATCGTCG
Source organism: Methylocella sp. (assembly GCA_036561105.1). GTDB lineage: Bacteria > Pseudomonadota > Alphaproteobacteria > Rhizobiales > Beijerinckiaceae > Methylocapsa. Next base: position 15,798 of record DATBPZ010000008.1, on the reverse strand, counting down.
GCATGATTCCGATGGCGATCGGTGGTCCCGGCGAAGAGCAAAATGCGGTGCTGGCCCGCGCCGTCATCGGCGGCGTTGCCGTCGGCACGATCACGACGCTTTTATTTGTCCCCTTCCTTTATTCGGTGATCGGCCGGTTTGGCCAACGAGAGATGGAACTGCAACCGCGGCATTCAAGCCAGGGATCGGCCTCATGAACTATATGCCCGAGGAACATTTCTTGCGCGCCCATCAGCCGGCAAAGCCAAACGAGAGCCAGCGGCGCAAACGTGCCCGCCGGCTTGCGCTCGGCGCACTCGCTGTGTTGGCGCTGTTGGTCGGCTTTGGAACCTTAAGCCATTACCAGCGCGCCGCCACCGCCGATGCCGTGCTTGAAGCCCGCAACAACACAGTGCCCGCTGTTCGCACTCTTGTGGTCGGGGCGCAGCTGCAGCCACGCACCATCGATCTTCCGGGCAGCATGGCGGCATTCGACAGCGCGACGTTGTTCGCCCGCGCCACCGGCTATATCAGTGTCCGCAACGCCGACATTGGAACAAAGGTGCGCAAAGGGGATGTGATCGCCACAATTGCCGCGCCCGATCTCGATCAGCAACTTGCACAGGCGAAAGCGCAACTTCTTCAGCTCGAAGCGTCGGTGCGCCAGGCGCAGGCCACCGCCGATTTGGGACGCGTGACGAACCAGAGGACATCCCGGCTTGTTGCTCAAGGTTGGTCAAGCGCTCAACAAGGGGATACGGACCGGCTGACGTTTGATGCCCGCTCCGCGGGAGTTGCGGTTGCGCAAGCAAATGTCACTGCGCAGCAAGCAGCTGTGAACCGGCTGCAGCAGTTGACGGACTTCGAAAGGATTACCGCGCCCTTTGATGGTGTCATCACTGGCCGGTTCATCGATGTCGGCAGTCTCGTTACCGCCGACGCCGCGACCGGAAGCCCATTGTTTTCAATCGCGCGAACCGACGTATTGCGCGTTCAGGTTTTCGTGCCGCAGTCCGCTTATTTTGGTGTCAAGGACGGCGATCACGCGACGGTCATCGTGCCGGAGCTTGTCAACCGGAGTTTCGACGGCATGGTGGCACGCAATGCGCAGGCACTTAACGCGAATACCCGCACTTTGCTCACCGAAGTCGACGTTGACAACAAAAACAGCGAGCTTACTGCGGGGCTTTATTGTGTCGTCCGCCTTCAGCTTCATCGGTCCGGCCCGGTTGTGAACTTGCCGTCGCAAGCGGTGATCATCAATAAAGAAGGCCTCAGCGCCGCGGTGGTCGTAGATGGGAAGGTACAGTTTCGCAAACTCGACCTCGAAGCCGATAATGGCGGCGATGTGGATGTGCGTGCTGGCCTTCGGCCAGGCGATCGAGTGATCCTCAGCCCGCCGGTAAACCTTACCAATGGCATGCAGGTCCACACGCTTTAACACTCCATAGCTGTCAGGAGAGGCCACAAAAAGTACAAGAAATAAAGGAAAAGCTATCAGCGCGGCCAACGATTGCGGTGAGAGCCGTAAGCTTCGTTGCATTGGAATCATAGAGCGTGGAAGGACGACATAGATGACGATTATCATCCTCATTATTGCGGGCCTCATTACCGCCGCCGCCGGGGTTTTCGCCTATGCCGCGGCCAAGCCAGACTGGTTTCACGTCAAGCGTTCGGCGGTCATCAACGCGCCCCCCGAAAAAATCTTCCCACTCATTAACGATTTAGGGCTACAGGCCATGTGGTCTCCTTTCGAAAAAGACACCAACATGCGGCGGAACTTCAGCGGTCCAGCCCAGGGCAAAGGCGCCGCGTATGAGTGGGATGGCAATCGTGAAGCAGGCGCTGGACGCATCGAGATCGCAGATTCCACACCGCCGTCCAAGGTCATCTTGAATTTACATATGCGGCGGCCGTTTAAGGCGAAAAACACAGTCGAATTCACGCTTGCCCCCGAAGGCAAAACGACACATGTCACCTGGGTGATGCAAGGCCGGCAGCCGTATATTGCGAAACTCGTCAGCACCTTCATCAATTGCGACAAGATGGTCGGCAAACAGTTTGAAGAAGGATTGGCCAAACTGAGCGGCATCGCCGGTTCGTAGATGGTCTGCTTCTCTGGCCGCGCGTTTTTCTCGCGAGATTACGAATTATCCGGCCAGAGAACGCGACGCGCATCACCGGGATAGGACGGGCAGACAAATTGTCTTGGAGAGTCAGTGGCGGCGCCTGTAGCGCTGAGGATATCTGGAGGGACGCGTGCTCGCGTTCATGGTAGGCTCTCCAGCTATGCAGCGTCCAAAACCCTCTTTTCTGTTCGATCTCGACGGCACCTTGGTCGATAGTGTCTATCACCACGTCCTGGCTTGGCAGGAGGCTCTGGAGGCGGAAGGTATCGAGCTGTCGGTCTGGCGCATTCATCGCAAGATCGGCATGAGCGGCGGCCTGTTGACCAACATGCTGCTGCGTGAGACTGGAATTGATATCGATTCAGGGCGGATCGAACGTTTGCGGCGGCTGCATAGGGAAGCTTACAAGCGGCAATCGGCCAATATTGTCCCTCTCCCTGGCGCCCGGGATCTTCTCGCCTATCTGACTAGCGCGGGAGTGCCTTGGGCCATTGCAACGAGCGGCCGGATGGAGACAGCGCGACCGGCGCTGGAGGCACTCAACGTCGATCTTGAGCGGGTTCCTGTCGTCACGCGAGACCAAGTGCAATATGCCAAGCCAGATCCCGATCTCTTCCTAGCCGCAGCGGAGCGATTGGGAAGCGACATTCATACAAGCTCGGTCGTCGGCGACAGCGTCTGGGACATGCTGGCAGCCCGTCGTGCTCCGGCTCTCGGCATCGGTCTTTTGTCCGGCGGTTATGGACAGGATGAACTTGAACGCGCGGGGGCCTATCGGGTTTATGAGGACCCGGCCGATTTGCTGCGGCATATCGATGAAGTCGGCGGCCGCCGCTAATCCGGTAGCGCCGGTTAGGCCGCTGCGTCAAAATGCGCGCACGCGAGCAGACCGTATTTTTAAGGTCTCACTTTGCATTGCAACAAAAATAGAATATTTGGATATCTGTAAGTCTTTATGCGAATGTCCTAGCTTGAAGCGTACAGCCTGCGTCTCCTGGTTAAAGACCGTGTGAGCGAGATAACTCTCCTACGGGGCCAACAGTTGCGGAGGCGTCAAGCGGGAGAACCACAAAGGTCTGGAGCTTTATCCGATGTCCTGCCAAAAGCATCTGGAGTAATTTGTGTCCTGGGAACTTTACAGGAACTTGGCGTGGCTTCCTGCGCCCCCCGCCGATTTTCCGGCTTGCTGCAAGAAATTGCCTGAACGCCATACCGGCTTTGGGAAGGAAATCAGAGCGCTGGCGACACATGCGCTGGACGAACATCAGCTCGCTCGTTTGGGCCGCGCGATCGACACCGTCCGGGCCAAGGGCGGATCGCTCGTTCCCTTAACGCCGTTTCGTCTTGGACTGATCGGCAACGGCACTTTGGACCTCATCGTTCCGGTGCTTATCGCGACGGCCGCGCGGCACGGCATAGCGCTCGAGTGCGTTAAAGGCGGATACGACCAATTTCTCCAAGATTCTTTGCTGCCGGAGTCGGAGATCAATCGAGCCCGTCCGGACGCGGTTTTGCTGGCCTTGGACTACCGGGGTTTGTCGATTCAGGCCACACCTGGTGATCAAACCTCAGCCGAACGAACGGTCAATGCCGCCGCCAGTCTGCTCGATACGCTTCGGTCTGCCATCCACCAAAACTGTGAGGCCGTATGTATTCTGCAAACTCTGGCGCCACCGCCGGAAAGTTTGTTTGGATCTCTTGACCGGGCGCTCCCGGGAACAGCGCGCAGCTTGACCGATGCCTTGAACCAGCGCATCGCCGGGATGGTGCTTCAGTCGAACGATATCCTCCTCGATGTTGCGGGAATTGCCGAGACTGTCGGGCTTGCCGAGTGGCACTCCCCCGCGCTTTGGAACTTGGCAAAACTCCCCTTTGCCGATGCCTATGTCCCATTCTACGCCGATCACGTCGCACGCATCATCGCGGCCTTGCGCGGCAAAAGCCGGCGCTGCCTTGTCCTTGATCTCGACAATACCGTCTGGGGCGGTGTTATCGGCGACGATGGGCTCGAAGGCATCAAGCTAGCACAGGGCGATGCGACGGGCGAGGCGCATTTGAGTGTCCAGCAGCTCGCACTGGCCCTTAGGGAACGTGGCGTCGTCCTCGCGGTAAGCTCGAAGAACACGGACAGTGTTGCCCGCCAGCCGTTCAGAGAACATCCCGACATGCTGCTGAAGGAACAGCATATCGCGGTATTTCAGGCAAACTGGGAGGACAAAGCAACCAATATTCGGGCGATCGCCAAGGAATTGGCGCTCGGGCTCGAATCGCTGGTGTTCCTCGACGACAACCCGGTCGAGCGCGGCCTAATCCGCCGCGAGCTACCGGAAGTGGCCGTTCCCGAACTCGAAAACGATCCTGCCAGTTTCGCGCGGACCCTTGCCGCCGCAGGTTATTTCGAGTCAATCCGCTTCTCCGACGAGGACCGAACGCGCGCCGACATGTATCAAGGCAATGCGAGCAGGCTTGCTTTGCAGCAGCAAATCGGCGACATCGATGCGTATCTGCGCTCGCTCGAAATGCGGATCATCTTCAACCCGTTCGACAGGACGACACGGGTCAGGGTCGCCCAGCTCATCAACAAGAGCAACCAGTTCAACCTGACCACCCGGCGCTATACCGAGGCCGAAGTGGCGGCGGCCGAAGCCGACCCCGATGCCCTAACCCTGCACGCGCGCTTGATCGATAAATTTGGCGACAATGGCATCATTTCGATTGTCATCTGCCGGCGGATGGAGCCTGCGGTCTGGACGATTGATACTTGGCTCATGAGCTGCCGGGTGCTCGGCCGAGGGGTCGAGAAAATGGTCCTTCGCGAAATTCTTTTCCGTGCCCGTGCCCGCGGCATTCGAAGTCTCATCGGCATCTACCTGCCCACCGAAAAAAATGGCATGGTCCGGGAGCATTACGGCAAGCTCGGTTTCACCTTGGTGAGTGAGGACGCCAGCGGTTCTTCAAAATGGGAATTATCGACCGATACGGAAGTCGAGGAGGCACCTATGACAGTCGATCGCGACACGAATCAGATGGTAGAACTCGCTTGACTGCTTGGCTGCCGCCCGCGCCCGCCCGTGCCCGCCTCTGGAGCGGCGATCTACAGGCGCATTGCGCATGAGCTTCGTCTCTCCCATTTTCTTCGCTTTTCTTGCGATAACGGTCTTCGCCTTTCACCTCAACACGTCGGTCGCCTACCGGCGGCGTGTGATGGCCGTCGCCAATGCCGTCTTCATCGCAAGCTATGTCAACAACGTCTCTGAGCTGCTCCCCCTACTGGCTTTTCTGCTTCTCGGCTATGCGGGTTTGGAGGCCGTTCGCAGGCGTCAGACGAGTTCGAGCCTGGCGGCCGGCATTGTCGTGGTGCTGGCGGTCTACATCTTCCTTAAGCGCTTCACATTCATCGAACCTTTGGCGCGTCTCCCATTCCCTTACTTGATCGTCGGCCTGTCCTACATCCTCTTCCGCGTTCTGCAAGTCATGGTGGACGCGCGTTCCGGAAGTCTCCCTGACCGCATCGGACCACTCGCCTTTTTCCGTTACACCTGCAACTTTCTGTGCTTCGTGTCCGGGCCGATCCAGCGCTACCAAGATTTTGCCACCATGGACGGGCTGGATGCGGTGAGGCTCGATGCGGACCGGGTCTATGAGGCGTTTTCCCGGATCGTGACCGGATATTTCAAATTCGTGGTCATCGCCGCCGTCGCAAACTATTTTTTTATGAGTTTCAGCCCGCAGCTCTTTGGCGCTGCGCCGCTTGGCCCGTTCAAACTTTCCCTTCTTTATGGCTTCTGCGTTGCGGCATACACAGCCTATCTTTATTTTAACTTTTCCGGCTACATGGACATCGTGATCGGGATCGGTCTTTTGCTCGGTCAAGTGCTGCCTGAGAACTTCAACCGGCCGTTTACCGCGCGCAGCTTCCTCGAGTTCTGGCAGCGCTGGCACATGACGCTATCGGAGTGGTTCAAACTCTATTTGTTCAATCCGTTCCTGATGTTCCTGATGACCCGGTTCCCCGCGCCGGGGCTCACCGCCTATCTCGGCGTCGCCGCCTTTTTCGTTACGTTTTTGGTGATGGGAATCTGGCATGGGACGACGCTGGTTTTCGTCATCTATGGCTTACTCATGGGCGCTGGCGCCAGTTTGAACAAGCTTTGGCAGATCGCTTGCGCCAATAGGTTCGGGAAAAAACGCTACCGTGCGCTGAGCCAAATGACGGCGTATATATACCTCGCCCGCGGCCTGACCTTTGCCTACTTCGCCGTTGCCTTGACATGCCTGTGGGTTCCTGAACTTCACCAATTTTTGACGTTGAGCAAACGACTCGGCATCACCGGAACAGGGGGGGCCTTTGTCCTCCTCGCGCTGAGTTTTTCCGCCGCCGCCCTAATCTTGGACTCCGTCGTGGCGTGGTTCAGCTCCCGTGGCGATGGCTTGCGGGCGGTTTCGGAAGGCCTCGTGTACAAGAATATGTCGCTCGCGATCCGGATCCTTGCGATGCTGGTTATTGCCTCGATATTCAACGCGCCTGCAGATTTCGTTTACAAGGCATTTTAAGGTGAAACTTATCCTGCATCAGATCGCACTGACAACTCTTTGCTTTGGCTTGCTGTATGGCGCCGTTCTTGGGTTCACGTTCCTTGTGTTTCCTGACCCTCCCAGAGTCGGCTGGCTGGATCTCGAGACCTCCGACACGACGCCTTACCGAACCGCAACGAAAAACTTTTTTCTGGCCCGAGATGTTCTCGACGTTCCCGATCAGAAAGTGCTACTCATCGGGGCGTCGAATACCCTTGTCGGCTTTACGCAAAGATCCGTGCAGGCGTTGGTTCCCTGTGCCAAGGTCAGCAATCTCGCCATCGGCAGCGCCAACATCACCGAATTGCACCAGCTGGTTGACCTCGTGCACGAGGTGCAAGACGAGGGTGCCCGCCGGTCCAATACGTTCGTCATTGGCGTTTGGTTTGGTATGTTCGCCGATACCGAGAAACGCTGGCCTGGGCCGGATAGGCATCACGGTGATACGGATCTTGACGTTGAGCGGTACCGCTACGGCTTTTACCGCCGGACCTCCACGGGACCGGTCGCTACCCTTCCGCCGGAGTGGCTGCGGGCTGGCGCCCTCCTTATCCGGCCGTATCTGCTCGTGGAAGAAGTGACGCGTGATCTCACGGTCGAATTCCGTCGCATCGTGCTCGGGCGTCAGCCAAATTTGACCGAAGCCCAGCGCGAGACGGCCGTCATGAGCGAGCAAGACAAGAGCGACGCACTGGCCTATTGGCGGCTGAATATGGGGAGTACAAGCGAGATTTCACAGGCGCAGGTTCTCCTACTTCAGAACACGATTGACGAACTCTTGCGGTCAGGCGAGAAGGTTGTGCTCGTTGATCTGCCGATACCGAGCTGGCACAGGGACGCGAGCATTTACCAGCCAGGTTACGCGCGGGCGGTTGAGAATATATTCAACCATTTTGCCGGCCGTCCGAACTTTCAAGGGTTGAAGATGGCGGACCTCGATGAAGACAAGGATTATGTCGACGAGGTGCATCCAAAGCCGCATCTTGCAAACGTCTGGGCATCACGTCTGGCCAGCGTGCTCACCCCACTGACCTGCACGGCGAGGACCGCTACCGATCCGGAGGCACCCTGCAGAAGCGGTTTGCAACTGCCCCCGACTGACACAGATGCGGCCAAACTATCTGCTGGCGAGCGCGCTTTGCCAAAGACAAGGAATGCTCACGATGGAAGAAGCACAAATATACGACAAGCTGACGGGCGTGTTCCGCGATGTGTTCGATGAGGAAGATCTCGTGCTCAAGCCTGGAACGACCGCGGACGAGGTCGATGGCTGGGACAGTCTCGCCCACATTCGGCTTGTGCTTGCCGTATCCAAGGCATTCGGGGTGAAATTTTCCGCTTCCGAGATTGGCGGACTTAAGAACGTCGGCGAGTTCGTGGACGTGATCAAGACGAAGACATAAACCAGCAATCCCGAAGAGGGGCGTCCCTATGACTCCAACCCCGGAAGCCCTGTCCGGGCTGACGTTCCATCACTTCGGGCTCGCCGTTGCAGCACCTGACGAAGCGTTCCGTTACCTTTGCGCCCTTGGCTACACGGAGGGGAACACAGTGTTCGATCCCCTGCAACGGGTCAACTTGGCGATGCGCCACCATTTGGTGATGCCGGATGTCGAGGTCATCTGGCCCGGCGACGGCCCATCGCCGATCGACAAACTGATCAAGCGCTCAGGCACCATGATCTATCACCTGTGCTATGTCTGTTCTCAGCCGGACGCCGTGATCGCCGCGCTGGAAGCAGCAGGCCTCGATACGATCTTGGTTAGCCCCCCTACTCCTGCCGTGCTATTTGGCGGCCGCGAGGTTTCATTCCACATCGTGTCGGGTTTCGGATTGATTGAGTTGCTGCACGCGTCTCCCACCAGCGTGTGATGGCTTAGCTGCTTCATTCGCAGCGGTCCGACGGATTTCAGATGAGCTAACGTTTGATTGGTTATTGTTTTCGTCACATGGTTGGCGTATGCTGGATGGAGGGCCATAAGGTACCGAGGCACATTCAAGGAGACGATCGTGAACTCTTCTGAGACTCTTCCCGAGACGGTCGAAACAGAAACGGCTCCCGAGTCTGTGGTGGCCAACGAGAAGCCGGCCGAGCAAGAAATCGACCTCCTCCCGGCCTGATGAGTTCGGGCGCGCGTCCCGCGCGGCTCCAATCCGATACCGAACGCCACGTCACCGAGATCACCGAGTACGGCTACACGGTGGTCGAGGGTGTGTTGGATCGGCAGTCTGTCGAGGCATTTCTGGACGATACACGGCGACTTCACCGTGAGCTGCCGACGGTCGTTGCCAACTCGACTACGGTTGTGAAGGGCTTCCAGCGGCGCGGCCAGGAGCCCCTGAAGATCGCGGACCATGACTGGGTCCGTGTCGATAATTTGCTGATTCATGGCGAACGGTACGAACCGCTGCCGGTACACCCTCGGCTTTTGCCTGTTATTGAGGGCGTGCTTGGCCACGATTGTCTGCTGTCGTGGTTTATGACGAGCAATCAGCTGCCCGGCGCGGTCGCGCAGCGGCTGCATTGTGATGACGAGATGTATCCACTGCCACGGCCGCACCAGCCCCTCCTTTGCAATGCTTTGATTGCTCTTTGTGACTTTACGGACGCCAATGGCGCTACCCGTGTCGTGCCCGGCTCGCATTGCTGGCAGGCGATGCCCGAGGCCCCCTATGCCGAGGGGGAGGCGGTCGAAATGGCGGCAGGCTCGGCACTAATTTGGAATGGTAGCCTGTGGCATACGGCGGGAGCCAACCGCACAGCCAACGAGCGCCCGGCCATCACCATAAACTACTGTGCGGGTTTCCTCCGCCAGCAAGTCAATCAGCAGCTCAGCATTCCCAGGGCGCTCGTGCGTCGACTTGATCCCCGGCTGCAAGAGCTTATCGGCTACGGATTGTTCGCCCGGAAAATGGGCCGGATTGATTGGCGGCCGCCGAAGGACTACCTCGATACCGAAGAGCATCCTTTCCTACCGATGTTACGAGCAAACGGCCGTCTGCCCGGCACGCGCGCCTAGTCCCTCGCCCCTCTTTAGCCTTTCTTTAAAGGAGGCGCGCCCCGCGGAAGCGCGAGCCCAGCTCCCAGCGCGAGTAGGGTGAGACCAGCGGCAACGGCGATTGTCGCTTGGGCACCGGCAGCATAAGCGTTGCCGACGGCTGCCGCAACCGGTTGCTCGTCCGATGGTGTTATCGTTTGCTTCTTCTGGTCGATATCTAGCCGATGATAGACATAGAGCACTTTGGGCGAGGCATTGATTATATGTTCCGGCGATGCGCGCTGGCTCATGGTCGCTGCCGGATCGATACGCGACATCGAGACCCCGGTGAAGATCGCTGTCAGCGCGGCTGCGGCGAGCGCGCCAGCCAGCAGCCGCATTGAGCTTTGCATGCCACCCGCCATGGCAGAGGCTGGCTCGGGAACATCCCGGAAAATCACGTTCACCAGCGTGGCGTAAGCCGTGCCCCAGGCAATGCCATAGACCGCGAGTACCCCTGCCATCGCTACACCGGAGCCGCCGGGTGTAAACATCGGCATCAGCGCCAGGAGAGACAGCGGCAGTACGCTGATCGCAGCCACCGCGACGCTCCGCTCGTCAAAGCGCCGGCAGGCCCGCTCGGCAAGCGCACCGCCGAACCCAATTCCCAGCCCGTAGGCGGCAAGCACGAGACCTACCGCGAGCGGATCATAGCCGAACACGAAGCCCGTGAAGAGGGGAAGCACAAGCTGGAAGCCGATATCGCCACAGGAAATCAGTGCCGCGGCGACGGTGCCGACGCGAAAACTCCGGTGGCGGAAAAGCGCCAACGATGCGATAACTTCGCGGCCCGCTCGAGCCCGCGCACGTTCGACCCCCACGAAGCAGCGCAGCCAACCCGCGGTGGCAGCTAGCAGGATCGCCGATGTTGTGGCCCCAAGCCGGTCCCCCCGGTCAGCCACGACGACGAGGCTGCCCCCGGCAAGCGCGAGCAAAACAGTTCCCGTGATGTCGAAGTTTCCCGCCGGGTGCCTTTCGCTCTCCGGTAATCCCAGCCGGACGCCCACGGCAGCGAGTACGGCCAGCGGCACACCGCCCAAAAATGCCCAACGCCATGAGAGTGTGACGGCCAATGTTCCTCCGATAAGGGGGCCGAGGCCTGCCGCGATCCCAATTGCGGTGGCCCATAAACCCAAAGCCCTGTGCCGGCCAGGCCGTTGAGGTGGAAACAGGCTGTTCAACAGGCCCAGTCCTGATGGAAGTACAGTCGCGAGAGAAAGGCCGAGAAGGACTCGTCCGGCCAGCAGCGGCCAAAAGCTCCAGGCAAGGCCGGTCAGGACGCTCCCGGCCGCGTAGATCGCCAGTCCAGCGAGCAAAAGCTGCCGCCGGCCCATCCGGTCGGCCAGCTTTCCCACAGGGATCATGAAGGCGGCGGCCACGGCGAGGTAGCTCGTCATCGCTGCACCGACATCTTCAACCGTGAGATTAAGATCGCGGATGAGTTCGGGGACGACGCAGTCGGCGACGGTGTAATCGATAATTACAAGGACGACCGCCAGTAGCAAAAATATGTAGCCGGTCCAGACCTGGACCGCGATGGGACTGCCTGACTGTGCCACTTGAACCCATCCTTCGAAACGTGCCGGCTCGCGGCGATCGCAACCTGTGGCAACACACGCAAACGACAATTTGCGACCACTTTACCCACGCACGCTGGGTGCCCAGCGCGGCGAAGGGTGCGCATTCGCACAGAAACTCCGGCCCTCTCCGTCTATCACAACGCTATACCGAAAGAACGTGTGCACCTGATAAGAGGGAGGGATCAATGGTTTCGGCGATGCCTGAAATTGGCGGTTTTGAAACGCGGATATTTAAGAGCGACGAAGGTGGCGGCTACATCGCCGTCGCACCCGATTTGCCGGGATGCTCCGCGTTCGGGCAAACCTGGCCAGAAGCGTTAACTGAACTACAAGGCGCCATGACTGCTTGGATTATAGCGGCGCGTACTGCGGGCAGCGCCACGGCATCGGCCACCCACTGAGACTTGAACTCCCTCGACGCTGTCATCCACGCCTTAGGGGTTACCCTCTCCCTGGGCGCGTCCCTGAGGTGGCGTGAAAAGAATATTATCACGGGGAACAGACGGTGTTGCATCAACTCCCAGCATTCGTTATGTTGAGCAAATGATAGACGAGTGATTGAAGCCCGTTTGTCTTCGGCGATGGAGTTCGCTGGCACTGCCCCATTAAGCTGATGACTCCTACGGTTGCTTCGCTCGGTTCGCCGGGTGCAGGAGATTTGTAGGGTGTCCACTTGGGCAGATAATTCGGCGGCGTGTGCTCCGATGTCCAACTCCCTCCCAGCGTCCCCTGGCCCTATGATTTTGCGCTAAGCAGCCTCAAGGCAAAGGCCGGAGGTTCGTATGCTCGATCGGATTGGCGACAACTTTCTTCTGGCGTTCACAGCAATGATTGAAGGCGTCTCTGGCCGACCGAAGGGAATCCTTCAGTTGAGACAGGGCTCTCCCCCGGGTCAGCTCGCTACGATTGCCGAACAAACCATCAATGAGAACAAACTTGGTGCCACCAAAATCGGCAACGGTGTTTACCCGCGATGCAATAGTTAAACGAGAGGAGATGTGATGAACCGAGATACTGGGCAGAAGTCAGAAGTATATCCACAAGATAAGATAACGCCTATCCTATCCCAAGAGGAAATTTTAAAAGCCGAAATCGCGGAAAAGGACAGGCGTGCGGCTGCCGTGTTTTGGTGGATTCTAATGGCTATGCGGGCGGTCATTCCTCTATATGTGATTTATGCAATCTATCTCTATTGGACTTTGCCGACCAGCGCGTATTTGTCAGGAGGCTATTGAAAGCTCTAGGAGAAACGCAATAAGTTTCCTTTTAGAGCGCGTTTTGCTGTGAAGAAATCATCCCGCGTGACGCAGTCGATTTGGGCGGCACCGCGCGGGATTTGGGGAAATGACGAATGGCTCTCTCGGCGCTATCAAAGGACATCGCTCGCCCTTGGTCCCGAAGGTCTTCGCGCCAATCCGGAAGCGGCGGCCCTCCTTCCCTTTCGGGCTTTTGCTTAACGGCGGGCGCTGAGTCGATTGTGAGCCACTGTCCGATATCGATGCGCCGCAATCGCCGCTCAAAAGCAAGACCAATTGTAAGACCGTGCTGCTCCTTCCGATACTCCTAACGAATTCGAATTATTACGTGTGGTATGGCTGGCGGAAGAGGTGTCCGCTTGTTGTATAAAATAATTACATAATATCAAATACATAGCGCGATACGTTTCATTGTACCCACAAATATATCCTCAAACGCAAAGTACCTACCCAAAATCAGATCACTGTTGTTGTTGTTAGCGGACTCGATCAAATTTGAGCACTCTGCCCTCAAAGCGGAAAGGTGATCAGTGTCAACGTGTGAATGGCGAGAGTTTGAGAGCTTAGTGGCTCTCCTTTTAAATCACAACGCGCCATCATCTCATGGCGGCGATTATGGCGAGCGGATCTGCTCTGTCAAGGACGCGAGCTTCGCTCGCGCCGACGAAGCCGGTGCGTCTCGCATCCTTGACAGAGACGAATCCAGCTTGCCCATCATGCCAGCCGTGAGATGAATGATGAAGTCTGACCAAGGCTTCGGGTCTACAGATCAGGTATACGACCCTTGCGGCCGATGACTTGAACAGAACCAGCGGCCAACATGTCCGCCCCGCAGATTGGCGCCGTAACCGTAGCTCCCCCATGCGCCGCAATCTGCGCAGAAATGCAGGAACACGCCGTTCTCCTCCTCTTTCCGGCCGCGGCGCTCGGTACACGGCTGGTCAAAGCGAGGCTCCCCTCGGCAGGCGGCACAATTCGAACGCCACGCGGCACCGAGGCGCGGCTGGATGTATCGATAACTGCACCAATTACAATATGGCGGCCAAGGTACTGCACCGGTTGTTTTACGCTTGTCTCCGGGCACAGCAACTCGCCAAAATGCACATTAGCCAAAACGCCATTTCCTTGTTTGGCGCCGGCGCTGCGCAATTCGGCATGCGCTGCCCCTCTGATTTTCTCCCAAAAATTGGTGAGCTCTGTTAGAGGCGTGTTGTAGCCGCTCATGCCGCCAGTCGCGAGATTGGGCCCCTTTTGCGATTGCTGCAGCCATTCATAATGCGCACCTACGGCTAGACCAGTTGGCACGATGCCCATTTCCAAAAGCCGGACAAATTCAAGTGCTGGCACCGTTGCAATCACGGGCTCGGGGCCTGCCGGCAGATTGTCAAAGCGCACCGCGGTTCCAAGCAAGGTGAAATCCATGCTGCTGCCCGAACCTTTGGCAATTACACGGAGTAGACCTAGCAAATCGGTCGCACGGCCCGCGAAACTTCAAGTAGCTGCGTTTTCAGAACTCGCGGATTGGATCGAAAAATGTCGAGTGCATTGGGAAGGGAGCTTCGATTGCTTGGCCGAGTATCTGGAAACGCCAGAGGTTAGGAGACCCGAGGATGTCTGACCGCAACGCGAAACATAGCGACGCTTGTCCCGGTGTCGAGCACGGCGACTCACCGCGACCCTTAACAATAACCCGGGATTTTAACGCCCCGCGCGAGCGCGTATGGCGAGCATGGACACAACCCGACGCGTTAATCCGATGGCACGGCCCAAAGTTCTATCCAGCTGCCGAAGTTTGTGCGGATGTCTGCGTGGGAGGAGCTTGGCGCGCCTGCCTCAAGTCAGACAACGTTGAAGATGTTGTTCTCTGGCAATCAGGACGATATTTCGTCGTAACGCCGCCTGAACGCTTGGAATTCACGTTCGCTTGGGAAACTCCGAACCACGAAGACGGTCCTGGCGTCCAGACCCACGTCATCGTTCGCCTTGAGGAGTTGGCGAACGGAGGCACTCGGATGCATTTTAGTCAGACCGGGTTCCTGTCGATAAAGAGTGCAATTAGTCATTCCGCTGGCTGGAATGGCACATTCGATAGATTGGCAGAATTTCTTCTCGACGAAATAGTCAGTCAGCCCCCCGAGCTGTCGCCGGCTGAAACTCCTACTCAGATCAGTTCACTATCAGACGGAGGTCTCCCGTGGGCAAAGTGCGCGTAAGAGGTTTTGCAGTGTCCACCGACGGCTTCGGCGCCGGCCCGGACCAGAGTCTAGAATATCCGTTAGGCAAGGGAGGCCCGGAGTTGCACAATTGGTTCTACCCGACCCGGGCCTTTCGATTGATGATCGGGAAAGACGGCGGGACTGACGATCGCTTCGCCAGCGCCGCAATGGAGGGCTTCGGCGCATTCATCCTCGGCCGCAATATGTTTGGCCCGGCCGGCGACGATTGGGGCGGGCCCGACTGGAAGGGCTGGTGGGGCGACAATCCCCCGTATCACGCGCCGACCTTCATCCTCACCCACCACGCCCGGGCGCCCATCGTGATGGAGGGCGGGACGACATTCCATTTTGTCACCGATGGGATCGAGTCGGCGCTCGCCCAGGCCAAGGCCGCCGCGGGCAGCCTGGACGTGAAGATCGGCGGCGGAGTTTCGACCGTCCGCCAGTACCTGTTCGCAGGCGCGATCGACGAGATGCATCTGGCAATGTCGCCCGTCTTTCTGGGCCGTGGTGAATCCCTGTTCGCAGGCATTGACCTGCCAGGTCTTGGATATCGGGTGACGGAGGTGGTCCCAACGGAGCTGGCGACCCACCTCGTGCTGACGCGCTGACCCGTGTCATCGTACGCCTCCAACTCGAAATCTGCCCTCCCGCCCTCCCGCCCGCGGATGCAAGTTGACACTGAAAACTGAGGGCGACCGATATGTCGTTGGTACACGCCGCTTCAATGCTTCGCCTGAGGCCGTCTATCGCGCCCATATCGAATCCCTGCTGGCCGCGCAATAGAATGTCGCAGAGGACGCGCCGATCAGCGCTCGCAGCTGCCCTTCGATGTGACGCCTCGCATTCGGACGAGATAGGTTCGCAAAAGTCCCAGGGAGCTCTTGCACCGCAGACCAATCATGCCGTTAGATGCGTTTTGAGTCTCGCCGCAGGAGTGCCGAAACCCATCGCACCAAGACATAAAATGTTGGTGTAAACACAAGTCCAAAGAACGTCACCCCGAGCATGCCGGCGAACACCGC
>DATBPZ010000007.1:0-131539 GCA_036561105.1 Methylocella sp. | reverse complement strand
GCAAGCAGACGATTCCGTCTGCCCTCGTCGGAATGTTCCGAGGCCATAACCATATTCCCTGCCCGACCGGTGGGCCAATGACCGCAGGGATGGAAAGGCTGGCGTGCCGATAAGCGCCTCCACGGGGATTGCTCCGCTTCACATAGTCATCAAATAAGGCAATGTCTGTATGATATCCGACTTAACTGTAGAAACCTTTTTGATTGTGAGGGGTTGGAAAAATAGGTCGAGGTTCATTTCCTGCAACTGTTGAGGCTGCGTTTCATGAAAACATTTCATATCCTCATCACCGAAGACGAACCGTTGATCGCTGCGGACCTGGAAATGATGGTCACAGACATTGTCCCCGCTACGGTCGTAGTTGAAGGTTCCGTCGCTGCCACTAAGGAAGTCTTGCACGAAGCCCTGGACTTTGCTTTTTTGGATGTCGATGTGACCAACGGCAAGACGTTCGAGATTGCAGAAATTCTCGAACGCAAGCATGTGCCTTTTGCTTTTGTTTCGGGCTCGCCGCAAGATCAGCTGCCGGTTGAGTTGCGGAGCGTCCCCTTCATTCCCAAGCCCTTTTATGCGGCTCAGATTGAGCACGCGTTGGAGGGAATTAGAGACGAATCTTGATGTTGTTCTCGCTACGGCGAGAGGACTATAGACGCGCGCTAGATGAACTTCTGCGCATATTGCCGACATCTAAACGGGTCAACGGTTCCTGCCGGGCAGACATGACCCGAGCTTTATTGAGCCCGTCGAGGCAATAGGGGTAGCCTCACCCGAGCCTTGCCCTCGCCGCGGTGTGCCACTAGCGCCAGCGCTTATCCGAGGGGCATCACCGAGATGCATCACCCTGATCAACGTGATTTTTCGATGCCTTCGTTGGAGACGCATGTGAGAGTCCTTTGCGCGTCTTCCGTAAGCTTAACACTTCGTCGAGCTGTTCTAGAACGTCGTGGCGGACTTTAATGTGTTTTTCCTTCCTAGTCATAGCCTCCGTCCGTTAGAACGACATGGCTATTACATAGGTACCTGAAGACGCCATTGACATGAATCAAGGGAATTTGATGGTCGATCATGTGTGTTTGCACACCGCAATGAAAAGATTTTCTATCTAAACGCGGCGTCAATTAACCAACACACTTCGAGAGGTTTTAATCCATGCTATTCGGTTTTATCCTCAGCGTGACCATAGCGACCGTGCTGCTCGTCTACCTTGTCATTGCCACGAGTCCTCCCGAGCGCCAGTAGGAAATTTCCATCGCGTCTTGCACGATGCCTCTCGCGCCACAGGTTTTGAGCTAACCCTGTTCCGGCACTGGCATCTAGAAAAATCTGGCCACCGTCATCCAATGGCACCTCGTCGCTTACTTAAAAATCTGGTTCACAACGGGCGCTGGAGGAAGAGGCTGCATAGCCATTTGATACTCCGCAACGGCCGCGTTCACGCAACGCTGCCGCCACGCTTTCAGCTCTTCCGGCGTGCAACCTAAGAACCTCGCCGCGAACTCAAGCCCCATTCCGGCAGCTTGAATTTCTGCTATTTGCTCAAGTTGCTTATTCGTCGGTATAAACATCAATCACCCTGTAGTTACGTTAGTTCCTGCCATATGGCTCACGTCAATCACCGTCTCATGGTCGGCCTTGCCTATGTGCGCGGGATGGTGGCCCATGTTCCGGGACTCATGCTGGCGGCACGGTGCCCATAGAGTCCGTCATCGCCAACGTGAAACCTAAATAGCGGCTAGTCATTTCCCATTAGCTGAACATTCCCGAGATTGTCCCTGAACATAACAACCCGCGCTGACTTGATTGAGCCGTAGCAAGCGGCAAGCCGGGGCTCATACCGCCTTCAGGCGTGAATGGCTTATTGAAAAACTGATTCTGCTGGCTGACGAGTTGGAGCGGAATACCATGGACGATGACGCTTCCTTGCGGACCTTGGTCGCTCGTAAAACGTTGATATCCATCTCGACAAGCAGTCACCGGGGTCGTCCTTATTGTTATATTGGCTAGACCATGTTTGTCCGCCCACGGTGAAGCGGTAAAAGCGACCCATCGGTTTGCTTGCGCACGGAACTCCAACTCGTCCTTGGCGCCCTGCACCACAGACGCGCACATGGAAAGCCAATAGACAGCATCGAAAACTTTCGGACCGTACGATTCCGCCAAATCCAAATCAGGCATGCGGAAAAGACCGCCGGGAAATAGTCTGTCCATTTCACCCCGTGTTATTCCAAGGGCAATCAATTTTTGAATCTCATTACGCATGTCGTCATTGTATTTGACTTCAGCTTCCCGAACGAATTCGGCAGATCCCGCAAAAATATTCGACATAGCAAAACTCCAAATGAAATAATGAAATGGCGCCGCCACGGCGGAGTGAAAACACCGTGACGACGCCGATCACCCCGCATGTTCCAAACGGGATGAATTAATTTGGCGGCCGTTGCAGGAGAAAGGTACAAAGACTGCAACGGCCACCATTACGGGATGGTCAGTAAGGAGTGCGGCAGGGTAAGACCGCCTGACTATCCCGCTTTGTCGCCCCTGGTGAACAACGCAAAGGCCAGGGGGATTTCGTTTATCGACCGCTATTCTGGTCGAAGCGGAAACGGGCAAGACGCCGAGTTCCGGTGAACATTTGCATCCAGGCCATGGGATCTCCTCGCCACTCAGAAATTCGATGGCCGGAGTGCGGATCGACGCGGCGAATCTCGCGAAGGTTTAACGCTCCCACAAGTTCGTTGCTGCCGCTAGCCGCGATGGAGTCCGCAAAAATCTGAGTTGCGGCATTCTTCAACGCCTGGCCCTTCAGTTCGTGGAGATCAACGTCTTTCCACGCCGCGCTGTGTCGTTGGTGCGGAGTGGCGACGCGACGAAGGTAGGCTTCGGGCATTTCCGAATCCCACGGATGTGCCGCCGACTTCGACCATGCCGAACTGGCTTGGTCAGCGCGTGACTGGATTTCAGCCAACTCAGCAAGCGTTGCGGAATCTGCGCGCGAGTCGAAACGGTCCGGCCCGGTGATTTGCGCTGGCTGTTGACCATCTGCGGTCAATTCCTTGGGGTCGCCCTTTTCCTCGATCTCGCCCGAGGCATCTTTTCGCCTTTTCGAATCCATCGCCTCCCAGGCGTCCATGCGCTTGCTCATGCTATCCATGAAGCTATCCATTTTCTTGCGGAAGTCTTCGTTGGCATCATGCTTCTTCATGGCGTCCTCAATATCCTTCGCCTTCTTTTCTTCAGCAGTCATATCAGTCATAATAATTTCCTATGTTAAGTTACGTTTTCTAAATCAGCAGCGGATTGCTGCGGTTCGTCTACTTGAACGCCAGGCCCGTCATCACGAGACCAAACACCCTTGTTGCCTTCGCCCATGAAAACCAACGCCACATGGTCGATGAACAGAGGCTCGCTTTCGACGAGACACATATGATCACCAACATTTGCTTGTGCGGATTTTCCAGGGGGAAGCAAAATCGCCGGGCTTGTATCAAACAGACCCGCCGAAATAATTTTAATGGCATTGCTATCTAAAATTCTAGCGACGCCCCATATGCTGCGCTCATCATCATTCACATAGGTCGCAGCAACAAACCCAACACATCGCTCGCCGAAATATTGCGATGTCATCATGCCACCGGGCGCATGTTCAATGATGATGGGAACGCCAAGCAGCCGTCGCTGCATATCAGGCGAAAGCCAAATATCTGGCGAGCGATAGACGTACTCATTCAGCGATGGTCTGAACGCAACACCGGTTCCCGAAAGGCGCAGCGCGACATACGTTGAATTTTGCCAGTCGGTCGGACTCGGTAGCGCGCCCTCAATGATGCCCCGGCAGATGTCGAGTTCAGTCAGCATCGGCCGGTTCCGTAGTTTTGGTAGGCGCCTTCCGGTGACGAACTTCATTCATCGTACCGAACGCGACGATGCGGTCACGGTGCCAGATCTCGATGAGATCGAACCAGCGAGCGCCGCTCATGATCCGCTTTTTGACAATCTGGCCAATCGACGGGATCGGCTCGTCCGCTGGGAGGACTACTTTATAACAGCGCCTAAAATGGCCTTCGTGTTCTTCGCAACAATCGTGCCTTTGGCAGGGATTGCCTGATGCCAGAGTTCGAGCGCCCGTTCATCGGGTTCCGGCTCGGGCTCGGGTTCTGGCTTTGGCGGGGAAACTAACCGCCGGTTAGTTCTTCCCCCCGGGGGAGCACCTGTAAGACCGCGATTGCGCAGCTCGGCTAGGACATCGCGCGGATCGCAATTCGCGAAACATTTGACCAGCAGCTTGCCGTCCGGTGCATCCGTGATTGATAGCGACGGGTTCTTATCGCCTTTTCCGCGACCATGACCAGGAACTGGACAACGGCAGAGAAATCCCCTGCCGTTGTGAATGCCCTGCAATGCGCGGCTGATTTCTTGCGCGCTCATGTGTCGTCGCTCCGCAAAACGAAGACGGAAGGCGTGAACTGATCGGCGCCATTGTCTTTAAAGAAATCAGCGGGGAACGATGCGTACTCTTCGAGGGTGGGGCGAATAGGCTTGCCACTCTCTATATCCTCTAAAAATCGCCATAGTGGATACGGCCCAAGACCGTGAAGGCGCCCAGCGAGCAATTGCAGCCGGATCTTAGGGATGTTAGAGTTTGAATCGCCGAGTCTGCAATTCGGCGCTTCGTTGGGGTCGATTCCGGTTGCCGCCGGGATCGGCCCCTTTCACTATCTGGCGGCATCTTGCGCCCTCCCGCTCATATAGTTGGAGACAATATGTCTCTTATAGTTTTCAACCTCCGGTTCGAGGAAATAAACCCGCTTATTCATCTTGATAGCGCGGGGGAATGCTGGATCGTTTTTGACACGATCCATGACAGTTTTAGTACAAACGCTGAGTGTTTCTGCAACCGCTCGCTTCGGGAGCAATTTCCCGATTGGCGTTGCTTGGGCGGGTGAAATTGTCATGACAATATCCTTTCTATATTTCGCGGTATGTTTAGAAATACCACCTGACCCCCGCGAATAGGAGGGAGTTCATCGGGGTTGTTCCCCATTTCTACATCACGTTTTCGTGATATGGCGCACGTTGCTTTGGGTCTCACCGCTCACCAGCGCGGAAACGTAATTCGCCCACGTGGCAACCGCCGACTGCTTTTCCGGCGCGTAGTCGTGCCTGTTGTAGACCGCAGCGACGCCTTTGATCGCCCCGCTTTTATGATTCAACAATGCCTCGACAACATGGATCGCAATACCAAGCCTTGCGCATCCGCTGGCGAACGTCCGCCGCAAATCGTGCAGCGTCCACGGCAAGACATCATCCGGCATTAACGCATCAACGCGTTGCTTGGTTAGGTGAAATGCTGTGATTCTGTTTTTGCCGTTCAGGGTAAAGACAAGATCCGATCCGTCGATGCGCGGGCAAGCTTGCAGAATATCAAATGCGAGATCCGATAGTGGAATCTCATGAGCGCGTTTGTTCTTTGCTCGCTCTTTCGGCAGCACCCATGTTTTCGTCTCGCAATTAACCTCCGACCATTTCATCTCGGCGACTTCGTTTCGGCGCGCTCCGGTCAAAATCAACAGTTTCAAGAATGCATCATATGGCGGTTCCTGCGCCTCTGCGGCCCGCCAGACGGCTAGCAACTCATCATCTGATAGAAACCTATCGCGGGCGATTTCATCTGCTGGCGCCTCTACACCATCGCAGGGATTGGCTGTTAACAGCTTGCGGCCCTTGGCCCATGAACAGAGGCGCCGCAACCATGCCAATGTTCGGTTGGCTGTTATCGGGCTGCCTCGGGCCACAATCCCATCAAGCAAGGTGTTAACATCAGTATCCGAGATTTCCGAAAGCCGCCGCCGTGGCCATGCAGTCGCTACTTCTTTCATCAAGATGCGTTCGACTTCATGTGCTGATACTGGCCTCATGCGTGGCTTAGCGTAAATCGTAACAAATCGTGCGATGACCGCCTCAACGAGATCATTTGCAGGAAGCATTGCTTTGGCCCGGCTAGCCTTCTTCTCGACGCCAGGGTCAATCTTTTCGCCAATCAAACGAAACGCCTCGCGCGCCCTATCTCGTGCGGTCTTAATATCGATGCTTGGATAAGGGCCGATGGTAAACTTGCGAGGGCGCCCATTGAACCGATAGCGATAAGCCCAGCTCTGTTTGCCGCTTGGTTGAATAGTAAAATAGAGCCCGGGTATCAGCCCATCAGGAACTTCCCGGCGCTGGGCAGTTGGCTTGATATTCTCAATCCCCTTGGCCGTGAGCGCCTTCGCCATGATTTTCTCCAGGGTAACGATAAGGGTAACGCAAACCGCTTTCTTGGCCCGTTACACCGTTTCTAGGAATTTATGGGAAAGTCGGTATTAGGCAATGGGTTGCGCCGAGATAACAGGGTTTAATTTTCCTGGTAATTCCCAGACTTTTGCACCCCTAATCCTGATCGCGCATTAAGGCGATCAGCGGCGTCACGACGACCGTCAGCCCCCTGCGCACGATCGCCGGCAATTGGTAGAGAAGCGACTTACCGGCCCCCGGTCGGCATCACCGCGAGAATATGTTCGCCAGCGAACACGGCTTTGAGAATTTCCTCTTGTCCCGGCCGGAATTCTGTAAAGCCGAAAATCCGCGTGAGCGCCTCTTTCGCCTCGTGCATGGATGCGTTCACGGCTTCCCCGTTGCAGATATCTTCGCGCGGAATTCGTAACCAATCACGCCCAAGGTTTCCAGCCCATTTGGCTTACCCTCCCGCATTTGCCATGACCGAACGGATTGTTTCTTTCATTTTCGCGGCGCGCGCGTCTGTCATGGCGCCGCGCGGCGCCTCGATTGTCCGGTCGGCGATGAGCCGTCCCGGCGCCGGGGACAAGACAATGATCCGGTCGGCAATCGCGATCGCCTCCCCGACATCGTGAGTGACGATCAGGGTCGTGGCCTTGCGCGTCAGGACAAGCGTCAGCAGCTCTTCGCGCAGGCGCACCGCGAGCGCGGCATCGAGCGAGACGAAGGGCTCATCGAGAAGGAGAAGATCGGGTTTGACCGCGAACGCCCGGGCAATCGCCACGCGGCGGGCGAGCCCAAGCGACAATTCGCCCGGGAAATGGTCTAGATGTTTGGAAAGGTGCAAAGCCGCGACGATCTCGGTAAGTTCGCCCTCGCTCGATGTTCCAACAAGGCGGAGGTTTTGCGCGACGCTCCGCCACGGCAACAGCCTTGGTTCCTGGAAAACCATGCCGGTCTTATTCCGGGAAGGTAAAACAAGCCGGCCTTCGAAAGCAGTGTCGAGCCTCGCGACAATCCGCATAAGCGTTGTTTTACCGCAGCCAGACGGGCCCAACAGGGCACAGACCTCCCCTTGCCGCAAAGTGAAGGCGACATCGCGCAAGATGTCGCGCGTTTGCCCGGATGCTGTTTCCAGCGTCTTCCGGGAAATGGAAACCTCAAGCTCCATGTGGCCGCCGCCAGCGCGAGACATGCTGTTCGAAGGGTTGCACAACGAGTGTTTCGATCGCCAGCATGAGCCCGACAAAGGGCAATGCGTAAGCCAACAGCCGTGTCACGTCGAATAGTTGGAACGCGATGCCGATCTCAAAACCAACACCGTTTGAGCGGCCAAGCAGCTCGACGACAAGGACAATTTTCCAGACAAGCGAAAGACCCGAGCGCATCGCCGCCGCGATGTAAGGCGCAAGTTGCGGCAAGACAACTTCTCTCGCTTTCGTACGCCAAGATAAGCCAAAGAGCTGGGCCATTTCATCGAGGTTTTTGTCAAGGGAGCGAGCCCCTTCGCGCAAAGTCACCGCCGTATTCGGCAATTTGTTGAGAGCCACCGCTCCAATCGCCGCAGCCTCGGTCAGCCCGATCCAAATATAGGCGAGGACGATAATGACAAGCGCCGGGAGGTTCAAAAGCACGATCACCACAGGATCGAACAAGCGGTCGATCGTCTTGTTGCGGCCCATGGCTACGCCGAGCGCGGTCCCCAACACCATCGCGAGGGCAAAAGACGCCGCGACGCGGGCAAGCGTAACCCCGAAGTTCAAAAACAAGGCGCCTGACCACACCTCGGTGGCGATGACCGACACGACGGCAAGCGGGGGCGGCAGCGTGCCTGGCGAAGCCAAGCGCGAACTCATTTGCCAAGCGGCCAGCAAAAGAAGCAGCGGCATCAGCCGGATCAAGAGGGCTTTAGTTCGCCCCGGGCGCCACGCCGGTACCAGCCTTATAGTAAGTCTTCTCATCAAGTTCCTTTGCCAGACCGGCGAGATCCGCGCCGCCTGCCGTGACGAGGGCGCGATAGAGAATTCGCGCGTCGGCGGCTTCCTCTTCGACCCTGCGCCGGGGTATGCCATCGATATAGGTTTGTCGGTAGAGGGCGAGTTGTGCGCTTCCTTCAATTCCGGCTTGCCGCGCGATTTTCTCCCAATCTGCATCCGAGTGCGCGAGAATCTCCCTGGCCTCGGCCGCGATCTTGAGGAAACGGGCGAGCGCATCGGCGTGGGTTCCAGCAAAGTCTTCATCGAAAACGTAGCCGACCATAGCGACCGGCCCCTTGGCGCCAAGCCGCCTTTCGATCTCCTCCATGCCGATGAGCCGCCGGAACCCGCGCGATTCGAGCGCCACGCAAAAGGTCCAGTAGTTCAATGTGGCATCGGCTTCGCCATTCACGGCTTTCTGGTAGAGCAAGGGAGGGGCGCCATAGATGACGGTTGTCTCGGAGGCAATATCGAAGTGCTGCTCTCGCGCAAAAGCCTGGAGCAACAGCCAGCTTTTGTCCAAGGGACCGCCCGCGACCGCGATTTTTTTGCCCCGTATCCCAGCTAGATCCTTGATCGGCGACGCGGCTTCGACCATGACCGCGCCGAGAGCTGTCGAATAGGGGAAGAAGACAAGCCGTCCGCCGAGATTTCTTTGCCGCGCAACCCAAGGCCAGTCGCTGAGAATGATATCGGCGGAGCCCCCCAGGAGGGCGACTTTCGCGGCTTCGGGCGCCGCAAACTCCATAACCTCGATCTCAAGTCCGGCTTTCTTGTCAAGTCCCCGCGCCTTGATGATTCCGAGTTCCCAGGCAAATGTTCCGGTTTTTTGCACTGCGAGACGAAGCCCGTCCGCCGCTGGAGCGGCTCTGCTCGATAAAACCGCCAGCCCAAGACAAAATACCGCCAGCCCAAGACGCCGACCGAGAGATCCCCGTCCATCTTTGAACGACGCCAAGGGTCCAGAATTGTTTGGGTTGTCATTTGCCATTGTCTCAGGATACATGCTTTATCGCGTCGGTCCAAAGAGGTGGTTCTTGGGCCATGGTTGAGGGCGATGGCGGGAGCGTGATCGAATGCCCCTCGCGCTTATAGGGAAGGAAACCGGATATGAAGCTTAAATATGTTTGTCTCGCCGCCGCGGCTGCCTGGGCCGGTTCCGTTGGCGTGGCTTTGGCGGGCGATGCCGCCGCCGGCGAAGAGATCTTCACGCACAAATGCAAAGTCTGTCATCAGATCGGTGAAGGCGCCAAGAATTTTGTTGGACCCGAATTGAACGGATTGATCGGACGCAAGACGGGCTCCGTCGCCGATTACAATTATTCCGATGCGAACAAGGATTCCGGAATCACCTGGGACGAGGCCAAGCTCAAGAGCTATCTCGCCAATCCTAAAGCCGTGATTCCAGGCACGAAAATGATCTTCGCCGGCCTTCCCAAGGAAACCGATCAAGATAATCTTGTCGCTTATCTCGCCCAGTTCGGCGCCGACGGGAAAAAGAAATAAGAAATAACTGTTGCGAAAACCTATGATCCCTCGCGCCCCTTGAGCATGCCGCGCGAGGGATCATAAGCAACGATCGCGGCGGTGAGAAAGACAGCTCCAGCCCCAAGCACCACCCCCAAGGAGAGAACATTGATCTGCTCGTAAAAGGCGAAGCGGATCAGTTCGACGGCATGGGTGAACGGATTGAGTTCACAAAAGAAGGCGAGCCATGGGCTGCCCTCCTTGACTCGCCACAAAGGGTAGAGCGCGGAAGAGGCGAAAAACATCGGGAAAATGACGAAATTCATGACCCCCGCGAAATTCTCCAATTGCTTGATGAGCGAAGAGAGCAGCATTCCCAACGCGCCCAGCATGAGACCCGCAACGATAAGCGCGGGAAGCACGGTCAGGTAGCCCCAGGGCGACGGGGGCTCGATCTCCCAGAAATAGGCGACGGCAAGAAACGCATAGACCTGGACAACGGATACGGCGGTTCCCGCCACAAGCTTGGACGTCAACAAAAACCAGCGAGGGAACGGGCTCACAAGCAGACTGCGCATATTCCCCATCTCGCGGTCATAGACCATCGAGAGAGAGGATTGCATGCCGCTGAAAAGCTCAATCATCGCAATGAGCCCTGGCGTGATATAGACGTCATAAAGCACATATGTGTCGTAGGGCGGAATGATCGACACGCCGAGCACTGAGCGAAATCCCGCCGCGAAGATGAACAGCCAAACGAGCGGCCGCACCAGCGCGGAAACAAACCGCTCCCTCTGGTGCCAAAACCGCAGCGCCTCGCGCCAGACAATGCCATTGAAACAGCGTGCATATTGGAGAAAGCCGAAGCCCTGGCCCTTCGGCTCCACGATTATGGCCGTTGCCATGATGCCTCCTCGCCAGCAATGCCGGTCAGTTTCTTGAAGGCCGATCCGATGTCTGGAACATCGGCGCGGGTGGCGATCTCCGAGGCTTGGCCTTGATCAAGAATCCTTCCTTCATGCAACAAGACTGCATCGTCGCCTGGCTGGATCTCATCAATGAGGTGAGTTGCCCAAAGCACCCCAATGCTTGTCCGCGTGACAAGGCTCCGGACATGCTTAAGAATATCCGCGCGGGCTTTGACATCCAATCCAACCGTCGGCTCGTCGAGCAAAAGCATGCGCGGGCGATGTAACAACGCGCGCGCGATTTCCACCCGTCGCATCTGCCCCCCAGAAAGCGTGCGCGCCTTGTCGTTCGCGCGGTCGGCCATCGAAACCTGGTCGAGGACCGCGGCCGTGTGCAGCTTCGTTTCCTGCGCCGTCATTCCGTGCAGGGCCGCGTGATAGGACAGGTTTTGCAGCACCGTCAGATCAAGGTCGAGCGTTCGCGCCTGGAAAACGACGCCCAGTCTTCGCAGCGCTTCGCCGGGAGTGCGGTTTACATCGAAACCGCAAATGCGCAGCGTGCCTTGCTGGGCTGCATAAAGCCGGGTGACAAGACTAAACAGGGTGGTTTTACCGGCCCCGTTAAGGCCGAGCAGGACGCAAAAACTGGCAGGCCTCACCCGAAAGGAAACATTGTCGAGCGCCTTGCGCTTACCATAGCTATGGCTCACGCTTGCGACTTGCAGCGCGGCGGAGAGCTCGCCGTTTGTGTCGCCGCTCGCGGCTTCCGGTTGCGGCGGGCCAAGACTCATTCGTTCGCGACCGCCACGCCCCAGGGAAAGGCTCCGACGGCGATCGACTTTACCACTTTGAGGTTTGTCACGTCGATCACCGAGACGTCGTTTGAAACGCCATTGGTCGTCAAAAGATATTTGGCATCCGGGGTGAATGCCATTTGCCAAACACGCTGTCCGACGAGCAGATATTTCTCCACTTTTTTTGTCGCAGTGTCGATCACCGCAACGCGGTTGGCGGGACCAAGCGCCACGAATGCAAGTTTGCCATTGGGCGTAAATCGCAAACCTACCGGCTGGATCGCTTCTTTCGAAAGCCCCGCGACTTCGAAACTGATTTTCTGTTTGACCTTTGGACTGGCCGCATCGATCACGGCGACCGTGCCGCCGACCTCCGAAGTGACCCATAACTCCGCACCGTTCGGGGTGTATTGTGCGGCGCGCGGCCTCGCGTCAACAAGAACATTGGCGAATATTTTGCGCGTTTGCGTATCGATCAAATGCGCCATATTCGTCGTTTCCGACGTGTTGACGAGGACCTTGCCATCCGGGCTTATCCCCATTCCCTCCGGTTCGACGCCAACCGGAATTTCAGCAACCGGCTTGCGTGTCGCGACATCGATCGCTGTAACCATATTGTCGTTTTCGTTTGAGATATAGAGGAGCTTGCCGTCGGGACTCAAGATCAACAGCTCAGGGTCAGGCCCCGATTGCAATGTTCCAACGATCGAGAGCTTTTTGGTGTCGAGAATCTGAATGATATCATCATCGCCCGCGCAGATGTAAAGCTCACTGCCATCCTTGTTCAAGGCAATCCCGCGCGGCCGGTGGCCTACCGGCACGGTCTTGGTGACCTCCAATTTATTGGTATCGATGATGGAGATCGAGTTGCCCTTTTCATTGGAAACATAAGCTGTAAACGCGACTGCTGGCGCTGTCATCAGCGCCAGCGCGAAGAGAGAGGCAGTAACGGCGGCGAACCCTGAATGTGTTGAAAACTTCATTGCAATTTGCATTTCGTTTCCGGCTGGTCGAAGCCAAGGGTATCGAGTTCGGAAGTTTGATGGAGAAAGCCTTCTTGCGGCGAAACCGAGACAATCATACGCCCATCACCAAGCAGAATGGGCTGGCGCAATTGCTGGTTCCAGTGGCGCAAGGTTTGTTTTTGACCCTTGAAGGCGGCAATGGCAAACTCCGGCCCAGTGAGATAATCGCGAATGATTTTGGGATCGTTCGAGCCGGTGCGCGAGGCCGCCTCGCCGATCATCCGCATCGCCACCCAGGCATTGTTGTCGCGCGCGTTCATCCGCCGCAAAGCGAGCTTCATAAAGCGGTTTTGCAATTGGATCGCCCCCCATTGCTCATGAGTCCCATCCCAGCTCATGGGTTTTAGCCCTGCCGAGCCAGCCACCGGCCGAGCGTCCCATGTCCGGAACGGAAGGTAGTTCGCGAAGACCTCGCTTTCATCAGCGGCGATGAGGACATCGTAGGCCGGTGCGTTTTGCGTCGCCACCGGAATAAGTCTCTGCGTCTGCACGCTTCCCGAATCGGAGCGGCGCCCGCCCCCTGTATCCTCATAGACTCGCTCCTCGACGATCTTGGCGCCGAATTTTTTCGCCGAACGGCGGAGTGCTTCGGCAAAGAGCTCGTCTTGCGGGTGAGAGCCTTTCATCAGCAGCCAGCGTTTCCATTGCTTCCACACCAGATATTGCGCGAGTCCGTCGGCGAGCATGGAGTAGCTTGGCGCAGCGTGAAAGACGTTGGCGCGGCAATTGTCCTCGCGGAGTGAATCCTCGGGGGCGCTGGTGTTAAAAATCAGGATTCCCTTATCCTTTGCCGCTCCGGCCAGCGCGAGAAGCGCCTCCGGCGGCAGGTCGGCAAGAACAAAGAAGACGCCTTTCGCGGCAAGGCTATTGAGTGCAGCCACCGGGTCATCGCCCGGCCGCAAGGAGACATCCTCTATGCTGAACGTTTGGCCGAGAAAACTTCCCGTTGTGTTGTTGTCCTCGGTGGCAAGCTTGGCACCCGCGATGCCATCGTCGGCGGCCGGAACGTCAAGGATCGAGACGGTCTCCAGCGTGTGCGGTCCGCGAATGAACCCCGTCTTGATGTCGATGTTGCCGGTCGCAACCGCCGGAAGCGGAAACGCCGCGAGCACGATCAAGCCCACGGTCATGAACATCTTATTCCTTGTCGTGCCCAAGTTTTTTATCTTGCCCAAGCGAGAGTTCGGAAAGGCCTGCCAAGGTGTTGACGATAGAGAACATCGCCTGCTCGTCCGGGGTTTTGGCAATAAGCACTTCATAAATTTTGGCATCTAAAAGCGGCGCCGCCGCGTCATGCGAGATGCATACATGATTCAGCCGCTTGAGGTCGAGAGCGGCTTTCCGCGCAAGGCGAAGGAAAATTTCCGTGCTGCGCCGGGAATAATGCAAGACCGCTCCGATTTTTCCCGCTGCTGCAAGGTCCAGGGCGGCATCACTCAAGGACTCAGCGGGTTGCGCTGCGTAGACTTCGACTGGCTCGATGCGGTGTCCTGCAGCGGTGAGGCTTTCCTCGAGATCGGGCTTGCGATCGCGTCCCGCGAGATAGACAAAACAGGCAGGAACCTTGCCAAGGGAGCCAATATTCGCGGCGAGGGTCTTGGCGTCTGGAGCGATCAGCGCCGGGCCTTCAAAGCTCCGTTCGCGGGCGGCTTCCTGCGTTCGCTCGCCAACCAGGAATAATGGCAGCAGGCGGCGCGCCTCGGGCAAGGGCCAATCCTCTGCCGCGGAGAGCAATTCAAATGCCCGAGCGCTCGTTACGATGACGCCGTCGATGACGCCTGCCGGCCATATCCCTCCAGTGGGCACCATCTCCAGAACGGGTGACAACACCGCCTCATGTCCTTCGCGCGCCAGGCTCGCGGCTGTCCGCTTGGATTCCTCAAGGGAGCGGGTGAGGAGAATCAGCATAAAGTTTGCAATCCGTCACAAAGTCAGAAATCGGTCGAGCCCGACCACTTAGGGAGTAAGTCTACTGTACTTGAGTGAGGGACTCGCAAGCAACTCTCTCGGTCGGCGGCCGTGGAAGCCTAACATTTGATAAAGCTTGTCAGGCTGGCTTGAGCACAGAGAGGGCCCCATGAACGAAAGAGGTGTGGGGGCCAAAAATCTCTATTGCAGGCCGGTCGCTTGCGCGTTGTGATCCTTCACCTGCCCCGAAACGTCGCCAAAATATTTGATATCGTCCCCGAGTTTGGCCGTGGGCAGGCATTGCGGCGCGCAAGAATAGGATTGGCGATCCAGCCCGCGCTGCACAAGCAACGCATTCTTGCCGCTGACGACGCGGATCATCGCTTGCGCCAAAGGCGCCCCGGCGCCATCGAGCGCGATAAAATTGGTTTCGCCAAAACCCTTGCCGGTCACAACGATCGCGGCGCCCTGCTTCAAGAGCGTCAAGTCGGCGATCGCCGCGTTCCCGACAATCAGCGTCTCGGTTGCGGGAGGAACATTCACGATGCGCGCCTGGTCGATCGTCTCGACCAGGATGTCTTCCATAGCCCACAGGGGAGATGCGTGGCAGCAGATTATTATAATTGTGATCAAAGCGAGCCAGTCGAACGATCGGGCCGCGACCAGAACGGCGGCGAACCGAATCAAGCAGGAACGAGGAGCGTGTGAAGCCGTGGATTGCATTGTCTCGCCGATTCGCACGATGAACATTTGCAATTGGAGGCTTCTTGCGTAAAGAAACGCTAAAGCGGCACAGCCTGGCGGCCTCCCTATCAGGGGAGTGTTTGCAAATCCCATTAAGAATTAAGGCTTGTCAAAAAACGGGCCACCGCTTTGCATCCGGCACTTTCCCGCGTCCCTTTATGAACGGGTCGCAAGCAATTCGAACATATGCTTTTGGGTTTGCTTAAGTACGCGCGACAAAAAGGCAAAGATTGCAATCAGCCGGATTTAAAATTCCGGCGGGGTCCATTTGAGCGCAATTCGGCGAGGGCCGTTTCGCCGGCGATCGCTTTCGAGCCGATCGTCACCAAGGGTCTCGCCGTACCTGGCATGTAAACGTCCACGCGCGAGCCAAAACGGATCAGACCAATCCGGTCGCCCGCGCCAACGGCTTCGCCCTGACGGGCAAAACACACGATCCGCCGCGCTACAAAGCCAGCGATTTGCACGACGCCAAACCGGCCGCCTTCCGTCTCAATGACGAGGCCATTACGCTCGTTGTTTTCGCTCGCTTTATCGAGGTCCGCATTGAGAAACAAGCCCGGCTTATAGGCGATCTTGGTCACCCGTCCGGCAACCGGAGCCCGGTTTACATGGCAATCGAAGACTGACATGAAGACCGAAATCCGCTGCATCGGTTCCGTGCTGAGGCCAAGCTCCGGCGGTGGCGTGAAATAACCGACGGAGGAAATGACGCCATCGGCCGGCGACACCACAAGCGCGTCATCAAGCGGTGTGTAACGGACAGGATCGCGAAAAAAATAAGCGCACCAGCCCGTCGCGATCGTACCAATCCAGCCCAAGGGTCCGAAGAACGAACCAAGGATGAGGGTGGCAATGGCAAAACCCGCCACAAAAATATAGCCCTCGGGATGGATGGGCGTCATTTGCTTGCGGATCGAATCGATCATCGACATGAGGCAATCCTAGATTGCGAGGAGAGTGTGTCCAGCGTCCGGCCCTTGTCCGCCACCGCCATAACTATTTCAACGTATTTCGCCGCACCGGTGCATCAATGTTTCCGCCAATGGAGTTCATGGCAACGGTTCAGTCTTGCCAATATGCGTCCAAACTGGCAAGGTTCGGCTGCGGGATTGGATCATTTGGCGTATGCTGGGCTGAGAGCGCAAGCCAGGCTATTCCGCCGTTCCCGCTGAGGAGGGTCGCATGGGTCTGTTCGACGGTATTCTGGGCGGCGTCATTGGCGTGGAAGGAGCGACACTCCTTAACAAGTTCATCGAAAACCAAGGCGGCTTGCAAAGCATCGTCAGCCAATTCGAGAAGAACGGTTTCGGCGATACCGTGAAATCTTGGATTTCTTTGGGTCCGAATTCGCCGATCACGACAGACCAAATACGTCAGGTGCTTGGCTCCGAAAAGGTGAAGGAACTGGCCGCTAAGCTCGGCCTTCCCTCCGACAAACTCGCGGAATTGCTGGCGCAACATTTGCCCCAAGCAGTCGACACAGCGACGCCCGACGGCAAACTCCCATCATAACGCTATTCTACACGCGATTATAAATGCGTTACAGGCCGGCGGGCACCATGGGGTCCATGGGGTCTTCGTCCAAGGGAGCCTCCTCGTCCGGTTCGGCGGTCTCTTCCGTCGATGCTTCTGTCTCGATCTTGATGCTGAGCCTGCCGCCTTCCTCGATCGCCGCGCGGCGCAAGGTTTCCTCGGCTTGCCGGACTTCGTTCTGGCGCTTCCACATCGCCGCATATAATCCGTTTTGCGCAAGGAGCACGGCATGGGCGCCGCGCTCGACGATTTTCCCCTTATCCAGCACAATGATTTCGTCGGCATTGACGATCGTCGACAGCCTGTGCGCAATCACGAGTGTCGTCCTGCCCTTTGCAACGAGATCGAGCGCGTCCTGAATTTCGCCTTCAGTAAAGGAATCGAGCGCAGAGGTTGCCTCGTCGAGAACGAGAATAGGCGGCGCCTTTAAAATCGTCCTGGCGATGGCGACGCGCTGCTTCTCGCCACCGGAGAGTTTCAATCCGCGTTCGCCGACTTGCGCCTCATACCCGCCGGGAGTCTGCTCGATGAAATGATCGATGCGGGCCAGCCGTGCCGCCTCCCGCACCTCGGCATCGCTCGCATCGAAGCGACCGTAGCGGATATTATAGGCGATCGTGTCGTTGAAAAGAACCGTGTCTTGCGGCACCATGCCAATCGCGGCGCGCAACGAGGCTTGGGTGACCCTCGAAATATCCTCGCCATCGATAGTGATGCGCCCCGACGAAGGCTCGTAGAACCGGAAAATCAACCGGGAAAGCGTCGATTTCCCGGCGCCGGAAGGGCCAACAATCGCGACGGTCTTGCCGGCCGGCACATCAAAGCTCACATCCTCCAGGATCGCCCGGCGCGGATCGTAATGGAACGACACATTGTCGAACGAAAGGTTGCCGTGTGTCACAACAAGCGGCTTCGCCCCCGGCCGATCTTCGATCTCCGGATGCTGACCAAGAATAGCAAACATCAGCTCGATGTCGATCGTGGCTTGCCTAATTTCCCGATAGACGACACCCATGAAATTCAGCGGCTGATAAAGCTGCACCATCATCGCATTGATGAGGACGAAATCTCCAACCGTATTGGCGCCGCTCTTGATCCCGGCGATGCTCATCGCCATCGCCGCCGTCAACCCGCACGTAAAAATAAGCGCCTGTCCCGCGTTAAGCCAGGCAAGCGACGTGTAGGTCTTGACACTCATCCGCTCATAGCGGGCGATGGATTTGTCGTAGCGTGCTTTCTCCCGAACCTCGGCGGTGAAATATTTCACCGTTTCGAAATTGAGCAGGCTATCGATCGCCTTGGTATTGGCATCGGTGTCGCTCTCATTCATCGCGCGCCTGATGGCGATCCGCCAATTGGTCGCGGCGGCGGTGAAACCCATGTAGGCAAGGATCATCAAGGATACGACGGCCGCATAGCGCCAATCGAATTGATAGAGGAAAACCGCCAGGATCAGAACAAATTCGACGACGGTCGGAACTGCCGTCAGCATCGTCGTGCGAACGATTGTCTCGATCGAATTGCGGCCGCGTTCGAGAACGCGCGTCAGACCGCCGGTTTTGCGCTCAAGATGGAAGCGCAGGGAAAGTGAATGCAAATGCGCGAACACATCGCGCGCCAGGCGGCGCACCGCGTGCATCGCGACATCGGCAAAGGTCGCGTCACGAATTTGCGTGAGGAGCGCCATCGCGATGCGCAGGCCTCCATACAAAAGGGTGAATGCCAGCGGGCCGGCGATCACGCCCAAGAGTGGCGGACGCCCCGCGCCGGTCAGCGCGTCAGTCGCCCATTTGAACGAATAGGGAACCGCGATCGTGACAATTTTGGCGGCGAGCAGCAAAGCCAGAGACACGTAGATGCGAATGACCAAGTCGCGCCGCCCCGATGGCCAAATGTAGGGCCAGAGCTTGCGAAGCATGGAGCCGGGCGGCAGTTTCGGAGTGGACTTGGTAGGGGGCGCCAAAACGCCCGATGAAAAAGAACGCGACATGTGCTCTCTAAGCATCATTTCATGCAACTGGCCATCCGTTCTGGTAAATGAGAGCGGATCACCAAGGTTGCGGAAATAGCCACGCCTTGCGCGGCAAACTTAGCAATAAGGCGCAGGGCGGTTTGCGGTGCTACTTGACCCCGGGCGGACGCCGCGCCACAAGCACGCCATGTCATCAAAACAGATCGTCGCGGAGACCAGGTCCCGCCTGGTTCGTAATATTTGTGTCTATTGCGGCGCCGCCCAAGGTGCCGATCCCATTTATGAAGCGGCCGCGCGAAAATTTGGCCAGACCCTGGCGCAAAATGGTGTTGGCCTCGTCTATGGCGGCGGTGCCACCGGCCTCATGAGCGCCATCGCCAGCTCGGTTCTC
Source organism: Methylocella sp. (assembly GCA_036561105.1). GTDB lineage: Bacteria > Pseudomonadota > Alphaproteobacteria > Rhizobiales > Beijerinckiaceae > Methylocapsa. Next base: position 112,545 of record DATBPZ010000007.1, on the reverse strand, counting down.
GCCAACGGCGGCCAAGTCACGGGTGTCATTCCGGATTTCTTGGTGAATAGGGAGGGTATCCAGCCGGAAATTCAGGAATGTGTCGTCGTCGGCGACATGCATGAGCGCAAGCGTCAGATGTTTGAGCGGGCCGACGCTTTTGTCGCGCTTCCGGGCGGGATTGGGACATTGGAAGAACTTGCCGAGCAATTGACCTGGGTCCAGCTTGAGCGTCACACGAAGCCGGTGGTGATTGCCGACATCGGGGGCTTCTGGCAACCGTTGCTGCAGCTGTTCGCCCATATGCGCGAGCGGCGTTTTATTCAATCACCGTTCGAGGTTCGCTATCTTGTTGCCGAAAAGATCGAGGATATTCTGCCCATGATCGAGACTGCGGCGGCAAAGGCCGCGCTTCTCGGCCTGCGCAAGGAGACCGTCGATCCACGCCTGTAAGGCGTGTTTCCGGGCGCTGTAACGGGCGGGAATGATATTATTCCTCAGCCATGATATCGAGGTTATTCGCAACGCCCATTGATCGTGGTGAAACGTGACGTCTGGTCCCGAACTCCCCGATGTCCTCCTCAAGGCAGACCCGGCCGAGCGCCTCGTGCAGCCGCGGACACGGGCACCGGAGCGGTTTGCTCTGATCGTCGCGGTGTGCGTGGTGATCCACGCGCTGCTGGTCGGCTCCCTTTTTCTCTCGGATTTCTTCAGGGCTGATGAGCCTGCACACCCAGAAGAGATTCCGATTGAACTGGTGGCCCAGATGCCACCGGAACCGCCACCGGAACAAAAGACCCAACCGGTCACGCAAGCGTCTCCTCCGCCAAACCCCGATCTTATGACTCCGCCTCCCGTCAAAGCAAAGCCGCCGCCGGAAAAGGTGCAACTCGACGACGTCCAAGTTGCGCATGACGCGCCGGTGTCGGGAAATGACGACAAAACCCACAAGGGCGAACCCGACCAGGAAACCAAGGCGCCGCGCGTCGCGCCGCCGCCCAAACTCGCCATCCCCGAGCCAGCGCAGGACAAGCCGGAGCAGGAAAAAGCGGCGACCAAATCAGAGGAGAAGCCCGCCCCCCCGGCGGCGCCCGCGGAGCCGCAAAAACTCGCCGATGACAAACCCGATGCCGAGGCGCTCGACAAGGCGCAACCCGAGACGCCCGCCCCCAAACCGCAGCCAAAACCAAAGCAGCAGCCAGCGAGCAAGACTTCTCCAGGCCAGGGGCAGAAGACGGTGGCGCAACAGCTCGCCGCCCTGGCTCCGGCGCCATCCTATTCCTTCGGGTCCTCCGCCAAATCGGCGCCGATCGGTGGCGGCCGCGAAAAAGCTAGCTATGAATCCTTGCTGATGGGGCTCATCAACCGGCAACTGCATCTTCCGGCCGAGGTCCGCGCCCGCCATTTGATCAGCATAGGACAAATCGGCCTCTTCGTGGACGAAATGGGCAATCTGACCCATCAGGCCTTGTATCGCGCCAGCGGCGACCCGGTTCTCGATACGGCATATCTCACGGCGGTGCGCCGCGCGGCGCCGTTTCCGGCCCCCCCAAGAGGCCTCCCGCATGGGTTCATCTTGCAGTATTCGAATCAGAATTAGAAGGTAGCCATGGAATCTAACGCGCGCCGGACTTCAACAGCTTGTAGGTGATCGCGTCGGTCAGGGCCTGGAACGAGGCGTCGATAATATTGGCGGAGACGCCAACCGTCGACCAGCTCTCGCCCAGCCCATCGCGAAACTCGATCAGCACACGCGTCACCGCGTCCGTTCCGCCCTGGAAAATCCGGACCCTGAAATCGACGAGTTCGAGATCTTCGATAAAACGCTGATATTTGCCCAGATCCTTGCGCAAGGCGAGGTCGAGCGCATTGACCGGACCCTCCCCCTCGGCGGCTGAGATCAGCGTCTCGCCATCGATTACCACCTTGACGACCGCCTCCGACACCGAGACAAGATCCCCTTGCGCATTGTGGCGGCGTTCGACATCGACGCGAAAGCGCTCGACTTCGAAATAATCCGGCACTTCCCCAAGCATCCGGCGGGCGAGCAATTCGAACGAGGCATCGGCGCCCTCATAGGCATAGCCAAGCGCTTCCTTCTGCTTCACCTCGTCGAGCAGGCGCAAAACGCGAGGATCGCCCTTGTCGAGAGCAACCCCAATCCGTTCGAGTTCGGCAAGGATATTCGACTTCCCCGCCTGGTCCGACACCAGTAGCCGGCGCTTGTTGCCGACCGCCTCAGGCACGATGTGCTCGTAGGTCTTTGGTTCCTTCATCACAGCGGAAGCATGAATTCCGGCCTTGGTCGCGAAGGCCGACGCGCCAACATAGGGCGCGTGCCGGTTCGGCGCGCGATTGAGCAATTCATCGAGCGTGTGGCTGACCTTGGTCAGCGCCGCCAGCTTTTCGGGCTTCACGCTGATCTCGAAGTGTTCGGCAAAATCGCGCTTCAACAAAAGCGTCGGGATGAGTGATACGAGATTGGCATTGCCGCAGCGCTCGCCAAGACCATTCAGCGTGCCCTGGATGTGCCGGGCGCCGGCCCGGACAGCGGCGAGCGAATTGGCGACGGCGTTGCCGGTGTCGTCATGCGCGTGAATGCCGAGGTGCGAGCCCGGCACATGCAAGGCGGCCTCGCCGACGATGCGCTCGATTTCATGCGGCAAGGTTCCGCCATTGGTATCGCACAACACGATCCATCGCGCCCCCGCCGTATGCGCGGTTTTGGCCACTTGCAGCGCGTAATCGCGGTTGGCCTTGAATCCGTCGAAAAAATGTTCGCAATCGAGGATCACCTCGCGGCCCGCGCTATGCGCCGCCGCGATCGACTGGCTTATGTTTTCCAGATTTTCTTCGAGCGTGCATCTCAGCGCGACATGGACATGATAATCCCATGCCTTGCCCACGAAAGTGATGACACCGGCTCCCGCCGCGAGAAGACCAGCGATGCCCGGATCATTGGCAGCGGAACGGCCCGTTCTTTTGGTCATGCCGAAAGCCGCGAAGCGGGCGCTTGTGAGCTTGGGTGGCGCTGAAAAAAACTCCGTATCCAGCGGATTGGCACCGGGATAGCCACCCTCAATGTAGTCGACCCCAAGGCCATCGAGCAGCATCGCGATATGACGCTTGTCGGCGAGCGAAAAATCGACATCCGCCATCTGCGCGCCATCCCGCAAGGTCGTATCCAATAGACTGAGTTTTTCGCGCGTCATGGTTGGCTCCGCTCGGGTTTTGGCGGCAATGTTTTTGTCATCCGCGTATTGCCGAGCCATATCCCATCAATCTCGATCGTGTTGCGATTCACCGCCTGATAGCCGCGTGCGTCGAACAAGGGTTTCGCGGTGTCGCTGGCATTGGTCACGAGGGTGGCGGTGCCGCGTGCGGCGGCGAGTTTTTCGATTGCATCCACAAGGGCGCTCGCGACGCCGGTGCGGGCGACCGCGGGATGGACGTAAAGCTGGTCGATGACACCACCCTCCTGCAGCGAGATAAATCCCACTGGGCCGCCGCTGATCAACGCGATGAGAGTCAAGCCTTTTTCGAGTTTTTGCGCCAAAGCTTCGTCATCGTCGGCAGCGGCGGCCCAAGCACGGCGCTGCGCTTCGTCATAATCGTCGACGGTCAGCTCTTCGATGGCGGCGAAGCGGATCTCGCTGAGCAGCGGGAGATCGGAGGTGAGATAAGGCCGCAGCGACGGCTTTGGAAAAGCGCTGGCGTTCATTGCATCTCTTCCCACGTTGTTTTGCCGTCCTTGTTGTCTTTCAGCACGATCCCCATAGAGTAGAGTCTATCGCGAATCCGATCGGATTCAGCCCAATTCTTCGCTGCTCTGGCTTCGTTACGAAGAGAAATGAAGGTTTCAATATCAGCTCTCTTAGCGTCATTGATGTTGCTCGCCCATTCGCGGCTCAGTCCGAGCAAACGCAAGCAGCTCTTTAATTGATCCTGCGAACGGTTGCTTTGTTCAGTCGATGCCTGGACTCGTGGTTCCTCGGCATTCTCAGGTGGAATTCCGGAAATGTGACCGATGCTATAGAGCGAATGAATTTCGCTTAGCGCCCTTGGCGTGTTGAGGTCGTCTTCCATTGCTTCGATGAACGCCGGAGGAGGATCGTCAGATTGTTTCGAAAGATAAGCGTACCGCCACCATCGGCGCAGTGTTTGCTCCGCCTCCTCCAGCGCCTTCACCGTAAAATCGATCGGCTGGCGATAATGCGTCTTGAGCATCGCAAGTCGCAGCACTTCACCCGGCCAGGATCGACCGCCGAATTTATCCGTATGCAACAGCTCGTGGATCGTCACAAAATTTCCCAAGCTTTTCGACATCTTCTCGCCTTCGACCTGAAGATGGCCGTTGTGCATCCAGACATTGGCCATGACGTCATGGCCGAAGGCCGAGCAGCTTTGCGCAAGTTCATTCTCGTGATGCGGGAACACGAGGTCGATGCCGCCGCCGTGGATGTCAAAGACCTCGCCAAGATATTGCGAGCTCATCGCCGAGCACTCGATGTGCCAGCCGGGCCGCCCGCGCCCCCAAGGGCTCTCCCAGCCCGGCTCATCGAGGCTAGACGGCTTCCACAAGACGAAATCCATCGGGTTTCGTTTGTACGGCGCGACCTCGACCCGCGCCCCCGCGATCATCTCGTCCAGTGGCCGCTTCGAGAGTTTGCCGTAAGCCGGCATCGACGGCACATCGAACAGCATATGGCCATCCGCAAAATAAGCATGCCCATTGGCGATGAGCTTTTCGATCATCGCGATCATCTGCGCGATATGGTCCGTCGCGCGGGGCTCGACCGTCGGCTGCAGGCAGCCGAGCGCCCGCACGTCCTCGTGAAAGATCGCCGTCATCTCGTCCGTCAACACGCGGATATCGACGCCGCGCTCCGCTGCCCGCGCGTTGATCTTGTCGTCGACATCGGTGATGTTGCGGACATAGGTGACATGCTCCGCGCCGTATTCGTGCCGCAGCAGACGGAACAGCATGTCGAAGACGATCAGCATGCGGCCGTTGCCGATATGCAAATGGTCGTAAACCGTCGGGCCGCAGGCGTAGAGGCGGACATTGCCTGCATCAAGCGGCGCGAAATCTTCTTTCCGGCGGGTGAGCGTATTGTACAGCCGCAACGGCATGGGATCCCCTCGTGCCTGCTCTGGCCTGGGGCATCAAGGACGAACTCTTTATGAGGACGCGACGGCTCCAGCCAGGGACAAGGCTAGCCGATACAAATCGAAATCGAAAAAAAGGTCCGGCTCACGCCGGTCACGTGCGTCATCGCACAACTATGCGCGCGGAATGTAGTATTGGTCAAGCGAGACATTATCGCCGGGGAGCCAAACCTCTGCCTTGCGGTTAACACAATTTTCAAGCACTTCGAGTCAAATACCGCCTTGTTCCCGCCAATTGCCGAGTTCCCCCCATGTCCGAGTTAAATATTTCAGCTGATCCGTTAGGCGCCTTCGCCAAACGCCGCAAATTATTCCGTTTTGTGCTATTTTCCCTCAGCGCCATTCTGGCCGCCATCGCCCTCTCGCTCCCGCTTCCATCGAAAGCGGACGGAAGCCGCACCTTGATCATTCCATCGGACGATGGCTATGGCTTCGAGGAATGCCTCAAGACCGGCTCGGAATGCGGCCTCATCGTGGCGGACGCCTGGTGCAAGGCGCACGGGCTTGGCGCGCCAAAGAGCTTTGGACCGGAGACGGAAGGCACAACGGACTCGGCGCCGGGCGCCTATCATGTGATTTGCGGCGACAACGCCGTCAACTGAAGTTTTGCGGGGCCGGGACTCCCCCGGCCCTCTACGATAAGTTCAGCTGACACTTCCAGCCCTTGCCCCTTTTACTCATGGGCGAGCGCGGGTTCCTCCCCTAGCTTCTTTTTGATCTTCTTTTTTGACCAGCGCTCATCGAGTCTTTGCAACACGACGAAGAACGCCGGGACAAAGACGACGGCAAGACAGGTCGAGGCGATCATCCCGGTGAACACGCTGATCCCCAGGGATTTCCTCGCATTGGCTCCAGCTCCGGTCGCGAGCACCAGAGGCAGGACGCCGAGAATGAAGGCGAAGGAAGTCATAAGAATGGGCCGGAAACGGATCCGCGCCGCATCGACCGCTGCCTCTAGGATTGGCTTTCCATCGAGGATCCGGTGCTCCCGCGCCACCTCCACGATCAGAATGCCGTTTTTCGCGGACAGTGCGATCAAAAGCATCAGCCCAATCTGCACGTAGAGATTAACATCGATACCAACACTCGTCAGCGTCAACACCGGCCCAAGCAGCGCGAGCGGAACCGCCGAGATCACGGCGAGCGGCAAGATCCAGCTTTCGTATTGCCCGGCGAGGACGAGATAAACCAGCAGGACCGACAAGGCAAAACCCCAGTACAGCAGATTGCCGGTGACTTTTTCCTGATAGGACATCGCGCTCCACTCATAGCCGACATCTTCCGGCAGCGTCTTGGCCGCAATATTCGACATCGTCGCCATCGCCTGGCCCGAACTAAAGCCCTTCGCCGGGGTGCCTACAATCGTGGCGGATGGGTAGAGGTTATAAAGCGAGATGAGAGGCGGCGCGGTCACCGGGGCAAGATGCGCGAGGGTGCCGATCGGAACCATATTTCCGTCCTGGCTGCGCACATACATGTTCAAGAGATCGTCCGGCTGCAGGCGGTACTGAGCCTCGGCTTGCGCATAGACCTGCAAGGACAGACCGAATTTGTTGAATTGGTTGATATAGGTCGAGCCCACATAAGAGGTCAGCGCGGAGAGGACATCACCGACCGGAACCCGCAGGGTTTCGGCTTGCACCCGGTCGATCGTGAGGCCGACGTGCGGCGAATCTGGCCGGAACGTCGTGAGAACTCGCTGCAATTGCGGACTGGCCTTGGCTTGATCGAGGACCGCGTTCGTCACATCGCTGAGTTTCGCATATTCGAAGCTGCCGCCGAGCAGTTGGAGCTGCATTTGGAAGCCGCCGGCGTTGCCGATTCCCTGGATCGGCGGCGGTACGAGGACGAAAGCCTTCCCGTCGGAAATCGACTCGATCTTTTTCTGCAGACCGGTGAGAAGGGGGATGATAGCTTGGTCCTTGTGCTTCTCGCGCTTTTTCCAATCATCGAAAATGATATAATCGACGCCAGCATTGGCGAGCGTCGCGCTGTTGTCGAGGACGGAAATCCCGGCGATCGTGATCACTTGCTTCACGCCGGGCGTGTCGAGAGCGATCTTGGTTGCCTCGTTTAACGAGTTCACCGTGCGTCCGAGCGCCGCGCCATCCGGCAATTGCACGGCGATCATGGCGTAGCCTTGATCCTCGTTGGGAATGAAGGCCGTCGGTAGCCGGGCAATACCCCAAATCCCAAAGGCAGAAACAATAAGTCCCACCAGGACAACGAGGCCAGCGCGTTTGACGAGGACACCGATCAGGCGCGTGTAGACATTTTCCAAGGGGTCATAGAGGGCATTGAAGCTGCGATAGAAAATATTGCGCTGTTCTGGGGGCACCGGCGGCCGCAGCCATTGCGCGCATTGAGTCGGCTTCAAAGTCGCGGCGTTGATTGCGCTGATGAGGGCCGTCGCGGCGATCACCATCGCAAATTGGGCGAGCATTTTGCCGGTAAGCCCCGGTAGAAAGGAAGCAGGCAGGAACACCGCCATCAGAACGAGCGTGATCCCGATGATCGGCCCCATCAATTCGCCCATCGCCTTGACCGAGGCATCGTGCCCGGACATGCCTCGCTCGATATGGCTTGTCACGGCCTCCACGATGACAATCGCGTCATCGACGACAATTCCGATGGCGAGGATAATACCAAACAGGGTTGACAGATTGACCGAATAGCCGAGCGCAGCCATTCCGGCGAAGGCGCCGATAATCGTGACCGGAACCGTCGTCGCGGGGACGAGAGTCGCCCGGAAATTCTGCAAGAAGACCAGGATCACCACAAGGACGAGGATGCCCGCTTCATAGAGCGTTTTATAGACTTCGTCGATGGATGCGCTCACGAAGATCGTCGTGTCATAGGGAATCCCGTATCTGAGGTCTTTCGGAAAACGGCGGGCAAGCTCAGCCATTTTCGCGTCGACCTCCTTGCCGACTTGCAGCGAATTGGCGTCGGGCGTCTGATAGATTGCAATGCCGGCGGCCGGTTTTCCATTCAGATTGCAGACTTGCGAATAGGTCTGCGAGCCGAGATCGATCCGCCCGATATCCTTAACCCTTATTAGGCGGCCGCCTTGGGAGGTTTGCCCTTTCACGATTATATCCGCGAACTGGCTGGGATCGTCGAGCCGCGATTTAATATCTATAGTATATTGGAAGTCCTGACCTTGCGGCGCCGGCGGCATGCCGGTCTGCCCGGCCGCGACCACTTGGCTCTGCTGCTTGACGGCCTTGATCACATCATCCGGCACGAGCCCGAACGAATAAAGCTTTTGGGGATCCATCCAAATCCGCATCGCATATTCGGCGGCGCCAAAAACGTTGACATTGCCAACCCCCGGCAAGCGAGCGAGCTCATTGACGAGATTGATCGTCGCGTAATTGCTGAGGAAAAGGGAATCATAACTGCCGCCAGGCGAATCCAAGGTCACGATCTGCAGAATCGCCGTCGATTTCTTCTGGACATTGACGCCCTGCGCTTGCACTGCCTGAGGAAGCGACGCAAGCACGTTCGAAACACGGTTTTGGACCAGCACCTGGGCGGTATCGGGATCCATGCCGATCTTGAAGGTTACGATCAGCTGGTAAGTGCCATCGGCGGCGCTGGTCGATTGCATATAGAGCATGTTGTCGACGCCATTAACCGCCAGCTCGATAGGCAAGGCGATCGTGTCGATCACGGTTTGCGGGCTCGCACCAGGATACCTTGTCGTGACCTGCACGGTCGGCGGCACGATGTTCGGATATTGCGAAACCGGCAGACTATAAAGTGCGACGGCGCCGATGAGCACTATGACAATCGCCAGCACATTCGCGAGAACAGGCCGCTCGATGAAGAACTTCGACATCATGGGCGGCGCCCTTCGCCGTTCGGTTCCGCCTGATCGAGCGGCGTCATTTTTGGCGTCACCTTTCCCCCTGCATTGGCCCGCCAGAGATCCCCAATGATGACCCGGTCATCACCGCTCAATCCAGACAGGATGACGCGAAGATCCCCGTTTAATTGACCAAGCTCGACATAGCGCTGCTCGACGACATTGTCTTGATTGACAACCAAGAGATAACGGCCGCCTTGATCGGTTTGCAAAGCCCGGTCCGGAACCAGCAGGGCATCGGGCAAATCGCGGCCCTTGGGCAAGCGGATCCGCACGAAGAATCCCGGCAGCAACGTCCGGTTCGGATTCTGGAGGATGCCGCGTACCAGCAACGTTCCCGTCTGCGGATCGATTTGCGGCGCCACAAACTGGATGGTTCCGCGATAGGGAAAGCTATTGCCCTTCTCAATACCGACTTCGACCGGAATATTGACAAGCTCCGCGTAGGTCAACGGGCGTTGCAGGTTCGCCCGGACTCTCAACACATCTTGCTCGCTCAGATTGGCGACGACATAGATAGGATCGAGCTGGAGGATCTCGGCAAGAACGGTTTGCTGCCCAGCGCCCCCGACGGTGTTGCCGGGATCGACAAGGTGTCTCCCCATCTGGCCGTCGAACGGCGCGCGAACCTCTGTGTAGCTAAGATTGAGTTTGGCGATATCGAATTGAGCCCGGGCCGAAGCAAGTTCAGCGGCCGTTTTTTTTGCCTGGAAGTTCCAGTTGTCGACCACGACCTGCGCCGCGGCGCCTTGCTTTTCAAGGGCAGTGTAACGTTTCACTTCAATACTTGCGTAAAAAAGCGCAGCTTCTTGAGCCTTGACCTGCGCTTCAGCTTGAATGAGCTGCTGCTGATACTGCTCCTGCTGTATTGTAAAAAGAAGGTCGCCTTTCTTGACGATCTGTCCGTCCTTGAAGTGAATCTTGTCCAAATAGCCTTCCACCCGGGCGATCAACTTCACCGTGTTCACGGAGGCGGCGTTGCCCGTGAGCTCGATATATTCGCTGACGTTCTGGATCTTGGGCAGCATCACCGGCACCACTGGGCCGGACGCCGCCGGGGCTGCATCCTGCGGCGCGGGTTTTGGAGCGCCGGGAGCCTCGTTTTGCGGGGAAACGGTGGGCGCCGGGGGGGCAGGCTGTCCAGCTGGGGCACCCTTGCCCGTCATTTTTTCCCACCAAGATTCAGCAAAGCCGGGTCCGGACGCTCCAGAGAGGATGGCGAGGGCGATTGCCAAGGTGGCGGCACCATGCCATCGGCATGTTTTGCCCCGAGCCCGCAGCCAGCCCCTGCTCATCGCTGCGCAATACCTCGATCTCATAATAGACCGCCCTTTTTCTTTCTGTTGAGCCTCACCATTCCGGCGCCCGAACTGTTGGGCCGCGATCCTCGGGTCCAGGCAAACCCGGAGCCGGAATCGGCTGCTCGCTGGCAGGAGGCAGCAGCTGGCCCCAGTTGGTACGCTGGCGCATTTCCTCGGTGGTCGCGGCGTTGACGAAACCGTTGCCATCCCGGATCTGCCAGCCGCCTCCGAGCCCCCGGAAGACAGAGACCAAGCCCGTCGCAATATTTCCCCTAGCCACAGCGAGATTGTTTTGCGCCTGATAGAGATTCTGCTCCGCCGTCAAGACCGTTGTGAAATCGCGTGTCCCTTGCTGATATTCGAGAGTCGCGATGTGGAGTGCGCCGCCCGCCGCAACGACGCTTCGCCGCAAGTATTCTGCCTGGACGCGCGACAATAAGAAACTGGAAATCCCGTTCTCCACCTCCTCCTGTGCTTTTAGAACTGTATTCTGATAATCGACGAGATATTGCTGCAAGGTCGCGTCCTGCAGTCTTACGTTGTTGGTGATCTGTCCGTAATTCAACAGATTCCATTGGAACGCCGGGCCAACCGAGAAGGACCGGCCGATGGGCTGGAACACCTGCAGCAGATTGTGGCCACCGACATTGTTGGCGATGCCTCCAAAACTTCCCGTAATACTGATCGCGGGATAGAGATCCGCTTCGGCCACGCCGATTTGCGCGCTTTGCGCTGCCGCGCGTAATTCGGCGGTGCGAATGTCGGGGCGCCGGCGCAATAAGTCAGCCGGAACACCAACGACGACTTTCTGAGGCGCGACGGGGATCCGGCCCGTCCCCCTAGCGAGCAAGAAGCTCAGGGGTTCTGGGGCAATCCCGAGCTGCACGCGGAGCGCATTCAAGCCCTTTTGCAATTGGATTGTCAGCTGCGGGACCGTTGCTTGCGTCGCTCCAAGGACGTTTTCCGCCTGGTAGACGTCGAGCATTGTCGCGGCGCCGCCCTTATATCTATCGCGCGCGATGGTCAGAATTCCTTGCTGCTTGACGATGTTTTCGCGGGCGATCGCAATTTGCGTTTCAAGCGTGCGGATACCTGTATAAGTGGTTGCGACATCGCCAAGGAGAGTCACAAGGACGTCGTCATAGCTAGCGATGGAAGCCAGATAAGCCGAATCGGCGGATTCGACTCCCCGGCGGAATTTGCCCCAAAAGTCCAATTCCCATGCCGCCTTGACACCGATTGCATCGGCCCAAAAATTGACGATCCCCGTCGTCGGATTGGCCGCCGGGTTGGCCTGGCTCAAAAGATTATAGGTGACCGCGCCAACCGCCTGCTGCTTTTGCGGAAAGAACTCGCCAATCGCCACGCCAAGTTCCGCGCGGGCTTGCAGAACCTTGGTGCCGGCGCTCAACAGCGTCAGATTTTGCGAATAAGCGATGTCGATCAACCGGTCGAGAATCGGATCATGGAAAACGCCCCACCAATCCCTGTACTCCTCCGGCCCCGATTGCAGCGATTTGTTGCGCCATTCAAGCCAATGATCGGCGACAGGCGCAACTGGCGGCGCGAAATCGGGGCCAACGGCGCAGCCGGTCAAGCCAGCGAGCAGCACCGCGGCGAGCCCTTGACGCAGGCCGGAGAGCACGCCGTGCCGGCCAAAAATGCCAGCAGCCGCGCGAGTTCGGAGATAGTCGAGCATGGCCATCCTGTTGATGACGCGCAGCACGCAAGTGCCTGCGGGATCACCGGTGAGGGCGACTCACGATGTTGTCGCGCAGCATGAAACCTAACATACGGCCAGCAGGAGGGCTGTGACATATCCGCAACCGTTGTCCGGATTTCACTCGCTTCACAGCCTTGCTGATGAATTCACCAGCGAGTCTGCATCCTGCGTCACAACACCAGATATTTGATACCATGCAACGATAGTGCATTATGCAATGCACAGCAGGCAACTCGAACCGTCGCTTCGAAATGTGCCATCAGGAGATTGAAGATGAAGCTGCTCGTCACAGGAGCAACTGCCGGCTTTGGCGCCGCGATCGTCAAACGCTTTGCCGCGGGCGATCACATGATTGTTGCAACGGGACGCCGGAGCGATCGTCTCGAGGCGCTTGTGCGAGAATTCGGACCCGATCGCCTGCATGCATTAACGCTCGATGTCCGCGACCGCAACGCCGTCGAAGCAGCGATTGGACGACTTCCACTGGAGTTTGCCGGCATCGACCTGCTGGTCAACAACGCAGGCCTCGCGCTCGGTCTTGATCCCGCCCAGAGTGCCGATCTCGACGCCTGGGAAGCGATGGTCGATACCAATATCAAGGGCCTGATGTATGTCACCCGCGCGGTGCTGCCGGGCATGGTCGCACGCAACCACGGGCTCATCGTCAACCTCGGCTCGATTGCCGCGACCTACCCCTATCCGGGCGGGAATGTCTATGGGGCGACCAAAGCTTTCGTCCGGCAATTTTCTCTAAACCTGCGCGCCGATTTGCTCGGGACGAGGGTCCGGGTCACCGATGTCGAACCCGGTCTTGTCGGGGGAACGGAATTCTCCACCGTGCGGTTTCGTGGCGATGGAGCAAAAGCAGCCAAGCTTTATGCGGGGGCGGATGCGCTGACGCCGGAGGATATCGCCGAGACGGTGCATTGGATCGCGACACTGCCGCCGCGCGTCAACATCAATGCGATCGAACTCATGCCAGTGACGCAAGCTTTCGGGCCACTCCCCGTCCATCGCGAGGAGAAGCCCACGTAGTACCGGAAAACGCGGAAAATAAATTTCTCCCGCGCGTCAGGTTGGGGCGCCAGTGACGGGCGCGGCCGGGGTGGACGCTGCTGCGCCGGCAAGAGCATTGCGAAGTGCGAGTTCCTTGGCGTCATCGAGGGACGTTTTTAGTACGACGCCGCCGTAGTCCTTAATCTGTTCCACCACCTTGTCGGCTGTCATTTCTTTAATCAACACAAACAAGGCCGCGTTACCCGGCTGGATGCTTTCGGCAAGTTGCTTCATGAAATCGTCATTGATGCCGAAGTCCGTCATCGCCCCGCCTAGCGCACCCCCTGCCGCTCCTAATGCCGCGCCGAGAATCGGATTGAGGAATAGCACTCCGATCAGCAGGCCCCAGAAACTGCCCGAGACGGCACCGGCCGCTGTCGTGTTGACGACTTGATGCAAGTGAATTTGGCCATCGGCCGATTTGGTGGCAACGACCGCGTCCGCGAGTTTGATCAAATATTCCTTCTGCAGTTCGAAGAGTCGCTTTCTCACCTCTTCGGCTTTTTCCTGGGTCGGATAGACGATGACGACAAGATCGGACATTGCAAGTCTCCCTAGTTTCGTGCGAGCCCGGCAGCATATGTACCATTAACTGCGCTGTTTCAAGACGCGCGCTGCCTCCGCATAAAGAACTCTTCAAACGATTGAAAACTCTTGAGCGGGAAAGTAGTTAATGCCGCCCCGCGCCGGAAACGCGATTCATAACTGCAAGCAGAACTCCGGTAAGAACGAGAACGAGGAGAATGCCGACACTCCACGCAAGCTCGCGATCGCTTGACTGATCGATATTCATAAAGCTCTCCAGCAAATGAACAGCTGAAATGGCGACGATCGATGTCAAGAGCTTGAGCTTGAGATCTCCAAAGTTGACGTGCCCCAACCAGGAAGGCTTATACTTTTGATCGCTGAGTTCGAAGCGCGACACAAAGTTCTCGTAGCCGCTGAACATGACAATCAGTAAAAGGTTGGCAATCAGGGAAAGATCAATCAGAGACAAGGCCCCAGTGATCACGTCAGCGCCGCCTGCAAAAAGGGCGTTCGTGATCAGTGATCCCATCTTCTGGCCAAACTTAGCCAGCAATACGAGCAGACTCACAGCGAGACCAAGATAAAAGGGCGCCAGCAGCCAACGGCTGGCAAAGATCGTCCTCTCCACAAAGCGCTCGACACGCCCGTGCGGTTGACTGGTGACCGGCGTGTTGTCCATCGCCTTCTCGTGACGGGTCACGCTCCCAGACACTTACGCTATTTTGTTTTTGCTTCCACGTGGCCAAAAGGTGATGCCAACCCCGATGATGAGCACCCCTGCCAACAGCAAAAAGAGGGCCGACTGCTTGAGCCATGCGATCGCTGGCACCGAAAGCGCCATGGCCAGACCGAGAAAACAGATTTGCAGAGAGAAGAGATTGATCCCCGCGAGAAACGTACCAAGCGCGAGCAACATCAAAAGCACGAGACTGGTTGCTGGCGCCGGCAGTAATCTCTGGAAACTGGGCAATAGCACGAGGTTCATCGTCACCAGAAAAGTCACCCAATGGGCCGCTTGCATCCACATCAACCGAATGCGTGCTTCTCTGTCGGGAGCGCGCGGCCATCCCGTGGCAACACAGAGGAAGCCGATGGCCACAGCCATAAATTCCCAATAACCATTGAGCGGCTGGTGCGAGATATTGGCATAGGCTACGCCAAAAACGGCCAGCGCGAGAACGGCAACATATGGCAGCTTGCGCCGCAAAAAGCTGATCACACCGGACCGGGCCGGAGGAGTAATTGTGTGATGCGGCGAGCTCATCGACAATCCAATCCGGACACCCAGCCGTCTATGCCACAGCCCTAATCATAGCAGCATTGGCAAATGGCGAAAACTTTATGCGTAACAGTAGCGTGCGCTTATCGACGATGTCAATTGGGAGAGCCATGCAATGCTTCGATGCAACATAAGCATCACCTGGCTTAGACTCCGCTGGTCTTTGTTATTTGCGGTGCGGATGCAGGCGAAGACGTTGACATGAGGTTCGCGATCCAGCGCGTCGACGGATTTTGTTCCCACACAGTGAAGAGCGCGATTGTGACAGGAAGTCCGATAAAGGCGCCCGGCATGCCCCATAGAAAATCCCATATTAAAAATGCAAACAGCATTACGAAGGGCGAAATTGCAAGAGCATTGCCAGTCAGAATTGGCTCTAAGTAATTCCCGATCACAAATTGGATCAGATACAAACTTCCGAAAATGATGGCCGCCATCTGCCACGATTCGAATTGCGCGGTTGCGAAGATGACCGGAAGGACGACAGCGATTAGCGGGCCGACATAGGGAATGTAATTCAACACAAACGATATGACGCCCCATGCGACGGCAAGGTCGAGCCCGATGGCAAGTGTGAAGATGAAGACCGCCAAGCCCGTCACAGCACTCGCCAGAGTGCGTATGAGCATATATTTTCGGATTTTTTGGGCGATCCGGCCGCTCGTCTCAAGCAAGCTCCAGCCGCTCATTTTTTTATCGACCGCGATAAGCTTTAATTTGAATTCATCCATTTCTGCTAGGCCGAATGCCAGAAACAAAAATACGAGAAGAGCAAACCCCATGAGGGAATTGACATACACAGCGATTGTCTGAAACACGCTCGCGAAGGAGAACGACCCCAGGTTTTCCACATCCCCTACAAAAAGATCTTTCTCCTGGAGCCATAGCGATGTCCGTGCGTAGAGGGACTGGAATCGCTCAACATTTGCCAAGCCCCAATGAATAATATCGCTAATACTCCAAACAATCGCGCCAACAAGAATCGTAATGACGAGGAGGGTCAAGAGAATCGTGAGGATGAGCGCAACCGTCTTCCCAAACCTAGCCTCGGCCGCTTTCTGAAATGGCTCAACAAGAGCCATGGTGAACAGCATGAATGCAATCGGCTCTAACACGATGCGACCAAAATAAAGAGCGGCAGAAACGAGAACCACGGCGAAAACCGCGACGATGAATCGATTCCGCGCGGCGTCGGTAACAATTCTTACAATGGCCTGCTCATCGCTCATTGTGTTGCCCCCCTCCGGTCTTTTGATCCCAACACGGGAACGAGAATACGCCGCACAATAGCATCGGACCCCGATCGGCGCCCGTGTGGTTAAACGACAACGCCGTTGCTCTCACCGTCCGCAATGACACGGAACCACGCGTCATATGACGCAGGCGTGACGATCCGCGTTATATCCGCCAGAGCCAACAATCCGTCCGTTATCGCGTAGGCATCCGTTCCCTTCAACATCTTCGAAGAGAGAATGAAATATTGCTCCGGTCAATTGGATTGAGTCAAGGCTGGGTATGCACAGGGCACCAGCTCCGCAATCCGACGCATCGATTTCGGCTTTTCCTTGATGAAGGGTCACGTGGTCACGACATCTTTTGGTGATTTATGACGCCGTTTAATCCAATGAGAGAGCGGCTATTCTTTTTTTCAAGTCGGCGATGCACCGATCGAGATTAACCTTGGCATCTGTGTGCCATTTTCCATTGGTCTCGGCGCGGCGATAAAGCCGGACGTCCTCTTTGGCAAAATTCTCAAGGACTCGAAGGTGTGCCGAACAAAAGACGAGCTCGGGCGCCCATAAAAATTCCTTTCGAATCCACGCAAGATGTTCGGCGAACTTCTCCCAAGGCGCGGCAAGGGAACTCAAATCCAAATCCAAAAAAAGATCCAGATCATCAGAAAACCCTGCGTAATAAAATTTCTCCGCCCGCGCCCGCATATGATTGGCCGTCGCCATGATCATATCATAGACAGCGCCGGCGTCAGTTCGGTTCAACAATGTGTATCGTCGAAACAACTCGGCACTATCGTGGACGTTATCATAATCCAGACGGGGAGTGCCATCGTGATTCTGAGTCTGATACACAGAATCATGCCAAAATGCCGAGATGGCAATAAGATCGGGGCGGGCAGCCAGATTGGAGAAAACGCTTAACTTTTCGAGCAGGCCGCCAACGTGTTCCCAGGTGTGGTAGGCACGGTGAGATTCGCTGTAGCAGGCATCGAGTACCTCCCATGCGCCCGTCTTATGGCGCGCCTCCAGCGGCATCCAATATTTTTCTTTGATCTCCTCGAGGCTCGGCAGTCCTTGAGAGGGGATTAAGCGCTCCATAAGTCACATTCTCTCTTTTACTGCGGCCTGCCCGGGAGGGAAAAACCAACCTCGATGGCCTTGCAGGCGCTTCCATCAGCCGCTTCACTTGCCTCGGTTTCTGTCATATCTTCACGCCTGTTGTCTGCATGGAATTTGCGGAAGCGGACACTCTTGCCAAGTTTTCGGCACGAGTACGCTCCAGTCCGGACGACCCCCGGATCGAGATACAGAGTTTCAACCCAATGAAATTTGTGTGACCTCGGTCACTGTAACAGATGAGCTTTGGTGCCAGTACTACACGGGACCTTGGGAATGCCCCGCCGCATCGGCGGACATCAAAGTCTCTGAACAGGAGGGCGTCATGAAAGCATATCGAGCCAAATTCCATACCGTTCCGCGCGCCGCGGCTCCTTTCGCCGCCGGGCTTGCAATCTCTTTTTATGCGACCGCGAGCTTCGCGCTCGTCACCGCCGAGCAGCGGATCGCCTGCACCCCCGACGTGTTCAGGCTCTGCAGCTCGGAAATCCCCAATGTCGACAATATCATCGCCTGCATGATGGCCAAAAAGGCCAGCCTCAGCCAGGCTTGCCGGGTCGCGATTGACACGGCCATGTCAAAGAAGACGGCTTCAAATGAGTAAAAAGCCGGTGTATCCGTCTTTAACGGCACACTCGATTCGACCGGAGTTTCCGATGAAAACGCTCGGATTGGCCATGGCCATCGCTCTGCTGGGCGGCGGCGCCCACGCTGGTACTGTATTCGAAATCCCCATCAATGGCGGGACTGCCAGGATTCAGCTTGATGATAACTGCGAAGAGTCGATGTGTGCATCGCTATCCTGGACAAGCATTGACGGGCACCAAGACCTTAAGGAACGCAATAGCAAGAAGCGGGTCAAGCCGTCCGCGAGCTCGGACACGGCGCCATCCGCCAAAGGGACGCCGGATGCTCCCTCCCCTGCACTTGCCAACGCCCCGGAACCCGCCGCCAAAGCCGCCCCGGTAACTTCTCCAGCGGCCGCCGCAAGTGGCAGCGCTCCGGTAAACGGGCCAGTCGAAGAACGGCCCGTGATGGTCAGCGGGGAGCCCGATGCGAATGTTGCGCCCGCCTCCCCCGTTTTGGCACCCGCCGCCAAAGCCGCTAGCAAGCCAAGCGCCGCCAAGTCGGCGCCCACGAGCCCCGTCGGCGAGTGGCTGGTCGAGGATGGGGATGCGCGGATCCGCATCCAAGAATGCGGGAGCAATTTGTGTGGAATCGTCTCCGCCGCGAAAAATGCGCAAGATACGGATCGCAAGAATCCCAATCCTGAACTGCGCCATCGGCCCATCCTCGGCATGCCAGTGCTGCTCGATATGAAGCCGGCCAAAGGCAATCGTTGGGAGGGCCAGATCTACAACGCAAAGGATGGGCAAACCTATACCGCCAATATCTCCTTGAACGATCCGCAGAGGCTGCGAGTCGAAGGGTGTGTGTTGGGTTTTCTATGCGGCGGCCAGAATTGGACCCGCGTGAATTGAGACCGCCGGGGTGGCTGGCTGCGGGTGCCCGCAACGAATGCCAGGCGAGCGGAACACCTCGTGTCTGTGCGTTCGGGCACCGAACAGTCCTGATATTTGCCATATGCTGGAGAGGTGAAGAGTGAGACGGGGAGATACCTCATCACAGAACGACTCAAGGACTGAAGGAAAAGCTGTGAACGTCACTGCCCTCAGCAGCGCGGCTACATTACCAAGAGCACCGCCTTCTGTTGCGCCCGCGGTTTAATGGGCGTAGACTGCGTTTTTAAGCATTTCTTATATTTCTTGCGCCTCCGGTAGCTGGAATTGCGAGCGTGGTGAAAAAGATTTCAACCATTGCCATGCGGTTTCTAAGCGTGTTGATACTGACCTTTTGGGTCGGAACCGCGCTGGCGGATAAGCGCGTCGCTCTCATTATAGGCAATAGCCAGTACGCGCATCTTTCGCCCAAGCTCGTCAATCCGGCCAATGATGCTTATGATATTGCGCAGGCTTTGGGGAGCATTGGGTTCGACGTCATTCTTCGGACCGATCTTGGTCAAGGCGAATTTGAGCACGCGCTTGCCGAATTCGCACGCAAAGCGACGGACGCGGATACGGCCCTCTTTTTTTATGCGGGCCATGGTCTCCAAAACAAAGGAAGGAACTACTTCCTCCCGACTGACATCGAGGTCCAAGACGCAGTCGACGTCGAATACCGGGCCATAGATCAGGGCCACGTATTGAGCGCGGTTGAGCGCGCGAAAGGCGTAAAAGTCGTCATCCTCGATGCCTGCCGTGACAATCCTCTCGCAAGGCAGCTCATCGCGACCCGAAGTTGGGGCGGAGGTGGCGAAACGCATGGGTTGGCGCGCATCGATAACGCGGAGGATACGATCGTCGCCTATGCAACAGCGCCAGACCATGTCGCCAATGACGGAGACGGCCGAAACAGCCCGTTCACGGCAGCACTCCTCAACCGCATCAAGGAGCCTGGCCTTGAAATTACAACGATGTTCCGCCGCGTCGCCAATGATGTTTACGAGCGGACCAAGGGCACTCAGCATCCCGAAGTGACGACCTCGCTGCGAACCGACTACTTTTTGAATCCAAGCGAAAGCGACAGTGCCGCTTGGGGCCGCGTCCGTGATTCGACCGATCCGGCCGATTTTATAGAATTCATCCGCAAGTTCCCGGCGTCGCCGTTTGCGCGAGAGGCGCAATTTCGTATTGACCTTTTTGAGCGCATTCGCCGCGAAAATGCGGAGGCGGCGAAGAAAGAGCATGACCGGATCGCCTTGGAGGCCGAACAGAAACGCCGCGCCGAGGAAGCCAAGAAAGAAGCGGATCGCATCGCCCTCGACGCCGAGCAAAAACGCCGCGCCGAGGAGGCCAAAAAGGAAGCCGAGCGCATCACCCTCGAAGCCGAGCAAAAGCGCCGCGCCGAGGAGACGAAGAAAGAGGCCGAGCGCGTCGCCATCGAAGCCGAGCAAAAACGCCGCGCCGAGGAGGCCAAGAAAGAGGCCGAGCGCGTCGCCATCGAGGCCGAGCAAAAACGGCAGGCAGAGGAAGCCAAGAAAGAAGCCGAACTCATCGCCCAGCAGAAAAACGAAGCGGCACGCTTGGAAATGGAAAAGGCCGCCGCTCAACGCCGCGAAGCCGAGCGGCTGCAAGCCGAAAAACGCGCCGCCGCGGAGCGCGCCAAAGTCGCGGCGCTCGAGGAGGAAAATCGCAAGGCTCAGGAGCTGGAGCGGGAAAAGCAGCGGATCGCCGGAATTTGCACGGGTGACTTGGCCAAACTGAAGGATTTCACGGCGGCGCGGCAAACTCCCGCCATCCAAAATTTGGCGAAGGAGTCGACTTGCCCGACGATCCAGCCCGCCATCCAGACCGCTTTGCATGAGGTGACCCGGGCCATCAAACAGGCTTGCGACGCGGATCGCAAAACCCTCGCCTCGCTCAAGGGTTCCGATATCGAATCGCTCAAAAGCGCCGCGGGGCGTATGAGCTGCGAACCGGTTCGTGCCGAGGCGCAGCAGCGTGCCGCCAAACTTGAGGGCGACAAGCGGCACGAAGACTCCGTTTGCGCGGACGAAAAGACAAAATTGGGCGGGATCGACGCAAACGCGGCTGCAGCGCGCCAGCAATTGGTGGAGTTTTCGGCGCGTGCCGCGTGCCCCTCGCTCCGCGCCGAAGTCACCGTCACCCTTAAAACAATCGAGGCGCGGGTCTCGGAGGCGCAAACCGAATTGACCCGGCTTGGCTGTTACAATGCGCCGGTCAGCGGCAAATTTGACGAGGCGACCAAAACATCCTTGACGCTTTATCACACCAAGAAGGGTTCCTTGGCGGATGGCGATCACCTCACGGACGGCCTTCTGTCCGAATTGAAGCACCAAAAGCTTGCCTTGTGCCCCCCGGTGCAACCCGCCGCTCCTGCCGTCGCGCTGCCAAGCAAGAAAGAGGAGACGACCCCGCCCAAGCAGCAAACGATCGAGCACGCCAAGCGGGAGGAAGAGGCCCGCCCCGAGCGCCCCCGGAAGAAAATCGAGACCGGCGAGAGGGAAGAAGAGCCAGCTGCCAAGCCATCGAAACGGCATAGGGTTCACGATGCCATACGGGAAGAAGAACCCGCCGAACCGGCGCCGAGACACAGGATACAGAGAGCCGAACGAGAAGAAGCGCCGGCGCCACGGGTCCATCAAAAGCCGCGTCCGTCCTATGCCAGCGAACGGCCCAAATCTTATGCCGTCCAAAGAGTAAGACGCGCCCCAAGCATGCCTATGAGTTCGACGGCGACGTCCGGTTCGGGACATAGCGGCGCAACTGTTGGCGTGGGTTTTTAAGAGCAGTTCCCCGGTTGGACAAGGCTCCCGAACCTGCCTAGCCAGAGGACACCACAGACCGAGGTAACCAATTCGCTCGCCATTCAATACCGCTACGCAGGATAAAGATCTTAGGTTCGGCTGACTTCCGCCGTTGTTGTGTCTCAACCCATCCGCGAATTTTCGTCGTGTCGGGGCGGATTGGCGGTGAGACTCCGCAGCGAGACGCAGGTTTCGCTTGCCGCGAACGGCGGGCCCGCCGCCGTGGCCACAAAAAAAATCGGCCTGGAACGGCGAGCGTTCCGGGCCGATGGTACTTTTGATAACGAGGTCTAATATTTTGCGACGACGGCGGCGGGCTCACCGAATCCGGTAAAACGGTAGTTCAAACCGATGGTCGAGATCCAGCCGCTGCGGCTAATGTTCGCCCCTGCCGGCGCCAGGCTGTTAAATGCATAGTGTGCGCTTCCGAGATTAAAGTAGCTTGTTTCCGCCTTGACCGACCAATTATCAGTCAAGCCGAGTTCGCTGCCGCCGCCGACGGTCCAACCGATGTCGGTGCGCGTCGTGCCTTGCGAAGGGCAACCGGGATTAAGAATGCCGCCTGCGCCAACGAACGGTATGACGGTCTGGCTATCCGTGTTGCAGCGTCCTTGCGCCCGGGTCTCAGCGATGGCCAAGCCTCCCTTGGCATACCACAGGACCCGGTCTGGATAGGTGTAACCGACCCGGCCTGTCACCGTGTACAGCGAATTCACGCCGAATTCACAGTTGAAGAAGAAACCGTTCGGGCAGGCACGAGATCCATGCGCATTGGTCCAGCCAGCATCCCCTTCGACGCCGAAGACCCACTTATCATATTGATAGTTGTATCCCACCTGGCCCCCAGGGAGGATTCCGGCGAAGCGGGGGTAGGTTTTGGTGCCGATGCCCGTGAACGTCCAATTGGTATAGCCCCAATCAACGCCAAGTGAGGGTCCAACATAGAAGCCGGTCCAATTATAGACAGGAATGACGACCGGTGCCCCTGGGACATCGGCGCTGCGCCCGGTGAAGACGGGGTGAGACGAACTCAATTGGTAACGAATCCCGCCATTCATGCTCCAGCCGTCGATATGATCGCCTGTCCGGTAGTCGCCGCGAACATAGGCAAGCCATCCGGTGTTGGGAATGAGAGCCACAGCACCGAGGCCGAATTGGCCATAGGTCCCAATGTTGGTGGCGGAGAGATTTCCGCTCAAAAAGCCGTTAACGCCGACTTGGGGGAATTGGGTCGCGAGCGTTGCACTATTGTTACCTTGGAATTCCCGAAAGCCGCTCACCGTGACGAAAGGCTGCAGCACCCAATCGGGGGTGCTGATGCTGGTTCCCAACCGCAGACTTACGCGGCCGAGAGCGCTGTAGATATTGTTGATATAAACTGTGCCGGGAGGCGCCACGCCCGTGCTTTGCGCCAACGCAAATGTACCGGACGTATTTAGGGGATCGATGGAGACATCCGACCAGAGGAAGCCTGCGGAGGGTTCGATAAACCACGTCTCCGCAAAGCCGTAATTGTAACCAATATTGCCGTTTATGGAGATGCCGCGCGCGTCGAGATTCTGACCGAACAAGCCATTTGAAGTGTCCGAAAGCTTGTTCTGATAGTAATTCCAGCGGACCTGGCCGTCGACAAAAAACCCACCCTTGGTGATCGCACCATAAAGTCCGACGAATGGGACCTGCAAAGTATCGTTGAAGGTACCGCCGGAGACCGAATCATTGGCATTGGCGCCAAGGTAACCGAGCGTGGAGCCACCATGAATATTCCATCCGTTGTAGTTCAATAGGGAGGTGTCCGTGCCGATCTGGACGCCTGAGAAATTCAGTTTGGTCTGAGTGTTACAAGTGCTGTTGCCTGGTAGCGGCGTTCCGTTCAACGAAAAGGTCGATGTCGATGTGCTTTTGAAGTCCGTCTGGCCGCCGATGCCGCGGGCCCAGACGCCGCCGCCCAATTGGTCTGTATCCGGATTGGGTGGGCTGCCGATAAAGGCCGTGGACTGGCTCAGGAAGGCGGAGTTGGCGGCATCGATCGCCGAGACAAGGGAATTGATCGATCCACCGGAAGCAAATGGCACCAAGGCGGTGGCCGGGAAAGCGATTCCCCCAATGGCAAGCGGGGCTACGGATGAGGTGCAGGGCGTCTGCGCGGCAACCGGCGTCGCTAGCACCGCCGCGATGGCGAAACCGCCAAGGATCGCGCCAATGCGAGCGGCCTTGACCAATCGCCGCTTTTGCGGTGGAGCGGATTTGGCGCCCAAAAGTTGCTTCATCATAATTTCACCCCCCAAAACTGTTGTCGTGATTCCCGTTGTGTTGGCCTCAAAACCGGCACGTTTTGGAAAGTTAACAAGGGGCGATTCAAAAGTCTGTGTCACGCTTGCCACAGCACCCGGCGAAATAAGGGCGGATTGCGGCGAGAGAGCCCCCCGCAACGGTCCCGACAGCCTGGAAGGGTTCCATTTCAACAGCTTGTTTGGACTATTGCATCAAAGTGACAGCTCACATATGTTTTGGATGCTAATGGGATTTTTGGCGGAATGCCGCCGCAAATTGGAACAGTTTGCCGTAAGATTCCTAAGCTATACGATTCGTGATTCACTCTCTCCGGAGCCGCCCAATTAGCTTCGGTCTTCCGGCCTCGGCTTTCAACAGAGGTATCGCGCCATGCGCCACGCCACTATGTTTTTCGCTGCCGCTACGGTCTTTTTCGGGGCCCCGATCGCACTTCAGGCAGAGCCTCTCCCGGCCGGAAATAACACGGAGGTTGCCGCGCGCGACGTCGCTTCCGCACCCATTACCAAACCGGCGAACGATACAGCGCCAGCGCCCGCCACTGTGCCGCCTGCGTCCCCCGTTGCCGGGATCGCCGCCGACGCAGGGATAAAAGGCGCGCCGCGAGAGGCAAAGCCCGACCCTATACAGCACACGGCAACTCCCGTTCGGCCGCCGCACCGGATGGTCACGCATCACGCGGAGCCCAGGTGTCATTCCGCGCATCATCACTTGGCACAGGTTGTGACACCGGCGCGGCACGCCCGCGTTGCCGCACCTAGGGCCACGATGTGGCTGGCTGCGTCGAGCGAACCGCGGTGCAGCCCCGGCCTTTGTTCCAAATTCGTGCTGCTTGGGGTCGGCTATTAGAACATAACCCGTGCCGTTCCCAGCGAAGTGTCGGTGAGCTTATTTCCAAATGGCGGTGTCCTCGACAACAACAGGGACCACCCGGTCCCCGTCCCGCAAGAATGCCCCCGCGCGGGCAACGACCATATCACCTTCTACGATACCTTGGAGGATCTCGATTTTTCCGGCGGACTTAAGACCGGTTGTGACAATCCTTGACTCAACCCTCTCGTCGCGGACAACTTGCACAACGGACCCTTCCTCGCCGTAAAGCAAGGCCGACTGAGGAATTGCCGCTCTGTCGCATCTTCGTCCCAAGTTGATGATGGCCCTGGCAAACATGCCGGGTTTCAGCCGTTCATCGTAGCCGATCGAAACATGGACTTCGCCCAGTTGGGTTGCTGGATCGACAGTGTTGGAAACAAATCGCACCCGGCCCGGCAGCTCACCGACCCCAACGACCTTGATCTTCGCTGGAAGGCCAGAGGAGAGTTTCGAAAGGCTCTTTGTCGAGATTTGTGCCGACAGTTCCAACTCCCCGCCAGTGATTATTTGGAAGAGCGGTTCCGCTCTCGCCGACGCCATGGTTCCCACCACAGCACTGGCCTTGCCGACAAGTCCAGCAACCGGAGCTTGAACCGAAACCGGATCTCCCGATCCCTGCTGAACTTCAGGATTTGCAAGTTGCGCGAGCGCCTGGCCGGCATTCACTTTCGCGCCAGCCTCGACGAGAACCTTCGAGATTAGGTAGCCTTCCCGATCCGGCCGCACCAGTACTTCGGCTTTAGGAACGAGCCCGCCGGTGATCTCCTCCGTGTCATCGAAGCAGGTCTTCTTCGCCTTTGTCACGCTGACTGCCGGGCCCTTGGAAACCTTGGTTTCGGGCGGGCTGGCGGCAAGCACTGGCGACGCCACACCCAAAAAAAGGCCAGTTGGTATGACCAACGCTGGCAACCTAAGCGTTGCGATCCGAGATCGGAGAAACATCATCATGTTACGGGAACTCTCATGCTGCCATCAGCCTGCTTATTTCATCCCGGCGGACGCCCTACAATTATTATGACGCCTCGCAGCCGCAGCAAGCCCCGAACGGTCCCGGCTGCAATGTCTCAACTCGTGATCTCGCACTCGCGCGGGGAAATGAAGAGCCGCTGCATCATACAGTGTTGGCGGCTGAGGGAGGGACAAAAACCCGTTCCTGGCATTGCGATTCGCCCCGCCATGCCCGGATCTCGTAGGCCGGCATGGGTCTGTTAAAGCCTTTCAGGTTTAGTGCGCCGATAAGCGCGCCATCGACGCATTGTTCAATCAAGCCAAATGCCCTTTGGCTGATCACGATCTGGCCGGCCTTTGCCTCGTCGCAGAGCCGCGATGCAAGATTGGTAACGCTTCCCACCGCCGCATATTCCAGGCGGCGATCAAATCCAACTTGCCCAAGAGTAGCATAGCCCAAGGCAATTCCAATTCCAAAACCCAGCGAGTGTCCGCGGCTGCGCCAATTCTCGGAAAGCTTGCCCACGCTATCGCGCATCTCCACCGCCATCCGGACCGCACGCTGGGTATGGTCCGGATAGGGGATCGGATCGTTGAACAAGATCAATATGCCATCCCCGGCGAACCGGTCCAAGGTCCCTTCATAACGGAAGATGATTTCTCCCAATACGGCGTGGTACTCGCGAAGCACCTTCATGACTTCTTCGGGCTCGGTGCTCTCGGTAAAGGCTGTGAATCCTCGCAGGTCGCAAAACACCACAGTGACCTCGCGGCGGTGGCTCGCAAGCAACGACGCATTCTCGTCGGAGGAAGCAATCACTTGCGCCAATTGGGGTGCCAGGAACCGCCGCAACCGGCCGATCCGTTCAATTTCCGCCAATTGCGTCGCCACCCGCTCCTCTAGCAGAAGGTTCCATGATCCCAATTGTTCGGTCTGTTCCATGAGCTTCGTTGCTTGTTGCTGGACGGTATCATGCGCTTTCGCCAGCTCGCGGCCTTTCTGATCGATTTCATGGAAAAGCCGTGCGTTCTGCATGGCGAGAACCGACTGATGGGCAAAGGTTTGCATCGAGCCAATCGTATTCGACGCCAAAGCCCCGGCCGCTTTGCGCTGAACAACCAGTGCGCCAAGAACCTCGTCCTGGCCCGCGAGCGGAACAATGAGTATTGAGCTTATTCCATCGATCAACGGCAGGCTTTTCAAAGGAGAGCCGGGCGCATTCAACACATCCGCGACGAAGATGGGTTCTCGCTTTCTGCAAGCAGTACTAATGAGACTGTCGTCCTCGTCAATCCGGACGAAGCGCGCGGCATCTCCCTGTGACTTCTCGATGCCGAAAGTTTGCGCGAGTTCCAAAACACCCGAGGAGCTATCATAACAGTAAATGGCCCCAGCATCGGCTTGCGTGATTTGAACCGCGTTGGTGATGATCGTCCGTAGCACCGCATCTAGGTCGAGCGAGGAGTTGATGGCACGCCCGGTCTCCTCGAGTACTTTCAATTCACTCACTGTTTGGGCAAGATCGCGGGTTCGCTCCTCGACTTTCTGTTCCAGGCGTGAGTAGGATTCCTGGAGCTGACCTGCCATCCGGTTGAAATGGTCCGCGAGCTCCTCGACCTCGTCTCCGGTTTTCACGTCGATGCGGTGGCCAAATTCGTTCGCGCCAAGCTCACGCGCTCCGGCTTGAAGCTTCCGTATCGGAACGACCATTCGGCGCGCCAGCAGCGTTCCAGCGCCGATTGCAAGCATAAGACCCAACGCCATCAATAAGCCAACCCGCGCAAGCATAGCGTAGATCGGCGCCAGTACCTGGCTCAAGGGCTCCTCGTAGAAGACAAACCAATTCAATTGCGGAACCGGCGCGGACGCTGTCAGCACTGATCGCCCACTTAGGTCCTTACCGATGGTGAGGGGATTTGCGTTGGGATTCAGCACCGCTGCGACCTGAGGAAGCCCGGAGAGATCCGTAGCAGGACTTTGGTTCGCGTTGGAATCGGCGAGCAGCCGACCGCTCTGATCGACCAGATAAGCCGTGTTCGACTTCCCGGCCTCTGTCGCGCTGACAAAATCCGATAGAAACTTCAGATTGATCTCGGCAACTGTGACACCGGCGTTGCGGCCCAAATGAGCCAAGGCGATCAACGCGAAGGGATCGCGCCCATGGAAATAGACGGGCGACCACCATACACCCTTGCCGAGCGCTGCCGTAAATCTTGGATCGTGCGAATAATCGGTGCCTTTCCCAATCGTAAAGGTCTTGCGCAAGGATCTTAGCTGTTCATGACCTGTCGCGTCGATCTGTACGAGTTCCTCGATCGCCGGAATCTGGTCCAGCAGCTCCGCATAGTCCGACTGCCGCTGTTCAATCGTGACGACGCTCGCTCGCGTCACCCAGCTGATATGGCGTTCGATATCGGACATGGTCTGTTCGATACGGCGCGCCGTCGCCACGGCCCTTTGGGATTGCGCACCAACTAGCGCTGTTGTTGTCTCGCGATACATAAACCATGTTTCGACAGCACCGTTCACGACGAGAACAAATATGACCAGGCCGACAAACGAGACAACGAATTTGGTGAACACACCTCCCCGGCGCATCCATCCCCCGCGCGGCGCCTTGTCCATTTCATTCACCGAAATCTGTGGGACGCAACATTGAGCTTATCCCGAATATAGCTGAAGCCCGGAGGGCTGCACGACCGCAGCACGCTTTAAGAAAAATGTTTCCCCGATTGGCCCCCTCGGTATGGGCGATTTTACAGGCTATTTTCTGTAATATCCGCCTGTAACGCAGTCGCGTCTCACGTGTCAACGGCACTGCGCAATCCAAAATCCGTGGCGCCGCGTCGGATGATGCGAGTCCGGCGGCTGACGAGCGACTCATGGCGTCATCTCTGCCTATCATTCCCTGAATTGCGGACCGGTTTTGGCTTTTCCAAAAAACCCGGAAATATGGAATTTTGGGACGCACAGGGGCGTTTCCGTGATCGAGCAATGATTGACTGGCGGCGCAAGCTGCCCATAGGTCTTGTGTTGTCCCCGCATGAACATCCTTTGGATCATGGCGATGAGCAGGCAGTCTGAATTTGCGGTGCTCCTCGGGTTAAATCCCCTATTCTCCGGCTTGGGCAGCGATTCGATTAATAAGATTGCCGCACTGTGCCACACGCGTTATCTCGCCGCTGGCGAGATCCTGTTCCAGAAAGGCGACAGTGGCGACGCGTTGTTTGGGATTAGACGAGGACAGATTCGCATCGAGACCGGCTCGGCCGCTGGAGGGCGGGTCACGATGAATGTGCTCGGTGCGGGGGATCTCTTTGGAGAAATTGCGGTGCTCGATGGCCAAAAGCGCACTGCCGACGCTATGGCGGCGGAACCAAGCGAACTTTTCGTTGTCCGCCGGAATGATTTCCTGGGCTTTCTTGAGAGCGAGCCCCGGGCGGCCGTGAAGCTTATTGCGCTGCTCTGCCAGCGGATCAGATGGGCCAGCGGCCGCTTCGAAGAGGCGGTCTTGTTGCCCCTTGAGGTCCGGCTGGCGAGACGGCTCTGCGAGCTTGCCAGCGATTTCGGATCGGAGATACATATTTCCCAGGAACAGTTGGGAATCTATGTGGGGGCGGCACGCGAAAGCGTTAACCGTCAATTGCAGCAATGGCGGCAGCAAGGAATCCTCGAGATCCACCGCGGACGCATTTTGTTGTTGAATGCCGGCCGGCTCAAGGCTGCGGCGCGCGAGACCTGATTCCGCCGGGCAACTTTTCCAAAACATGCTCTAATCAGCCGCGGGATATGTTGGTCTGCTTTTTTTCGGCTGTTCAATCTCCCGTCCCGCGCTGAGGAGGCGTTTACCGAGCCGCCACGACAACCGCGAAATATCGTCCATCAGCGAGAAAACGGCCGGAACGAAGACGAGCGACAGCGCGGTTGAAACAAGCAGCCCGCCGATCACGGCAATCGCCATGGGCGAACGGAATTCTCCCCCAGCGCCAAATGCAAGCGCGCTCGGGACCATGCCGGCAATCATAGCGACTGTCGTCATGATGATCGGGCGCGCCCGCTTCTGACCAGCATCGATGATGGCCGCGTCGCGCTCCATGCCGTGGCGAATAGATTCAATTGCAAAGTCGACCAGCATGATCGCATTTTTCGTGACGATGCCCATCAGCATCAGGATTCCGATCCAGACAGGCGTGGTGAGCTGCTTGCCAGTCAGCAGAAGCGCAAGGATCGCCCCACCGATCGAGAGCGGCAGCGAAAACAAGATTGTGACCGGCTGCAAGAAACTTCCGAACAGAAGGACAAGCACCGCATAAACCATCATCAACCCGTAGCTCATGGCATTGGCAAAGCCATCGGCCAGCTCATTAAGGCTCTCCGCGTCGCCCGACTGGTTGACGATGATTCCCTTGGGAAGGCTTTTCATCACGGGCAGAGCATTGATCTCCAGCATCGCATCGCCGAGCGCGGAACTGCCCGCGAGATCCGCCGCGACAGTAGCCTGGCGCTCGCGGTCATAGCGGTTGATGCTGGTTGGTCCCTGATAAAATTGGATATCGGCTATTGTTGACAGCGGAACGCCGCCTCCGCGGCCCATGGGCACCCGCAGCTGCTCAATCATCTGTTGGTCGGCACGCGCGTTGGCCTCAAGCTGGACTCGAATGGGGACCAGGCGATCGCCCGCGTTGAACCTCGCAAGCGCCGGACCAACGTCGCCAATCGTTGCGACCCTGATCGTTTCCGCCAAGCTCTCCGTCGGCACACCAAGGCGGGCTGACAGGTCTGTCCGCGGGCGGATGCGAAGCTCGGGCCGGTCAAGCGACATGTCGGTCGTGACGTTTTCGACCAGTGGTATGGTCTTCATCTCATTGGCAAGCTCGCTGGCGACATTCACGACAGTCATGCCATCTCCTCCGGTCACCACCAGGGAGATTGCCCGCAGCCCGTTCTCGTCGGTAAACCAGTACCGGATGTCGGGAACGCCATCAAGCTCGCGGCCTATCGACAATTCCAGGTCCCGCTGGGTGATCGTCCGCTCGGATTTCGGTTTGTAATTGATGATCAACCCGGCCCTGCGGATCTCATTTGCCCGTTGCGGCGTCCTTCCGCCATCGACGAAGACGCTTCTGACTTCCGGCCGCTTCCGCAAGCGGGCAGCGATTGCCTCCGTCGCTTTTTCCGTGTCGGAGAGTTGCGAGCCGGGGGGCAGTTCGATCGCCAGGACCGACCGCGCCGAATCCTGCGCTGGCAGGAAACCCTTGGACAACAAGCCCACGCTCCAAATCGAGACGGCAAACAGCAGCAAGCCCGTGAATACGGTCACGAAATGGTGCTGAACCGACCAGGTCACCAAACGGACATAAGCTTTAGATAGGCGCCCCGGCGGTTTTTCCGGCTGATGATGCGGCCGGAGGAAATAGGCGGCCAGCATCGGTGTGACGAGGCGCGCCGACAGCAAGGAAAACAAAACCAGCGCCGAGACGGTGATGCCGAACTGCTTGAAGAACTGCCCCGCGATCCCGGACATGAAGCTTGCGGGCGCAAAAATCGCGACAATCGTTAAGCTGATGGCGATGACCGCAAGGCCAATCTCATCGGCGGCTTCGAGGGCCGCCTGATAGGGCGATTTTCCCATCAGCATATGGCGCACGATGTTCTCAATCTCGACGATCGCGTCATCGACGAGAATGCCCGTGCTCAGCGTAATCGCGAGAAAGCTCACGAGGTTGAGAGAGAACCCCAGAACATCCATCACCCAGAACGCCGGGAAAATCGAAAGCGGCAGGGAGATCGCCGCGATTACCGTGGCCCGGAAATCGCGCAAAAACAGGAACACGACAATAACCGCCAAAGCGGCGCCTTCGAACAGCGTATGGATCGCCGCTTCGTAATTGCCCTGGGTAAAGTCGACCGAGGTGTCAATCAGCCTGAGTTCGACATCTGGATTGGCCCGCTTGAGTTCATCGACGCGTTTTTGCACCGCCTCGGCGACGACGACATCGCTCGCTCCCTTCGAGCGTTTGATCCCGAACGCCACGATGGGCTCACCATTGAGTCGTGCAAAGGTTCGCCGGTCGGCAATTGTGTCGGTCACTATGCCAAGATCATCAAGCCGGACCTCGCCGCCCCCGGGCAGGCTGATCATCGTCGCCGCCAGTTCATTCAGAGTTTGCGCCGAGGCAAGGGTACGGATCGTCTGATCGCGGCCACCGATTTCGGCGCGGCCGCCAGCAAGATCCACATTGGTCCCGCGCAAGCGATGGCTCACATCGGCCGCCGTCAAGCCAACCGCCTGCAGCCTGTCGGGATCGAGCGAAACAAGGATTTCCCGCTCGACGCCGCCGATGCGCTCGACTTGGGCGACACCCCGGACTCCCTGCAAAGAGCGGGTGACGGTGTCGTCCACGAACCATGAGAGCTGCTCCGGTGTCTTCCCTGGAGCGATCGCCGCATAGGTGACGATCGGCAAGCCGACCACGTCAACGCGCTGAATCAGTGGCTCCTCGACGTTTCGCGGAAGCTTCGCGCGAACGCGTGTGACTGCATCCTTGACATCATTGAGGGCGCGATCGGTATTTGTCTCGAGCCTGAACATGACGGTTGTGACCGAAACTCCGTCGCTGATCGACGAGGCAATGTGACGGACTCCCTCCACGCCGGAAACGCCGTCTTCGATCGTCTTCGTGACCTGCGATTCGAGTTCGGCCGGCGCTGCTCCGAACTGGGCCACGATCACGGATATCACCGGGATATCGGCGTTTGGCAGGCGGGTCACCGGCAGTCTAAGGAAGCTCGTCCAGCCAAGCACCAAAAGGATGATCGACAAAACGATCGAGGGGAGCGGCCGGCGGATCGACCAGGCCGAAATATTTAGCGCCATTGCGGCATTCTCAATTGTCCGGCTCGTCAACAAGAATTGTTTGCACTCGATCGCCATCATGCAGCGACGTGCCGGCATTGGCGACGACGATGTCACCCTCGTTGAGTCCTTCGCTGATTTCAAAACTTGTATCGGAAGAAAGCCCGACGCGAACCCGCCGCGTTTCGACCATCTGGCCGCGCACCACCTGCACGCTGGTTCCCTCGGTCTGATTTAAGATGGCCTCGCGCGGCACAGCCACACCACAACTTTGGCTGGCATCGATCGTTGCCTCGGTAAACATTCCAATCCGAAGCGAGGGAGCCTGCGCAACCGAGAGACGCGCCCGGCCGAGTTGTGTCGTTCGATCGATTTGGGCCGGAACGAGACGGACTTGTCCAATCAGTTCCGTGCCGTCTTCCAGCTTGATCCGCGCGGTTTCCTCAGGTTTGAGTTTTGGCACATGAATGCCCGGCACATCGGCTTCGAGTTCGATTTCATTGTCAACCATAATTCGGAACAGCGGCTCGCCGCGCGGCGATAACACCGTCCCGACCGTTGCGGCCGATTTGGTCACAACGCCAGAAGCAGGAGCCTTCAAGGTAACGGTGTTGGATGCCAGCTTCGTAGATGCCGACGCGCCGGTGGCGGACGTCCCTGGGACCAGTCTTGTCCCGCGTGCGAGAACTTGCCCAGTTTTTACTAGATCGCCTGACGCAGCCAAGATTTCCGTGACTCGGGTTCCTTCATCGAGACTTACGACGGCTTCCTGCCTGGGTACGAGGATGCCGGAGACGTAAATCGTGTCAGAGAAGCATTCCTTGGTGGCACGAACGAGCTTCACAATGACGCCGCCCCCGAACTCCGGCGGTGCGGCAAATGCGCCCTCGTGCAGAGACCCGCAAAGAAGTGTCACGGCGACAAAAGTTGCCGAAGCGGCACCTGTTTTAAACAGGACGGAGGATTTCAGCACGAGACCATACCAATAGCCCGAAACACATTGCCGACCGCTGCGACACCCCATATCCGCCCACGTCCCGCCCCGGAGGGAGAGCCATGGACACGTCCTCCCGGAGTGGATTCACGTTTCAAAGCTCGCTCTCGACTTTTTATCTATTCGCCACATTCGCCGCTGTGTTGACGACCCGGACGCGGCGGTTTTCTGGTCCAAATGGATTGTCTGGATTCTTCAACCTGGTTTTGCCATAGCCAACGGCCACCAAATCCGCGGCCGGCATGTTATACTGCGAGATGAGGAATTTCTTGACCGCATCCGCCCGCCGTTCAGACAGCTGCTGATTGGACGCATCGCCACCCTTGGCGTCCGTGTAACCTTCGATAATAAAGGTACTTCCCTTCAAAACCGCACTCGAGAGCGCCACGCCAAGGGCCTTGGCGTTACCCAAGGCCGCGGATGCAATCTTGGCCGAGTTGTAATCGAAGTTAATATCGTTATCGTAACCCATTTTAACCTGATCGAGGGTGGCGATCTTTTCGCGCTCATTGAGTGTGATGGAACGTGACGGCCGGTTCCTTAAACTGTCGATGAACTGCGATTCCGCCGCGTTCGGCGCCTGTTCGGAGGGCGCCCCCGTGAGGCTGCGTGTCAATGGCTTTGGGGTCAACGCCTGGATGATTTGATCGGCCAATGGCTGCTGTTCGGCCGCTGGCGCCGATCGTATAAAGGTGCCCCAGCCCAAACCAATGACTGGCACCGAAAAGGCTAGAACGCGCATGAATTTGGCAAGATTTACTGACATAATTGGTCTCCCAGTTTATTTGAATAAAAATATGAAAAAATCCGCGTTATGCTAATGCTCACTCTTAATGAATACCACTCCTATCGAATTCCGCGGCAATGGCGGGGTCGATCTGTTTCGCCGCGGTGATATCGCTATCTCCGCCAGTGGAATCGCCGGTCTGTTTCTTGGCTATCCCACGCCCATATAACGACGATGCTTGTTTCTTGATCTGCAGCGCCGCTTCATAATCGCCGATGGCGCTCGATGGTTCGCCAATTTTCAATTTAACAAAGCCGCGGCTGTCCAAGGCATCGGCATACACC
This sequence comes from Methylocella sp., assembly GCA_036561105.1. Lineage (GTDB taxonomy): Bacteria > Pseudomonadota > Alphaproteobacteria > Rhizobiales > Beijerinckiaceae > Methylocapsa. The sequence goes on along the minus strand of DATBPZ010000007.1, from coordinate 77,926 downwards.
GGCCGAAGCTGCAGCGCCTCGTTGCAGTCCTTGAGCGCCGTCTTGGAATCGCCGACCATGGCGCGGGCCCAGCAGCGATTATTGAGCGCCTCGGCATCCTTCGGATGAAGCCGAAGCGTCTCGTCGAAATCCTTAATCGCGCGAGAAAAATCACCGATCTTCGCATAAAGTTGACCGCGCCTGTAGAACGCGGCGGCATCCTTTGGATTCTTTTGAAGATATTTATCTAGATCCTTGATCGCATCACGGTCCTTGGGATCGGCGCTCGCCTCCTCCACTGGCGGGTTTGGAACTGGCACTGTATCCGGCGCCACGGGAACGTCGAGCTTCGCCAACTGGTCTTGCGCCAGTCCTGCATAGTTTCCGGATGGATATTTGCGGAGGAAATCCTCCCATGCTTGTCGCGTTCCCAGTTGCTGGGCAAGCTCGTAATCGTGCTTCTCTTCGTCTGCCGCATCGGCTGCTGGTGCTGGCGTGTTTGCCTTCCCGATCGGATTGACCGCAGCAACCTGGCCGAAGATGAAATCCTCATTCAGCGAGGAATAATTCGAAGGGTTCTGCTCGCCCTGGCTTGCGCGCAAGACGCCCATCCGCGTGCGGTTGAAGACCTCTTCGGCAGGAACGCCGGGCGCCCGCATCTCATTAAGCAATTCGCTGACAAACAGGCTCCGGTCCGCCGCTGAATCTCGAACCACGCTGCCCGATCCAGCCGAGTACATGACAAGCGTTCCACTCGGGGGGTTGGCTGGCAACGCAAGCCCAAGGGGAACGGGGCGGAAATTGCCTTCAAACCGGTTGCGCCGCGAAGCGTCGAGAATGGCTATTTTGACGTTGGCGCCCCTTTTGTTCATCTCGGACAAAACATTATCCACACTCATTCCATCATGCCGAACGTCGTTTTCTTTGTAGATCTGCCCATCGACCGGGATCATGTAGCTCTGCCGGTTCGATTGAATCCCGAAGCCGCTGAAGAAGAGCAGGGCGACCGTGCCCGGCTGTATTTTGTCGAACAAACGGGTGAAGGCGCGTTGCATCTCCTCTTTCGTCAGGTTCTCTCCTTCCTCTACTCGAAATCCATCGCGCGTGAGTTCATCGCCCAAGGCACGGGCATTACCGATGGGCTGGGTCAATTTGGGGTCGGCATTGGGATAATTGGCATTACCAATGATCAAGGCCACGCGTGTTCCCCGCCCTCCTGCATCGGCCCGCTGCGCGAAAGCATCGTGGGCGGTGGCCGGCATGAGGAGGATCGAAATAACAAGAATAAAGGCTCTGCGCATGCTCGCATTATACCATTATTACATAAATTATATGATCACACGTCAAAACTTAGCGCTGGGAACGACCTCAGATTTTAAAATTATCATAATTTGGGGTATCTCACCAGCCGAAGTCTACAAACGGCGGCTTCATGCCCCGGCGTCATACCGCAACGGCGCCGTCATGTATTATTCGAACACCGTGAGGACCGGAAATCGGGCCCGAGGATTTCGAAGCCAAATTCTTGCTCCGGCGAGAAGCTTCGTAACACGGTGCCGGGCGAAAACCGGCGAAGTTTGATTACGCGCTCAAAGGCCCCGCGCTCCGCGGCCGTGCCATGCGATTCCAGGCGTCGAGACCGGCGATCTTATATGCTTCCGCCAGCGTTGGATAATTAAACGTGTTTTCGATGAAATAGTCGATCGTGCCTTTGAGATTAAGCACAGCCTGGCCGATATGAATCAATTCAGTCGCGCCTTCGCCGACGATGTGGACGCCAAGGAGACGGCGGCTCCGGGTTGAGAAGATCATTTTCATCATCCCGGAATGAAGTCCCATGATATGGCCGCGCGACGTCTCGCGAAACCGGGCGACGCCGCATTCATAGGCGATCTCTCGCTTTCTCACCTCTTCCTCGGTCATTCCCACAGTCGAGATCTCCGGCACGGAATAGATGCCGTAGGGGAAGAATTCCGGCGGCGCCGCCGGTTCCAGCCCGAAAGCATGGCAAGCTGCGACGCGGCCCTGCTCCATCGAAGTCGAGGCGAGGCTAGGGAATCCGATGACGTCCCCGGCGGCGTAAATATGGGGGACCGAGGTTTGCAACGTGGCGGGCGTGACCGCGATGCGGCCGCGATGGTCCGTCGCGATGCCCGCCGCTTCGAGTTTGAGCGTATCAGTCGCGCCAACGCGCCCAGCCGCGAAGAGCAGCATCTCCGCTTGGACGACCCGGCCATTGGCGAGCGCAACAACCGGCCGGCCAACCTCGTTAAGTTTGATGGAACTGACGGCGGAGCCGAGCCGCAAAGCGACATTGCAGTCGCGCAGATCATGCGTGAACTCCTCGATCAGCTCCTTGTCGATGAAATCGAGAAAAGTCGGGCGTGGCTCGATCAGCGTGACCGCAACGTCGAGTGCGCTGAAGATGGTGGCATATTCGACGCCAATGACACCGGCTCCGATGACGGCAAGACTGCGCGGCAGCTTCTTCAAATCGACGATCTCGTCACTGTCGAGCACGTTCACCCCGTTGAAGGGCACATAGTCAGGCCGGAATGGCCGCGTGCCGCAGGCGATCAGGATGGTTGCAGCCGTGTACACGCGCGTTTCGCCGCTCTCGCTCGTCACTTCGATCTCATGGGGGCCGGCAAAACGTGCCTCCCCCCACCGCGTTCTCACGGCATTGCGGTGGAACTGATGCTCCAGCACCTCGACCTCGTGATCGAGCGTTTTGTGCATCCGCATCATCAGGTCGCTGGCTTCGATCTCCTGCTTTACGCGATAGGAACGTCCATAGAACCCGCGCTCGCGCCAACCGGAGAGGTTCAGGACCGTTTCGCGCAGCGTTTTCGATGGGATTGTGCCCGTATGGACGGAGACGCCGCCAACCCGGCGGCCCTTCTCCACGACGAGAACGGACTTGCCCAGTTTCGCCGCCTGGATCGCCGCGCGCCGCCCCGAGGGGCCGCTTCCGATGACGATCATTTCGTACTCGTGCATGGGACCGACTTTGTAATGTGGAAGCTGTGATTGAGGCTCGATCGCAGCGGGAAGCCTTCAACGGTAAAGCAAAAAACGCGCCAGCGATGGGCTTTGGCTTGCGGGAAGCATTTGTATGCAGCTTAAACTCCAGCGTACGCCGCCGGAGCCAGCCGGCAGCGGTTAGGGTTTCGGCGGGTCCGTCGCAGCCGACCCATTAACGCTGCTGGAGCCGTTCCCTCATTCACCTCACCGTTTCCAGTGGGTTGGGCGACTGCCTTATTTCGGCCGTCCTTTTTTCCTGATATAAGAAGCTGACGGTATTCGCTTCTTCGCAAAGTAGAACTTACGCGAAACCGTTCGAGAACGGATGGTTTGGGTAAAGAACTCGCTAAGATGAGGGGTCGGGTGTCAAGCTCGTCGCCTTTGCTGAGTACTAAACGGATATTTCGACTTGTCCCGTGTAATTAGGATTTCGCCTTCCACCGCGCGCCGTGTTTCGGTCGCCAGAACTTTCATGCAATGCGCCGCCGCAAGTCATTGCGGAAAGACGAGACCGCCGGCGACGGTTCGAGAGGTTTCTACCAAGCGCTTCGAGGTTCTTGTAGAGGCGCACGATTGGAATTAGGACCGTTCATGCCAACCATCTCCCTGGTCGACGATGACCGCAATATTCTGACCTCCGTGGCTATCGCCCTCGAAGGTGAAGGCTATCGCGTCCAGACCTACACGGACGGTTCCACGGCACTCGACGATCTCAAGAGCAACCCTCCCGATCTCGCCATTTTCGATATAAAAATGCCGAGAATGGACGGCATGGAATTGCTACGACGGTTTCGCCAGAAATCGGACGTGCCGGTGATCTTCCTGACCTCGAAGGACGAGGAAATCGATGAATTGTTCGGCCTCAAAATGGGTGCCGACGATTTCATCCGGAAACCCTTTTCGCAGCGACTGCTCGTCGAGCGCGTTAAGGCGATTTTACGGCGCGCCAATCCCAAGGAACCCGGGAGCCAAAAAGAATCTGAGGCGAAGATTCTCGAACGCGGCTTTCTCAAGATGGACCCGGAGCGCCACGCCTGCACTTGGAAAAATGATCAGGTCACACTGACCGTCACCGAGTTCTTGATCCTTCAGGCACTGGCGGCGCGGCCAGGCGTCGTCAAAAGCCGCAACGCGTTGATGGACGCGGCCTATGACGATCAAGTCTATGTCGATGATCGTACGATCGACAGCCACATAAAGCGGCTGCGCAAGAAGTTTAAAGTCGTTGACGACGACTTCGAAATGATTGAGACCCTCTATGGGGTTGGCTACCGGTTCAAGGAATGAACCCGCCGAACCCGCGGCCTTGATTTCCCCGGCCCGCCGGCAACTCCTCTATGTTTCGCGAACGGGATGAACCGCCTGGATGCACGCGCACCGGACCGTGGCCGCACTTTGCCATTTGATCCAAAGGCCGTCGGAAAGCAGGCGTGCGGCTGCATTTATCGGGCGTGCTCTTTTTGGCGACATCCTCTATAGTGCACCCCTGAATGGCCTTGACATGTGCCGCTGAGCACGGGAACCGGTTAAATCGACCGGCGTCCCGGTGCGCAAGCAAAACGGGGCTGAGATTACGGGCAGTTGCTATAAATTTTATGCCCCTAGGAGGGGATCGCCGGTCGATGAGTCTTGAGGCACGCGAAGGAATGGGCTTCGAACGGGCGCCTGGCATGGCGCGGCGGGCAAAGCGAATCCGGCGGAACCTTGGCCTGCGGTTGCGCGCGTTCGTTCGCGTCGCCAGCGGGCGGTTTGCGTCTCCCTTGGCGCGGCGGATCGTGTTTCTTAACCTTGGCGGGCTCGCTGCGCTTCTCATTGGATTTCTTTATCTCAATCAATTCCGCGAAGGGTTGATTGACGCGAGAGTGCTGAGCCTGCAAGTGCAGGGTGAGATTATCGCCGCGGCAATCGCATCCTCCGCCACTGTCGAAACCGACTCGATCGCCATCGATCCGGACAAGCTGCTGCAGCTCGCCCCGGGTCAGAGTTATGCGCTGGCCGACGAAACCGCACCATCCCTCGAGTTTTCGATAAATCCCGAACGAATCGGGCCAGTCCTGCACAGACTGGCTTCCCCGACCCGGACACGCGCGCGCATTTACGACCGCGATGGTTATTTGCTGCTTGACTCGCAATCGGTGACAAGCCGTTCAAATATCATGCGCTTCGATCTGCCGCCGCCTGCGCAAGATGAATCCAAGTCGGTCTGGATGCGCATCGGAAGCACCTTAAAGAGCCTAACCGGCAGCCCAAGTTTGCCCCTTTATGAAGATATTGGCGTCGCCAACGGCAAAACCTATCCGGAAGTCGCGCGCGCCCTGAATGGCGGCGAACAATCCATCGTACGGATCGACCCCAAGGGAGAAACCATAGTCTCGATCGCGGTGCCGATCCAACGTTTCCGGGCAGTGCGCGGCGCCCTGCTTCTGTCTACCCAAGGCGATGACATCGACAAGATCATTGGCTCGGAACGTGCCGCCATCGTCCGCATCTTTCTGGTTTCCGCCGCAATCATGCTGCTGCTCTCTTATTTCATCGCCGGCACAATCGCTGAGCCGATCAGGCGGCTGGCGGAGGCGGCCGAGCGGGTGCGTCGAGGGACCAAGGCACGCCGGGAGATCCCCGATTTCACCAGCCGCTCGGATGAGATCGGCCATTTGTCCGGAGCGTTGCGCGATATGACTAAGGCGCTTTACGATCGCATCGAGGCGATCGAAAGCTTCGCCGCCGATGTCGCGCATGAATTGAAGAACCCCCTGACCTCCTTGCGAAGCGCGGTCGAAACGATGCCGGTCGCGCGCACGCCGGAATCCCGTCAGCGCCTGTTGTCCATCATCGAGCATGATGTTCGCCGCCTCGACCGGCTCATCAGCGATATCTCCGATGCTTCGAGACTTGATGCGGAGCTGGCGCGCGACGACGTCGATCTCGTCGATCTGATGCGCTTGCTTGATACGGTTGTCGCGGTCGCCAACCTCGTCAAGGATCAAGGTGCTATTCAGGTTGAGCTCGTCATTGCCCGCCACGGAAAGGATGATAATCGCAGAGCGCCGTTCATGATCCTCGGGCATGATTCAAGGCTGGGTCAGGTTTTTAACAATCTTATCGATAACGCACGCTCGTTTTCGGGTCCTGGCGGAAGCGTCCGCGTGCTGTTACGCCCGGCCAAGGATTATACGCCGCAGGGCCACGTGCGCGACGGTTATGAGATTATCATCGATGATGATGGGCCGGGAATTCCCGCCGATGCCTTCGAACGAATCTTTGAACGGTTTTATACCGACCGCCCCGGTCAAGGCTTCGGGCAAAACTCCGGCCTTGGACTGTCCATCTCGCGGCAAATCATCGAAGTACATGGCGGCCACATACAGGCGCTGAACCGTGTCGGGCCTCCCGGCCCCGACGGGATCATTCCCGTGCTTGGCGCCCGTTTCCTCGTGTTTCTGCCGCAGGTTCAATAGGTTTTGCCCGGCGAAGAAGACCGGCACACCGCCAGCATGGAAAAATTCTATCTCCATGCAACCGCCGCCGTTATCGGCGAGGCTGGCATCCTCATCATGGGGCGGTCGGGAGCCGGCAAAAGCAGATTGGCGCTCGCCTTGATCGCGGCGGCCGAAGCCGCGGGCACTTTCGCCAGGCTCGTGGGAGACGACCGGATCGGCATTGAGCGCAGAGGTGACCGGCTCATTGCCCGAGGGCATCCCGCGATCCTCGGAAAAATCGAACGCCGCGGGCACGGTATCGGCGAAATACCATTCTTGGCCGCAGCGGTTGTCCGCCTTGTTGTCTCACTCGGCAGCGAAGGCGATGCGCCACTGCCCCGGCTCCCGGATGAGGCCGAAGCCAACACTATCCTGGCGGGCCTGCGGCTGCCTTTTGGGAGACTGCGGCAAGACGCCGCAGCCTGCGATCTTGCCGCCACAATTCTGGCCGATCCTCGATTGTATGGAAAAGGCCTCTAAGTCTGCCAAACATCCTCCATTTCCCTCGCGAATAGCAAACCTAAGATTTCCCAGACAAGGCTTCGTTCCGATTCGTTTTCGTCCGAACCCACGAATGGGATACGCGAGCGATTGCCGTCGAGGCTCGTCATTTTACTTGCCAATTCAGGTGCGCTGCACAAAATGCCTCATCGGACTCCGGTCCTGGCTGGGATCATTCCAGCAAGGATCATCCGCAAGACCGCTGCTTGCTATCTCGTGTTTTTGCCTTATCACGAATGAGCTTTCCGGGAAAAATGGGATGCCGGCAGCTGGTCCATGGAATGAAACAGCCCTGCCCGCGAGAGGCCATTAGGCTTTTGCAGCGGGTTTGTTCTATGAAGCCATTCCTTAACAAGGCTCTTCGCGCTGACGTGGAATTTTGTGATCGAGACGCAAATCCTTCAAACGCTGGGAGCATGCTGGAATCGAAAAAGCCTCGCGGTTTTTCTGGCCTTGCGCACGTCTGCTCACCCTGCTTCCCGTGACGAAACCCTCTCACATAAGTGCCGGCGGGCACGAAGTTCCTGAATGAACAGGTCCCTTTGATGATTGGAATCGTCCTCGTGACCCATGGCCGTCTAGCGTCGGAATTTCGCGCGGCGCTCGAGCATGTAGTCGGTCCACAAAAGCAGATTGAATCGGTGGGCATCGGACCCGACGATGATATCGAACAGCGACGCCAGGATATTATTTCAGCCGTCGCGCAGGTGGACAGCGGCACCGGGGTCGTCGTCCTCACCGATATGTTTGGCGGCACTCCTTCCAATCTGGCGATCTCCATCATGAACGGCGCAAACATCGAGGTAATCGCGGGCGTCAATCTGCCGATGCTGATAAAACTTGCCTCGGTGCGCGATAGTGCGACGCTCGATCAGGCGGCAGGTCAGGCGCAGGACGCCGGCCGTAAATATATTTACGTCGCAAGCAAGTTCCTGGGGGGCAAATGAGCGGCGACGATACGAACCCACTTGAACCAGGCGATTGCCCGGATTTAGAGCCGCCTGCGGGCGGTCTCGTGCGCACCCTCGAAATCATCAATCGCAAGGGGCTCCACGCACGCGCGACTGCGAAACTCGTGCAATGCATCGATGGATTCGACGCGGCGGTCACCGTAAGCCGTTGCGGAGAGACCGTCGGCGGAACCTCGATCATGGGTATTTTGACGCTCGGCGCCGGCCCTGGAATGACGATTACCATCACCGCGGCGGGAGCCCAGGCGGCGGATGTTCTGGACGCCATCACCGCGCTTGTCGCCAACCGCTTCGGAGAGGACGAGTGAACCCGCGGACGCGCCGGTCAGCTGCCCGTGCGGTTGGGATCGCGCCATTCTCGCTCGAAAGGCAACCGCCAGGCATGCGGGGCGACGAGCTGATGGATTGACTTCGGCCCCCACGAACCGGGCGGGTAAAGGCGAACCGGCGGCGGCGCTTCCAGCAATGGGATCGACACCTCCCAGAGGCGTTCAATCCCCTCGGCGGTGGTAAACAGCGTGTGGTCGCCGCGCATTGCGTCCAGGATCAAGCGCTCATAGGCCTCGAGCACATCGCCGATCAGGCCGGTGTCATGCATGGCGAATTGCAGGCTCAACTTGTCGAGCCGCATGCCCGGGCCTGGCCGCTTGCCGTAGAAGGACAGCGACATTTTTGAGGCATCCGCGAGGTCGAACGTCAAATGATCCGGGCCTTGCGCGCCGACCCCCGACCCGACGGGAAACATGCTCTTGGGCGGCTCCCGGAAGGCGATGGAAATGATCCGTTGCCCCTCGGCGAGCCGTTTACCCGTCCGCAGGAAGAAGGGCACCCCGGCCCAGCGCCAATTGTCGATCAAGCATTTCAAGGCGATGAAGGTTTCGGTGTCCGACTCGGGGTCGACCCCCTCCTCGGCCCGGTAGCCGGTGTATTGGCCGCGGATGACATCCTTCGGCTCGATCGGCAGCATGCTGCGGAAGACCTTGTTCTTTTCCTCGCTGATCGGCGCCGGCTCCAGAGCTGTCGGGGGCTCCATCGCCATGAAGGCGAGAATCTGGAACAGATGGGTCACCACCATGTCGCGGAAGGCCCCGGTCGCCTCGTAAAATCCGGCACGTAAGCCAAGGCCCAGCGTCTCTGGAACATCAATCTGCACATGGTCGATGAAATTGCGATTCCAAATCGGCTCGAACAGCCCGTTGGCGAAGCGGAAGGCAAGGATGTTTTGCGCCGGCTCCTTGCCAAGGAAGTGGTCAATCCGGAAGATCTGATCCTCGGAGAAGACCTCATGCAGCTTGGTATTCAGCGACACCGCGCTGGCGAGGTCCGTGCCGAACGGTTTTTCCATAATGATTTGCGAGCGCTCGACAAGCCCGGCTTCGTCCAGCATATGGACGGCTGACAAGGCTGCATTGGGCGGCACGCTCAGATAATGCAAACGGCGGCAGCCAGCTCCCAGCATCTGCTCCGCCTGTTCCACCGCCGCCTTGAGGGCATCCTTGCCCGCGGCAAGCGGCACATAATCCAAGGTCTCCGCGAACGCGGCCCAGGCAGCCCCATGGTTCTTTCGCGTGGCGAATTGATCAAGCGCGCCGCGCGCGAGTGTCCGGAAGCCATCGGCATCGAGGTCATCGAGGGAGACGCCGATGATCCGGCAGCCGGGGATGACCCCGGCGCTCGACAGATGGAACAGGCCCGGCAGCAGCTTGCGCCGGGCGAGGTCGCCGGTGGCGCCAAAGAGGACGACGGCTTGCGGATATTTCGGACCAACCCCTGGAGGAATCCTTGCCACTTCACAAATCCCCTGCTTCGCCGCCTGGGCCAAACAATCACCCCGGCCGTGGCAAAATCCGGCAGCGGTCAGCCGCCGCGATAGGCGCGCGCCGCCGCGATGAGACCGGCGGTCGAAGCGTCGAACCCATCCGTCGGGCGGCGCGGGTCGGCGACAACCGGGGTCAACTTATTAGCGAGTTCCTTGCCAAGTTCGACGCCCCATTGATCGAAGGAATTGATGTTCCAAATCACGCCCTGGACAAAAACCTTATGCTCATAAAGAGCGATCAATTGGCCGAGCAATCGCGGCGACATTTGCTTGTAGAGGAACGTGCTGGAGGGCCTATTCCCATCGAAGACCTTATGCGGCGCGAGCGCCTCGATCGCCTCGGTGCTCAATCCTTGCGCGGCCAATTTCTCCTTCACCTCGGCAAGCGGCCGTCCCTGCATCAAGGCCTGGCTCTGAGCCAGGCAATTGGCGAACAGCAAATTGTGATGCTCAATATCCGCGCACAAAGGCAGGACTGCGACAAGGAAATCGATCGGCACGATTTGGGTGCCCTGATGCAACATCTGGAAAAAAGCGTGCTGGCCGTTGGTGCCCGGTTCGCCGAAAATCACCGGAGCGGTTTCGAGCCGTGCGCGGACGCCGGAAAGTTCCACTGACTTGCCGTTCGACTCCATTTCGAGCTGTTGCAGATAGGCCGGAAACCGCGCCATGCGCTCGTCATAGGGGATAACGGCATGCGCCGCGTATCCCCAAAAATCGCGATACCAAATTCCCAACAGCGCCATCAGCACCGGAATATTGCGCTCCAGGGGCGCTTCGACGAAATGGCTGTCGATGTCTTGCCCGCCGCGCAGAAATTCGTCAAATTTCTCCTTGCCGATTCCGATCGCAAGCAAGAGCCCAATCGACGACCAGATCGAATAGCGGCCACCGACCCAATCCCAAAAGCCGAACACGCGATCGCTTCTGATGCCGAAGGCGGCGATTTTATCGAGCTGGGTGGACACGGCGCAAAAATGATCGCCGACCGCCGCCTCGCCGAGCGTCGTCGCGACGGCTTTCCGCGCGGTGGCGGCATTCGTCATGGTCTCGATCGTCGTGAAGGTTTTTGAACAGACAATGAAAAGCGTCGTTTCGAGCGGCACCTGTTTCAAGGTATCGCCGAGATCGGCGCCATCGACATTGGAAACCGTGTGCAGTCTCAGACGGTTGGGAACGAACGGCGCGAGCGCCCGCGCGGCCATGGCAGGGCCAAGATCCGAGCCACCAATGCCAATATTCACGATATCGGTGAATCTCGCGCCGCTCGCCGACTTTGCGTCACCATTATGGATGGATTCCGCGAAGGCTTCCATCTTGGCCCTCTCGGCCAGAACCTCCGGCATGACATCATGACCTTCGGCGAACATGGGTCTGCCCGAAAGATTTCGCAAAGCCATGTGCAGGGCGGGACGGTGTTCCGTGCTATTGACCGGCTCGCCAGCAAAGAGCGCCGCGCGGCGCTCTTCGACCCCGGCAGCCCGAGCGAGATCAAGGAGCAGTCCGAGCGTCGCTGTGGTGATCCGGTGTTTCGAATAGTCGAAAAGAAGATCGTCGAGTTCGACGTGAAATCGCGCGAACCGGTCCGGGTCATCGCGGAAAAAGTCAGCGATCGATTGCCCCTCCAAAGATTGTTTGTGCGCGTCGAGCGCGGCAAGAGCGGCTTCGATATTATATGTAGCCATGCGTCACACCCCAATGATTGCTGGACGCAAGCGAGCCGCTTCAAAATGGCAAAAGAAAGTGCGGAGGTTCCGCCGCTGCCAATCCGATGATAAAACTCGTCGGCGGACGCGGCGCCCCCCCGATCCGGCGGAACCAGGGACCGCGGAACGCGGCCCCTGGTTTCTATTCGTATAGTCAATACAACCAGGCGCAGGAGCAAAGCCTAGACAGCAAAGCCTCGTCACGGATTGTAGGCACGCTCGCCGTGATCGTTGATGTCGAGACCTTCGAGTTCGACCTGTTTCGTTGGTCTAAGGCCAATGATGAGATCGACGAATTTGTAAAGAATCGCCGACCCGATTCCGGACCACAGCAAAGTGAAGATAACTGTTTTCAATTGTATCAGCACTTGCGCCTTCATGTCGTAATCCCCCGGCGACGCGAAGCCAGGTTTGGCGGCATAGTCGGTGAGGCCGACACCGCCGAGATAAGGGGCGACGAGAATGCCGGTGCCGATCGCCCCGATGATGCCGCCAATGCAATGCACGCCGAAGACATCGAGGGCATCGTCGTAACCAATCAGCGGCTTCACATAAGAGACCATGGAGAAGCACGCCGCGCCGGCCACGAAGCCGAGCACCACCGATCCCATTGGTCCGGCAAAGCCAGAGGCTGGAGTGACGGCAACAAGACCCGCGACCGCGCCGGAAATCATGCCGAGCAGCGAAGGCTTGCCCCTAAGCGCCCATTCAAAGAACATCCAGCCGAGCGTTGCCGCCGCCGTTGCCACCATGGTGTTGACGAATGCGAGGGCGGTCACTCCCGTCGCCTCAAGGTTCGAACCGGCGTTGAAGCCGAACCAGCCCACCCAGAGAAGCGAGGCGCCGATCATCGACATGGTGACCGAATGCGGCGGCTCGATATCGCGCGGATAACCGATCCGCTTGCCAAGTATCAAGCAGCCTACAAAACCGGCGATTCCCGCATTGATATGGACGACGGTGCCGCCGGCGAAATCGAGAGCACCCATTTTGAAGAAGTTACCGGCATTGGCGTTCACCGCGTCGAGATTTGCCTGTGCGGCGGCCTTGGCGGCATCGTCCGGAGCGTCGAGAAGGGCCTTCGCGGCATCGGCGATGGTGTCAGGACCCGCCCAATACCAAACACTGTGCGCGATGGGAAAATAAATGAAGGTCACCCATAAAATGATAAAGACGAAAACCGCTGAGAATTTCATGCGTTCGGCTATGGAGCCGATGATCAGCGCGGGCGTGATCATCGCGAAGGTCATCTGAAACACCATGTAGGCGTATTCAGGCACCACGACACCATTGGAAAATGTCGCCGCGGTGGAGTCAGGGGTCAGTCCTTTGAGGAAGGCCCGGTCCAAGCCGCCGACGAGATTGTTCCACTGGAAGCCTTCGAGGAGGCCAAGCCAGGGATGCTCGCCTCCCGCGAAGGGAATCAACTCGTGGCTGCCTTCGGTAAAGGCAAGCGAATAGCCATAAATCACCCAGATGACTCCGACGACTGCAACAATCGCGAAGACTTGCGACAGAATCGAAGCCATGTTTTTCGTGCGGACCAAGCCGCCGTAAAAAAGCGCGAGGCCAGGAATCGACATCATGAGGACGAGCGCCGACGAGGTCAGCAGCCAAGCGGTGTCGCCCTTATTGGGGACGGGGGCGTCCGCATGGGCGAGACCAGCCGCTCCCACGGCCAGCAGCAGCCCTAAACCGATCGCCCTTGGGGCAATCCTTGGAACGAGACGAAGATTCATATTCAACTCCTGCGATACAACGAATTGGAAGGAAGGCGCCTTAGATGGCTTCTTGATCGCGTTCACCGGTCCGGATGCGGACCGCTTGATCGAGCGCGGTGACAAATATCTTGCCGTCGCCAATTTCACCGGTCCGGGCCGCTGTCGTGATGGCATCGATGGTCTGGTTGATGAGATCGGACGCCACCGCGACTTCGACTTTTAACTTAGGCAGAAAGCTAACGGCATATTCCGCCCCACGGTAGATTTCCGTGTGACCCTTTTGGCGGCCGTAACCCTTAACCTCCGTCACGGTCATGCCGTGCGCACCGATCGCCGTGAGAGCATCGCGGACCTCGTCCAGCTTGAACGGCTTGATGATCGCAGTAACTATTTTCATGTTGCTTTTCCTGCTTGCCTCTACCTTGGGAACTTCGAAACGGGTGGGAACTTATTTGTGGCGCAAGGCCGGGCGCGGGATGGCGGCCGTGCTTGGCTTGCTGATAGCAAGCCTTGGGCCAATTGCTGCCCGCAGCTCTTGAAACCCCCAAGCTACAGTCACGAGATTGTGAAAGCCCATGCTCATAGAGGAATGACGGCTATAGCATTTCGACAACTGTAAGATTATCTCTTAGCGGGCTCCTGACTTCGGCCGCATCAAACCTTCCTGCGCGACCGACGCGACAAGCCGACCATCATGCGAGAAGATCAGTCCACGGGCGAACCCCCGCGCGCGGCCGGAATTTGGGCTGTCCTGAGCATAAAGCAACCACTCATCGGCACGAAATGGCCGGTGGAACCACAAAGCGTGATCGAGGCTGGCGACTTGCAGGCCCGTATCGAAGACAGAATGACCATGCGCGCCCAGCGCGGCGTCTAGGAGCGTCATGTCGGACAGGTAAGCAAGCACCGCACGGTGGATGGCCGGATCATCCGGGAGCGGCCCTGTCGCGCGGAGCCACACATATTGTTCGGTGGCACCTGCTTCATGCGTGACATAACGGGCAAGATCGACCGGCCGCAGCTCGATGGGGCGCTCCCGCGCAAACCAGCGGCGAATGGCATCCGGCATCGAGTCCCCAAAACGCCTTAGCATTTCGGCTTCGCTTGGCAGGCTTTCCGGCAACGGCACCTTGGGCATTGGAACCGCATGTTCAAGACCCGGCTCCTCGATCTGAAAGGATGCAGAGAGCGAGAAGATCGCGCGCCCGTGCTGGATCGCGTTGCAACGCCGCGTCGTAAAACTCTTGCCGTCCCGGATCCGGTCCACCTCATAGACGATGGGTACCGCCGGATCGCCCGGCAAAAGAAAATAGCCGTGCAAGGAATGCGGCGGCCGCGCCTCGACCGTGCGGGCTGCCGCAACGAGGGCTTGCGCGACCACAAGGCCGCCAAAGACGCGCTGCCAGCCAACCTGCGGGCTCCGTCCGCGAAAGATATTTTCCTCGATCCGTTCGAGATCGAGGATCGTCAAAAGCTGGTCGACCGCATGGGACATAGACGCCGCACTTCCATTCCTCATCTTCGCATCTAGGGGCGGCGATTGTCACATGAGACTTCGCCAGCCCCGGCGCGCGAATCAGCGGAACCGGTAGCGAACCCGTTGGGCATAATTGGGGTGCCCGCGCGGCTTCGCGCCAGGTTCGCGAGGCCGTTCCCTATTTGGAAAGATCTTCGATGGGCTGTTTCGAATCCATCTTGATGATCTTGGTTTTGCCTTTTGCCGCGGCGATCGCGGCAGGAAGATCAACGGCGCGGATCGATTGATCGTTGTAGGTTTTGAAATACCATTTCAGGTTCTTCAGATCGGCAACGCTCGTCCAAAGCGTATAATCCGCGTCCGCCGCACCGCCCTCGGCCTGGCGGACAGCGCCAAGAGGAATGTCGAAGGCGTTGAGGATATGGAATACCTGAAGCACGGATTCCGGCGCGGTTTGCGAAGGGATCGCGGCTTGCGAAAAGGCAACCGCCCGCACCAATCGCGACGGCGGCGTGAAATCGCCCGGAAGGCCATGCATGCCGCTTCCTTGGCCGAATTGCGCGAGCTGCAATTTGCCAAGATCGACCGGCGGCACATTGGTGGCCGTCAGATTGATGTAGTTTCGCAAATTGGTCATGTGCCAATCGAATGTCGGCGCGTTGGACATGACGCCCAGGGGATTGTCGTAAATTTTCAAGGTTTGATCGACGGGCTCGATGACGACGGATTTGCCGGTGCGGTCATGCACGACGAAATGCACAGGCGCGGCTTGTTTGATGGCCTCGACGACGACAGGGACGAGCGCGACTTTGTCGAAGTTCGCTTTCACCTCGTCAATGTTGGCGAAATTCCCCAGGATCCAAGTGGCATATTCATGCGGCGCCATCGCATGCGGCACATTTTCTGGGCTGGCATCCGCATAGGAGGCGTAGCCGGGAAAATAGAAAATACCGACGTAAAGCCCCTGATCGTTGATGCCATCGACAATGACTGGCAAATCAACCGCGTCGGCGCCCAGCATGCCATATTTGGTCTTGTAGGTGAGTCCCTTGCCGCCATCGGGCGTCGAGCCGGTGATTGTTGTTCCCTTTGGAATGACGATGACGTTCGATTTGAGATCGAAGCCGAATTCCAAGGTGCGGCCCGGAACCACCCCGCCATCTTCCGCGATAAGCCGGACGCCGGTGCAGGCTTGCGCTTGGGCAAGGAGCATAGCTGCCGCCGCAAAAGCGGCGGCGGCATAGTTGCGGACCATGATTTTCCTCCCGAATGATATAAAACGCCATTTATCAATAGACCGGATCGATCTATCCGAACAGGCGTTTCGGGAGGCTGGCGCGGATTATTCGAGGGGCCGCGCTTCTTCAGGCAGCATGATCGGGATGCCATCGCGAATTGGATAGGCAAGCTTTGCCGCGCGCGAAATCAATTCCTGGTTCTGCGCGTCATATTCGAGAGTCGTCTTGGTGCGCGGACACACCAAAATTTCCAGCAGCCGCGGATCGATCCGCGATGGCTCCGGCGCCTTGTTCCCGCCCGAACCTTTCGGTTTTTCCGTCATAACTCGATGCTCCAGATTTTGGGTTTCCGGTGGCTGTCGCGCCGGACTTGCCGTTAGTGGAGGGGCGCGGACGCGTTTTTTCCGCGCGCAAGTTCGATTTCGGTAATCGCGACGAGCACATCCGCCCGCCTCTTGAGATCCCGCGCCTCAAGCAGTGCCTGTTTTTCCTTGGGACTGCAAGGGCTCATCATGGAGAGCGCGTTGACAAGCGCCTCGTTCGGCGCGCTGTTAATACTCTTCCAGTCGACTTGGAGATGGTTGGTCTCAGCAAAATCGCGCAACGTGCGCAGGACGCCATCCCGGTCAACCTGATCCTCCCCCACGCGGGGACTGAAATCAACGGTAAAGGGGCTGAAATCGGGGCGGCATTGACGGTATGGCGTCGTCCCGGCAAGTTCCTCGGCGATCTTGAACCTGGCAATCCCCGTAAGCGTAATCAGATAGCGCCCGTCCCCGGATTCGGCGAATTGGGTGATCCTGCCGGCACAGCCGACAGGAAACAGCGCCGGCGCGCCCAAGCCGGCGCCAGCCTCGGGATCGGGTTGGATCATGCCCACGATCCGATGGCCTCTAAGGGCGTCATCCACCATGGCAAGATAGCGATCCTCAAAGATATTGAGAGGCAGTTCGCCGCGTGGCAGCAGCAACGCCCCCGCGAGCGGAAAGATTGGAAACGCCCCCGGGAGTTCATCCGGGCCGCTATAAGCATGGTTCATGCTCATGCTCCAATCCTCCTCCCGCCTCTTCGGACGATCACACAACTCATTTAACATCACCCTATTTAAACGCACAAATTGCCGGGTCCAGTCTCAGAAAAGGAAATTACAGCGTTGTCTCAAGGTTGCAGTCTTAATTCGACCTCGTTTCAGCTCGTCTTTGGACCAACAGCCCTCTTATTAGGCGTATGCCTAATATATAAGCAATTAACTTCGACTATAAAGCTCAAGCTGTACTGCGCAAGCGGGCGAATCCGGCATCGAGATCAGCCTTGAGATCCTCTATGTCCTCAAGACCCACGGAAAAGCGCAAGGCGGGTCCTGGCGGATCCCACTCCGTCACACTGCGATAGCTCCGGCAATCAAAGGGGATGACAAGGCTTTCAAAGCCGCCCCAAGAGAAGCCCATGCCAAACAATTTCAACCCGTCGAGCATCGCAGCGAGGGCGGCGGGGGAACAAGGCTGCAAAAGGACTGAAAATAATCCGGACGAGCCGAGAAAGTCCCGTTCCCAATAAATATGACCCGGACAAGAAGGAAACGCTGGATGCAGAACCTGGGCAACTTCCTTGCGCGCGGCGAGCCAGCGGGCGAGGTCGAGTGCCTGCCGTTCGGCTTCCTTGAGACGAAGTTCAAGCGTGCGCAAGCCGCGCAAGCTCAAGAAGACGTCCTCCGGCCCGGCGCACATCGAAAACGCGTCAAACGTCGCCCGGAGCCTTGGAAACCAATCCGCGTTGGCGGATACGAGTCCTATCAAAAGGTCGGAATGACCGCCGAGATATTTGGTCCCGGCCTCGACCGCCATGTCAGCACCGCGCGCGTGCGGCGGAAACAACAAGGGCGTCGCCCATGTATTGTCGAGAATGAGGCAAATCTGCTTTGCCCGCGCCACTTCGGCAATCGCGGGAACGTCCTGGACTTCAAAGGTCTGGGAGCCCGGCGTCTCGACGAAGATCACGCTGGTGTTCGGCCGGATCAAGGATTCGATGCTAACCCCAAGCGCCGGATCATAATAAGTCGTCTCGACGCCCATCCGGCGCAAAACCGTATCGCAAAAGATGCGCGAAGGACGATAAACAGCGTCCGTCACGAGAATATGGTCACCGGATTTGACCGCCGCGAACAGTGCGAGGGTAATTGCGGCAAGGCCCGACGGGGCAAGCACGGTTCCTGCCGCACCCGACAATTCCGTCCACGCCGTTTCCAGCGCCGTTGTTGTCGGGGTCCCTTGGGTCGCATAAGTCCACCGTGCCGTGCGCTTCGAAAAATCCTCCACCGTCGGAAACAGCACGGTGGATCCGCGATAGACCGGTGTATTGACAAAGCCGTGCTGTTCGCTCGGATGGCGCCCGGCGTGGACCAGTTTCGTGCGGTTTTTCAAATGGCGGCGGTCTTCCGGCGTAGTCTCGGTCATCATGCGTCCCATCAGCCCTTGTTGCGCCGCAAACTGGCGGGTTGACCGGCGGTTCGTCAAGTCCGGGAATGAAAACCCATCCGAAAGACCGCCAAATTTCCCGGCGTTTTGAGCGAAACCAGGAACGGGCTTGCCGGGCTTCGCCGTTTTGGGCAAAGTCCGGGTTCGATTGAAGTGGCCGGCATGGGAGATCCGCGCGTGCATATCTTGCGGCTCGTGCTTTTGGGCCTTGCCGCCCTCGCTGGGATCGTCGCCGGCGCCGCCTTACTCCAAAAGGCGTTGCGGCCCGAAAAGCACTCCCCATCCTTGATCGCGGGCAGTGACTCCTCGGACGCCGAAATCGCCGCGGCGCGGCATGGACTCGAAGAAAAACTCGCGGCGGCTCCTGACTACGCGGCTTTTTTTGAACATCTGAAGAGCGTCTTCCCGGCGGAATATGAGGCCTTCTTGGCAGCTTACGCAAAGCGCCTTGCCGCGAATGACGAGCCTCGAAGCCCCGACATCTTGGTGGAGGAAGCTGGCCGTTTTCTGCGCCGGACGCGCGGCATTCTTGCCTCCAAGGCCGGCAGTCCGGCGCTGGAACACATCTTTGAACTGCAGGCCTCCATGCTACGGGCGCTCTCCAGTAAGGACCCGCATCTCTGCGTCAGTTTTCTCAATCACGCCGAAAGTCCCGGCCTCTATGAATTCTCGGCGCAAAACCGTGGACTGGTGACCGCCTTGGGGATCGCCGGCATTGACGCCATTCACGACGGCGAAGTGAAACAGGTGGACCGGCCGGCGCCAACCGACCGGGATTTCGCCGAACTCGAAAAGGCGTTGCGCGGCAATGGTCTTGGCACCCCGGAGATAGAGGCGCTGCTCGATGGAAAGGTGAGCGAGCCGCCTCTCGCCGACGAAAAACTGTGCCAGGCCGGGCAAATCTATCTGGAAACGCTCGCCGCGATGCCGGAGCCAAGCCGGGTGCGGATTTATGGTTTCGCCATCGGACTTATGGCGCGATCGTGACGATAGCTGCTGACGCGTCACGGGTTGCGGGGTTCGCCTCGAACAGCTTTGCCGTACTCCCGCCGCAAGCTCGGTGTCTGATCCCTTTCGTTCGGCGGCAACGCGCAGTTGCGCGTGCCCCGGCAAAAGACCGGGGGAAACCAGATGCCGCACGATCCTCACACGCGCCGCCGACAAATCAAAGCCCGCCTCGAAAAAGCAGAAAAAACACTTTCGGCAACACGCAGTTCAGCGGGCGGCCACAGCCGCGCCGTGCTGCTGCATCTTGAACGGGAGATTCATGCGAGCAAGAAGGATTTGGCCTTGCTGGACACGCCGCCGGGTGACTCCGGCAGCATCCCGCCATCCCCCGAAGGGAAACACTAGAAAAGAGGCGGCAGGTCAAATTGAAGTACGCTTGCAGACCATCGATGGCACATAAGGCGTTGCGCGCCGCCTAAATTCCCTCCCTATCGATTGTAACTGGCACTACTCCTGATCAGGGGACGCAAAGCAACTGGTTTGGTGGCAATCAAACCGGGCCATGCGGCGTTTTTTTAGGGAGTAATTAATCATGAGAAATTTCCCAAGACGATTTTTCTTCACAGCAGCCGCAGCCGCTCTTGGCTGCGCATTTTGGGCGACACCGTCATTCGCCGATCCGGGCCGGGGCGCGAATGTGATGTGCTATGCCTGGGCAAATAATGCTTCGCCAACGATCAACGTACCCTACCAGCCAAGCGCGACTTATTCGTTTAACGCGCAGAATAGAGCCGGCGGCATCAGCATTACCAAGACTGCGACCGGCACCTATACGGTCACATGCACCGGTGTCGGCGGCGGCAGCCAGTGGGGTGCCGGTGGCCACGTGCAAGTCTCGGCATATGGATTTGGCAATAATGGCTCCTGCCATGTCGCAGGCTGGGGCACGGGCGGAGCGGATTTCACCGCGACGGTCAACTGCTATGGTGGTGGCGGTACAGGAGGCGTGCTAAAAGACAGCGCGTTTGATCTGCTTTTCGTTTGGTAGGCGAAACCCGCAAGCTGCCCACCCGGCTTGTGCTGGGTGGGCAGCTGGCGAGATCTTCAAGCAGCGATCCTCCGCGACTGACTGTATGTGGCCGCCCGACTTGTTCTACTGAAAAATTTTTGCGGCGTTCTCAAGCGTTTTCCAGACGCCCCAGGCAAGTGGGATTCCAACCGCCGCCCAAGCCAAGCCCGCTTTCGCATCAAGGCCGCCGCGGCCAATTCCATAGGACTTGAACACCACCTTTGCGCCCGCGAGCGCCGTTTGCGGGGTGTTGTCCTTCATATACCATTTGGGAGAGACCGGACGAATCAGCGCGTTGCACACGAACCCCACGGCCAGCAAAGCCGCCAAAACATAAAAGATATAGGGGTACACATGGTCGCGCGGAACGCCTTCCGCCACCCGCGTATCATGCAGATAGTTGACGATAACCGGACCGACGATGCCAGCGGTTGACCATGCGGTGAGCAAGCGGCCGTGAATAGCACCGACATACCGCGTGCCAAACATGTCGGCGAGATAGGCTGGCACCGTCGCAAATCCGCCCCCATACATGGAGGCGATAAGGCAGAACGCCGCGGCGAAAATCCCCACCGCCTTCAGGCCCGCCAGCGTTGGTGCGGCTGAATAGCAGAGGAAGCCAAGGACAAAGAAGGCAAAATAGGTTGTCTTGCGGCCAATTTTGTCGGAGAGCGTCGCCCAGAAAAACCGGCCGCCGATGTTGAACAAAGAGAACAGGCCGACAAAGCCGCCGCCGATCGCCGCCGCCAAAGTCTTTTGCGCATCCGTGAACTGGCTGAAACCAACCGAGGGATCACGGAACAACGTCCCGCCGAAGGTTTCCTGAAGCATTGGCGAGGCGGCGCCGATGATGCCGATCCCGGCTGACACATTGAGGCACAGCACGGCCCAGATCAGCCAGAATTGGGGAGTCTTGTGGGCGTCCTTGAGATCGACATTGTGTGACGTGATCATCGCCTTTTGGACCGTGGATGGCGTCCAGCCCTCAGGGCGCCAGCCGTCTGGCGGCAGCCGGTACCCGAAGGCGCCCGCGATCATATAAACAAAATAGCCAAGCCCAAGGACGACAAAGGTTTGCCATACGCCGACCGAGGTTGGAGTCTTGAAATAATTCATCAAAAGAGTCGCCAACGGCGAGCCGATCATGGCGCCGCCGCCAAACCCCATAATCGCCATGCCCGTGGCCATGCCACGCCGGTCCGGGAACCATTTGATGAGGGTCGAGACCGGCGAAATATAGCCAAGTCCAAGTCCCATGCCGCCGATGATGCCCGAACCGATCCAGAGCATCCACAGTTGATGGAAGTTGACCCCGACCGCCGAGATCATCAAGCCACCGCACCAGCAGAGCGCCGCGTAAACGCCCGCCTTGCGGGGACCAACCCGCTCTAGCCAGCCGCCCCAGATCGCGGCGGAAGAGCCGAGCAGAACAAAAAACAGCGTGAACATCCAGCCAAGATCAAACTGGGTCCATTCGCAATCCCTGGCCGTCAGCGCATGCAAGGTTCCGGCAGTCTTCTCCAAAAATGTCGTCGCCGCGCCGGCGCAGGCTGGCACCTTGGCGCCCGTCGCGGTTCCTACCGCGCGCGACAACGGCAGCCAGAAGACGCTGAACCCATAAGCCATGCCGATACACAAATGGATAGCAAGCGCGGCGGGAGGCACGAGCCAGCGGTTAAACCCGGCCTTAGCGATAATTCTATCCCGTTCAAGAATGCCTGGCGATGACGCGGCGATTGACGTGCTCATGCTCATTACCCCGTAACGCGTTGATAAGGCTACGCTCGGCCGAGACGCCGTGCGGAAACAATCGATATTTAGTAATTTTGCATAACGAGGGTCACGACGGGCGTAACACCTCGCTCTCCCCCACGCCAAAATCTTAACCAATGCGCCATTCAAACACAACCGGCAGCTATTGGCGGTAATGTCGAGGAACTGAATGTCTACCCGTCGATCTTGAGAACCACCCGGAAGCGCGCCTTGCCGCTCATCATCCAGTCATAGGCGGCCTGGGCTTCTTCGAGCGGATAAATCTCATTCATCGAGGCGATCTTGTTGAGCTGACTGAACGAGAGCGTATCTTCCGAGTCGGCCGCAGTGCCCGAATACCAGCCCCGCACCGAAGCGCGTTTCCCGAGGAGGTCCAGAGAATTGATCGTCAGAGCGCCGACGGCACCAATGACCATCAAGGTTCCATTGACACCGAGGCCGCCCGAGATCGCTTGCATGGCTTCGGCGTTTGTCACGGTGGCAAGAATGGCCTTGGCGCCGCCCATGGCCAGCAGCGCTTGGGCAGGATCGCCCGCGTCGCTGTCGATGTAGTCGTGCGCCCCCAGGGATCGCGCCAGGGCTTCTTTGTCGCGCCCCCGGTTGACTGCCACGGTCCGGAATCCCGACCTCGCGGCGAATTGGATGCCGAGATGGCCGAGACCGCCGACGCCATGGATCGCCACGAGATCGCCCGGCTTCGCGCCGCAGTTCCGGAGCGCGTTGAAGGTAGTGATTCCGGCACATAAGAGCGGCGCCGACTCCACGGAGTCCAAGGCCTCCGGGACATGCGCCAGGGCCGAGGTGAGCGCCAGCATATGGGTGGCATAGCCGCCATCGCGGGTGATGCCAGTGGCGCCGTGAACGTTTTCGCAGGCAAAAGCGTCGCCCCGCCGGCAATGGCCACAATAGCCACACGAACCGCCGAACCAGCCCACCCCAACCCGCGTGCCCACCTCCCAGCCATCTACGTCCGGACCCAAGGCGTCGATCACGCCAATCACTTCATGGCCGGGAATGCGCGGGTAACTGAGCCCTGGCATGAGGCCTCCGACGATGACGGAGTCACTATGGCAAACGCCGCAGGCGTGGACGCGGATGCGGACCTCGTGCCGGCCGGGTTCGGGAAGATCGCGCTCCACCATGAGGAAGCGCCCGCCGGGTTCAGGAACAATTATCGCGCGCATTTTCGACATGGCGTGCTCCGTTGTGGGCGGGACCGGTCATACCACCGGGGCGTCCGGCATGCGGACGTCCCGATTAGCTTCCCTGCGTCTTGGCAGTCGAGCCATATTGCAGGACTTGCACCTTCTCCAGGGTGACAAGCCCGCTCGCCATCATGGAGTCCAGCACCGGCAGAAAGGCGTTGATCTTTTCCTCGCTATCGACGATCTCGATGACGAACGGCAGATCCTCCGAGAGCCGGAGAATCTTGGTGGTGTGTACCCGGCTCGAATGACCAAAGCTCATCGGGCCGCGCAGCACGGTGGCGCCGGCCAAATGCATCTCGCGCGCCTTCATGACAATCGCCTCGTACAGCGGCTGATGGTCGTGGCGATCGTCCTCGCCGATAAAGATCCGCAGCAGCATGGCATCGCGCGGGATTTGCATTTCGTCAAACTCCTCACTTCGCGATGAGCACCGGGCATGGGGCAAGGTGCATGATGCGATCCGCGCGGCTTCCGACCAGCCGCTCATACAACGCGGAATGACCTCTGGCTCCGATAATAAGCAATTCCACCTTGAGATCGCCAGCAAGCGTGACAATACTACGCACCGGGTGCCCGGCGATCACATGAGTCGTGAGTTTCACTTGGCTTTCGTCCGCCATCGCTCGGGCGCGCTGGAGAACGCTGTGGAAGCGCCGCGCGGCGCTTCCTGTTTCTTCCCGGACTTCTTCAACGAATTCCGGCATATAATCGATTTCTTCGACTGAGACCATGTGAAGGGACGACTCATTTTGTTTGGCGATCGCAATCGCGAGGGTGAGCGCGTGAAACGCATGTTCCGAGCCGTCGTTGGCGTGCAGGATTCTGCTGAACATCAAACGCCTCCCGGATCAACCGATTTATCGATCCCATGCTGGATCGGAACAACGCCCGCCTGTCTGGCTGGTGTATCCTCCGCCTCGCTGCTGGGCCTGAGATGGTGCGGCAGATAAAATGCATTGGCAATCACCGTCGGGATGACAGCGCTTGCAATGACGGTTGCGACAAGCGCCGAGTATTGGCTCTTGTCGATGATCCCATGGGAGAGGCCAAAGAGGGATGAGATTGTCCCAAAGGTTAATCCCGTGGACATCAGGAGGGTCGTGTACATCGCTTCCTGGTTCGGAGAGCCAAAGAGCCGCGTGACCGGATATACGCCGATGACTTTGGTAGCGATCTTGATAATCAGGAAAAAAAAGAAAGCAGCGGGTGCAGCGATCAGCGCCGGGATCGAAACAAAGGAACCGGCGCGGATAAAATAGAACGGCGTCAGCAGGCCGAACGTTAGCGCGCGCAAGCGTCGGACCAATGCGTGATCTTTGCCGACGGTTCCGGCAAGCACCATTCCGATGAGATAGGCGGGGAGTACCGCTTCGCTGTCGGCCCAGGCGGCGAGCGCGCCCATACCAAGCAGGCAAAACAGCAGAAATTTTGTCTCAAGCTCGGAAGGCCGGCCACCATACCGTTTGAAGAAGCGCGGCGTGAGCCACGGAAGCACGGTGAAGACAACGGCGCCCACACCAAGGAAGATCAATGTTTTAATCGTGAACGGAGCAAAGATGAGACCAAGCGCGACGACCGTCCCGAGGTCGGTCACAAAGCATGCGGCCAAAATCGTCTTACCATATTCGGTGGTATTGAAGCCGAATTCCAGCATGACGGCATAAACGACTGCCACCGAGGTCGTCGACATGGCGACCCCGGCAAGCCAGCTCGGCATGACGTTCCAGCCGAGCAAATAATGCGCCGCAGCCGCGCATCCCAGAAATGGGAATAAGAAGCTCGCGAGCCCGATCGTGGCCGCTTCCTTCCATTTCAGTTTGAAAACCTGCGGGTCGAGTTCGGCGCCCGCGAGAAACGTCAGGACAATTGCGCCTATTCCCGAAAGAAACTTGACCCAGGACTCGTCGGTCCCAAGCACGGCCGAGCCAACGACGGCGCCAATGATCAATTGCGCGACTGTTCCAACAATGATTTCGGACAGCGCCGTCGAGACGCGGAACCAGATCGAAAACAGGCTCGCGATCAGCGCGAGACCTAGCCACAGGGATGCGAGTGCCCAAACGCCAGTCATGATTCACCCTCGCGCTTGAAGGGGTGACGAGCACACGGCACGCAGGCCCTGGCGACCCGAAAGCCTTGGCCTTCGGACATCGGCATGAACGAAAAAGCCGGAAAATCCACAATAACTGAGAGACACACAGCAATCTCCTGCCCGTTGTTGCGTGGCAGGAGTCATCAGCCTCTTCGGCAATTTTGGGGGACTCCATCCCCGTTCGAGGACGCAATTCTAACCCAGAATCGATCCGTGGCAAGGTTTAGATATTTCCGTACAAGCAAGCGGAACCTGCAGCGGAAATCTCTTGGATTTGCATCGCGTCAACCTCCCTTCATTTGGTTCAAAAAGGTTGCGAGGATGTGGCCGAGCCACACCGCCAAAAAACAAAGGGTCAGCGAGAGAACCGCATTGGCCCCGGCCCGCAACCATTCGCCGTCCCGGGTGAGGTTGAGCGTTTGCAAACTGAAGGACGAAAAGGTCGTATAGCCGCCGCAAAGGCCGATCATCACGAATTGCCGGGCTGTGGTGCCGATCAACAGGCGCCCATCGGGGCCGGTCAGTGCGGCGAAGAAGCCGATGACAAACGAGCCGGATATGTTGACGAGCATCGTGCCCCAGGGAAAGGTTTCCCCGATGCGGTTTGCGATGACGCCCGAGACCCAGTAGCGCGCGGCGCCGCCCAGCGAGCTTCCCAGCATGATCCATAGATAGAGCATCGGCGGCCGTTCCTCTAGGCTGCGGGCCTTACCCCCTCAATCCATATTGATCCTGTGACTCGCCACGGAAACGGCAGGGCCGCGTTTTATGGCAGAGCCGGAACGGCGGCGCATGCCGCACGATGGAAGTTCGAAGCTGCCTCACAGCCTCACGCCCCGGTGATTCGCCACAGCATCTCCTCGACCGGGCGGGCAAGCGCCAGCAGCAAGCCCGCGATGGCATGGATATCGTCAAGGTGCGCATGCGGCAAGTGGCTGGGAACGCCTTCCCGTGCGTCGGTGGCAACGGCGGCGATGCTGTTGTCCTGGGGGTAGAGCCAGGGTTTCTCATTCGCCTCCCGGTGGACCTCGATTTTGACATGGGGGTCGCGCTTGTAGCCCTCGATAAGAATGAGATCGGCTGGGCTCATGCGACGCAAGAGTTCGGCGAGTGTCGGTTCCGGAGCGCCGCGCAATTCATGCATCAATGCAAAGCGCTTGTCCGAGGCGACAAGAACCTCGCGCGCACCTGCATCCCGATGCAAATAGGAATCCTTACCCGGCTGATCGACATCGAACGCGTGATGCGCATGTTTGAGCGTCGAGACCGAAAAACCGCGCTGGCAAAGAAACGGAATGAGCTTGACGATCAACGTCGTCTTACCCGCGCCACTCCAGCCCGCAAGACCAATCACCCGCATCCCAAAACCGTTCCTTCTTTCACGATGCTTCGAGCATCATTGTGTCCACCGAAAAACTCCCGTCCGGCTCAATTGCAAAATAGTCAATGACGTCGGCCGCCATGTTCGCTTGAAGGGAACGGATCGCCTGGATGTGAATATCGGGTGTCTCAATGCGTTCGACCCAGCTGAAGAACTCAATGCGAAGACGCGCCTTGGTGACGACGCTTGGGGCAAAGCCCGCATCGGTCAGGGAGCGGCGCCACTCGCCAGTTGAGTAATCCCGGACATGCGAAGGGTCGCGCAACAATTCGACAGTTTGCAAATAAGTATCCAGCAATGCGCAAGCGCCGCCGGGAGAAACCACGTCAACAAAGATAGCGAGACCGCCCGGTTTGAGAATGCGTCTTGCTTGCCGCAAGGCGCCGCGAAAATCATGCCAATGGTGTGCGCTGTAACGGCTTATGACAAAATCGAAGGAGGCATCGTCGAAGGGCAGTTGCTCCACCGAGCCTTGCCGCGCGGTCACATTGACGAGGGCGCGTTCGTGGCAGACGCGCGTGACCGCATCGAGCATCTCTGTCGATAAATCATAGGCGATCACCTGGCGGACATGCGGCGCCACGTGAAAGGTTACATGGCCGCCACCGCATCCAAGGTCCAAAACACGCGCGGCCGGATGGCGGCGAACGATCCCGGTGATGTGATCGAGATCCGCACCTCTCGCGTGAACTGCGCTCGCGACATAGGCCCAAGCGCGCGGCCCGAAGCGCGCGGCAACAAGCGCCGCGTGCGATTTATCCAATGTCACCCTCCAGCTCCATTCTGGCTTCGATGCTTGCAATCTACTAGGATTTTCCAGCCTCGGCCAATGGCGGCACATGCATGACGACCGGAATTCACTCGATAACCCTCGATCTGCGCGGCTTGACCTGTCCGCTTCCGGTCCTGCGCACCCGCAAGATGCTCAGGCGGCTGGCCGATGGCGCGCGGCTGACGGTCGAATGCAGCGATCCGCTCGCCACCATCGACATCCCGCATCTTTTGCGCGAGACGGGAGACACGCTGGAATATCAGGAGGCGGTCAATGGCCTCTTTATATTTCACATCAAGCGTGGCAAGGGATGCGGGACATATGCGCGGATAGCCCGGCGCCACGCTCGCGTCCCCCATCGCTGTTCCGTCTTAACTGCTCAATCCCATGCCTGCCAGGAGAGCCGCCGGGTGACCAACGAAAAAACCTTCCCCGCCCCGGCGTTCACGCCGCATGCGTTGCGCGGCCGGGTCCTCGCCGAACTCCATGCGCGGCCGTTCGTACCGATGACGGGCTCGAAACGCATCCTGCACTTTGCGTTCATGACCGATCCAGCCGCCGCTGCCAAGGCCCGTCAGGCGCTTGCGGCCTTTTGTCTGGACCGTGCCTGTGCCGTGCCTGTCCCGGATGCAAAACAGCATTGGGTCGAATTGCCAACAGCCATTTTGCGCTGGGAGCATCATGGCGAGTTCATGACCTATACTTGGGACCTTCCGCAAGGCGCGGGCAAGGCAAATTTGGACGGCAAGCGGCGTCTGGTGTTCCAGCCCGGGGCCGATGAACTTTCAAGCTTCATGCGTCTTCTGCCGCAGCCGGGTCCCTTGCTAGTTGCCGCCGACCTGCATCTTTTGCCAGAAGGCCAATGTGATGAGCAATGGCGCTCCCTGTTCGAGCCGAGCCGGCTGGCGGCGTCTGAGGTTGTGGATGGCGCCGCCATCGCCGCCACTGATTTTCATCCCGACGCCTTCGGGTTCGTGCGCCTCCTCGTCCTCGATCAGCGATTGACGCCGGGCGAAGCCGGAATGCTGGTGCGCCGGCTGCTTGAAGTCGAAACCTACCGCACGCTCGCGCTGTTGGGACTTCCGGAAGCCGAAGCGGCCGCCCCGGCCATCCGAGGCATCGAAATGCAACTGCCGCTTCTCGTCCAGCGAATCCAGGAAGGGGAAGGATTGGAGGCGAGCCGCGAGTTGCTCGGCCAATTGACCGCGCTTGCCGCCGAACTCGAGGCGGGCGCCGCGCAAAGTCTCTACCGGTTCGGGGCGACTCGCGCCTACTACGAGCTTGTCACTCTCCGGCTCGACGCGCTGGCCGAAGTGGCATTGCCGGACTTGCCGACCTTGAAAGCCTTCCTGACCCGCAGGCTCACCCCCGCGATCCGCACCTGCGCCTCGACCGAGGAACGCCAGGAAAATCTCTCCCGCAAGCTCGCCCGCGCGGCGCAGCTTCTGCGGACCCGCGTCGATATTGAACTCGAAACGCAAAACAAGGATCTTTTGAGCAAGATGAACGACCGGTTCCGCTTGCAGCTAAAATTGCAGCAGGCCGTCAAGATCGTCTCGATCGGCGCCATTTCCTATTATGTCCTTGCGATACTGCATCTCGTTTTCGAGGGACTGCACCGGGAAATCGACAGGCTCGATCCGGTCCTCGCGACGGCGATCTCCGTGCCTTTCGTCATCGCGGCGTTTTTCTGGATATTCCGCCGCCGCCGCGGCCAATCGGCGGAACCCTAAGCGGGATCATGGCGCGTCAAAGCCGGCGCTCTTGACGAATGCCCTTGACCATGCGCCATGCGCCGAACGGGTCTTTCGCCGCGCCTGATCGGGAGAATGTCGATGGTCTTGAATGTCGCAGTCCAAATGGACCCACTCGACAAGATCAATATTGCCGGTGATTCGACCTTCGCCCTGCTGCTGGAAGCCAGTGCTCGCGGCCATAAGCTGCTATATTATACTCCTGACAAGCTTTCGCTGAGCGGCGGGCGCGTGGTGGCCAGGGCGGCGGCGGTCGAGGTTCGCGATATCCCAGGCGATCATTTTACCCTGGGAGATGTCAAACCGGTCGATCTTGCCTCGCTTGATGTAGTGCTTTTGCGGCAGGACCCGCCCTTCGATCTTGCTTATATTACCTCGACGCATCTGCTTGAGCAGCTGCAGCCAAAAGTCCTTGTCGTCAATGATCCAGCGAGCGTGCGCAACGCGCCGGAAAAGCTATTTGTCATGAATTTTCTGCAGTTTATGCCACCGACTTTGATCACCCGCGACAGGCCTGCCATCGACGCGTTTCTCGATGAGCATGGCGAAGCGGTGATGAAGCCCCTGCATGGGCATGGTGGTGCGGCGGTGTTCAAGATTACCCGTCGTGACCCGAATTTGGGCTCGCTGTTCGATCTTTTCGCGGCGACGTTTCGCGAGCAATGGGTCGTCCAGCGCTTTTTGCCGCAGGTGGCGGAGGGCGATAAGCGAATCGTCCTCGTTGATGGCGTCGCGGCTGGGGCGGTCAACCGGGTTCCGGCCGCCGACGACATCCGCGCCAATCTGGTGCGTGGCGGCGCCGCGGCAGCGGCGGCCCTCACGCCGCGGGAACACGAGATTTGCTCAGTGCTTGGCCCCGAGCTCAAACGGCGCGGCTTACTTTTCGCTGGCATCGACGTGATTGATGGTTATTTGACGGAAATCAACGTGACCTCGCCGACGGGCATCAGGGCGATTAAAAAACTTGGCGGGCCGGACCTTTCGGTCGCGATCTGGGACGCAATCGAAGCGAAATTGCGCGCGGGCTTGCCATCCAGCGTATCTGCGCCCACATTAGCTACGGGGAAAGAGGTCCCGGAACATCCGGAGAAGCCGCGGAATGTCCGCTCCTCCCCATCAATTCGGACTCAATGAACGCCTTGCTCGATACACAGTCGCCGGTCCGGCTTCGGCGCCAACGGATAGGCTTGCCCCAAGGAGCTTACTTCGCGCGGGCGGTGCTGCATGTCAAAATCGCCACGCTCCACGCGGAGGGCAAGCCGCCCCAAGACGTGCGCAAGCAAGTGGTTGCTCTCTTCCGCGAGGCCTTGGATCAGGGGCGCAAACTGGCCCATACGGCGTTCCTGGCGGATAGTGGCGGCCTCGCCTGCGCTAGCCGTTTGGCGCAAATCGAAGATGCTCTGATCCGCGAAATTTTCGCCTATGTCACCACTTACGTTTATCCAGGGTCGGCGAGTCCCCCGCCGGAAGACTTCGTGATCGCGGCAGTTGGGGGCTATGGCAGGGCCACCCTCGCGCCAGGGTCGGACATCGATCTTCTGTTTCTCCTATCCCCAAGCTCGCGTCAGTGCGGCGAACGGATCGCCGAGGCGATCCTCTATATGCTTTGGGATCTCGGTCAAAAAGTTGGACATTCGACGCGCACGGTCAAGGAGTGCTTGGCTCAGGCGCGCGACGACATGACCGTCCGGACCGCGCTCCTCGAAGCCCGATTGATCCTCGGGGCCCCGCCTTTATTCGAGAGCATGCGGGCACGCTTCGAACGCGAGATCGTGCAATCGACTGCAAGTCAATTCGTCACGGCCAAACTCGCCGAACGCGACGCCCGCATCGCCCAGGCGGGCCGATCCCGCTATCTTGTCGAGCCAAATGTTAAAAATGGAAAAGGCGGCCTGCGCGATCTCAATACTCTGTTTTGGATCGCCAAATATGTCTACCGGCTGCGGGAAGCGGCCGATCTTGTTGGCGCCGGCGTGTTCTCACGTTCCGAATACCGGTTGTTCCGCCGCTGCGAGGAGTTTTTGTGGAGGGTACGCTGCCATCTGCATTTTCTGACGGGCAGGCCGGAAGAACGGTTGAGCTTCGACCACCAGCGCCAAATCGCCGGGCTCCTCGGCTATTCGGAGCGCAGCGGTCTAGCAAGCGTCGAACGGTTCATGAAGCATTATTTTTTGGTTGCCAAGGATGTCGGCGATCTGACTGCGATCGTCTGCGCGGCGCTCGAGGAAAGGCAAGCAAAGCCTTCCCCGAGACTGGCTCGATTTTCGCCCTTCCGGCGTAAGCAGGAGGCCATCGCAACCGGCGATTTCGAAGTCGAAAATGGCCGCGTCACGGTCACCGGGCCGGAGGTTTTTGCCCTCGATCCCGTCAATCTCATCCGGCTTTTTTCCGTTGCCGACCGCAATGGTCTTGCGATTCATCCGGACGCGACCCGGCACGTCACTCGCGCCCTCAAACTTGTCAACGCGAAGCTTCGCGCCAACCCGGAAGCCAACCGCCTGTTTCTTGGCATATTGACGTCCCGCAACGAGCCGGAAATCGTTCTGCGGCTGATGAATGAGGCTGGTGTGCTTGGCCGCTTCATTCCGGAATTCGGCCGCATCGTCGCGCTCATGCAATTCAACATGTACCATCATTATACGGTCGATGAGCATCTATTGCGCGCGGTCGGCAATCTCGCCGAGATCGAAGCGCAACGAGTTACCGCGGAACTCCCCTTGGCGAGCGAGATTTTGCCGACGATCGCCAACCGGAGAGCGATGTTTCTAGCGCTGTTCCTGCACGATATTGCTAAGGGGCGATTGGAAGACCATTCAAGCGCCGGGGTTGCGGTTGCGCGGACGCTTTGCCCGCGTCTCGGCCTCACGGAAGCGGAGACCGAGACCGTGGCTTGGCTCGTCGAGAACCATTTGGTCATGTCGGACACCGCGCAGCGGCGCGATCTGAGCGACAGCAAAACCATCGCGACCTTCGCCAGCCTCGTGCAGACACTCGAACGGCTCAAGATGCTGTTCGTTTTAACCGTCTGCGACATCCGCGCCGTGGGTCCCGGTGTCTGGAACAATTGGAAGGCCGAACTGCTTCGTACCCTCTACTGGGAGACCGAGGTCGTGCTTGCCGGCGGCCATTCGGCGATCGACCGCAAGGAGCGCGTCGCAAAAGCGCGCGCGCAATTGCGCCAGGCGCTGCCAGAATGGTCAAGCCTTGATTTCGATGCCTATGCGGCACGGCTGCCGCAAGCCTATTGGCTCAAGGCAACTTTGGAACAGAAGCTGTTGCACGCCAAGCATTTGAACATGACGGAGGTGGAGGCAACAGCGCCGATGACCCACATCCGCACCGATCCCGAGCGGGGCGTGACCGAACTCACGATCATCGCCCCCGACCACGCCCGACTGTTGTCGATTATCGCCGGAGCCTGCGCCGCGACCGGAGCCAATATCGTTGACGCGCAAGTGTTCACGACCGCCGACGGCATGGCCGTCGATACCATCTTCATGTCACGGGCTTTCCGCTATGACGAAGACGAATTGCGGCGGGCCGGAAATATCGTTCTGGCAATCGAGCGCTCGCTGAGCGGACAAGTCCGGCTGCAGGACATGATTGCCGCGCGGACGCCGCAGGCCGGACCCGACCGCAGCGTGTTTCGTATCCATCCAGAAGTCTCAATCGACAACACGTTGTCCAACCGTTTCACGGTTCTTGAAGTCACCGGGCTCGACCGGCCCGGCCTGCTTTATGAATTGACCGCGATTTTGTCGAGGCTCAGCCTGAATATCGCCTCGGCCCATATTGTGACATTTGGTGAAAAAGCCGCCGACGTGTTTTATGTGACGGATTTCACGGGAGAAAAAATAACCTCCGCGCAGAAGCAAGAGTCCATCCGCCGGTCGATCTTACGGATTTTCGAGCCGGCGAGGGAGGTCCGCCCGGTCCCCGGCATGGGGGCGGGCGGGCCGTCGCGCTCCGCCGCCCATTGATGGCATTTCCCGAAAAGTGCCGCATCGCAGCGTTCGGCCTTGATTTTGGCGGTGGGAAAACGGATATCCTCGCCATGCGAGTTATCGAAATCCGCCAGTTAACAGAGTGATCATGAACGACACAAAAAAGCCTGAACTTGACCCCGCCACGACGAGCCAAAATGGCGCCCTCGGCGATGTGGAGACGGCGGGCGCAGCCCCGCAAGCCACGGCTTCCGACCCAGATCCTTTCGCCGTCTTGGAAAAGCTGCGGCAGGAAAACGCGGAGTTGAAGGACAAGCTTCTGCGCACTCTTGCCGAAATGGAAAACCAGCGCCGCCGCACCGAGCGCGAAGTCGCCGACGCCAAAACCTATGGGGTGACCGCGCTCGCCCGTGACATGCTGACTGTCGCCGACAATCTGCATCGGGCGGCCGGAAGTGCCGCGTCTGGCACTCGGGAGCAGCAAACATCCGCGCTGAAAACCTTGGTCGAGGGCGTTGAACTCACGGAACGGGATTTTCTGTCACGGCTTGGAAAATATGGCGTCAAAAAGCTTGAACCCCTCGGCGGGAAATTCGATCCGAATCTGCATGAGGCTCTTTTCGAGGTGCCCGACGAAAGCGTGGCGAATGGCACGGTCGTGCAGGTCGTGGAGGACGGCTACGCGATTGGCGACCGGGTGCTGCGTCCGGCCAAGGTCGGGGTTTCCCGCGGCGGCCCGAAGCCCGCAAACCAAAACGCTTCCGCCGGTTAGGCGGAAGCGTTCTTTATTTTTTTCGCGCGAAGCCGCTTTGCCGCCGGCATCCGGTTAGCCGTTGGAGCAAAGCCGGCTAAAATTTGAATGTGACGCCTGTCCCCAGGACCCAGGGATCAATCTTACCAAGGGTTCTGATGTGGATACCCGTGTTTAGGAGATCTCCTTGAAAGTTGGGATTGAGGTAAATCAGTTTTTTCACGTCCAAATAGACGCCCCAGTTTTGAGTCAGCATATAATCGACGCCGCCTTGGACAACGAAGGAGAAAGTCGAATCGATGCCGAAATTCGTAAGAATTCCGTCGCTGGTATTGTCGAACAACACCACATAGGCTGCGCCGGCGCCGAAATAAGGCTGAATGGCCCCAAATTGAGTGAGGTGGTATTGAATGAGGCCCATGAGGGGCCCAACGCGCCCGCTTCCTACTAGGTTCGTTCCCAAGGCGTTTGTAAAATTGAAATCAGTTGCCTTGATAATTATGCGCGGGGGCACGCCGGCGGACAGTGCGAGCGCCCAATTGGGCGTAACGAAATAACCCACTTCCAAGCCCAGGGTATAACTCGGCCGGATAGCCACGTTCGATAATGTGGCGGTGCCGAGGGGCCCAAGCGGTATTGCCTTCAAGAAACCGCCTCCGGTCGACTGCGCATCCGGCGGCTGGTAAAAGGCGCCCAGACCGCCGACATGGACGAAGAACGTCGGCGCGGGCGGCGGAAGCGGCTCCGGCACTGGAGTGAGGTCCGCAGCGTTGGCGCGGGTGATAGTGAGAGCTGCGATCAACGCAGCGGCCCATAGTTTGATGGCACCGGTCATGAACTTCCCTCCTTGCTTTCTTGTGAGCTTAGGGTTCACGCGATCTTGAGTTTTTGTCAAACGATCGGTGCTTGTCTTGCGCGTTTGGATGCGCACTATGGTTTTTTTGCCACGCCAGAAAACTGCGCTTTTGGCCACCTAATACAAGCTTGATCCAGAACAATTCGTCGCATTTCTCAACACGATAGTAAAAGCGTATAAGGCGTGAAACCGGGCTCTCCGGACGCGCCCGTAACAATGCCAGCAACCAAAGGAGCCATCGGATGAGACCCGCCATCAGCCCGCGAAAAAGGTGGCGCGCGCCACTTGTCTATTGCTTGCTCTTGCTGGGGCTTGGTTTCGGGATCACCGGCGCCTTGGCCCATTCGCGCTTGGTCCGCTCGGACCCAGCGGCGCGGGCGGTGCTCGATAAGGCGCCTAAGGAACTGAAACTGTGGTATAATGAGGCTATCGAACCGGCCTTCGCAAAGGTGTGGATTGTCCCCGCGCAGGGGACGCAGATCCCATTGACCACCAAAGCCGACCCGTCGGACCAGCGCCTTATCGTCGTCACGCTTCCCGATAATTTGCCGGCGGGGCCCGTCAATATCGGGTATCACGTCTTGTCCGTCGACGGCCACACGGTTGACGACAAGCTCACCTTCACGATCAAGGCTGCGCAGTAGGATGCCTCGCCGATGATCGATCCCTTCGCAATTGTTCGGGCTGTCGGTACCTTCGGCGCGGCGATTGTCGTCGGGTCCGGGATTTTAATTTGGTACACTCGCGATGCGCTCGTGCCGGCGGGCGGCTCCATTTGGCGCCGCCGGGTGGTGTTTTCGGTTTTGGCGGCCTCTTTGGCCAGTGCCGCGGCGACCATGGCGGGGGCAGTTGGCGCCGCCGCCGCCGCCGCGGAAATCGGCGCCTTTTCCGTCAATAGTACGATCCTTGGGACGTTTCTGCTTCAAACGGGCGTTGGCCGCATCATGATCGTCGAGATTGCCCTCGGCGTTGCGGCTTGCGCGCCTGCCATCGTTGCCTGGCTGACCCTGAAAAATACCAAGGTTTCGGACCTTGCCCTTCTCGCTGCGGCGCTGATTGCCTCCGCCGGTCTTGCCACCGTACCTTTCGCCAGCCATCCGACTACCCTCGACCAGCGCCTCATCGGCGTTGGTGCGGCCATCGCGCACCGCTGGGCGTTGAGCGTCTGGCTCGGCGGGCTGCCGGCATTGCTCTTGTTGATCGGCGCTGGACCCGTCCCCGACGACACGCGGCGGGTGGCCGCTCTCGTTCTGCGGCGGTTTTCTTGGCTTGCCACCATTGCGATGACCGTCATTCTGGTGAGTGGAAGCTTGCTGACCTGGTTTCTCGTCCGCAATTTTTCAAGCGCGATCGGCACTGACTACGGGCGCCTGCTGCTTCTCAAGCTGGCTTTGCTCGGCGGCGTCCTTTTCATAGCCAGCGGATTGCAGCGCTCTCTTTTGCCCCTGCTGGAGACCAAGCCGAGCGATCCCGTATTCCGCAGCTACGCGAACCGGGTCAAGATCGAGACAGGCCTTGCCATCTTCATCGTTGTCATCGCCTCGCAAATGGCGGGCATGGCGCCGCCCGAGCACGAGAATATTTTCTGGCCGCTGCCCTTCCGTTTTTCCTTCGCGGCGACATGGCTTATCCCCTGGGTTCCAACGCGCTTTATTGGCGGCTGCGCGCTGGTGTTGCTTGGCATCGCCATCCTCGCTGTCAGTTTTTTGCCCGCGCTGCGGCCCTCCTGGTTCCGGTTCGCGCGGAATGTCTCGCTCGGCGCGGGGGCTGTCGCTTTGCTCGCCGGCAGCGGGCTCGCTTTCCCGGCGATCTCGGTGCAGGCCTATCCTGATACCTATCTGACGACCGACATTCCTTATTCAGTGACGTCGATCGCCGCCGGTCTCAAGCACTATGAAGACAATTGCACCGGCTGCCATGGCGTCAGCGGCCATGGCGATGGCCCCGCGGCGGCGAGCTTTCCAATAAAGCCGGCCGATCTTTCGGCGCCGCACACGGCCTTGCATACGGCTGGCGATCTCTATTGGTGGATCACACACGGGATCACCGGGTCCGCCATGCCCGCCTTCGCCGACGTGCTGACCAATGATGATCGCTGGGACATCATCAATTTTCTTGGCGCGTTCGCGGTTGGATATCAGGCGCGAGTCATCGAACCCCGGATCCAGGCGGGCCAGCACTGGCTGGGACCGCCCGATTTCCAAATCACCGATGAAAAGGGCACCACCAGCCTGCTGAGCGACTATCAACGCAAATCGGCCCTTCTCGTGGTTCTGTTGACCTGCGAACAAGACTCTCTGGCGCAAGATACCGCGCGGCTTGAACAATTGCTGGCGGCGCGCGAGAGGCTGGGCAAGCTCGGTGCGAAGATCGTCCTGGTGGCGCCTGGCCCCAGTTGCGAGCCCTTGCGCCGCCTCGCCACCGGCAAAATACTGATCGCGGACCGGGATACCGCCGATGTCGCCGCGACTCTCGGCCTATTCACTCGCAGCTTTCACAACCGCCAGCAAAATGTGGTCCGTGTGCCGGAAATGCATGCGGAATTCTTGATCGACCGCTCAGGCTATATTCGCGCTCGCTGGCTGCCGGTGGAAGACGATCTCTGGAGCGATCCCGCCTTCATCGAAACCCAGCTCGAAATGCTCTCGCGCGAACCTCCGGCGCCGCCGCCCCCGGATGTTCACTCACAGCATTGAGGGACGGGTGCATCCTTATAACATCGCGGGCAACACCCGGTCGGGAGGCCGGTGGTTGTCCATGAATGTCCGGATGTTGATGATGACCTTGTCACCCATGTCGATGCGGCCCTCCGCCGTTGCCGAACCCATGTGCGGCAACAACGTGACCTTTCCGGCGTCGGCCAATCTGATAAGCTTTTGCGAAACCGCCGGTTCATGCTCGAAAACGTCGAGCCCTGCGCCCGCTAGTTCGTCCGTCTCAAGCATGCGGGTGAGGGCTGTCTCATCAATGATTTCGCCGCGTGCCGTATTGACGAGGATCGCATCCGGGCGAAGATATTTTAACCGCCGCGCCGACAGCAAGTGATAGGTGGCGGGCGTATGGGGGCAATTGACCGAAACGATATCCATGCGGGCGAGCATCTGATCGAGCGATTCCCAATAGGTCGCATTTAGTGTTTCCTCGACCTGTGCGGCAACCGGGCGCCGGTTGTGATAGTGGATCTGCAGGCCGAAGGACTTGGCGCGCTGGGCAAGCGCCTGACCTATGCGGCCCATGCCCACGATGCCAAGCCTCTTGCCGCTGATCCGGCGGCCAAGCATCCAAGTCGGTGCCCAGCCGGCCCACTCCCCTGCAGGAATGATTTTTGCCCCTTCGACGATTCGCCGCGCCACGGCAAGGATCAGCGCCATCGTCATATCGGCCGTATCCTCTGTCAGGACGCCCGGTGTATTGGTGACGGTGATCCCCTTTGCCATGGCGGCGGTCACGTCGATATTGTCGACTCCATTGCCAAAATTAGCGATGAGTTTCATCTGCGCCCCGGCGATCTCGATGAGTTCGGCGTCGATCCTGTCGGTCACAGTGGGAACAATGACCTCAGCGACGCGGAGGGCTTCGGCGAGGGCGCCGCGCGGCATCGGCTTGTCATCGATGTTGAGCCGGGTCTCGAAGAGCTCGCACATGCGGGTTTCGATGACGCCGGGCAGTTTGCGGGTCACGATGACGAGCGGCTTTTTCCGGCTCATTCTTCCTATCCTTCAGACTCATTGGACGCGATGAATAAAAAAAATTCCGGAGCCCCCGAATTGACCCATTTCCCTTGCTGCGGAACGGCCTGATAAAAGTCTAATCGCGGCTCCTTGGCAGGCCGCTCTTCACCTATCGTTAACGGTGAGGCGGCACAGAAGAAGCAAGAATTTGTTTTACATCGCATCGCCCGGCCTCTGTAACAGATGGCAGTCCAAAGACAAGAATGCCGGCGGCGGCTGATGCGCCTTTGGCACTGGCCATGATAGATTTTGCGGCGCCGCAACAGGAATGAACCCTCAGACGATGAGCAAAGACGTTTCGCGCTGTTTCAGACTTGTCATGGCGCTTGTTTTTTTCGCTTGGAGCGGCGGCGAATGGGCGCTTGCCGAACAAAAAGGGTCGGCGAGCGGCTTACCCATTCCGCGTTACGTAAGCCTCAAATCGGATCGCGTGAACCTGCGCGAGGGCCCCTCCAAGGACCATCGGACAACCTGGGTCTTTCAGCGGGCGGGACTGCCGGTCGAGATCACTGGAGAATTTGAAATTTGGCGAAAGGTCCGCGATTCGGAGGGAGCCGAAGGCTGGGTCCTTCATTCGCTTCTATCCGGGCGGCGCACAGTCCTGATCGCGCCATGGAAAAAGGGCGTCGATTCGATCCTCTTTAATAAAGCGAGCACCAAGGCGGCGCCGGTCGCCAAGCTACAACCCAATGTGATCGCGACCGTCCGCGGCTGTGATGGCACCTGGTGCCGCATCACAGGCGAAGGCTTCGATGGCTATATCAGCCAATCGGACGTTTGGGGGGTCTATCCGAACGAGAAGATTGAGTAGCGCCTCCCCGGTCCTGAGATCGCTTTCGTTTGCCTTGTACTGCCAGAGTTTGTCCAAACGGGCTTTGATCCCTCGCTGCGGATCAGTCTAGCAATGGCTGCTTGCCATGCGGCTTTGCTGATGAATTTCAAGCCCAGTGCCAGATCAGGGAACGGAATTGCCATTGTTGCGTTCTTCTCAGGCGGAACCGAGAGGATGAGCGAGAGTACGCTCCCTGTAAAGGCCACAAACATAGCAAAGCCAATGCCTGAATCTCAGGCGAAATACCTTTGCCAGGACTGGAATCTGGGAGGTTTCCCGCGTTTTTGACCGACCAATACAAGTCTATCCGGAGTGATAATTCCCAAAGCGATCATGGAGCCACAATGACTGCAGAGACATTGCAACGCGAGGTCCGGTCGTCGGTGGAGCTTCAAGATGTTTGCCTGCGTACCTTGAAGCAATGCCCAGGATTTGAGCGGGTCGACACAATCTTGATCCAACCCCGCGAAAATGCGGAAGGCGCTGCAAATTGGACCGTGGCGGCGGTCAGGCCACGAGTCGATAACCGGTCTTTACGCGGGGCGCGTGACATCATTGGTTTTCTGCAGAAAACCTACGAGTTGCACCCCGAAGACGTGCTGATGCGGAGCTACAAACGCCGCGCTTAGCCAAGAGGATTATCCCGGCAATAAAGCCGATGATGTCTTACTAGCCAGCGGACGATTCCCGGCGGGACTTATCGCCGGCGCAAATAAGCTCAAAACAAGAAAGAACAAAACTGGACCGACGCGAAACAATCGTGTGCGGCCGGCGCTGTTTACTCTTCAATAACCTTGTTTCTTTATAATCTTGCCGTTGATCGAGCGAGGCTTGGGGCGGCCGATTTCTGTTTTGGACATTCATCCGCGCGAATATGACGCGGCTAATCTCATTTATTTCAGAATGTAAACAAGTGTTGATGGTTGCCCCCAGCTTCTTTCAGCAGATCCGGCCGCCGCGGCTAGCGCAACCTTTGATTTGGGCTTATCCGATTGGGTATGCTCGCGATACCGCGGGTGCCCCGAGTGTCTTCCTGTCCCATCCAAGCGCGGATCGAAAGGGAAACGCTCGAGATCATAGAGTTGGAGCGTGCCGGACTGGCAGAGGCCAAACGCCTGTCCGGGAACATGCTCTAGGTCTCCATTGCCTTGGCAAAAAGGAGCCCCTGTTTTGATCAACGCGCATGTACTGGGGACGGGCGGCTACGCTCCAAAGCGGGTTTTGACCAACCAAGATCTCGCGGAGATGGTCGATACGACCGACGCGTGGATCACCGGCCGCACCGGCATCAAGCAGCGGCGGATCGCGGCGGAGGGCGAAGTCACCTCGGATATGGCGCTGATCGCGGCGCGCCATGCTCTGGCGATGGCGGGAACGGCGGCCGAGGATCTGGATATGATCATCGTCGCCACGGTCTCGGCCGACATGCCGCTGCCGTCTTGC
The DNA here is from genome assembly GCA_036561105.1 of Methylocella sp. Lineage (GTDB taxonomy): Bacteria > Pseudomonadota > Alphaproteobacteria > Rhizobiales > Beijerinckiaceae > Methylocapsa. Next base: position 36,983 of record DATBPZ010000007.1, on the reverse strand, counting down.
GCGGTCATCCTTCAAGCCAAGCTTGGCGCCAGCCGGGCGTTTGCCTTCGATGTCTCGGCGGCATGCGCCGGTTCGCTCTATGGATTGAACATCGCCGCGCAATTCATCAAAACGGGGCAGGCGCGGCGCGTGCTCGTGATCGGCGCGGAACTGCTAAGCCGCCTCGTCGATTGGAGCGACCGCAACACATGTGTTTTGTTCGGTGACGGGGCGGGCGCGATGGTGATTGGGCCATCGCCCGGGCCGGAGGCCGGCATCCTCTCGATGCATCTTCATTCTGACGGCACTGCCGCCGGGATTCTGACGATCCGGGGCGGCGGCAGCCAGTATCCGCAATCCGAGGACGTGCTTGCCCGGAAGCTGGACAAGATTGCGATGAACGGGCGGGAAATATACAAATTCGCGGTCCGGGTCTTGCCCGAAGTCATCCTCGAAGCGCTCGACGCGAACGGCCTTAAGGTCACCGACATCGACCATATCGTACCCCATCAAGCCAATGCCCGGATTGTGGAATCGGTTCTGGGAAGACTCGGCATCCCGATCGAGAAATGCTGGCTTAACCTCGACCGCTACGGCAATACGTCGAGCGCTTCGCTGCCGATCTCGCTCGACGAAGCCAATCGGGCGGGCCGGCTTAAAAAAGGCGATCTCATCGCGATGATGGCAATCGGCGCCGGCATGACCTGGGGCAGCGCCTTGATGCGCTGGTAGCGCGCGGACTGCCTGTCCATGCCATCTTTCATCCGCATCTAGCTATCGCGCGGACCATGGCGGTCCTTTGGAGAGCGCGGAATTATTGGGCGACAATCACCTTGCTGGCGGCGGCGACGACGGCTTTCTTGAACGCCCCCTCGATGGTCACCACGAAATTATAATGGGATTTGGAGAACGGCGCCGAACGAAACGGCTTGTTGCTGCGCCAACCGACTAGGATCGCGCCAATGGCAGGTTTGTTCGGCGTCATCACCAGCGCGCCGCCGGAAGCACCATCTCCCGTTTCGCAATCGAACGAAAACTCTCTGGTTCCCTCCGCGCCGACTGACAATTGATCGTGCATGGCGCATTTTTCCATCGACAGTTTGCGCCCCTCCCCCCAATCGATGTGGCCGCGCGCGATAAATTCGACAGGCGAATTGGGAGCCGCCGGATCGGCCAGACTAAAAGGCGTTGCCCCTTCCACCGGATGGGTCAGCTTGGCGACCGCCCAGTCATGAACCGCGGCAATGGCGTAAGGGTCCTTGCTTCCAGCAACGATCGAGCCGAGATCGATCGGAACGCGCAACTCCTTACCGTGGATGTCCACCGAGAAGAAACAGGTCTTCGCTCGAGGCGCCCCTTTTTCGTCGAAAAACACATGCGCCGCCGTGGTAATCACATCAGAGGCGAGCGTCAGCTGACCGGCGCCATGCGCGTCGCCGCACTCAACAAGCCCTGAGCCCGCGAATCGAGCGCGAAGCTCGGCCGGGTTCAACTTCTCTCCGGCCGCGAATTCTTCGACGCCGCGCCGGCTGTTCCGGCCAAAAACCACGACCGGAACGATTTGGGAGGGTGCCACCTCCGGCAAACCATGCGAGAAAACCGGACCAGCGGATACCTGAAGGGACGTTCCAAAAAGGAAGACGCAAACAGCGGCGGCGTGCTTTCCACCCTTTTGAGGCATCGGTTTTCTCCTATCGGACGGGCAGGGGATTAGCTTAGATCGCCCTGCGGTCGTTAATCAAGCTGGACCGGGATCGTATTTTGCCAATGCGAAAACAAAAAGGCGGGATCCGGGCGAATATGGTTCTAGCTGAATCGTCAGTCCTTTGTGTCATTTACGGCACACCCCCACGCCCTGAATCAGGGCAGAAGAAGCCTAGCTGACGTTCCTGTTGCGAGGCTCGCGCGGCGCGCCGTGCTTGCGTTTTCGGGCATAATTAAGACAAAATGCGGCACGCGTCCGTGGCGCGTCAAATGTCCAATGTGCCGGGCCCCTCAAACGCCGGGCCTTGTCCGGGGCCGGGGGCGTGACTCTTTTCGATCAATATAAAGACGATGTTGCCGCCGGTCTTATCGAGCGGGACGCCTGTCAGGAAGAGGTGGCGCGTCAGCTGGACAGCCTGCGGCTCGCGCTCGCGGATGGCGCGGCGCGGACACAAGGCGTTCTTGGCTGGCTGACCGGTTCAGGGCGCAAACCGGCACCGGTGCGCGGTCTTTACATCTGGGGCGATGCCGGGCGCGGCAAGACGATGCTGATGGATTTATTTTTCGACGGGACTGCCGTCGAGCGCAAATCCCGCGTGCATTTTCATGCGTTCATGGCGAGTGTCCATGCCTTCATCCACGAGTGGCGCCAAGACCGGCACAAGGGTTCCGTCAAAGGCGACGACCCGGTCACGGCGGTGGCGGATTCCATCGCGCAAAAATCCTGGCTCCTCTGTTTTGACGAGTTCAGCGTCACCGACATCACCGATGCGATGATTCTCGGCCGCCTTTTCGCGGCTCTGTTCGATCGTGGCGTGGTGATCGTCGCGACCTCCAACGTGCGGCCGGACCTGCTCTATCAGGACGGTCTCAACCGTGCGCTTTTTGTGCCCTTCATTCAGATGATCGAAGAGCGGATGCACATTGTCCACCTCGATGCCCGCCACGACTTCCGGCTGCAAAAACTAAGGGAGCACAATGTTTATTTCGTGCCCGCGGATGCAAGCGCGGCGGCGGCGCTAACCGCCGCGTTTCAGCGGCTCACCGGTAAGCCGCGCGGCGCGCCAATAACCCTCGATGTGCTTGGCCATGCGGTTCATGTGCCACAGGCATGCGCCAATGTGGCGCGCTTTGCCTTCGACGATCTCTGCCGGCTGCCGCTCGGCCCCACCGATTTCCTGGCTCTCGCGCGCCGGTTTCATACCGTGGTCGTCGATGCCATCCCGGTCATTGGCGCGGATCAGCGCGATGAAGCCAAGCGGTTTATCACGCTCATCGACACTTTCTATGACATGCATGTGAAGCTTCTTGCGTCCGCCGAGGCGGAACCGGCGGACCTTTACCTGGGGACCGGCGGCTTTGTGGCGTTCGAGTTCAAGCGAACCGTTTCACGTCTTATCGAAATGCGCTCAATGGAGTATCTCGCCCTGCCGCAAGGCGCGGTGACATCCGTGGGCTCGGGCAATACCAGCGGCCTCGTGGAGACCTAAAGTCATCCCCGGCGCAAAACGGCTTTTCCCAAGCCGAAAAAAAACAACATGCTCCATCGCGCCGCCGGGACCGGTTTTTGCTTAAGCTCCAGAAGAATGGCGCCGGGGTTGCATAAATCCCCGGCTTCCCGCAGACATCATGCCAGTCGACACTTGAGAATTGTGTCGAGAGAAAAGGACAAGCAATATGGCGCGCAGTAAGATCGCATTGATCGGAGCCGGTCAGATCGGCGGAACCCTGGCTCATCTCGCGGCGCTCAAAGAGCTTGGCGACATCGTCCTGTTCGACATCGCGGAGGGGACGCCGCAAGGTAAGGCGCTCGACCTTGCCCATTCCGGTCCGGTCAACGGTTTTAATGCGTCGCTGACCGGAGCGAACACCTATGAGGCGATCGCCGGTGCCGACGTCGTCATCGTGACGGCCGGGGTGCCGCGCAAGCCTGGGATGAGCCGCGACGATCTGCTCAGCATTAACCTCAAGGTCATGGAAGCCGTCGGTGCCGGCATCAAGAAATATGCGGCGGAGGCGTTTGTCATCTGCATCACCAATCCGCTCGACGCGATGGTTTGGGCGTTGCAGAAAACGTCAGGTCTTCCCGCCAACAAAATCGTCGGCATGGCGGGCGTCCTCGATTCAGCGAGGTTCCGGCATTTCCTATCGGAAGAATTCAAGGTCTCGATCGAAGACATCACCGCTTTTGTTCTTGGCGGCCATGGCGATGACATGGTGCCCTCGTTGCGCTACTCCACCGTGGCTGGAATTCCCCTGCCAGATCTCGTCAAAATGGGCTGGACGACGCAAGGCAAACTCGACGCGATCATTGAGCGGACCCGCAAGGGCGGTGGCGAGATTGTCGGCCTTTTGAAGACCGGCTCGGCCTTCTACGCGCCGGCGGCCTCGGCAATCGCCATGGCCGAGTCCTATCTCAAGGACGAGCACCGGGTTTTTCCCTGCGCGGCAAAGCTGGACGGACAATATGGCGTCAAGGATCTTTATGTCGGGGTGCCGGTCGTGATCGGCGCCAAGGGAGTCGAGAAAATTGTCGAGATCGCGCTTGATCCGGCCGAAAAACAGATGTTCGAGAAATCGGTCGCGTCCGTGCAAAGTCTGGTCGAGGCGTGCAAGACGATCAATCCTGCTCTCGCGCAGTGACCATTCCCGAGCACAAGCGCCTGATGCGTCCGTTGTTTCCGGCTTATCGGCGCCCTGGCAGCTGGAAAAATTCCCTGAAAACCGGCGGTCCCTTATGCGTAAAAGAAAAGTTCATATGGCTCTGTTAGCGATGGGTTCTGTCTCGATGGGCGCGAGACACGCCGGCGGCACTCCCCCTACACGGCCATTTTCCTGTGCCCCCTCCCTTGCCGCCCTCCTTGAAAACCGTGTTGAACTGGCGTGAAACCTGCTTCCTTAACCGTTAACCTCCAGGGGACCTGCCCGGAAAAGAGACGGCCATGAATATTCACGAGTATCAGGCAAAAGCGGTCCTCAAGGAGTTCGGCGTCCCTGTTTCTCGCGGAATCGCGGTGTTGCGCACGGTCGATGCGGTCACTTCTGCCGAGGAGTTAGGCGGTCCGGTCTGGGTCGTGAAGTCGCAAATCCATGCGGGCGGCCGCGGCAAGGGCAAGTTCAAGGAGCCGGAGGCTGGTTCCCAAGGGGGGGTGCGGCTCGCCAAATCGGTGGCCGAGGTTGAGACCTATGTGGGCCAAATGCTCGGGCGCACCCTCGTGACCGTGCAAACCGGCCCCGTGGGCAAGCAGGTCAACCGGATCTATCTTGAGGAAGGCGCCACAATTCTAAAGGAATTCTACCTGTCCTTGCTCGTCGACCGCACCGCAAGCCGGGTTGCTTTCGTTGTTTCGACCGAAGGCGGCATGGACATCGAGCAGGTGGCGCATCAGACCCCGGAACGGATCACAAGCTTCACGGTCGATCCGGCAACGGGGATCATGCCGCACCACGGCCGCACCGTCGCCAAGGCCCTCGCCCTGTCCGGCGATCTCGCCAAACAGGCTGGAAAACTCGCCACGCAGCTCTATACGGCCTTTGTCGCCAAAGACATGGCCCTGCTCGAAATCAATCCGTTGATCGTGTCGACGGAAGGGCGGCTCAAATGCCTCGACGCGAAAATTTCGTTCGATTCAAGCGCCCTTTACCGGCATCCCGAAATCGCAGCTTTGCGCGACGAAAGCGAGGAGGACACACGGGAAATCGAGGCCTCGAAGCATGACCTCAACTATATCGCGCTCAACGGCACCATCGGCTGCATGGTGAATGGCGCCGGTCTTGCCATGGCGACAATGGACATCATCAAGCTCTATGGCGCCGAGCCGGCGAATTTCCTCGATGTCGGCGGCAGCGCCACCAAGGATCGCGTCGCGGAAGCCTTCAAGATCATCACCGCCGATCCCCAGGTCAAAGGCATTCTCGTCAATATTTTCGGCGGCATCATGAAATGCGACGTGATCGCCGAAGGGGTTGTCGCGGCGGTCAAGGAAACCGGTCTCGAAGTGCCGCTCGTCGTGCGGCTCGAAGGCACCAATGTCGATCTCGGCAAGACCATCATCGCGCGATCGGGCTTGAACGTCATCTCGGCCGACGATCTCGACGATGCGGCACAGAAAATCGTCGCCGCGGCGGGGAAAGCGTAACATCATGGCAATCCTCGTTGACAAGGATACAAAAGTCATCTGCCAGGGCTTTACCGGCAAGAACGGAACCTTCCATTCCGAGCAGGCGATCGCCTATGGCACGAGAATGGTCGGCGGCATCTCGCCGGGGAAGGGCGGCGCCACCCATCTTGGCCTGCCTGTCTATGATACGGTCGCCGACGCCCGCGCGGCGACCGGCGCCGAGGCCAGCGTCATCTATGTTCCGCCGCCCGGCGCAGCGGACGCGATCTGCGAGGCGATTGACGCGGAAATCCCCCTCATCGTCTGTATCACCGAGGGCATTCCCGTGGCGGATATGGTCAAGGTCAAGCGGGCGCTCTCGGGGTCGCGCTCGCGTCTTATCGGCCCGAACTGTCCTGGTGTCATGACCGCCGGTGCGTGCAAAATTGGCATCATGCCCGGCAATATCTTCCTGCCGGGCTCGGTCGGCATCGTCTCACGTTCGGGGACCTTGACCTATGAGGCGGTCTTTCAGACAACCCGTGAAGGGCTTGGCCAGACGACGGCGGTCGGAATCGGCGGTGACCCCGTCAAGGGCGCTGAATTCATTGAGATTTTAGAAATGTTTCTCGCCGATGATGCCACCACTTCGATCATTATGATCGGCGAAATTGGCGGCTCCGCCGAGGAAGACGCCGCCCAATTCCTCGCGGACGAGGCCAAACGCGGCCGCAAAAAGCCGATTGTCGGCTTTATCGCCGGGCGCACCGCCCCGCCCGGCCGCCGGATGGGCCATGCGGGAGCGATCATCTCCGGCGGAAAAGGCGCCGCCGCCGACAAAATTGCCGTGATGGAAGCGGCTGGGATTGCTGTGTCGCCCTCTCCCGCGAGGCTCGGCAAAACCCTGGCCGAAGTCCTCCGGCGTTGACCGGGACCTTGAGAAAAGCGCCGTGCGTCCGCATGTAGGGAGTACGGAGCCTTGGGTGCGGCGGGTTGCCGAACTTAGTTCACGGCCCGCTTTTGACATCGGCGAATGGCCATCCCAGGTTTGACCTGCCTGGAGAAGGATTAAAAAGCTTGACCGCCAAAATTCCGTCGCGGGTTTTTCCGGGTGGAGTGCACGCCCGGGAATATAAATTTGCGACGATCCGAAGGAGACGATGATGGCGCGCAGAGACACGAACGGACATGCGAATGGCTCGGGCGGCGGCGCGAGCGCCCGAAGCGTGCCGAACGCAAGCTTCGCGCGCACCGCCTTTCTCGATGGCGGCAACGCCGCCTATATCGAGCAGCTCCAGGATCGCTATCTGAAGGATCCGGCCTCGCTCGACGCGTCCTGGCGGGAATTTTTCGCGCAATTGGAAGACGACGGTGCCGCCGTCGCAAAGGCGGCGCAAGGGCCTCGCTGGAAGCGGCCCGGCTGGCCCGCCGCGGGCACCGACGACCTGGTTTCCGCGCTCGATGGCAATTGGGCGACGGTCGAGACGCGGATCAGCGGCAAGCTCAAGACGCAAACCGGCGAAGCGGGTTCGTTTTCGAAAGAGGATCTGCTTCGCGCGACGCGCGACTCAGTCCATGCCCTGATGATGATCCGCGCTTATCGCATGCGCGGTCACCTGCACGCCAATCTCGATCCGCTGGGTCTGGAGGCGCCGAAGGACCGGGAAGAACTGCATCCGGCGACCTATGGATTTTCGGAAGCCGACTATAGCCGTAAAATCTTCATCGACGGTGTGCTGGGGCTGCAATACGCCACCGTCCCCGAAATGATAAAGATATTGCAACGGACCTACTGCGGGACCATCGGCTTCGAATTCATGCATATTTCGGATCCGGCCGAAAAGAGCTGGCTGCAGCAGCGGATCGAGGGCCCCGGCAAGGAAATCACCTTCACCAAGGAAGGCAAGCGGGCGATTTTAACGAAGCTCGTCGAGTCGGAGGGATTCGAGAAATTTCTCGACGTCAAATATACCGGCACCAAGCGTTTCGGCCTCGATGGGGCCGAGGCCATGGTCGCGGCGCTCGAACAGATCATCAAGCGCGGCGGCGCCTTGGGGGTCCAGGACATCGTCCTCGGCATGGCGCACCGGGGCCGCCTCAATATCCTGTCCCAGGTCATGGGGAAACCGCACCGGGCGATTTTCAATGAATTCAAGGGCGGCTCCTTTACACCCGACGATGTCGAAGGGTCCGGGGACGTCAAATACCATCTTGGGGCGTCGTCCGATCGCGACTTCGACAGCAACCGGGTTCATCTTTCGCTGACCGCTAATCCTTCGCATCTTGAGATCGTTGATCCCGTCGTGCTCGGCAAGGTGCGCGCCAAGCAGGACCAATTGCACGATATTGTCGAGCGCACCAAAGTGTTGCCGCTGCTCATCCACGGCGATGCGGCGTTCGCCGGTCAAGGCGTCATAGCCGAATGTTTCGGTCTTTCTGGCCTGAAGGGATACCGGACCGGAGGCTCGATCCATTTCATCATCAACAATCAGATCGGCTTCACCACGGTGCCGCGCCATTCGCGGTCATCGCCTTATCCGTCGGACAGTGCCAAAATGATCGAGGCGCCGATCATTCATGTCAACGGCGACGATCCCGAAGCTGTCGTCTATGCCGCGAAGATCGCGATCGAGTTCCGGCAAAAGTTTCACAAGCCCGTCGTCATCGACATGTTCTGCTACCGGCGCTTTGGCCACAATGAAGGTGACGAGCCCTCGTTCACCCAGCCCCTTATGTACAAGCAAATCCGCGCCCATAAGACGACGCTGCAGATCTATACCGAGAAACTCGTCGCCGAAGGGGTGTTGACCGATGGCGAGGTCATGAAGCTGCAAGCCAATTGGTGGCACCATCTTGAAACCGCGATGCAGGCGAGCCAATCCTTCAAGCCCGGCAAGGCCGATTGGCTCGATGGCCGCTGGTCCGGCCTGCGGGCGGCAACGTCCGGCGCCGAGGAGGATCGCCGTGGCCGCACCGGCATCGACCGTGCGCGGCTTACCGAAATCGGGCGTCGCCTCACCACGGTTCCAGAGGGTTTCCATCTCCATCGCACCATCAAGCGCCTCGTCGAAAACCGGCGGAAAATGATCGAGACTGGCGAGGGTATCGATTGGGCGATGGGAGAGGCGCTCGCCTTCGGGGCGCTTGTCGATGAAGGCTATCCGGTCCGCCTCTCCGGCCAGGACAGCGAGCGCGGCACGTTTTCGCAGCGCCATTCGGTGCTGATCGATCAAGAGACGGAAGCGCGCTACATTCCCTTGAACAATATCCGCGACGAGCAGGCGCATTTCGAAGTCATCAACTCGATGCTGTCGGAAGAGGCCGTGCTCGGCTTTGAATATGGCTATTCGCTCGCCGAGCCCAACGCGCTTGTCCTATGGGAAGCTCAGTTCGGCGATTTCGCCAATGGCGCGCAAGTCTTGTTCGACCAGTTTATCTCCTCGGGCGAACGCAAATGGCTGCGCATGTCGGGTCTCGTCTGCTTGCTGCCGCATGGGTTCGAGGGCCAGGGGCCGGAACATTCCTCGGCGCGGCTCGAACGCTATCTGCAACTTTGCGCCGAAGACAATATGCAGGTGGCGAATTGCACAACGCCCGCCAATTATTTTCATATTCTGCGGCGCCAGTTGAAGCGCGACATCCGCAAACCGCTGATTTTGATGACGCCGAAATCGCTGCTCCGTCACAAGCGGGCCGTCTCGCGGCTTGATGAATTCGCCATCGGCGCTTCGTTCCACCGGATATTGGCGGACGATGCCGAACATGCCTCCGACGGAACGGTCAGCCTCACCGAGGATGCCAACATCCGCCGGGTGGTGCTCTGTTCCGGAAAGGTCTATTATGATCTTTTCGAGGAACGCGAGAAGCGGGGCATCAATGATGTGTATCTTCTGCGCGTCGAGCAGCTTTATCCTTTCCCGCTCAAAGCGCTGATCTCGTCGCTGGCGCGGTTCCCGCAGGCGCAGATCTACTGGTGTCAGGAAGAGCCGAAAAACATGGGCGCCTGGAACTTCGTCGATCCCTATCTTGAATGGGTGCTCTCGCAGACCGGCGGCAAAACCAAGCGCCCGCTTTACGCAGGCAGGCCCTCCGCCGCGTCGCCGGCAACCGGGATGCTGTCAAAGCATGTGACGCAAATGATGGCCTTCATGGACGAGGTCTTCGCGGCTTGAGAGGCGGCGCTTTCATTTCCGGTGTGACAACTCCAGAGAAAGCCGGATGGCTTTGAGCAGGACAAATGGCAACTGAAATCCGCGTGCCGGCCTTGGGCGAATCGGTCACTGAAGCAACGATTGGGCGCTGGTTCAAGAAACTCGGCGACACCGTAGGGGCGGACGAGCCCATCGTCGAACTTGAAACCGACAAGGTGACTCTCGAAGTCAATGCACCGGCCTCGGGCGTTCTCGCCGAGATCATCGCCAAGGATGGCGAGACGGTCGGTGCCGGGGCACTTCTCGGCCAGATCGGCGATGGGGCTGGTGCCGCGTCATCCAAATCCGAGGCTGAGCCGCAAACCAAGCCGGTTCCGCCGCCAGCACCGCCCAAAACCGCATCCCCGGCGCCAGCGCCCGCCGCGCCATCTCCCGCGATGCCTGCCTCGCCCGCCGCCGCGAAAATCGCCGCCGATCACGGGATCGACGCGGCCGCCGTTGAAGGGTCGGGCAAGCGCGGCCAAGTCCTGAAGGGAGATATCCTCGAGGCGATTGCAAAGCCACTTGCCCCCGCTCCCGCCCCCGTCCCCGTGATGTTGCGGGCTCCGGCGCCCGCCACCGCGGAGGATCACGAGGAGCGGGTGCCGATGACGCGCCTGCGCCAAACCATCGCCCGGCGCCTCAAGGACGCGCAGAACACCGCGGCCATGCTGACGACCTTCAACGAGGCCGACATGAGCGGCGTCATGGCCTTGCGCGCCCGTCACAAGGACGCCTTCGAAAAGAAGCATGGCACGAAGCTCGGCTTCATGGGGTTTTTCGTGAAAGCTTGCGTCGGCGCCCTCAAAGAGGTTCCGTCCGTCAACGCCGAGATCGACGGCGCCGATATCATCTATAAGAATTACTATCACCTCGGCGTCGCGGTCGGCACCGACAAAGGTCTTGTCGTGCCGGTCGTGCATGATTGCGACAAGCTCTCCGTCGCGGAGATCGAGAAAACGATCACGGATTTTGGCCAGCGCGCCCGCGCCGGTCAGCTCAAGATCGAGGAGATGCAGGGTGGCACTTTCACCATCACCAATGGCGGCGTCTATGGCTCGTTGATGTCGACGCCGATCCTCAATGCGCCGCAATCTGGCATATTGGGTATGCACAAGATCCAAGAGCGGCCGGTCGTCCTTGGCGGCAAGATCGAAATCCGCCCGATGATGTATCTCGCGCTCACCTATGATCATCGTCTCGTCGATGGCAAGGAAGCGGTGACGTTTCTGGTCCGGGTGAAGGACGCGCTGGAAGACCCGGCCCGGCTGGTGCTTGATATTTGAAGAAGGGGTTGCTGTGGCATTTGGACCGAACCCGCCTCCTATCCAACCGCATCTCTGCGTGAAGGGTGGAGAGGCCGCCATCGCCTTCTATGAGAAGGCCTTCGGCCGTCCTGCACGTTCAAGAAGATGGCAGATAATGAAAAGCGCGTGCTGCACGCCAATATCGCGATGTTTGGCGGCGACGTGATGATCCATGATGAGTTTCCCGAATATCAAGGCAATGTGCTGTCGCCGCTCAGTCGCGGCGGCGCCAGCATCACAATCAACGTCAATCTGCCCAATCCATCAGACGTCGACAGCGCGATTGCCCGCGCGGCGGAGGCGGGTGCTACGGTGATCCTCGTACCGGACGACATGTTCTGGGGCGCGCGTTACGGCCAGTTACGCGATCCGTTCGGGCATGTTTGGGCCTTCAACGCGCCAAAGCAGACATCGTGATGCAATTTGGCATCTGAGGAGAGTGTTTTTGGCCTATGATCTCATCGTTATCGGAACCGGCCCCGGCGGCTATGTCTGCGCGATCCGGGCGGCGCAGCTCGGCCTCAAGGTGGCCGTCGTCGAAAAGCGCAAGACGCATGGCGGAACCTGCCTCAACATCGGCTGCATTCCTTCGAAGGCGTTGCTCCAGGCTTCAGAAAAATTTCACGAAGCCGCGTATGACCTCGCCGGTTTCGGTGTCATCACAGATAAGCCGCGCCTCGACCTCGCGGCGATGATGAAACACAAGGACGACACTGTCGCCGCCAACGTCAATGGCGTCGGTTTTCTCTTCAAGAAGAACAAGATCGACTCATTCTTCGGCACCGGGACAATCACCGCACCGGGCGTTGTCGAAGTTGCGGCGGCGGACGGATCCTCGCAAAAGGTCGAGGCAAAAAACATCGTCATCGCCACCGGCTCCGATGTCGTGCAACTTCCAGGCATCGCAATCGACGAGAAAACCATCGTCTCCTCGACCGGCGCACTATCCCTGGAGCGCGTCCCCAAAAAACTTCTCATCATTGGCGCCGGCGTGATCGGTCTCGAACTTGGCTCGGTCTGGGGCCGGCTTGGCGCCGAGGTGACCGTCGTCGAATTCTTGGATCGTATTTTGACTGGCACCGATGCTGAGGTCGCCAAGCAATTTCAACGCATGCTGGAGAAACAAGGCTTTCGTTTCCATCTCGGCCACAAGGTGACCAAGGTCGAGAGAACAGCGGCGGATCTCGCCGTGCACATCGAGCCTTCGTCGGGGGGTGATGCCACCGTGCTCGCGGCCGATACCGTGCTCGTTGCGAGCGGCAGGCGCCCGGTCACGGACGGGCTTGGCCTGGACGCCGTTGGTGTCGCGCAAGAGCGCGGGCGGGTCGTCATCAATGATCGCTTTGCAACCAACGTCCCTGGCATTTACGCCATCGGCGATGTCGTGCGAGGCCCCATGCTCGCCCATAAGGCCGAGGACGAAGGGATCGCCGTCGCCGAGATCCTTGCGGGCCAGCACGGGCACGTCAATTACGAGGTCATTCCGTCTGTCGTCTATACCGTGCCGGAGATCGCCTCGGTCGGCGCCACCGAGGAAGATCTCAAGGCCAAGGGTATTGCCTATAAGACAGGAAAATTCCCGTTCACCGCCAATGGCCGCGCGCGGGCGATGCGGCATACGGAAGGTTTTGTCAAAATCCTCGCCGACGCGGCAACCGACCGCGTGCTTGGTGTCCACATCATTGGCGCGGCGGCGGGCGAATTGATTGCCGAAGCCTGCGTGCTGATGGAATTCGGCGGCTCGGCGGAAGATCTCGCCCGCACCTGCCACGCCCATCCGACGCTGTCGGAAGCCGTCCGCGAAGCCGCGCTCGGAGTGGACAAGCGGTCGATCCATATTTGAATGGGCAGTCCCATGGCGAAAACCGGAATTGACGCTATTCGCGAGCTTTTGCGCTCGAAGCCGAGGCCAGTGGGACTGAGCGAGCGGCGAGAGCGCCTCGATTCCATCGGCTCCGTTCACCCAATCGCTTCCGATATTTCGCTCGAGGCGGGGCACGCCGGAGCCGTTCCCATTGAGTGGTCCTTGGCGCCGGGCAGCGATCCCTCGCGAGTTCTTCTCTATTTTCACGGCGGCGGTTACATATCGGGCTCTATTGTCAGCCATCGCGGCATGGTCGTGGAGGCAGGACGGGCGGCGGGCGTGCGAACATTGGCCGTCGGTTACCGGCTCGTCCCGGAACACCCATTTCCGGCCGCGCTTGAGGATGCCCGCGCGGCCTATGACTTTCTTCTTGCGCAAGGCATTGTGCCCCAGCACATCGCCGTTGCGGGAGACAGTGCGGGCGGCGGGCTTTCGCTGGCGCTTCTGACCCTCCTGCGGGACGCCCATCAACCATTGCCAGGCTGCGCATGGCTCGTCTCCCCCTGGGTCGATCTTGAAATGACGGGAGAGAGCCTCAAGACCAAGGCCGAGGCCGATCCGCTGATTCAAAAGCCCTATCTCGAGGAGCTCGCCGCCGCCTATCTTGGCGGCGCGGATCCGGCAAATCCGCTCGTCTCCCCGCTGCATGCAGACCTCTCAGGGCTGCCGCCGCTGCTGGTGCAGGTCGGCTCCGCCGAAACCCTTCTCGACGACGCTGTCGCCATCTCATCCCGCGCGGGCAGTGCCGATGTCCCGGTGACACTCGAGATTTGGCCCCATATGATTCATGCGTGGCATCTTTGGGCCGCCGAACTCGAAGAGGGGCGCCGGGCGCTTGACTCAGCTGGCCGCTTTATCAAAGCCACGCTTTGAGCCAGATGTTTGGCGCGATCCTTCGGTTGTGTTGGCGTCTCCATGATCGCCATGGTGCCAAATTCCTTGCCTTTGGTGTCCCCATACTTCGGCAGCGTGACTTCGTAAAAAAGTTTCACAAGCTCGGCCTGCCTGTGGGTGCCCGTCTTCTCCATGATGTGGGTCAGATGCGACCGCACCGTCGATTCGGCAATATCGAGTCGAGCCGCGGCTTTTCCCAGGCCGCGGCCAGACACCAGTTGGGCGACGGCCCGCGCTTCCCCAGACGTCAAGGCGAAGAGCTCCGCAAAGACCTTGATCCGATCGGCCGTCTTGAGCCGCCAGTCGGCGATGATGAGACCCGCCACGGGGCGGTCATCGCCCGTTTCAGGATCAGAATGCAAGCCAAGCGGAATCACATGCACGACGAGTGAAGGCATGCCTTCGCAATCGCGGAGGATAAGCGCGCCTCCTTGTCCCGGCGTATCCGTGTCCCGGGAAGCGGATTCGATCAGCGATTGCAATTTTTTGGACATTCTTGGATCGTCGGCGCCAAGGACGTTGTGCTCGCACAAAAGACCGCCGCCCGCATGCATAAGAGTCCGCCCTGAATCATTGGCGTAAAAGATACTCCGGTCCGCCGCGACGAGGACCAAACCGAAGCCGGCACAAGCCATCACGCGTCCCAAGAGTTCCGCTTGCGCCCGATCCTCGCCGGAATGGTCCCTCACAAGGATGGGGTGTTTGAAAGAGCTCATCATGTGCATGTCTTAAACTCCGGTAGCGGCAGCAGATGTCTTTCTCACTGATCTCGGTGTTCCAGATCCCTGCAAGAAAGTTGAGATTGACTCACTTTTGCCTCGCCACGCGCCCCCTTTTCAGGGGGTGCGGGCCGCGCTTCGAACGAGGGGCAAGGTAGACGGCCTTCGATGCTGCAACCTCATCAATTCAGATGAGGCTGCTCCGTTTTGTGGATTTGCAGCGACGTCGCTTCAGGTCTGGCGCGGCAGCCTTGTCGAGGAAATCACCGTCAGCCGCACGACGATGTCGGCCGCTTGAAGCCGGTCTTTTCCAAAATCCCTCGCACGTGCAGCGGGATGACAAGCCTCATGAAAGCGCCCGCAGGTAAACCCGTAGTTAGTTGGTGACCAAGATCGCTTCCGATTCGCCGAGGATGTTTTTCAGCCAAATACCCGCCAATTCTAACGAATATATCTGCCTTTTTTTGGGGAGCGGACTTTATCAAATCCTGGCGCTGCAAGCGCGAAGATTCGCCACGGCTTGTGACCGCGGTTTCAAAAACCCAGGCCTCGCAAAGCAGCTTTGGCCGAACGATAGATGATTTTTCTCCCGGAGATCCCTTATGGCACACCCCGCTGGCTCACAAGATTCCTTGAAGGAGCGCCTCGATTTCATCGGCTTGGATCAAGAGGCGCGGGAGGTGCTGCGGGAATTGAAACCCTTTCTTAGCCAGGCTCTCCAGTCGGCCCTTGCGGCATTTTACGACAAGGTGAGGGTTACCCCAGAGACCCGCCGTTTCTTCACCGATGAAAAACACATGGCCGGAGCCAAAAGCCGGCAGGAACAGCATTGGGGAATCATTGCCGCCGCCGAATACACGCAAGATTATGTCAATGGCGTAAAAAAAATCGGCGAAACTCATGCCCGTATCGGGCTCGAACCGCGATGGTACATCGCGGGCTATGCATTGGTCATCGAACAGCTCATTCACGCGATCGTCAAAAAACAATGGCCGAGCCTCTTGCAAATGACGAAAGGCCGCCCGGAAGGTATGGCCGTGGCGCTGTCAACGCTCGTCAAGGCTGCCATGCTTGACATGGATTTCGCGATCTCGGTTTACCTCGAAACTTTGGACGATCAGCGCCGCCGTGCGGAGAGTGTCCAGGAAGCCGCCAACCAGGAGCGCGAAGTCGCGAACGAGTTGATCGGCAGCGGCCTCGCTAAGCTCGCAGTAAAAGATCTGACTTTCCGCATGCCGGACACGATGCCGGACGCCTATCGCAGCCTGCAGCTGAACTTTAACGCGGCGATCGTGCAGCTTGAGGACGCCATGCGGAGCGTGAGTGGGGGCATGGATGCGATTCACGCGGGAACCCAGGAGATATCGATCGCGGCGGATGATTTGTCACGCCGCACAGAGCAGCAAGCGGCGAGTCTCGAACAGACGGCAGCGGCTCTGAATGAGATCACCGTGACTGTCAAAAAAACTGCCGAGGGTGCGGTCCAGGCGAATCAAATCGTCACTGCCACCAAGGGAGACGCGGAAGCGAGCCGCGAGGTCGTCCGCCAAGCCATCGACGCCATGAAGGGCATTGAGGAATTCTCCAAGCAGATCAGTCAGATCATAGGTATCATTGACGAGATCGCGTTCCAAACCAATCTCCTTGCCTTGAATGCAGGGGTCGAGGCCGCGCGGGCAGGAGATGCCGGCCGCGGCTTTGCCGTGGTCGCTTCCGAAGTTCGTGCCCTCGCGCAGCGGTCAGCGGAAGCAGCCAAGGAAATCAAAATCCTGATTTCGGCCTCGACCGAGCGGGTCGATCAGGGCGTGAAGCAGGTGGCGGAGACCGGCAAGTCCCTCGAACGGATCGTGGTTCAAGTCGCCGAGATCAACAAAGTGGTTTCCGAAATCACGGAGGGAGCGAAGGCGCAAGCCTTGGGGCTTCAAGAGGTCAACACGGCGATCAATCATATGGACCAAGTCACGCAGCAAAATGCGGCCATGGTCGAGCAGACGACGGCCGCCGGCCATTCGCTTTCCCAGGAGACGGAGCGCTTGTCCGGGCTGGTCGGCAAATTTCAGATCACGGAGCGCGGGGATCGTGTGGAGGCCGCGGGGAAAAGGACCGTACCAAAAGTGCGGAAATCATCAGGCCCTGTCCCCATGTTGAAAACCACCTCCAGCAGCCACGCCTCGGCGACCGTGCGGAAGCCTCACCCCTCGGCCGTAGTAACATGGGAGGAATTTTGAGGATATTTCGGCATGTGGCGCACAATCTTAGCCGCCTTGCGGTCCTTTAACGCCACATGCGCGGCGCCTGTCATGTCTGCGCCGGGCACGCTGTAAAAATGCGCGAGGCTGCGAGCTGAGAACATTGAGGGCCGGGGAGAGACGGCGGCTCCGAGCATCACACCGCCGCACCCATTACAATTTCGCGGCGATTTCGACGCAAGCCCCGGCGATCTGCCCGTCCTGCGAGGATTGCACACCGGAGACGCCGATCGCGCCGACGATCTGGCCTTTGTTCAAAAGCGGCAGCCCGCCTTCGATCGGTGTCGCGCCGGGCAAGGTCAGCATCACCAGGCGGCCGCCCGCCACAATCTCCTCGATCGCTTTCGTTGGCTTTTTGAACAAAAGCGCGGTGCGCGCCTTTTCCTGGGCCACGGTAACGGAGCCCAGCGGCGCCTCGTCGAGCCGCTGCAAGAACAGAAGATTGCCGCCGTCATCGAGCACGGCAATCGTCACGCTCCATTTGTTCTTCAACGCTTCGGCCTCGGCGGCGGCGGCGATCTGCTTGGCATCGGCGAGGGTCAGGGCGTTTTTCACAAACATTCGCAAGGTCTCCTTTGAGGCGCGGCCCATGGCACTGATGGCGGCATAAACCTCACACATCCTTGAATGTAAAGGGCGAGATGCTGCGCATTGATTCATCGACGCTCAGCGGCCGCAATGCCGGGGGTGCCGCGCGCTGCGGGCAGGCGGGGCGGTCGCAGAGACGGCAATTGATCCCAATCGGCGCCGCCTCAATCGCATTGACGTCGAGCCGCTTGGCATAGACGAGCCGCTTAGCATATTTGATCTCGCAACCAAGCCCGATCGCAAAGCGCGGCGTGATCGCGCCGAAGGGGCTGAGCGAACGCCGCACTGTCCGGGCAATCGAAAACCATTGCGAGCCGTCGGGAAGTTCGATCGCCTGCGTCAAGATTTTGCCGGGCTCGGTGAAGGTCGCATGGACATTCCACAAAGCGCAGGTGCCGCCCGAATTGGCGAACGGAAACCGGCTCGACGAAAACCGTTTCGACACATTCCCTGCCATGTCCACGCGAATGAGAAAAAACGGAACCCCGCGGGCGCTGGCGCGGCCAAGCGTCGTCAAGCGATGCGCCACTTGCTCGAAACTCGCACCAAAGCGCGCCGCCAGAATCTCGACATCATAGCCCGCGAGCTCGGCGGCTTCCTGGAAGCGGCCATAGGGCATCATCAGCGCCCCGGCGAAATAATTGGCAAGCGTGATCCGCAGCAGGCGGCGGCTCATTTCGTCGGCGGGCTCAAGCCGCAAGGAAATCGCGTTCAACAATTCCCCGAATTGGCTGAAGGCAAGCTGATAGGCCGCCTGAAACGTCCGGCCCGGCGGCTCGACGGCTTCCGACATCATCAATTGGCGGCGATGATGATCGTACCAGCGAAGCCGGTCGCCCATGACGTCAATCGGCAGCACACGGACGCGGATGCCGTAACGGCTCCGCAAATGCTCGGACAGGAAAAGGAACAGATCGCCTCCGGTTGTTGGAAGCTCGGCGGCAAAGGTTTCGGCGGCGTCCTCGAGTTCCGGGAAATGGTTGCGCGCCTCCTGCAGGATGGCGCGGTTGCGGTCGATTGGGCTCTCGCCCAGAACGGGTTCGGCGCGGTCGCGGTCGCTCGCCGCCGTGGCGCCCGCCTCGGTGGCTTCCCGCGCCGCCGAATAGGCGCGGTAGAGCCGGGCCATCGCCGCAAGGAGGGCGGGCGAGTTCTCGGCCGCGTCCCGCACCTCGGCGCGCGGAACCCCGGCCTCGCGAAACAAAGGATCGGCGAGAATCTGCTCCATCTCGCTGACGGACTGCTCGTCCTCCATCTCCATGAAGTCGCGCGGATCGACGCCATAAACGTCGGTCAGCTTGATCAGGACCTGGACGGTGATCGGGCGCTGGTTGCGCTCCATCAGGTTCAAATAGCTGGGCGAAACGTCAAGCTCGGCCGACATCGCCGCTTGGGTCAGATGGCGGTCCCGGCGCAGCCTTTTAAGGCGGGGGCCGGCAAAAATTTTCCGGGGAGCGGTGGCCATGGGCGGTCCAGGATTGAAAATTCTTTACATCTATACAGCATTGCACTGTAGTGATGTTACATCGCAACTTCAATCCGTAAACAAGCTGTTGCACCTCCATGCATTTTCTCCAATATGTCACACAACAGCAAAATTTTTCCGCCCGGATGACATGTTTTGTCAATCCCTGTGAATAAGGCGCGCCTCATGAATTATCAAAGCCCGATCGCCCAGCCGAACGAATATCAAAGCCATATTGCCGAGGTCAAGCAACTCGTCAAAAGCAAGAGCGGCACCTGGGACGGCATCAACGCCGAGTCCGTGGCGCGGATGCGCCTGCAGAACCGTTTCCAGACGGGTCTCGACATCGCCCGCTACACCGCCGCGATCATGCGCAAGGACATGGCGGCCTATGACGCCGATCCCGCCCTTTACACCCAGTCGCTCGGCTGCTGGCACGGCTTCATCGGTCAGCAGAAGATGATTTCCGTCAAGAAGCATTTTGGCACGACCGACCGGCGCTATCTGTATCTCTCGGGCTGGATGGTCGCCGCGCTGCGCTCCGACTTCGGTCCCCTGCCAGATCAGTCGATGCATGAGAAGACCTCCGTGCCGGCACTGATCGAGGAGCTTTACACCTTTTTACGCCAGGCGGACGCCCGCGAACTCGGCGGCATGTTCCGCGCGATTGACGCCGCGCGCAAGGCCGGCGACGCCGCCAAGGAAAAAGAGTTGCTGGCGGCCGTCGACAATTATCAGACCCATATCGTGCCGATCATCGCCGACATCGACGCGGGCTTCGGCAATGCGGAAGCAACCTATCTGCTCGCCAAGAAGATGATCGAGGCGGGCGCCTGCGCGCTGCAGATCGAAAACCAGGTGTCCGACGAAAAGCAATGCGGCCACCAGGACGGCAAGGTCACCGTGCCGCATGAAGTGTTCCTCGCGAAAGTGCGCGCCTGCCGCTACGCCTTCCTGGAACTCGGCGTGGAAGAGGGCATCATCGTCACCCGCACGGATTCGCTTGGCGCCGGTCTCACTCAGCAGATCGCCGTCAGCCATAAGCCGGGCGATCTCGGCGACCAATACAATGCCTTCCTCGACTGCGAGGAAGTCGCGCCTGGCGATGCCCGCAACGGCGACGTCATCCTCAATCGCAATGGCAAGCTGCTGCGGCCGAAGCGCCTCCCCAGCAACCTCTATCAGTTCCGCTCCGGCACTGGCGCGGACCGTTGCGTGCTCGACTCCATCACCTCGCTGCAGAACGGCGCCGACCTCCTGTGGATCGAAACCGAAAAGCCGCATGTGGAGCAGATCGCCAGCATGATGGACAAGATTCGCGCGGTCATTCCCAACGCCAAGCTGGTGTACAACAACTCGCCGTCCTTCAACTGGACGCTGAATTTCCGCCAGCAGGTGTATGATGCCTGGAAAACCGCCGGCAAGGATGTGTCGAAATATGACCGCGCGGGACTGATGAGCGTCGATTATGACGGCAGCGACCTCGCCGCCGAGGCCGACGAGCGTATTCGCACCTTCCAAGCGGACGGCTCGAAGCGGGCGGGCATTTTCCACCACCTCATCACACTGCCGACCTACCACACGGCGGCATTGTCGACCGACAATCTGGCGAAGGAATATTTTGGCGCGCAGGGTATGCTCGGCTATGTCAAAAATGTTCAGCGCAAGGAAATCCGCGAGAGCATCGCCTGTGTGAGACATCAGAACATGGCGGGCTCCGACATGGGCGATGATCACAAGGAATATTTTGCTGGCGAAGCAGCTCTGAAGGCGGGCGGCGCGCACAACACGATGAACCAGTTCGGCTAAAAGACCCGCCGAATAAATTTTACATTTCTCAGGATTGAAGATCGCGGCCCCTCACCGGGCCGCGATTTTTTTTGGGCGGCGCAAATCGTTTGTGGGGGCAAGTCACGGCCCCGGTGCTGCCGGTACCGGGTTGGTTTGAATTCCAGCTGGTGATCCTTACCGGACCTTCGGTGCGCTATTCCAACATTGCGGTGCACGAAGGCTGCGAATGCGTCATGCTTCGAAGCAATTCCACATGCAGCTGCGGCAAAACCTAACGCGTTGCCGTTTTAAGGACCTGCGCAGGTGGAATGAATTGCGCATGTCGCGAGGCGAGGGCGGTTTGCATCTCTGCCCTCAGCTCTTTAATCGATGCGCGTAGGGTTTGGTTCTGTGCTTTGACGTCTGCAATCTCGGGCCTCTGCAAATTAAACGCCTGCTCTTGGTGTTGGACTTCATTGAGCAGCATCGGCGTGAGCTTATGATATTGTACGGTCTCAATTTGACCGTCGCTGCCATAGGCAACTAAGTCGGGATATTCTTTGGCCACTTCTTCAGCGATCAAGCCGGATTCGAGTGGTTTAGCGCCGTCCACGGTCGGCTCTTTGTAACGGTAGGTGACTGGCCGCAGCTTGTAGAGTCCACGGCTATAGTCTCCCATCTCGCGAATATCTTCCTTAAATCGGGCAGCTGAATTGATCGTACCGAGCTGACCGTTGCCGTCGATGAAAACCGCGACGGCATTGGCGAGACCGGTTTTCGCACCGCGAACGCCAGCGATAAAGGTGCTGCTCTGGCTCTGCCCCAGACGCATGGTGTTCGATTCGTTAGATGCCTTGGCTTGTGCGCCAAGATAAATGTTAGAGCTTCCAGTAAAAAGTCCCGCTCCTGCCGCGAGACCGATCGCGATGTTGCCGCTGCCCGTTGTATTGCTTTGCAAGGCGCTGACCCCTAAGGCGAGGTTGGAAGCACCCGAGGTGTTGTTTTGGAGCGTAGCGACCCCCATCGCGACATTGCCGGTATTGAGGCCAAGCGCTGCGAGTCCGACAGCAGTATTTTGGGTTCCTGTTGTATTAAATCTAAGCGCCGACTTTCCAAATGCCGTGTTGCTGTCGCCGGCTTTGTTGCTGGTGAGGGCTAGGAAGCCAAAAGCTGTGTTGTCGAAACCGGTTGTGTTGTTTTGAAGTGCACCGCTTCCCCCCGCCGTGTTCCTCAATGAGTCGCTCACATCGTTATTAGGTGGCCCAGCGCGGCTCGGTACGACCGTGACCATGAGGCCAAAACCGGCCACAAGCAGAGACATCCTTCGCGTCGTGTATGTCATCGTCTCCTCCTTGTCATAGCAATGATCAGCGCCTTCGCGGCAACAAATCGCTTGCATGGCTGACCGCTCCAACAACAACAGCATTCTTGTTTTTTCGCATCCCATGATCCGGGGATCGTGAACAACCAAACGGTCAGCGTTCCTAGTTCCGCCAACTGCCGCCGCGCAACAATGGATCGCCCGGCGAACTTCTGCTTTCCGCATAGAGCGGCGCAGAGCCGCCAGCTTGGTGGCCAACCCGCCGGCAAAGAAATTTACACTGATCCCGCCGTATCACAGGTGTAGTCGGAGGGAATATTTCGCGCGCGAGGCCTCCTTTAAGGGCGGCGGCTTTCTCAACACGATGAACCAGTAAGGCCGACGCTCTTCATTGAGTTCTGAAAATCACGTCCTCCCCCAAGGCGTGATTTTTTTGCCTGTAGCGTGCCGGTAGCACTAGAGCGCCGGGATTGATCGACAGGCGCGGGTTCAGCTCTGTTGATATCTAAGGAATGTTTGGATTTTGCTGATGCGACGATGGCTGAAGCAAGAGCGTCCGGGAGTGCCGGCTGAAGAAGCGCCACACATCTTTCTCGAAGAAGTAGCGGATTTTGTCTTTGTCATTGAAATTGGTGTGGTCCATGGTTGGGTCGCGATAGATGACTACCATCGGGTTGAAATCGTCGGGATTTTCGGAGTCGGGAAAAGAGAGTGAGTGTGCTGTTGATCCACCGTTCAGATCGGTGCGCTGGCGGTTTTGTGAATCTTGCCCCTTGAGGCTGTTGTAAGCCCGGAAGCCGCGGCTGGCCTGCGCTAACGGAAGATAGCCGGGCGAATAGTCCAAGGCGTTGGGAAATCCGGCGAAAGCGTAGGTCAGATAACCAAGGTAGTCCTGGAATTTTGAAGGATCCAGGGGCTTCGAAAGATCCGGCCCTATCGGAGTTTGATAGGCAAAGTCCTCCGCGCTCATATCACCTGGAGGCACTGTGACGTCAGCCTCGCCATGATGGGCAAAAAGTGACACCGCAAAAGTGCCGTCTTCCGGCAAATTAACGACCCGATGGTTCTCGGCGCTCACTCTGTAATGGGGTATGCCGCCGCACGTCCCCGACATGGCCCAAAGCGCGGCCCAGTGATTGGGCATCTCACGGACAAGCCGGTAACCGAGCATCGCCCCATTCGAATAGCCAAACAGAAACCGCCGGCTTGGGTCAAAGAGACTGATCGAAGAGATCGTGCTCGATACAACCTCACCCGTCGGGAGTTTCGCTGAGACAGTCTGCAAGGGAAAGTCGTTCGGCAACCGGCTCGCGGCTTGCCCAAGCGCAGTTCGGAGCTTCTCGTCCATCGCATCCCGCGCCGCTTTGATAAAATCCACGTCGTCAACCAGCGGGCCAGATCCGGCAAACCCCGGATCAAACGCTCTCAACGTTTGTGTGTCGAGACTTGCAGGGAGCGGTGCGAGGCCGTAAGCAAGTTCATATAATGATTTGGTCATCCAGCCCTGACCGTAAGGATAAAGAACAAAGAACTGGTTCTCCAGGAAACGCGGATCGAGAGGCCGCACCGGATCGCTGGGGTTGCCGCTAGTGTCTAACCCCAAGTTCCAAACTTGCGGAAAAAACCATTGCTTTTGGAACACGAGCGGGTCCTCACCGCCACCATGGAGCGCGACGATGAGCGGCAGCCCGCGGCGGCCCTTCGCCCAGGCCTCGCCAACCCAATGCTCCCACCCAGGCGGCGCATAAAAATCGAACTCCCGCATGACGCCATTGTGGATCAGCGTGTATGGCATGATCGCTCTTTTCCCTCCGCTGGTTTCAGATCTGCTAAATCGTCACCCCTACCGTAGAAGGGCATGCCTACAACAACAGAACTCACATTTTTCGCATCCCCGGATTTGGGGATCGGGGACGCCAAACGGCTGGCGCTTTTGGTTCCGCTAACTGCCGTCGTCCAACAATGGATCGCCGGGAAAACTTCTGCTTGCACCATTGAGCGGCCGCCTCGAGAGGGCAGCTTGGCAGCCTAACCAGTGGCAAGGAAATTTACCCTGACCCTGGTCATCTCAGGGTGAGGGACCTGAAACCGGCCAATGGTCACCGTGGCGGCCAACTGCATGTTGGCCGCCACAGCTCATCTCTAAAGATTTGCGGTTCTCTTATCCGTTGCCGTGTCAGAACTTGAAGAGGTTCATGAGATCGCCAATCGCGGGAGAGTTTTTCGGGACATAAACACTCGCGCTTGAAGGGACCGGGTTCGGCAATCTGTCGCGGCTCAGACGCGATATGGGGGGCAGATTCCAGTTCTTCTCGATGAACTTCGATAGCGAGACGTGGTCGTAATAGGTGTGATCGACATATCCCTTTTTCACAAAGGGCGACACCACAATGAAGGGAATGCGCGTCCCATCGCCAAAGAAATCGAGCGGCTGGATATAGCCTGAATCATAATAACCGCCGCCTTCATCGGTGGTGATGAAGATGGCCGTCGAGGCCCAAAGTGTTGCGTTGCTTTTGACTTGCTCGATCAACGACTGGAGGAAAAGCTCGTAAAGGTCGGTGGTCGAATCGGCAGGATGTCCAGCCAAGGCCTCGAACGGCCGAACAAAAGACACGGCGGGCAGCGTCCCGTTCTTCACATCGTTCAGGAACGCGCCGTAATTTTGTAATTTCGCTTCCTCCGACGGATTTTTCATGATGCTCAAATAGCCGGTGAGCGGATCGCAAATGCCGCAGTAGGAATGGAACAGCAAAGGCACGCCATCGACCGAAGTGACGAAGTTGGTGGGATCGTCACCGCGATCGCCGCTGTAGTATTTCCACGACACGCCTTTCGCGGTCATGACATCGGCGATGGTCGGGATGCTCTGCGGCGGCAAAGTGAAAGACGCCGGACCGAGAGTCCGCGGATTGCTGCTCGTCTGATTCCAATACATATTGTAATTGTTGACGAGATAATAATGGTTCGGCGCGCAGTTGTTGCTGCTCCCAGTCCGAAGCACCAGTGCATTCACGGCGGCAACGCCGGGCGCCCTCGAGTCGGAGCAGTTCACATAAGAACCGCCGCTATAGCCGTCTTGGGTGTAGTAATTGTTGGTTCCCGCGACCGGATCTGGATTTTCGATCTGATTGCTGAACGGCACGGCGGCGGTGCCATTGAGATTGGTGTTGGTGAAGAAAGCTGCATGGCCTGAAACAAGCGCTTGAAAATTGGCTCCCGTGCCGCCCATGATCGCTTGGTGGTAATTATCGCTGATCGCATATTGGTCGGCGAGCGATTTGAAGATGGCCGCATCGCCAGGCTGCACCTTGCCCGCGGCGTCGGTGAAAGGGTTCATATTGTAAAAGCCCATCGAGATGGCGCCTTCCATGGGATTGAACCCTCCGGCCGGAGGCGGTGTGCCGTTCGATCCCGTGCCAATGGTTTCCTCGACCCAAACGAACTTATCGAGCTTGCCGCCATCATAGTCCTGCCACATCTGAAAGAAGCGATGGACAGGGTCGCCCGTATAGGCGGCGTAAGGCACATATTTGCTGATCTGATAGGGGCCGTTCGGGAGGTTGGCGGGAAACCGCGTATCGAGAACGCCTTGCGGCAAGCCGAGGCCATAGGTCGTGTAGGGCTGCGGCAGCGCGGCGTAGGCGCCCGTCGTGGCGGTCTTCGCATTGTAGTGAATCTCGTCGCTGCCGATCGCCTGTTTCGCCTTATCGAAATGCGGGCCAGGCGTGCCGTCGGCGTTGACGATGCCCTTGCTTAAGAGATTGTCGATCGTTTGGCCGGCCGCCGGCTTATAGGTGCCGAAGAGATTGTCGAAGGTATGATTTTCGCCGACAATGATGATCACATGCTGGATCGGCGTTGTTGGCAGCGGCTTGGCGATCACCGGCGTGTATGTCTGCGTGCAAAGCGCACTCGTCGCAAGGCACAGCGATTTGAAAAGCGACTTCGATGTCATTGGATGTCCCCTGAAAAATTGCGGCGAGGTTTTTCAAGCAGAAGCAAAGAGTTACTTTGCCCCGCGGCCATCAAACCCCGGCGCCCCCTATATCGGCGGCCACAATTTCAGGCTGATGTCAGGTGCAATGCAGTTTTACGACGCGCCTTCGTTGAACCGGAGAGCCAGGGCGTGGGGGGATTTGGACCGCCAGGGGCAAACCGAGCCGAATGGACCCGCGTCCAGGCCCGCGCTCCGCGACTTTCCGCCTCTCCTCGGCTGAGCAAAAGCCACAAATCCGGTCACCCTTCTGCTATATTGCTGCGCCAGTTACCCTTCCAAATCGCGGCTTACCACTCTGGGGGATTGATGACGAAACGCATACGCAAGGCTGTTTTTCCGGTTGCCGGTCTTGGAACCCGATTTCTCCCGGCCACCAAATCGGTGCCGAAGGAAATGATGACCGTCGTCGACCGGCCTGTCCTCCAGCATGTCGTGGATGAGGCGCGGGAAGCCGGAATCGAGCATTTCATCTTCATCACCGGGCGCAACAAAGCGGTGATCGAGGATCATTTCGACATCGCCTATGAGCTGGAGGAGACCTTGCAAAAGCGCGGCAAGCTCAAGGAATGGGAGGCTCTCAAGGCCGATCTTCCGGCGGCGGGCGCGACGAGCTTCACCCGTCAGCAGGAGCCGCTCGGTCTCGGCCATGCGGTGTGGTGCGCCCGGGAGATCGTTGGCGACGAGCCTTTCGCGGTGTTGCTGCCGGACATGGTGACGATGGCGTCGGAACAAGGCCGCTGTCTCGCGCAATGCGTGGACGCCTATGAAAAACATGGCGGCAATATTATCGCGGTCGAGGAAGTGCCCTCGGATGAAACCCATCAGTACGGCGTCGTTGCGATTGGTAAGGATTCCGGCCACACCTTCGAGATCACCGGCATGGTTGAAAAACCGCCGAAGGGGACAGCCCCTTCCAATCTGATCATTTCAGGACGCTACATCCTGGGTCCGGAAATCTTTTCCATTTTGGAGGAGGGCGAGAAAGGGGCGGGTGGTGAAATTCAACTCACCGATGGCATGAAAATCCTCGCCAAGAGTCAGAGCTTTCACGGCGTGCGCTTCGACGGCAAGACCTATGATTGCGGCGCCAAACTGGGGTTTCTCGCCGCCAATATCGCCTTTGGCCTCGCCAATCCGGATTTGGCACCCTTGCTCCGGGCTGAACTGAAAAAACTCATCGGCGGGTTCTAGGTTGAATCGACTTTCAGCTCGTCGAGCGCCGGATAATCCGTGTAGCCCTCCGCCCCGCCGCCGTAAAAACTTTCTTGCTTGGGCGTGTTCAGCGGCGCGTTCTTGCACAGCCGTTCCACGAGATCGGGGTTGGCGATGAAGAGTTTGCCGAAGGCAATCAAATCCGCCTGACCCTTTTGCAAGGTGTCGATCGCAAGATCGCGCGTATAGTCGTTGTTGGCGATATAGGCGCCGGCAAACGCTTTGCGCAGCGCCAAAAAATCAAAGGGCACATTGTCGCGCGGACCGCCCGTTGCCCCTTCGATGACATGGATATAGGCGAGCTTCCGGGCGCTCAGCTGCGCGGCCAAATAGCCGAAGGTCGCCGCTGGTGTGCTGTCGATCGCATTGTTGGCCGGGCTCACCGGCGAGAGGCGGATGCCGACGCGGCTCTTGTCCCAAACGGTCAAAATCGCATCGGTCACTTCAAGCGCGAAACGGGCGCGGTTCTCGATCGATTGGCCATAGTGATCGGTGCGCTGGTTCGTCCCGTCTTTCAAGAATTGATCGATCAAATACCCGTTCGCGCCATGAATTTCGATGCCGTCAAAGCCGGCCCGCTTGGCGTTCTCCGCCGCTTTCACATAGTCGGCAATGATGCCGGGAATTTCTGCAAGGCTCAGAGCGCGCGGCTCCGATGTCTCCGCGAAGCCAGACTCGATGAAGGTTTTCGTGTTCGCGGCGATGGCCGAGGGTGCCACCGGCTTTGCCCCGCCTGGCTGCAGGGAGACATGCGACACCCGCCCGACATGCCAAAGCTGAATAAAGATTTTGCCGCCCGCGCCATGCACGGCCTCCGTCACCTTCGTCCAGCCCGGGACCTGCGCCTCGGTGTAAATCCCCGGCGTCCAGATGTAACCCTGCCCCTGTTGGGAAATTTGCGTTGCTTCCGAGCCGCCCGGCCTCAGTGAGGCCAAAAATACGGCGACGCTGGCGGCGGAGGAGCGGAGGGGGGGCCATGCCAGCTGGGGCAGTGGGGAGTTGGGGGCGGAGGAAGCGAGCACCTTTTCTGGATTTCGACTTCCATTCGGGCGATTTCGCCAAGTTCAAGCGCGCCCGTCATGAGGATCCCGTAGATCGCGGTAAGACTGATGCGGTGCCCCCCGGCAGCGTGCACATTCAGCCTTTTATCGGCCCCCATAGCGCTAAGCTCCGTCAGTGATGCCTGGATTGTCCTTGAAGATGGTGGGGTGATGCAAGCTCTTCGTATTCCTGCGCCGCGGTCCAACGGCAAATTTCCTTGCCATTCTGATCGACGAGCCGCACAGCCTCCGCGCTGACCTCCCGCGATGCGCCATCGACGATGATCTGAGTGCGTCCTGGATGCTCGGCGCGATAAAAGCTCCGGACTCCAACGTGAGCTAGACCACGGAAATAGTCAATATCTTGTTCGGGCGACCAAAAAGGAAACCGTTCGAGGACTTCTGGATGCGCGCCTTGCGCGGGCCAGATATATTCGATGAAGCAATGTCCCAGTGGAGATTGCATGGGTTTTCCTCCCCATTTGAAAGCCACCTAGTCTTCGAGAGGGCGGAGTCAAGGGAGGAATAAAAATATAATAATTTTGAATGCTGACCACATTGAGGAGGAACAGTCGCGGCACAACTTGAAATTGCGATTTCTGGCCGCGCTGGTCATTGGAATTCAACGAGAATTCAACTCAAGGAATATTCTTATAACTAAAGGACCACCTTCTGTAGGGGCGCTGGCGGTCCATCGAGCGCTATTTCGCGGGCTTAAACGACGAGTAAATCAAATAGGTGACCAAGGAAGCAACCAAGGCTCCCGCGCCCATCATGATATAGAGTGTATGCGGACCCATTTCAGTCTCCATTCAATTGTTACAATGGGATCGCATAGCACGCAATGGAGCGGAGAACTGGTCAAAATTGCTCAAGTCTCCAAGTCGCGAGGTCGAGCACCCTTGCAGACGCCGAGGGCCCAACTCCAACCAACCGAGCGTGGGTAAGGCAGGCGCAGCCAGCTTATTCTGAGCGATGATACGGGAGGAGTTCCACGCTGCGCCGGTGCCGCTCAGGCAAAATAAAAACGGGTATCGGCAAGCCGAGACCCGTTGTGAAACAATAAAACCCAAAAGGAGCGTCGAAAGATTAGCTGACTTTAGGCTTCTTGAAAATATTGTAGCCAATAAAAGCCGCCAAACTCGCGACAATGGCTCCGGCTGCGTAAATAATGTATAAGCTATTTGGGCCCATGGATTTTTCCTTTCAGTTTTTTTATTTCGTCTCGGAAATTAGCTAGCAGACAATTAATAAAAGACCTAGCGTTAAAAGGTCGCAGTTTAAAATACTTACCGAAAGGCAGCGGCGGGAAGGCTTCAGCGCGGTGACCCTGGCAGCGCATTACCCCTTCAGTCTCCGGCAGACAAACTCCAGCTGATCCAAGGTCTTGTAACGCAGGCGCAATTCGCCAGCCTCGGTGGCGCTCTGAGCAATGATCGCCTCAATCCCCAGCGCGTCTTTCAGACTCTTTTCCAGGGCCCGAGTGTCGGCGGGCTTTTCCTCAGGCTCGCGTTTGCGCGGGCCCTGGCCCTTGGCACGGCTCGCTTCCGGCGGCGGCTCCAGCATTTGCTCGACATCGCGCACAGATAAATTTTGCGCAATTATTTTGTCTGCGAGCAAATCTGGCTCTTGAGATGTCAGGAGCAAGCGCGCATGACCAGCCGAAAGCCTGCCTTCCCGCAGCAGGAGTTTCACCCGGTCAGGAAGCTTCAAAAGCCGCAGACTATTGGCGACATGACTGCGGCTCTTGCCGATGACTTTGGCGAGGTCCGTCTGACTATAATTGAACTCGTCGAGGAGCTGCTCATAGCCCGCCGCTTCCTCGAGCGGGTCGAGGTCGGTGCGCTGGACGTTTTCAATGATCGCCAGCGCCAGCGCCTCGCGGTCGTCCGCCTCGACGCTGTGGATCGGCACCTCATGCAGACCGGCGCGCTGCGCTGCCCGCCAGCGGCGTTCTCCGGCGATGATTTCGAACATGCCCGCTTGACTGGCCACCGGCCGCGCGAGAATCGGCTGGATAATACCCTTTTCCTTGATGGACGCCGACAGTTCCGCGAGTTCCTCCTCGCCAAATTGCCGGCGCGGATTGCGCGGATTGGGGCGGAGAAACTCGATCGGTAATTTTTTGGGCGCGCGGGAGGCTCCCATCCCACTTTCGGCTTGCGTCTCGGCGCCGCCGAGAAGCGCGGCGAGCCCTCGCCCGAGCCGCGGCCGCGCCTCTTCGGCCGGTTTGTTTGCTTTCATTCTAGGTTTTCCAATCTCGGCACGTTTTCCGTTACATCACGCTTCCGCCTCGGGATCAGGCCGCGCGTTGCTGACGCTCGCGCTGAATAACCTCCGAGGCCAATTTCAAATAGGCCTGGCTGCCGCTACATTTAAGGTCATAGAGCAGCACCGGCTTCCCATGCGACGGGGCTTCGGACACCCGAACATTGCGCGGGATGACCGTTTCATAGACCTTGTCGCCCATGAATCCCCGCACATCGGCGACGACCTGCACGGCGAGCGAGTTGCGTTGATCGAACATGGTCAGAACAATCCCGTGGATCGTCAGCCGGGAATTCAGTGTGTTCTTGACTTGTTCCACGGTGCTGAGAAGCTGCGATAAGCCCTCCAGCGCGAAAAACTCGCATTGCAGCGGGACCACCACGCTATCGGCGGCCGCCATCGCGTTCATGGTCAACAAATTGAGGGACGGCGGGCAATCAATGAGCACATAGGTCAAACGCTCTTCAATGGGTCCGCCGCCGCGCTGCTCTTCCGCCAGGGCCGTAAGAGCATTCTTAAGACAAAAAGCCCGGTCCGGACGTGCCGCGATCTCAAGTTCAAGACCGACGAGATCAATCGTGGAGGGAGCGATGAACAAACGGGGAACACCCGTTTCGCGAAGGACGGCGGCGAGAGTCCGTTCGCCGGTCAGGACATCATAGGTCGAGAATTCACGCTCGGCGCGTCCAATCCCGAGGCCTGTGGAGGCATTGCCTTGCGGATCGAGATCGATGATGAGAACCCGCTCGCCCATCGCGGCGAGCGCCGTGCCGAGGTTAATCGCGGTCGTCGTCTTGCCAACGCCGCCCTTTTGATTGGCAAGCACGAGCACGCGCATCTCGGCGGCCGCCACATCGCTCTCCTCGACAGCGTCAAAGGTATTGAATCTACGAGCTTTAAAGCGGAAATCGGTTGCCAAGACAGATCCATCCAAACCGCAGCGATTCAGCTCTCGCTCCGCTGGACCAGCACCAAGCGCGCCGTCGCGCATGTTTGGCTTTGCATGGTCGTGATAAAATATTTACCGGCCGTTAACGAGTCGGTCAATTCGCTCTCGAATTGTTTCCCCTTGGAAAAAACCCCGGTCGCGCCTTTTTCGATGAATTTTTTCGCGTACCTCAGAAGGACATCCAGCGGCGCCAAGGCGCGGGCGCTGACCGCGTCGATGGGCTCGTCGAAAGCCGGCAGGATCGTTTCGAGTCTGCCGCAATGGACGATGGCAGGCGCCGATGTCTCGCGGATGACAGTTTGCAGAAAGGCGCATTTGCGACGGTCCGACTCGATGAGATGGACGCGCGCATTCGCGTCCCCCGCATATTTGATCGCCGTGACGAGCCCCGGAAATCCGGCGCCCGAGCCAAAATCCAGCCAGTGCCGGGCTTCCGGCACCGCATTCGACACCTGCAGGGAATCAGCAAAATGCCGGACCCACAGGTCGGCGAGGGTGGAGGGGCCGACCAAATTGAGCGACTTCTGCCATTTTTCGAGGAGATTTGCGTAGATGTGCAAGCGCCGCAGACTCTCATCCGGCAGCTGCTCCAAGAGCGGGTGGGCCAAGCGAATGGTTGCGAGAGCGGGAGAGCTCTTGGGCAAGGTTCAAGGACCCGCGGCGGCGGCACGGCGAAGTTTTGACGCCAAGAGCGTCATCGCGGCCGGTGTCATTCCCTCAATCCGGCCCGCCTGCCCTAAGGTGCTTGGCCGGACCGTTTCGAGCCGCGCGCGGATCTCGTTGGAAAGGCCCGTCAAGGTCCGGTAATCGACATCCAGCGGGATCGCCAGAGCCTCGTCGCGCCGGAAAGCGTCGATATCTTTGGTCTGACGATCGAGATAGACCGCATATTTGGCATCGATTTCGATTTGCGCGGCGATTTTTGGCGCGATTGCCGTCAGCTCCGGCCAGATAGTGGCCAAGCTTTCGATCGAAACCTCCGGCAGCGCCAAAAGCTCGAACGCGGTCCGGCGCAGGCCATCCTGATTGACCCTGAGCCCCCGCCGCACCGCCTCGTTCGGAGTGAGGCTCAGAGCCTCCAAGCACGCGCGCGCGGTCGAAAGCGCCGCCTCCTTGCTGGCAAAGTGCCGCGCCCGCTCCCCGCCAACGCAGCCAAGGCTGGCGCCAAGCGCCGTCAGCCGCTGATCGGCATTGTCGGCACGCAGCGAGAGCCGGTATTCGGCGCGCGAGGTGAACATCCGGTAAGGCTCGCTGACGCCCTTCATGACGAGGTCGTCGATCATCACGCCAAGATAAGCGTCGGCGCGGCTGAAACTGACCGGCTCCCGGGCGCCCGCCCGCAGCGCGGCGTTGAGGCCCGCAACGAGACCTTGCGCCCCCGCTTCTTCGTAGCCGGTCGTGCCATTGATCTGCCCCGCGAGAAAGAGGCCCCGAATCGCTTGGGTCTCGAGGCTCAAAGTCAAGCCGCGCGGATCGATGTAATCATACTCGATGGCATAGCCGGGACGTAAGATCGCGGCCTTGGAGAGGCCGGGAATGGTGCGGAC
Organism: Methylocella sp.; assembly: GCA_036561105.1. GTDB lineage: Bacteria > Pseudomonadota > Alphaproteobacteria > Rhizobiales > Beijerinckiaceae > Methylocapsa. Next base: position 3,820 of record DATBPZ010000007.1, on the reverse strand, counting down.
AAACGCCAGCTGGACATCTTCTGGCAAAGCGGTCGAAATGCCGTTGGGATAGATGGTGGGATCGTCGAGCCCCTCCGGCTCCAGAAAAATCTGGTGCGTTTCGCGCTCCTTGAACCGGACAATCTTGTCTTCGATCGAGGGGCAATAGCGCGGGCCGAGGCCCGAAATCGCGCCGGAATAGACCGGCGACTGGCCAAGGTTTGCCTCGATGAGGGCGTGGCCCTCCGGCGTCGTATGGGTGATGAAGCAATCGATCTGAGGTGTCGAGATCGCTCCTGTCAGGAAGGAAAAAGGCTCGGGCTCGCTGTCGCCGCTCTGGCGCTCGAGCATGGACCAATCGATCGTCCGTCCGTCGAGCCGGGGTGGCGTCCCTGTCTTGAGACGGCCAAGGGCAAGACCCAGGGCTTGCAACCGCTCCCCGAGACGGATGGCGGGATTTTCCCCCATGCGGCCGGCCGGAACGCGCTTGGCGCCGATATGAATCATACCCCTGAGAAATGTTCCCGTCGTCAGAACGAGGGCGCCGCAGCGGAGCGTGTCGCCCGCGGCGGTCTTGATCCCCTCTACCCGGCCGTTATTGAGGAGAATATCGGCGGCCTCGGCTTCAATGACCTGGAGGCCCCCGGTCTCTTTGATCGCCGCCTGCATCGCCTCACGGTAGAGCTTGCGGTCGGCTTGCGCCCTAGGGCCGCGCACGGCGGGGCCCTTGGCCCGGTTGAGGACGCGAAACTGAATACCCGCTTGATCCGTCACCCGCCCCATGAGCCCGTCGAGGGCGTCGATCTCGCGGACGAGATGGCCCTTCCCCAGCCCGCCGATGGCGGGATTGCACGACATCACCCCGACCGTGGCAAAGGACAGTGTGATGAGGGCCGTGCGCTCGCCCATGCGGGCAGCGGCCGCCGCTGCCTCGCAGCCAGCGTGGCCACCGCCAACAACGATCACATCAAAGGAGCCATTCAAACCGGTCATCTTTGCCGCTCTATTTTAGAACCAATCTAAAAACGTTTCACGTGAAACACTTCGACGCCCGCCGCCAGCGCTGAAGAGCCACCAAGGTCCAGACGCCTTCGACGAGTCCGAACGGCCAGGCTCCTTGCAGAAAGCCATAGGCGGAACCCAGCGCGCAAGATCCGGCAAACGCAAGAATGAACCAAGGGCTCCGCGACTCCAGCGCATAAGTTATAAGCATGGCGGTCACGGCGAAGAGACCGAAAAGAGTCAATCTGTCCATGGATCGCCCGGCCCGATCTTGTTTAGAGCTTTTCTAAAAACGTTTCACGTGAAACACTTTGGGCGCTCTCACTTCCCAATACAGAAGCGCGAAAAGATCTCACCCAAAATATCCTCCACGTCCACGACACCCGTCAGTCTTTGCAACGAGAACATCGCCGCGCGCAAGTCCTCCGCTAGCAATTCCGCCGGAGCCTCGGGATTGTCCAATATCCGCGCCAACGCGGATGCCGCAGCCTCAAAACTTTTGCGGTGGCGTTCGCGCGCGATCAAGCCCGTGTGGCCACCGCCCACGGCGTCTTTGGCGAAATCTTCCAACCTCTTGATCAGCACATCGACATTTTCACCGGTTTCGGCGCTGATCCAGAGATCCGGACCCAGGCTTTTCTTTTCACCAGCCGGGCCAAGATCGCTTTTGGTGAAAATCGGCCAGACCTCCCCGCCTATCACTCCGGACGGCACGGGCGCGCGAGCCTCGGACAACCACAGAACGAGATCGGCGGCCTGGGCTTTTTCCCGTGCGCGAAAAATGCCGATCTGCTCGGCGGCATCCATGCTTTCCCGCAAACCCGCTGTGTCGATCAAAGTGACCGGGCAGCCGCCGAGATCAAAATGTAATTCTATTATATCACGTGTGGTGCCGGCAAAGGGGGTGACGATCGCCACGTCACGGCGGGCGAGGGCGTTGAGCAACGTCGATTTCCCGGCATTGGGCGGCCCGGCGATGACAATGGTGACGCCTTCTCGCAGCCGCTCCCCGGCGCGCGCCGTCACGAGTTCCGCTTTCAGCCCGGCAAGAACAGGCGTGAGGATTTCACAGACGCGGCGGCCGGACGCGCCCGGCACATCTTCCTCCTCCGGGAAATCAATCTCGGCGGCGAGGAGCGCCGATGCCTCAAGAAGTGCGGCTCGCCAGATCGCGGCTTGGCGTCCGAGCACGCCGTCCGACTGGCGCAAGGCGGCGCGGCGCTGCCATTCGGTTTCGGCGTCGATGAGATCGGCGAGTCCTTCGACCTCCGCCAGATCCATTTTGCCGTTGATGAATGCGCGACGGGTGAATTCTCCTGGCTCGGCGGGACGCCCGCCACACCCGCTGAGCGCCTTGACCATCGCCGCAACCACGGCGCGCCCGCCATGGACATGGAATTCCGCATAGTCCTCGCCGGTAAAACTCTTTGGCGCCGGGAAGAAAATGACGAGCCCTTTGTCGATGGTGTCGCCCGTGGAAGGATCGCTAAAGGTTGCAAGTGCGGCGGAGCGGGGATCGGGAAGTTCGCTGGCAATGCTCTTGACAATGAGCCGCGTCGCCGGACCTGAGAGGCGCAAAATCGCGATCGCGGCGCGACCCGCGCCTGAGGCGATGGCGAAGATGGTGTCACCCTTCATGCAAATAGCTGGATCTATTGTTTCATTTTGTCACAGTTAGCATATGGATATCGATATGTTGCACTTAGTCACGACTTGGAGTCGAAGATGGCACATGCTGCCGCTGAAGTTGATAACCAAAACACCAATGAGCACATTCTAGAATATCTTCGCTATTACTGTGATGAAAACAATACGTTCGATTTTGCGGTAATGCTCAAGGGTCGTTGGGGTGCAGGTAAAACCTACCTAATCAAGAGTTTCTTGGAAGCTAGACCCACAACCCCTATCGGGAAAGAAAGACCTCTATGTGAGCCTTTATGGACTAACATCAACTCAAGAGATCGATGATGCTCTCTACAGACAACTTCATCCCCATCTGACGTCTAAAGCCGCCGCGATTGGGGGAGATGTAACAAAAGCAATATTTAAAAGGACAACTAGTGTCGATTTAGCTTTTGGCCTTCGCAGTTTATTTAATCTCCCTAAGAACCACCTTCTAGTTTTCGACGATCTGGAACGTTGCTCGATACCAATTATAGATACTCTCGGATACATAAACAATTTTGTAGAGCATAGAGAGTGTAAAGCTATTATCTTAGCGAACGAAGAGGAGATTCTAGCATACTCGAATTCTCGATATTCTTCATTTGAAGAAAAACTGATCGGGCAAACATTAGAGGTTGTTTCAACTCCAGGTTCAGCGGTCAAACAATTCATCAATACAATCAGGCACGATCAAGTACGCCAATTCATAAAAACACATTTGGATGATATCGTATTACTCCATGACCGTTCATCAACGAATAATCTGAGACTATTAAAGCATTCAATTTTGGATTTTGAGCGCCTCGCAAGCTGCTTCTCAGAAACACATTGGAAGAACGAAGAGGCGATACGCTTACTCTTCCGCGTCCTACTCGTCTTATCTTTCGAGGCGCGCTCGGGGCAACTGACAGCCAAACAATTTGACGAACTCGAGTTCGTTAGAGTTAAGAGCTATTGGAAAGCAACGAAAGATGGGGAAGGCGTAATCGATGAGCTAGAGAAACGCTACCCAGAAGTAAATTTCGATCAAAAGTTAATTACGGTCAGGACTCATTGATTGATCCAGAAGATGACGATTGCGGCGATGTAGATTGCTGACATGAAAGTATGGGCGCATCGGTCGTAACGCGTGTGGATGCGCCGCCAGTCCTTGAGCCTGCCGAACATGTTCTCG
>DATBPZ010000006.1:0-9435 GCA_036561105.1 Methylocella sp. | reverse complement strand
GTTTTGTCCAGAACGTCAAGGATTTCACCCTCGGCGTCGACAGCTCGCCACAGGAAGACTTAGCAACCAACGATTTTCAGATAGACTTCGTCAAGATGCCAAGTTGTATGGGGCTTGGGTCGGCGTTTGCGCAGGTCCGCTGCGATCTTCGGCCCAAAATGGATCACCCAGCGCCGAACGGTCTCGCAGGAGACTATGACGCGCGTTCCGCCAATAAGTCTTCGACATCGCGAAAGCTCAGGGTAAACCGGAGATAGAGCCAGATCGCCTGTTGGATGATTTCAGGAGAGAAGCGCTCCCCTTTGCAGCTAATTTTCTTCATCCCTCTGGCTCCTTGACTGCCAGTTGGGCCACAAGCCAAAATCGCCGTGACAATGCCATCGGGCGTATTCTTCCGACTCAATTCTCGGCGGATTACGGCATCACTGTTCAGATTTGATTTCCGACATGGACAGGCGGATCAGTAGGAAAAAGATGTCTCGCAAGTCCACACATATCTACAACCGAAGTCTGTGCTGTCCCGCTGTCAGCACGACCATTCGACCGGTGAGATGAATTAGCCATGGGCTCACTCGCGGTTCCGGCGAGGTCATTTGCTCTTTATCCCGATTGCCCCACAGGCGCTTTGGCCAGATCCTTGTCGGAATGACTTAATCGGGTCAAGTTCATCGCATGAGAATACTGTAGGCTTTTCGAGGCTGGGATGCGCCCTCACCACAGTACGGTTGGGCCGGGGCGCAAGTCGTTTGATCGCTGCCATGCGTTCAAGCGGGTATCGCCACAGTGCGCTAACCGCTGTTGGGAAGAGCTGAACACCGATGTTGGATGTGCCCAACGGTTCCCATACCGATAAAAACTTCTCTGTTGAACCGGCTGGTGCAGCCTTGGCGGTGCCGCTCTGCGTCGATCTCGACGGTACGCTAATCCGGACGGACACGCTTGTCGAAGGCCTGGTTGCGGTCCTAACTCGCCGCCATGTACTGAGCCGACTGCCGCTCCTGCTCACGAGCAACCGCGCCATGCTGAAGCGCCGTGTCGCGGAATACGCGCCACTCGACGTGGCGCTCCTGCCATATAACGATGCCGTGCTGGACTATTTGCGAGCGCAGCGGGCAGCGGGCCGCTGCCTTGTGCTTGCGACGGCGGCCGACGCGCTGGTTGCGCGTGCCATCGCCGATCAACTTGGACTGTTCGACGCTGTCTTGTGCTCCGACGGCGTGCACAATTTGAAAGGTGACGCCAAGGCTCTGGCACTCATACAGCGGTTCGGTATCCGTGGCTTCGACTACGTCGGCAACGCGCGTTCCGATTTGCCGATTTGGAAGGCAGCCCGGCGAGCGATCGTGGTCAATGCGCCGGACTCGGTTGGCAACACATTGCGCGGCAGCATGCCCGTCGATGCTGTCTTTGATGATCGCGTACCGCTGGTCCACAGCATCTTCAAGGCCATGCGGCCGCACCAATGGTCGAAGAACTTACTTGTCTTCGTGCCCATGATCATGGCCCACGCGGTCACCAACTTGGATGCGTGGTTCCACGCGATCTGTATTTTCCTGTCATTCTGCGCGACAGCGTCCTGCATCTATCTCGTCAACGACATCGCCGATCTCACCGCCGACCGCCAGCACCCGCGCAAGCGCTCTCGCCCGCTGGCGAGTGGACGGCTCGACTTATCTGCCGGTCTCGTGCTGGCCTGCACCCTTGGCGTCGCTGGTATCGGTCTATCATTGCTGGTCCACGCTGAGTTCGTCGTCGTGATCTACGCCGCCATTTCAATTGGTTACTCGCTGCGCCTCAAGGAATTCCCGATCGTCGATGTGTTCACCCTCGCCGCTCTTTATACGATCCGTATGCTGGGTGGCGGCGTGGCAACCGGCTACGAGGTCTCGCTGTGGCTCCTAGCTTTCTCGGGCTTCCTGTTCTTGGCCTTGGCCCTAGTGAAGCGCGTGGGGGAGATAAATTTTGTGGCGCGTTCCGGCGGCACGAATGTTGCCGCACGGCGCGGCTATTTTCCCGGCGACATACCGATTTTGCAAAACTTTGGCTGCGTATCGTCCTTTGCCTCCGGCATCGTGCTGGCGCTGTTCGTAGGCAGCGATGTCGCCTTGCAGCGTTATGCCACTCCGAAATTGCTGTGGGGCGCAGTTCCGCTGATACTGTTCTGGCAATGCCGGCTCTGGCTGTCGACGACGCGCGGCCACATGCACGATGACCCGATCATCTACGCGATGCGCGACTGGGTCTCGTGGGTCGTGCTTGGCGGCATCCTGCTGCTCGTTCTCGGGGCGGCGCTGGGTGTCTCCCTCGCCGTAATTGGAATCTCGTCGCAGTGACCCCGGACACACTCTGCCTCATTCTCGCCAGTGTTAGTCTCTCGGCGCTGGCGCAGGTCTCGTTCAAGTTCGGCGTGGCCAGCGCGGCCGCCGCTGGAGACGGTGGTTTCTCGGTGCTACGATACTCATTGTTGACGCCCGGTGTGCTAGGCGGCCTTGCCCTGTATGGGCTCGGGACGCTCCTCTGGTTGAGCGTGCTGCGGAGGATCGACGTATCTCAGGCCTATCCGTTCATCGGGCTCGGCATAGCGCTGACCGCCGCGCTCGGTTATGGCGTGTTCGGCGAAGCGCTGGGTCTACAGCGGATCCTGGGGATACTGCTGATCATCGGCGGCATCGCTGTGGTCGCCTGGAGCTGAGATGATGAGCTCCATCGCCGGGCAGCAATTGGTCTTCCGTTCGCATGGCTGGCAATCCACTTGCCAGTTGCCAGGATTGCGTACTCGCCGTCTCCCTTAAGCCGCCGGCCTCTAGGACCGCATTTCGCAGGCTTCGGGGCGACGGTCGCGTGGGTCCATGTGGAATCCCCAGCTTTCTATACCGCCCTTGTTGCTGGCAATAAAGCTGGAGGTCCTCGAACCAGGTGTAACGATAATGAGAACAATGACCCAAAGCGACAGTTTCAGTGAATTCCTGTTTGAGAACAAGACAACAATATTTATTTCTGGGGCGTTTCTACTTCTGGGCATCTATGGCTTCCTGATGAAGCCATTGCTGGAAGGGGATGGTGCCTACTATGCCCTGATGCAAGTGGCTCTGCAGAAGTACTGGTCGCCGTATATCACAGGAGACGTAGCCAGAACGGCTAGCGAAATATATAAGTCGTCGCTTCCAACTCCTCCCTTAGGAATGTTCTATTCCGATGGAGCAGGCATGTATCTGTGCTGGCACTTCTTTGCTTATCCATTGTTTTCAACTATAAGCGCAACGATATTAGAATTTCTTCACCTTGATGTTCGCTATTCATTTGTTGTTGTGAATTTAATATTTGCATTGCTTGCAGTTGCGTTCGTACAGTCAGACAAAACATTGTCTAAGAACATGAAGGTGTTTACTGTATTTTACTTTATTGCAACGGTCGTATTTCCGTATTTTCGCTGGCCTCATCCGGAGATCTTTTCTGCTTCCTTATTGCTGATAGGAATACTTCTAGCTCAACGAGGCGAACTATTCCGGGCCAATTTGTGTTTTGCGGGCGCGGCGCTACAAAATCCTTCCATAGTGTTAATAGCAATTCCTTTTGCGGTTCAGCACCTCATTGTTGAGCGTCCAGCAATCGTATCTTTTATATATAAAATGTCACCGTGTCTGATTGCACTATTACCTGTGTGGGTGTCACTTTGGCACGGTGGTGTGCTCAATCCGATTGCGGCGGCAGGTATGGCGGATGTGCGATTAATGTCTTTTGATAAATGGATGTCATTTTTATTCGATTTGAACCAAGGTCTAATTGTATTGGCTTTTGGACTGTACATTATTATCGGTGCCGAGGTTCTGGGGCGGCTTATCCGGTTCACACAGACACGGGATTGGCGCATTTTACTCGATAGGAGCGACATTATACTGGTGGGTTTTATCTTTATTGCCATTCCGACGCTAATGCAAAAGAATTGGAATTCTGGGCAGTTTTTATATTTGCGTTATAATACATGGTGCATCGTCCCCCTAATTGCTTGGATCGGAATTCAAGGGACAACAACAATAAAGAATTCGTATTTATATTTGCTCGCCATAAATTTTGTTTTTATTGCATATTTATGGGTTGGGATCGCCGGCTTCACCGCCGACCGCAAATTTTCTTCGTCCCTTTTTTCCAACGTTGTTTATAAACCATGGGTAAGCCTCATTTGGAAATATACGAACCTTTACAGTCCGATGCCAGAAATCTTTGTTGAAAGAAGTCTAGGACATGAAGTTGATCCAGTCCTTGACACTTATCTTCCCATACGTTCGCGCGAGCGAGAGGATGGGTTTTCACGAATCCTGGCTTTTGATGAAGGGAACACGTCTTCTCCTCCCGCATCAGTGTGCCCGGGTAAGCAACTGCTGGAGGTCCAAGGAAATGTGGAACGGCTTTATGCGCCTTCCGCGCCAATTACCGAGCGCAAGCTTATATATTTTGCTGGCAATTTTAATTGCCGGTGACGGGCGGCGGTGACCGAGTTAGGACGCATGGCAGAAAATAGCGATTGCATGCCTACGGCCTGGCCTGCGGCAGGTACCGGCCGAAAGGCGTGCAGGTTTCGGCCGGGCTACCGCCGATCATCCAGACCTCTCCGCTATCGCCTTAAACTTAGTAACGGCACGGTCGAGCGCCTCGTCGCAGGAAGCAGGTCGGAGCTTGCCGCCTTTGCTGGTGCGGATCAGCGGGTCATCAGTCGTTCGGGCGAATTGAAAAGAGTGGCCGCCGTCCAACCCTTGCGGCAAAGCCCGCCACAATTGGAGGGGAAGTCGCGCGAGGCCACCGTCCAGTTCTCGTCGTTCTTGACCACGGTGATGCCGCACTGCATTGCGCAGTACGGACAATGGGTCAAACCCGCGAACGGCGAAGGCGCGACATCGATCACCATCGTCAAATCCTGGCAACTCCCATGCCGGCGGCACCCCAAGTAGTCCGCCAGCGTCGCTTGATACTGGAAAGGCCGATGAGCGCGGATACGGCAAGAATGGCAAAAACCATCAACCCAAATTGATAGCTGCCGGTGAATTGCTTCGAGTAGCCAAGGCTCGCGGCGAGATAGAACCCCCCGACGCCGCCGGTCATTCCGACAAGCCCAGTCATGACACCGATCTCTTGGCGAAAGCGCTGGGGCACAAGCTGGAAAACGGCCCCGTTGCCCATGCCGAGCGCCATCATGGCGACGACGAACACGCCGAGCGCGGACCACATCTGAGAGAGGTGGAGGCTGACGATTGTTAACGCCACGCCAGCTATCGTGTACATGACCGAAAGCGCGCGAACGCCCCCCGTGCGATCGGCCAGTGCGCCGCCAATGGGCCTCACCAGCGATCCAGCGAAAACGCAAGCGGCCGTCGCATAGCCCGCTGTCACAGGGCTGAGACCGTACTCACTGTTGAAATAAATCGAAAGAGATGAGGCGAGGCCTGAGAATCCGCCGAACGTGACGAAGTAAAAAAACATGAACCACCAAGCGTCGGGTATTTTGAACACAGCGGCATAATCGGCAAATGATTTAGGAGGAGGCTGATTGGGGCTGTCTTTTGCGAACTTCAGATAGACAGCGAGAGCAATCGCGACGGGAATGGCGGCCAGTCCAATGACGTTGATCCAGCCAAATCGGGCCGCGAGTCCCGGTGCAAACAGCGCGGCAAAGACAGTACCAGAGTTGCCAGCTCCGGCGATTCCGAGGGCGACCCCTTGGAATTGCGGGGGATACCATCGCGACGCGAGAGGCAGAGCGACAGCGAAGGACGCTCCGGCCACGCCAAGTACAATGCCGAGGGCGAGAATGCCGGTAAAGCTGTGGACTCCGACAAACCAGGTTAGCAAAAGACCCGCCAGAACGACCAACTGGCCGATAAGGCCGGTAAGTTTTGGCTTGATGTGGTCGACCAAGACGCCATTCACGACCCGCAACATGGCACCGGCGAGGATCGGAACCGCGACCATCAGCCCTTTTTGGCCCGCGTTAAGTCCCAGATCCGTCGCAATCTGAACTCCAAGGGGACCCAAAATAACCCAGACCATGAAGGCCATGTCGAAATAGAAGAAGGCGGCGAAGAGTGTCGGCGTGTGTCCTGCTTTAAAAAACTCTTTGCCGATCATAAAATGCCCTCCATAAGTGCGCAGCGTCTCCGAAGTTGAGACTACATCAGCAACATTCGCTTTAGATGGTGGTTGTTTGAGCATTCGTTGCTGACTATTTAAGCAAAAGCCTACTTGATCCTCGTTCGATTCAATACTTTGTCATGAAGGCAGGGAGTTGCTGGTGGAGGATCAGAATACAGTTCGCAGCACTCGGGGTTTACATCATAAGGACAGTTTAAAAGTCGGCCTTTGCACCGAAACCGGCGAACGTGAGCGAAACGAGGATTACGCTGCATTTTGCTGGGCGCCTGATTTTCAGGCAGGAGCAAGCGCTGTCGCGGCCATTGCCGATGGCGTCGGTGGAGCATCTGGAGGCCGCATCGCCGCGGAACTCGCAGTTCGCTCCTTCATTGACGGACAGTTCGGTCTGAGCGAATTGCTCGGTGTTCGCCGCACCGCCGTCCGGAGCCTGGATGCCATAAATGGCTGGATTCACTCCATCAGCAGACGTGATGCAGAACTGGCGGCAATGGCCTCGACGTTCACCGCACTCGTCTTTCGCGGGCGACGCGGCTTCTTGTTGCACGTCGGCGACACAAGGCTCTACCGGTTGCGCGAGAATAGCCTCGAAGTGCTGACGATCGATCACACATTTAGGCTTCCGGGATATCGCAATGTGCTGACGAGAGCGATCGGATCCGACGCCAACGTGAAGATCGACTATTCCGAGCTCTCACTCTCCGAATGCGATCGCTATCTTCTCTGCACAGATGGGGTTCACTCCTGCTTGGACGATGATCGGATCCGCTTGCTCCTCGAACAGCTCTTATCACCGGAAGAGACGGCGCGCGAACTTGTCAACGCGGCCTTTGCAATCAGCACCGGAGACAATGCGACGGCGCTCGTCATCGATGTTTTGACTCTGCCGCCGCCCGACATGGCGGATCTGTCCATCAGCTTCGCTACCAAACCGATTTTACCCATACCGAAGCTCGGCGCCAAAGTCGATGGCTTTCATCTCACGAAGTTATTGTCAGAGGGACGCTACTCTTGTGTGTTCAGGGCGCATGACGAATCCGGGAACCGAGAGGTAGTCATCAAATTCCCGAAGCCAAATACAGCGTCTGAAGCGGTTTTCCGTAGAACTTTCATGCGCGAGACGTGGGTCGCGCAGAAGGTCCGAAGCCCATTTGTTGGCAAGACCCTAGAAGTCGCGGATGATCGGAGGAGCGGCATCTATGTGGTCATGCCTTTCTATGAAGGCGAGACGCTGGAGAGCCGCCTATCCCGACAGACGAGGACCTCATTCTCGACCGGTCTCGATTTGGCGTTAAAGCTCGCCAAGGCCACCGCCGCGCTGCACCGGGTAGGCGTCATTCACCGCGATATCAAGCCCGAAAATATTGTCATCGAGCCACCGCGCCCGAATGAAGGAACGGGGCTGAAGCTCATCGATCTGGGCGTCGCGCGCTTGCCAGACATGGAGGCTGCACTCGACGTGCATGCTCCAGAAAATTGGGAGGGACCGGGTACGCCGAGCTATATGGCGCCCGAGCTGTTCGACGGTGCTCCTGGGGACGAGCTATCAGACCAGTTCGCTTTGGGGGTTACGATTTATCGCATGTTCACGGGTAAGTATCCCTACGGCGAGATCGAGCCATTCTCGCATCCCCGCTTTCGTAATGCCATACCGCTTCAGGCGCGGCGGTCAGATTTACCGGGGTGGTTGGACCAGGTGATTAGCCGCGCCGTCGCGGTCAAACCCGACGAGCGTTTTCATGACGTGCTCGAACTTGTTTTCGAACTCGAACACGGCGCAATGAGGGCACTGCCGCTGGAAGCTGAACCTCGCTCCCTTTATCAGCGTCATCCTCTCGCTTTCTGGAAAGTGACGGCGGTGCTGCTGTTTTGTGCGCTCATTCTAGCGCTGCACCAGTTGGCCGAGCTTTATCACATAGCGAAGTTGAGTGCGAAATAAGTCTCCTAACAATCGAGCTGACGAGACTTTTCGTAAGGTTTGCCAGGGGCTGTCGCTTTGAGAATTAACTCTCGATAGAGCCAGTTTACCGCTGGACGATATGATGCCGCGATGACTGCTAGGTGTTCCTAACGAAAGTCGACATGTGATCGTGGTCGGTTTACGACGTCACAATGTGCTGGCGCTGACGTGCGTCTGTTCACTTCACGCAAAGCGACCGCACTTGGTACAACTTTTGATTCTCATGGCTGTCTCTCCGCGGGTTGCATTTCCGCGATGCATTGTCTGCCAGGGCATCTACCTCTTTCGCTTAAGCCACATCCGGGTATGCTATGAAACTCGTTGTCGCTATCATCCAACCATTTAAGCTCGAAGAAGTGCAGGATGCCTTGACGTAGCTCGGCGTCAGCGGCATGACCATAACCGAAGTCGAAGGATTTGGGAATTAGAAGGGGCATAACGAAACCTATTGCGGCGCCGAAAATGCTGTAAGCTTTGTCCGAAAGGTCGAGATCGAAGTCGCAGTTTCGGTCAGTCTTGTTGACAGCGTCGTCGACGTGATCGCGAGGTCGGCACCCACGGGCCAGATCGGCGATGGCAAGATTTTCGTCACGAACATCGGCGGCGCCACCCGGATTCGCACGGGCGAGTTCGACGACGCCGCGCTGTGAGCCGTGGTCCGGATCACTATTGCTCTTCGATGGTGACGCCGGGGCATTCTCAATCGAGCAGAAAACTGGCGATTTAAGAGACGGCTTAGTTTGCTCCAGTGTGGTGATGCCTGCTTGAGGCGCGAATCGGAAGTGGGAATTTCAGTCGCCCGGCTACTGCTAGGGTTGATTGTCCACTTGGCCGAATGTCCTGTTTCGAGTGCCGATGCGAACGTGGGAATGACCGCGGTGGGCGCAAAGGCGAAATTCAATTGCTTGCTCGTCACTCCTTTTATATTCCGTCCGTATTGCCTTAAGACTGGATAGGGCGTGCAGGTGCCGAGGGAGACTAAGACATGGTCCGGTCACATGGCTGTTTCGTCTGGTACGAGTTGACGACACCGGACATGGAAGCGGCATGCGCCTTCTATGCCGATGTGCTGGGCTGGGGCTCGCGAGACGCTTCGATGCCCGGCATGGCCTATCGAGTATTAACCGTCGAAGACACCCCCGTGGCAGGGATGATGAGCTTGCCGGAGGAGGCGCGTCGCGCCGGTGTCGCACCGCATTGGATCGGCTATGTCGGTGTCGATAATGTCGATACAGCCACCATGCGGGTCAAGTCGCTCGGCGGAACAGTGCATGTGCCGCCGACGGATGTGTTGGATATCAGCCGATTCTCAATCATCGCCGATCCGGAGGGGA
>DATBPZ010000005.1:0-5535 GCA_036561105.1 Methylocella sp. | reverse complement strand
ACAGCGGAAAATAACACTCAATCCGGCGCATTTGCGCCTCGGAGAGCAAAAACAAATCAGCCATGGCGAAGCCTCCTCGCCCCGCCTATGAATCAGCCGACTCACCTCAACGCAAGAACTTTAATGGGTCCTGAGCCTAGGAAGCCCCTGGGAGAATGGCTATTGCGAAAGCTTCAACTCGAAGCTTCGCGATGAACTGCTCAACGGTGAAATTTTCCACACGTTGGCGGAAGCGAGGATCATCATCGAAAGCTGGAGACAACATTATAACGAGGTCCGGCCTCATTCATCGCTAGGCTACAAGCCACCGGCACCAGAAGTTCTCACCTCACCGCGCCCGGCTGCGCACATTCAATCAGCTCCGCCGGACGCTCTATGGCTGGCATGGCCACCAATTTTAAACTAACATCCTGCTCGGATCACCCGATAGGGGCAGACCACAATTACCCATGTTCGTGTTCGACTGAGAGGCAATTCGTGAGGCTTTATCCATGATATTTGGCTTTATCCTCAGCGTGACCATGGCGGCCGCGCTGCTAGTTTATCTTGTCATTGCCACCAGTCCTCCTGAGTGCCAGTGAGGGACTTCTGTGGCATCGCATACGTCGCATACGATCAAGCCTCCCTATCGGTTCCAGTCGCGGGTTGGAGCATGGGCCAAGGGACGCATAACAGAGGACAACCTGGATCATCACTCGGGGCCACAATCGGGGCCAGAGTTCAGAACACAGCGCTCTCGGGCTTGTCGACTCTGGCCGAATCGATTTCGCCCAGGTGCCTTACGCCATATCAGTGGCTCACTTTCTTAAGCTGCATTGCGCGCTCGGCATATTCTTCCAAAGCCGCGCAAAATTCGGCAGCGGTTTCGAACAGCTGTTCATCCGCCTCGAGGACGGGACGTGGCCGGTTCGGGGCTAGCGGCGAGTGAGAATTAGCGATCATCCCCAGCACTTCGGCAATCGCCTTAGCCTTGCGATCCCGGCGCGATGAATGGATCATTGCTTTGCCCTCTCTCATAATCCTTCGCGAAGATGGTGCGGCAAAAGGGCCTCATCGATGCTCGGGCGCTGATGCGATGCCTATGTTAACCGTATCCACGAGGTCAGATTGTCACGAAACCGCTTCCTCTGCGCCCCCTATTAAGGGGACATCGCTTCATGCGCATCGGGTTACTTATGATTCTTGCGGCGCGACACTCCCTTCGACTGTCTCCCCGCTGGTTTCTCCATCACATCCGCCCTGGTTCGGGGCTGAATCATCGAGGGCGGGTCGCTAGCCGGAAAGGTTTCAGCAAGCGCCTCGTCGAGATTTGCATCCTCTTCGGCCTTCTTCTGCTCCTTAATCTTGGTTTCCTTGGTCATGGGAACTCCTTCGGTTCGCCATTCCACAATCAACAATAAATCTACGAAAACGGGCAGGATTATCCCACGGTTCATTGAGTGTGAGAACGCGACGAGGGCGTGCTGGACAGGATGCCCTCTCTAACTGCCAGCATAAGCGACGGTCGCGTCGCCGGCACGGATGGTTCAATCAATTGCGTGAGCCCGATGGGCCACCGTGATGGCGAAAGCGCGAGCACTGCCGGAAAAAAACTCTGGCGTATGGGCAGCGCCTTCTTTAGCAACAACCTCGACCGAGTCAGATAAGACTTTCTTGCCATGAGCATTCGTGATGACAAAAAACTTGAAGCGGTGACCCTCTGCCGCGTGGCACACCACAATTTCATTGTGGGCTCGTGAGAGCACCTCGAACGTGTGAGCTGACATGGTCGCCTCAAAAAACAAGAGAAGCCGTCTTTAGGGCTCCCACAACTCCGGCGGGTCTAGTTTAGTGAGAAGAACCGCAACGCCCCGGCAATTCCCATCGTGATTGTTTTTCTTCTATCAGCCATCTTGAAAGTCTAGCACTGGCGCCGATTTCGTCCAGTGCCTTCGGGTGAGTGAGCCCGAAAGTTTTGGAAATCGAAATTGTAGTAACCGCCGGTTCAGCATCGTCTCGCCGGCTGAGATCGAATGGGCCTGTTGCGCCACGTGGACCCCTGCATTATGTGCTATCGAGCACCCTGACTCCGGCTCTCTGGCCGAGGACGAGTTTCGTCCCGGGACTCGAAGAAATCGCTGCCCTCAAGTAGCAGCTGGCAAAGACATATTCTCATTGGGGTGCTCGAACTACGGCGTGTTCAATCGATGCGGGGCTTGAGGATGAACTCCGGCCTATAGTTTATCCGCTGATCGCCGGTGAAGGGAAGGCACTCTTTGCGACGACGGAACGTCGTGGACTCGAACTTCGCAGTTTTAGTTCAAATAACGACAACAGAGTGGATCGCATGACATGCAGAAAGCTCGATGGATCAGCGTGCTACTCGCGTTAGCCGTCACCTTCACCGTATGCGCCCGCCGTCTGGTCGCCGAAGAGCTTAAGGCCGTTGCAGTTCCTGGCGATCGCGCGTTCACGGAAAGCATCACGGCTGGCCCAGACGGTACTTTGTATATGAGCAGCCTTGCCTCGGGCGGCATCGCCCGGGTCGAGCCCGGCGCATCGAAAGCCGAGGCGTGGATCGCGCCAGGAACCTTCGAAAGCCGCTCGACATTTGGAGTCTTTGCCGATGCCAAATCAAACACCCTATGGGTCTGTTCGAATGATGTGTCGAGTCTGGGCGTCGCTGGCCCAGGTGCTGCGACGGGCAGTCACCTTATGGGCTTCGATCTGGCGACGGGCGAAGGCAAGATCAGCGCACAATTCCCTGGCAAAAATAACCTATGCAACGACATGACCGTTGCCAGCAACGGAACGGTATACGTCACGAATTCGCTCACTCCACAAATCCTGCAACTGAAACCAGGTAGAAAAGCTCTCGAAGTTTGGGTCGAAGATCAACAGTTTCAACCTCCGAGCGGTGCCGGCTTAGATGGGATTGCCATTGGCGGCGATGGCAATATCTACGTCAATACTTTCAACGGCGGTGAATTCTTCCGTGTCGAGGTCAAGGGCGGTATGCCAGGCGCCGTCACAAAGATTGAAACGTCACGTCCACTGAAACTGCCGGATGGCCTACGGCAGGTCAACGGCGATAGCTTCCTGATGGCAGAGGGCAGCGGCTCGCTCGATCGCGTCACCGTGCATGGCGATAAGGCTACGATCGAGACGCTCGAGGACAGGCTCAAAGAGCCGACCGCCGTTGCGAAGGTGGGTGGCACGGCGTGGGTCGCCGAAGGACAACTGTCGCATCTCTTCGGTGCGAAAGACAATGGTCCGCCGCATCTTCCGTTCGAAATCCTGCCGGTGGCCATCGGGAACTAATGGCCCAGGCTTCCTGTCGTTGGCTATAGCGTCAGCTAATGGCGCTCATGTTCTGAATTTCGAGAGAAAAGTGATGCGGATTGTCGGTTTAAAAAATGGTGGCACTGTTTCGGCCCTCGTCGCGGGTGCTATCGCGGCTCAACTGGGCGCAACTTGGGGCTTTGCTGAGACCCGGGCACACAAGGCAACGACGTCGTGCCCCGGCGGGTCAACCAGCATCACGCTCCCAAATGGCTTCTGCGACACAATATTTGCCCGACATCGGACACGCCCCTCGACTTGCCGGTCTTCGCGAACACGTGGAGTAGCGTATTACTACGGCAACGATGCGTCCCATGAGGGTGGAATTCTCGTCGCGGGTTTTGGCATTGCCCCTGCGAACGTATAGGCGACCATCCAATGCATCCTTTTGTGCCGGGATTTGGAAATGCGACGCGAACAAAGCCGGTCAGGTCTTCTCGGCCAAGGAGCGCTTTGTCGGCGGCATCAGAAACCCCGAGGGCTTAAACTTCGACACTTCAGGCCGTTTTGTTGGGCTTCCGTCCGAGGAAGTGCTGATCGTCAAAAACGGAGCTTGGTACGGCTGGCCGCAGTGCTTTTTCGATCCGGATCGAATGAAGTTGGTGCTTGCTCCGGAATATGGTGGCGACGGTGGCAAGAAGACCGGCGATTGCGATATGGCCGAACCGCCGGTGGCCGTGTGCGTTCGTGGCGGCCATGGAAGACGTACCGGCCGTGTACGCGCGGCCACGCAATCCCGATATGCCACTAGCTTGCCTGGACGAGACCTCGGAGCAATTGATCGCCGAAACGCGCGCCCCCTGTCCAGATGGAAAAGTGGCGGCCAGCGAAGTTCGATTACGAATACGATCGCAAAGGCACGGCCAATCTCTCCATGATGTTCGCACCGCTCGAAGGCTGGCGGCATGTCAAAGTCACGGATCGCCACAGCCGTGGATTATGCTCACGCCTTAAAGGATTTAGCGGATATCCACTTCTTCAACGCCAAGAAAATTGTTCTGGTGCAAGACAATCTCAACACCCATACCAAGGCTTCGCTCTATGAAGCTTTTCTCGCCGCCGAAGGAAGGCGGTTGGCCGAACGGTTCGAATGGCACTACACTCCAAAGCACGGCAGTTGGCTCGATATGGCAGAGTCCGAACTAGGCGTCCTTTCGTCCCAGTGCCTCGATCGCCGCATCCCGGACAAGCAAGCCCTGATAGACGAAATTGCAGCTTGGGGGGACGACCGCAATACCAATCACGCCAAGGCCGACTGGCAGTTCCCCCCAGCCAATGCTCGAATTAAACTCAAGCATCTATACCCGTCAATCTGACTGAATCAACGCACTAGGTGTTTCGGCAGATAGCGCGCTCTAGCTTCGAAACGTTATCGGTTATTGCTTGTCAATTGTGGCAGCCCAAATTTTCCTATCACGGACCGGCTGGGTGATCACCGTGATGTGGGGCGGCTCAAACGTTTCACCGCGCCGCCCTCGTGCCGGCAAGCCCGGCCAACAGGCCCGCGAACAGGCCTGTAACAATGTCGTCGAAAGTGCCGGCGCCCCCGATCGATGCAACAGGCGCCCCGAGGCCTTGCAACTTACCCAAATTGAGGAGATCGGCCCCGATCAGGACACCGAGGCTGTCCACGGCATAGGCGAGCGGCGCGGTGTTCCGCCAGGAGATAAACGCGGCGGTGATTGCCGCGGCTAGCGGCGGCACAAGATCGGTATTGCAATGCCAACGCCGTGGACCGTCTGGGCGGAGGCATGGCAGATCGTGGCGACGCAGGCAACAGCGATCAGGCCGCGCCCACAAAGTCGATTCGTCGATAAGAGATAAATCGAGAGCAAGGTCGGAATGACGGCGCCGCCGATGTTCACGGCTAAAATGACGCCGCGCGAATCGATGATTATTGGCACGATGTAGCGCAATGCCTGGCAGCGACTGGTCCGAATTTGAGCACCCACCGACCGATCGACTCATTGCTGATCATCAGTCCGGCCGCGCTCAGCCAGGAGAGCCTCGAACACCCCTATAGCTCAACGTGAACCGGAGACAGCATGTCGGATGACGCCGGGAGGAAATCGGTAGCTACGGTCAGGACTCATTGATTGATCCAGAAGATGACGATTGCGGCGATGTAGATTGCTGACATGAAAGTATGGGCGCATCGGTCGTAACGCGTGTGGATGCGCCGCCAGTCCTTGAGCCTGCCGAACATGTTCTCGA
>DATBPZ010000004.1:0-15201 GCA_036561105.1 Methylocella sp. | reverse complement strand
TTCGACGTCACGGAAGCTCAAGGTGAACCGGACATAAAGCCAGATCGCCTGCTGGATAATCTCGGAAGGGAAGCGATAACCGCTATAGCTGATCTTGGTCATCATTGATGGTTACGGCTGAAGTTGCGGAGCGGCAAGCCCGCCGGGACGTGACAATGCCCTTTCAACGTCCAACGCCATCTCACCTCAGCAAGAACGCACCGAGCCTTCAGGGCCACGGCGATGCAGACGTGGCGCGAAGTCGTCGCTGCGGCGTGAGCTTAGCATGCCAGCAGATTTGTCACGTGCTTCATTTGGTAACGTGACAGTGCCCGCGGCAGTTGAGGGGTGGCTGCCACTATTGACAAGCAATAACTGTTAACGTGTTAAAGCCGGTGGGACAATTGGGCCAGGGGAGCGAATCGCCGGACGACGCCGCCCAGATCGCAGTACTATCGGCGGATCAAGCGCCGACCGCGATTATCGGATGTCAACTATGAAAATGCCTTCATGCCTACAAGCTTGACTGAACCAGTCGTTAACAGCCTGCGGAGCGCTCGGTCGAAGTGGCGCGGACTCGACTCTGCGATGCGATGGTTGGCGTCCTGTTACGCGAAGCCTTTGTCGTGGCGCATGGGCGTTGGCGTGGCGGCCGCCCTCACCGGCGCGTTGGCGCGTCTCATCTTGATGGGCTATCTCGAGTACCGTCTCACCTATGTGACGTTCTACCCGGCTGTAGAAATTGCCGCGCTGATTGGCGGAATTGTCTCGGGGGGCTTGGCCACCGTCCTTTGCGCGCTAATGGCGCATCTGTGGGTAGCACCCTTAGTGAATCTGGGCGATTGGCTGGGCTTGGCGATATTCCTGACGATGGCCACGGTCATTTCCGGTATCACCGAGGCTCTGCATCGCACTTGGATCCGTATGAGCGACGCCGAGACGCGGGTCGCAGTCGACGACCACCTTCGTGTAGCCAACGAACGCCTTCGGCTGGCGGTCTCGGCGGGCGCGATCGGCGCATGGGATCTTGACGTCGCTGCGAATGTCACGGAGGCAAGCCCCGAGATGCGCGACATCTTCGGTTTTGCTCCAGACACGCTCGTCAATCCAGAGACAGTTTTTTCCGCCATCCTGCCGGACGATCTGCCTGCCATGCAGGCGACGTTCAGGGCGGCCTTTGATCCCGCTGGCGACGGCGAGTATTACGCAGAATATCGCATTCGCCGCGTTAACGATGGCGAAGAGCGATGGATCAGCGCCAAGGCGCAGGCCTTTTTCGCGGATGGCAGACCAGTTCGCCTGGTCGGCATTTGCCGCGACGTCACGGAAGAAAAATCGGTCGAGCGGTTGCTTGCGGAGAAGGCGCGGCTGGCTGAACAGATCACCAGTGTAGCGGCTTCGGTTCCCGGAGTGATTTGCTCATTTCGCCAGAGCGCGCACGGAAAACAGTCGTTTCCTTATGTTTCCGGAAATTTTTCTAGCGTATACGGCCTTTCTCCGGACGAAGTGCGAGCGGACGCCGGACCGGTGTTCCGGCGCATCCATGCAGACGATTTAAATAATATCGAAGCCAGCATCGCCGAGTCTGCGCGGACGCTCACGATCTGGCGCGATGAATTCCGTTACGAGCATCCGCGGAAAGGGACGATCTGGCTGGAGGGACAATCTTCGCCGATAATGGAGCCGAGCGGAGAGATCATCTGGCACGGCTATGTTCAGGACGTGACCGAGCGCAAGCGCGCCGAGGAGGAGTTACGCGCCAGCGAAGCGCAATCTCGCGCTTTTTTCGAATTGGGCCTGATCGGCGTCATCTACTGGAATGTAAATGGCGCGATCACCGACGCCAACGACAAGTTCCTTGAGATGCTCGGCTACAACCGGCAAGACTTGGAGGCCGGTCGGATCGATTGGGTGCGCATGACGCCGCCCGAGTATCGTCACATCGACGACGCAGCGCTCGCAGACGTAAAGGACAGGGGCGCTACACAGACATTCGAAAAGGAATATTTCCGTAAGGATGGAACCCGCTTGCCCGTTCTCATTGCTGGCGCGATGCTCTATGCGTCGCGCGGCGATGGCGTCGCCTTCGTCCTTGACATATCCGAGCGCAAGCAGGCCGAAGCACGAATGCAGAAATTATGCGCCGATCGTATGATCGTGATGGAGAGCATGGCCGCGGGCCTTGCGCATGAGATCAACCAACCGCTCACAGCGACGGGGTCCTACTTGAAGACGGTACGACGGCTGCTCGATATGGAGGCAGAACGACGCCAAGCCAGTGTCACGGAGACATTGGACAAGGCCGCTGCTCAAGTCAGGAGGGCAGGACAAATCGTCTCTCGTTTGCGAGAATTCATCACGCATGGTGAACCCGATAAGATCCAGTTAAAGCTACATGAGTTGATCCAAGACGCCTATGACGCCACCAACATAGGAGCAAAAGAGCGGCAGATTCGCGTGACGCTCCAGTTGGATGCCAAGGAAGACGAAGTGCTCGCCGACAGGATCCAGATCGAGCAAGTCCTCGTCAATCTGATACGCAACGCCAAAGAAGCGATGGAGGCGGCGCAGAGGCGTGAACTCGTCGTTTCGACATCGTCTAACCAGACGGATATTAGAGTCGATATCGCAGATACCGGCGTCGGTCTGTCTGAAAAAGCGAAGTCTGATCTATTTGAGCCGTTTGTGACGACTAAATTGAGCGGCATGGGCGTTGGCCTATCGATCTCCCGCGCGATCATTGAAGTACATCACGGGAAAATATGGGCGGAGTCCAATCCGGATGGCGGAGCCATTTTCAGCTTCACGCTTCCGCTGGCGGGCACCCAGACTGATACTTGACAGACGAGCACCCTTAAGAACAGTTTTGACCTTCTCCCGCTTTAGTGGACACCGGATTAAGCGGCTTGGCGTTCTGCCTGTTCGGGGGTGATATACCCGAGAGCGGAATGGAGCCGCTGACGATTGTAGTATCCTTCGATGTAGGCGAACAAGTCGTGCCGGGCGGCATCCCGGTTTGGGTAGCAAGCCTGGTGCACGAGTTCGGTTTTCAGTGTGCCGAAGCAACTTTCCATCGGTGCATTGTCCCAGCAATTTCCCTTCCGGCTCATGGATTGAATCATCCCGGCCGCACAGAAAGCCTTGCGGTAATCGGTAGCGGCAAATTGGCTGCCGCGATCGGAATGGTGGATCAGGCCAGGCGGCGGCTTCTGCCGCTGGATGGCCATGGTCAGGGCTGCGATGATCAATTCCGCCCGCATGTGGTCACGCATCGCCCAGCCGATGATTTTGCGGGTGAAGAGATCGAGCACGACGGCCAGATAGAGCCACCCTTCCTTGGTTAGCACGTAAGTGATGTCGGCGAGCCAAACCTGATTGGGGCGCTCGGCGGCGAATTTCTGGTCGAACCGGTTGGGGGCGATCGGCAAATCGTGATGGCTGTCGGTGGTGCATACCCGGAATCGCCGCGGCGTTATTGCTCGGATGCCTTGGTGACGCATGAGGCGAGCGACGCGGCCACGGCTCGCCATATACCCCCGGGCGCGCAAGGTCGCGTGGATCCGGGGCGCACCGTACCGGCCGCGATGCGCGGTATGGACCCGCCGAATCTCGGTCAGCAAGGCACGATTGGCCGCCTTGCGCGGACTTTCGGGTCGGCCACGCCAAGCATAATACCCCGCCGGAGAGACGCCCATCACATCGCACATAATGCGAATCGGGAATGTCTCGCGCTGATCTGCGATGAGGCGGAATTTCATCTCGGCGCTTCCGAGAAAATTTGCAGCGTTTTTTTTAGAATCTCCCGCTCCATGCGTAGACGCTCGTTCTCGCGCCGCAGACGGGCGTTTTCAGCGACTAAATCCGCGCCGGCATGCGGGATCACCGCCTGCGTATTGGAGCGCCGCGGCGAACCCGCATGCCTCCCATCATCCTTATTGCGCCAGGCGCGCAGCCTCGACGCGGCAATCCCCAGCTCCTGGGCAATTTGGCTCAACGGCCGACCGCTGCTCGCCAGTAGCCCCACCGCCTCCCGCTTGAATTCCTCCGTGAATTGACGACGCGCTGTACCCATCAAACACCTTCCTGCTCCCAAAGGAGCTTATCAGAGGTGTCCACCATTTCGAGGGAGGGTCATTTTGCCGCGTTCGGCATATACTGAAGCGTGACGTATCCGGCACGGAAACTCATTATGGATTTCGGTAACCGAAGCCCAGCGATGAAACTGAAGTCGCATTGAGATTGGTGTCTTTGAATCGCATCTTATCGCCGTCTCTCTAATCCGTCCCCAAATTCGGAACCGACAAACGCTCGCAGTGCTCGAGCATTGCATGCGTTTCTATTCTCAATTCACAAATGCGATTTGAGGTTTGCCGAAAACAGCCTTTACCTTCGCCACGCTATACGATTGGAGCAAGAAAGTTAGAACCCTGAATCCTCTCGCGGAACGACCAGCGCAATTCGCACGAGTTCAGGCAGACTCCGGGCTTCCATTTTGGCCATGACCATGGCGCGGTGAACCTCGACCGTCCTCACGCTGATGTAGAGTTCATGCGCAATGACCTTGTTTGACTGTCCTTTGAGCAACCCCGCCAACACTTCGTTTTCTCGCCTAGTCAACGTCGCGAGCTTTGAGAGGATCGACTGCACTTTCGCTTTGCGCGCCGTATCGTTATTCTTACACCTGAGAACTTGCTGAATGGAGGCGAGCAAAGCGTCTTCGTCGAAAGGCTTTTCAAGAAAATCGACTGCTCCCTGCTTCATCGCCTGAACAGCGAGCGGAATATCGGCATGTCCCGTGATAACGATGATCGGCATAGAGATGTGCCGCTTTCTCATTTTCTCAATAAGATCGAGCCCGCTTAGTCCCGGCATACGAACGACTGTTACCACACACCCATTCTCGCCTTCTCCGATCGCTTCAAGGAAACTTTGAGCGGATTCATGAGTGCGAACCTCGTGCCCCTCAGTCGTCAACAGCAAGCTCAATGAGTCGCGGATCGCGGGATCGTCGTCAATGACGTGAATAGTTGACTCGTAGGCCATCGGTCGGTCGACTACCCCTCCTGAGAACATCGAGATTTTTACCCAGTCAACGAATTATAGTAGTTATGATGAATTACCCATTTTTGTAGTGTCGGAAATCAATATTCTGGACGCCGAGAGAGTTGCGTTCGTAACGCATATGGTGGTCCAAATCATGCGAATGAAGCCGGAAAACTTGGATTCGCTATGCAGCAGTGTCATTGGATCGACGAACGATTTTTTGGGCTGGATCGATCGAAATAGAAGGCGCTGGAAAAATACCGAAGCGCCCGTCAAAGCAGCCAAGGCCTTCCTCGACGCCGCCTCGATCATGCTGCGACTGCGCCGATTGGCGCAGGAATCTGCGTCAGCCCCGCGACGCTGGCCGACGGTATAATCGTCACGGCGGATCGTGACTGCATCCTGACGCCGCAAAAGCGGCGGGTGGCTGGCTTCCGCCGCTCATGCCTTCCTTTGCCGGCCAGATCGACGAAGAAAGTCGCATTGACCGCATGGAGACAATTGGGGCTGGCGTGTGCTTCATTGCCATCTACGTTTCCCACGCCCATGAGATGCCAGCTGACATAAGAGGCAGATCTGCGGAAGCCGTCGTCGACGTAATGACAATTGCGGCGCTTGACCGCAGTCGTGCGCCGAACCTATCCCGCGGGGATCGCAGGGCAACTTATATCCCACCGTCCCTGGTTTGTATGCAACGAATGCGTTCAAACATGGATTTTACTTGAACCTTCACCGCAATCGCGTTCATTCTGCGCCCGCAAAGCTTCGATTGCATTCTGAAGGGCGCTGGACAAAAATGGCTTTTTCAAAAAAGGGATGTCGCAATAGGCAGGGAACGATGATTCATCGTGGCCTGTGACGAACAGGAATGGAATTTTTCGGCGGATGAGAATATCGGCTATATCGTCAGCGAATACCCCAGCCAGCTCGAAATCGAGCACTGCGAGGTCGATTTGGCCAGTGGCAGCAAATCGCCGCGCTTCATCCAACGAGAAAGCCGGGCCGACGATGGTGTAGCCAAGCTCGGCAAGCTGATCGGCAACGAGGAAAGCGATGAAGGGCTCATCCTCTACAACGAGCACACGAGGGGCTAACGGGCGCGAAGTAGTCATTTTGCACACTCGGCTGAGCTTCGTCCGCTAGCTTCCAAATTAACGTGTTTCGGCATGCTTAGGGACATTGCACGGAGCTTATCCAAGAACTTGTGGAGATCGACGAGTTCCTCGCGACAATCGGATGTTGCCGCGCCAACCGCTTGCATTAATTTGAGTACTTCGATCCGTTCGCGAAGCATTTGCATCATGTGCTCGGCAATTGTCGACCCCATGCGGGCCATACTTGCACCTCCGAAGGATCTTTGAGTGGAGTTAACGCGGATTTCGGCGACGATCATTTTGCGTAGGGCTTCTGGGTGCTCGAAGTTAATCATGGCATCACTCCTCACTGTGCACGCGACACTTTGCTGAGTTTCGGTCGTTATTAAAGGGTCCGGACGAACCTTGAAATTGTGGGGTTTACTTAGCGCACCGCAGCAAATGCTCGGTGCGAGCTGTCTTGGGATCTGAACAACCGGGATAAGTGGAAATTCTGGCTGAACACGGCGTAGGCTGTCGTGAACAGGCGCTCTTAACCGGTACAAACCGCATGTTCGGACGAGTCACCGCCTCGCAAATCGCCTCCGCATCCGTGGCGTCGTTCTTCCCACGCTTGACATAGGAGCCCACTGAGAACGCGAGGAACTTTATGGTCTTGGCGAGTGAGCACGACGCCCTCTGCATCGCAAGGCGACATAACCGCACAATCCACGACATCCAAGCTTGCAGATCTCGCGGGGACCTTCGCGCATTATCTCCCTTAGCGACACGCTGGAATCTGCCCTTTCTTTTGGCATTTGCCATCGGACGCGACGTTTCGGGAGAGCGTATATGGTAGTGCTCAAGTACTGGAACGTTATTCGCCGCATCCGTTCAAGGCACATCAATCGTGACATCGTCACCACAAGGAGATGGAAATGGGAAGCACTGCGGATAAGTTTTCCGGCGTGGCGAACGAGGCTGTAGGAAAAATCAAGGAGTCTACCGGTAAAGTCACTGGTTCGGATAAGTTGGAAGCCGAGGGACTTGCCCAACAGGCAAAAGGTAAGGCCGAAAAGCTTGCCGGTGACGCTAAGCAGGCGGTGAAGGACGCAACCAACAAGGTTGCGGATGCCGTGAACAAAAAACTTTGATCGATCGCTTGCGCTCATACTGGAGGCGCATCACCAAGATGTTCTTTGGTCCAGCGCCCGGGCGCCAAGGTTCCAGTATTCCGCCACCGAAGTCATGCAGCGTCATCTGGAGGGCTTGGAGCCGAAAATTGCGAAGCTCATTCGAGAGGGACACTATCCGTTTCATTTTCCAGGATTGCACTTCACACGCAAGAGCGCCGACATGTTGGAGCCCGAGCGCCGAAAAGTTGATCGAAGCATTCTGGAGTTTGTGTAGGCGCACAAGTTTCATTCCGCTGATTTTGTGATCCGAACGGATGGCGTGTGTCGGCTCAATCCGGAAATGGCGAGGCAGGTGGCCGGGATGGGTAGGGTGCCCTGTTTCGGGTCAGGCTCGGATTTGGCGTGCGCGGCTCGTTTCAGAGGCGGTCATCGCACGAACCTCCTATGACCAACACATCAGCTTCGCGCATAATCACTTCTCGACCGCTGGAAACGCCGCCGGCACCAAGTGTAGCTGGCGATTCCCTCCCCCGGATCGGATGTGCATGACCAACGAAAGCTTGAGAGAACGCTACAGCGGCTCGCCGCCGAACTCTCGAAGAGGGACTGACAAATTAGGCCGCCGACCTCCGCTGCGTCTACGTCTGATCGGGTCCTTTCTATCCGTTTTTTCCACCAGATATAAGCGCCTGTAGGCGGGAGCATCGAGATCGCGAGAATTTCTCGCTTCAGGGTGGTCGGAGAGAAAGAGCCGCAACACAATCAGCAAATCCGCCGCCCAATCCAACGCTCCTAGGTCCAATGAAGCGCGAATGTCGGCTACAATCATTTCACGCACCGCCACCGGTCCCCGTCTTAGATTCAGGATATAGGTCAAAAGCAGGGAACGGTGCTTGGTGGTAGGACCCGCGTCCAAGACCATTTCGTATGAAGCAAGTCCTGAGAACTTCCTGCATTCCTCAATCGAGATCATCGTGTCAGCCCCATAATTCCCCGAAGGTTAATCATCACACTACTCTCCCCTCCCTGGGCACGCGACAATCTGCTGGATTTCTGTCGTTATTAGACGGGCCAGACGGAGCATGTAATTGTGGAAATTACCTAGCGCACCGCAGCAAATGCCCAGCGTTGCGCGCCATCGTTAAACGTCGCACGCATCGAAAAATGGCTCAATGACGCGGGCCTGATGGCGTCGTAGGTGTCGAACACGTGGTTGGATGGCCAGTTGCTGCCTAGATATTGCCAGATGTTCTCGACTGGGTTGAGTTCGGGCGCACGCGACGGGAGGAAGATCGGCGTGATATTGTTCGGTATGTGGAACTTGGCCGTCGTATGCCAACCTGCGCGATCGAGCAGTAGGACAGCGTGCGCGCCCTTGGCGACATGGCGGGATATTTCGTCGAGATGAAGCTGCATGGCGAATGTGTCGGTCGTCAACACGAGTGAAGCGAAATCATGGATGCGATCGATAAGCTGCGTTATCAAGCGCCGCGTCGCGCACCTAGATCCGGTGAAAGTCGGGCTTCGGACCTCCGTTCTCGCTTCCATTCAAGTCGGCGACCATTCCAGCAAAGCCCTGGGTCGCTTCGCCACCGATATCGTCGCAATGGAAGAGGTCCTGGATTTCTATCGCACCGCGGGTGATGTCGATTATTTCTTGCTGTCGTCGTGCCAGATGCCGCTGCATTCGACGCATTTTATCGGCGTTTGATCGAGCTAATCCCGCTTAAAAATGTAACGTCGCGGTTTGTGCTGGAAAACAGAGAACATAGTCCTCGTGTTCTGGACCCCGCAGCAAGTGAAATACCTGGAAGCCCTTGACCTCGTCGAGATGCGACCGACGTGTCACCCACAAATCCTCGAAGGCTTTACGTTCCTCCTTGATGACCTTGAAACGGTTCATAGCGATGAACATTTTTGACGTCTCCGAGCTGTGGTTCTTCTCCGCCCGCTTTCAATTATACCAATTTCTAATCGCGAGAAATCAACAAAGCTCGCTTTTGACACGAAGGCGTACCTTCCTAGTGTTCCGTCACAATTATTTGAATCTCTTGTGTGATGGTGATTCATTCCGCGGATGGAACACAATAAATTGCGATTCGTGCTCGAGCGCAGGCGGAATGGCGGCCGTCTTAAAAAGACGACCATCGTGGCGCTGGCGCGAAAGCTGCTGGTGGCGTTCTGGAAATATGTGACAGCCGGCGTCATCATCGAGGGAGCCGTGATGAAAGCCTCCAGAGGATAGACGCTCCCGAATCCTCGAATCTTCCAGGACCTGATCAGTCCTGGCGGATCCAGGTGGACGACCCGCACCCGAGCATGGCCTGAAAAGCCGCCTTCAAGAATGGTTTCGTCTTCCTGAGCCCCGCCCGCCGCAAGCGGGATATTGGTGCAGCCGTCGTGAATGGCGACCGAATGTGAGGTTGATCTGGCGAGGAAACGACCAGGCCGTGCAATCGGGCTCAGACCTTGGTTACTGAAACAGCCGCAGGAGTATTATTCATGCGCGTATGAATCTCATCCCTTGACCCGAACCTCCCCATGTGAGCTCGGGTCATCGTCTCCAAAGCCCGACATAGTGACCCGTTTCGATACCGGCCACATGCGGAGAAAGTCATTCGGCGCGGACTGCAACAGCTCGTACCGCGGCGCGAGTCGATTGGCTCAAGCAGTCGCAATATACTCTCGCATCGCTTTGTGTTCAAACTCGCACTCGGCGAGTCTTTCAGCGTTTCCGTATACCCGCGAATAATCCGAGCGCCTTTCCTTTCAAGACGCCTCTTACGATCTCCGGACTATAGCCCGAGTCTTCAGCGAGATGTTCGATGCGTAACTTTCTGTCTCTGAGGAGGTGCGGAAGATCACTGCGGGCAGCGCCTATCACGATACGCCGGATCTTCGCCTGAAAAATCGCGGCAGCACACATCAGGCACGGCTCGTTCGAACAGTAGATTACGCAATCGCTCAGATCCGTTCTGCCGAGAACTTTGCAGGCATCGTTCAGAGCATGGAGCTCGGCGTGAGCAAGGACAGTTTTTTCGGTCGCTTCCCGGCACCGATTTCGCGCGATAACTTTGCCCTTACACCTTATGACGGCACCGATTGGCAATTCACCCGCTTGCTTGGCTTGGCGTGCCTCCTCAATGGCAAGCTCCATATATTGCTCATCGGTGTTCATACCGCCTCTTTGCAAAGCACACGCTATTTCTAACATCCAATACGGTTATGGTGGGCATAGAAGTGGCTGCGGCTGAATCTGGCACCAAGCTGCCGATCCGGGATGTCCGCTGAATCGTCGCTACCGGGGGATGAGCGGACAACATATGCTCGCCATGAGGTATACGAGTTTTGACCCGAAGCGGAAAAGCTGCCTCGGATTGCCAACCGACAACCTCCACTTTGTTTTGCACTCCACAAGTTGTTTTGCACTCCACAAGTCCGAAATGGGCCCCGTGGGCTCGATGCGAAATTATGCAGGCGAATCGGTTTCCTGCGGCACCTGCTGATAGAAAACTCAAGGGCCAGCTATAATGATTATAAATAATCGGGATTCTGGAGGCCGAAATGGACGAGGATAGCTTAAACATTGCTGTTCGCAAGTTCCTCAAGGTGGTCGGCATTACCTCGCAACGGGAGATTGAGCGCGTTGTACGTGAAGGCAAGATCGAGGGCACCAAACTGAAATTGCGTATGACACTGACGGCCGAGAACACGCCGCTCAATCACGTCGTCGAAGAGACGATCGACCTTCGTTGACCGGTCGGGGTTTTCGCGGACACGCGTCGTATCGCTTGTGGGTTCAGCCTCCAGGGTCGTCGCGATAAAATAGTCACCCCTTACTTAATTGCGGGATGGGGATTGAACTATGTGATCTTGGTCAGGATCGCGTCCATCTCCGCCTGCGAGAACGCTCTGAGAGTCTGCGTGCGGTGGTTGCCCGCTTTGCCAAAGGCCAGTCCGAACGCGGTAAGGGCCATTTCATCGGGCGCATCGATGATAGCGACGGTGTCGTATTGCCCGAGCGTCCAGTATATTCCTTTCATGGTGACCCCGAACGACTTTGCCAGGTCTTTGAGCGCATCGGCTCGCTTGGTCGTATCTTTGACACTGCGGATGCCCTGGTCCGTGAAATTACCAAGTACAACATAGGTTGCCATGATAAACCTCCTCTTGAAGACCCTAGATCGAACACCTAGGATAGGGCGTCACTTTCACAGAGACTTTGAGTCTACTTAACGATTGTGCAGATTGTGCGTTCCCTTGGAATTCAAAAAAGGCCGTCAATTTGATCGGTGCCGTAGGGGTGGTTCGAAGTCGGAAGTCTAAAACTTTTTTCTATTTTGTTTCTCTTCAGCCGATTTTCGTGTCAGCGGCCGATTGAAATTTATGGACAAGTCGCGCCTGATTGGCCTCCTGTCGCTTCCGAAATCTAGATTCGAGCGTACCGATGATGGAGCCCGCCAAGTTTCTGCAACGCGCCGTGGGGCGCATCCAGCGGTTAAGGGAGTTTCTGGAAAGCCCTCACGCCGGGCCGATCGAAAACATCGTGCTGTTCGATCGAAATCTGAGAGATCTCGCTGACCGCGCGGAGAGTGCTTCAAAAAAGCCGAGTTTGACGAATGAGGCCGGGAAAACAAAGGCCGGGAGAGGCCGAGCAATGCCGCCTGAGGCTGCTTCTCTCCAGATCTATTGCGCGATGCTGATCTCTGAGAGCCAACAGGTGTTCTGGAAGACAAGCAACAGGGTATTCCGCCTGGGCCTAGTCGATACCGATCTCGTCACCCTTTAAATCTTCCGTCGAAAGGTTGGTTTTCAGCTGCGTTTGGGGACGCGCCCCTACGAGCTTGTCGGGCGGCCTGATGTCTGCTTCACGGTGAGAAGAACTCGCGGCGAGCATATTTTTTCCGCATTGCCTCTGATAGCTGCCGGAAGCGAGCCGTGCCAGCACTTACGTTCAGCGCCAGAGAACTAAACCGCTCGCGCGGTAGGTTTCCCGGCGAGAGCTCGCACGAGGCGCATTGGAGGCCGGCATAACCCGGCATAACGGGAAGGCTGGTCCTGTCTCAAATTCATGGGATTCGCAACCTCATGTGAGACAGGAGTATCGCGTCTTGACGCCCCGCGGCCCTGATGTTGTCCGCTGATCCCGTGCCCCAATCACGTTATCGCGCTTGACAGCGCAGTCAATGCCACGGGCTTTGAGATCAAGCCGCTTTCTTCGCATCACCTCTTGGTCACCCTTGATTGTTTTGCAGCCTTTGGTCGCTGACGATGTCGGCGGTCGTGAGGCCGGAGCCGCGCTATAGGTTGTCTTGCCACGCATGATCACGAAGGCGATGCGCGCCATTTTATTGGCGACCGCGACGGCGACAAGCTTGAAGGGTTGGTGTGCATGAGCTTCTTCGCCCAAGATTGCAGCGCGTCTTCGTGCGGCTTGCGATGATAGAGAACCGCTTGCGCGGCAATTTCCGCAAATATCGATTGCCCATTTTCGAGACGTGGCCGAGCCGCTCTCTGCCGCCGGACGAGCGTTGTCTCGGCGTCAGGCCAAGAAAGGAGGCGCACTCAACGACAACCATCTTGGCGCAGCTCTCGTACCTTGATAACTTTTTCGGATTTCATTGATAACATAAAACGATTTGCCCGGTTCTCTTGCCGCGCGTAACTTCTCTGGTTCTCTTGCCGCGCGTAACTCCTAGAAACGCCGCGAGTAGATTTGAGACAGATGAATGAGGAAACGATGGCGACCGCTCCTAGAACAATGTCTGTAATCCCGGGATAACCCGATCATGCGGCGAGGTCAATCATTTGATCGGATGGCCTTTTGTTGAGGCTTCCCAGCCGTCCATTTTGCGCATCGTGATCTGACCAAAAGCCAGCAGTGCCCAGAACAACATCGCCGCGGTTTCCGCTGATGGCAACACGGTCTGGGTCTAGATACGCCGGTTGAATTCTTCGTGCAGACGTTCAATTGCATTCGATGTCCGGATGGATTTCCGCTGGCTTTTCGGGAAACGCGCGAAAGTGGACAGCGTTTCGCCCGCTTCCTCCAGGCTGTCTGCAACCGCGCGGCATTTCAACCGCCATTTGCGGATGAAAGCCTTGCGCTTCGCCTCGATCTCCGGCTTCGAGTTGGCGTAGATCATATCGTTGTAATCGGCGGAAATTTGGCTCCGCGACGTCGTGAAGAAATACCTCGTCGGGCCCCTCATCTATCAGGCTGTGGTCTGAATTATCACTTCTGTCCTTCTGGTCAGGAGCACGATCCCTCACGTCCGTTTGCATCGTGCCGGCCTACGACGACTCAGGCGCAAACGAACGATAAACGGACGCCGCGCCCGAGGCATCTTCCCTGATCTCCCATTATCAAACCGGGCCTCGGACTAAAATTGACCCCGGATCATTTTCTCGGGCGTGCAAACCTGCCCAAAGACACAGAGGATTTCCGGTTATCGGGGAGATGCAGACGAGATATGCTCGCCGCGAGTTCTTCTCTCCATGATCCAAAGCAGCCCTTCGGGGCAAGGATCGAACCAGGGGTATCCGGCAGCGGTCAGAAAAATGCCGAGCGCCTGATCAATGTTGGCCGGCGCTCGGGTAAAAACGTCAATCTTCGTCGTCGTGCTCGATAACGACTGGGGCGCGATGATGACGATGATGCTCAACAACAACCGGAGCGCGATCATGCTCAATCACAACGCTGCGATGGTCGCGGTCGTAGGGCCGCTCAGAAGGTGTGGGGATGCCGATACAGCCGTCGCCTACCGAGCCGCCAATGCAACCGGCGAAAGCTGGCGATGTGGCTAGTAAGAGAGACGTCCCAAGAAGGATGCGTTTCATCATTTAGGAAACCCTTTTCGAATTAGAGGTATTTGAAGGCTATGGTACTATTCTGGCAGCTAATGGTGTTGGAGAGTGTTGGTTCCACGCTGTGGGGAGACCTTCCACCCCGCGCCACAGCCACAACCGTTAGCAGCAGCCTGCGACCGAGCAGCGCACCGGGGACGAGAAGAGCCAAACGGTCGCGCCTTCAGCGTCGCCTGTCCACGCCCGATGCGAGCATAGTGGAAGCACGCCCTCCCGCCTCTCCACCAACTGATCTCTGATTCGAGTCTGTGTTTTCATGTCGGCTTTGACGTTAGGGTGAGCCACCTGCTATTCGAGAATTTTTTTTATGAATCGCCATCAGGAATTTCCTGTCGAATCTTTTTACTGGTAATCGGGGCCACCGGAAAGCTGATCGATGTAGACCGTTCCGTGCCGTCGCGGCCAGGCGAGGATTTCGTTATGTCGAGGAGTTGCTGCGCGGTTTGCGCGCGAATGCCGGTAAGCTTGTTCCGCCCGCGGCCCGTACCGCGAAAACAGGACGGACTACGTTGCGTTGATGAGCAGCACCGTTAAAAACTATTTCGATCGTGTTTATGCGAAACGTGTCTATCCAAAAAACTGAGTTTGAGATTCGAGAATCCAAAATCGATTCAGTGCGCTCGGATACCGCTCCCGACGGGGCTTCGCTTTCCATGGACGACGATAAGCAACACGAAATTGCACGGCGCGAAAGTGTCCCCGACGAGAAGGAGAACTTTTTACAAGATCGCGAGCTGGCGTCCGAAGCAGGACGTAAGGGCGGGCAAAGCGTTCCCGATAAGAAGCGGAGCTTTTCTCAAGCTCATGACCTCGCTTCCGAGGCTGGTCGCAAGGGAGGGCATGCCCCCGGTGGCAATTTTGCCAATGATCCGGAGCGCCCATCGGAAGCTGGACGTCATTTACGTTGGCACCCAATACGTCATCAACTCCCCGATTGGCCTTGTCACGTTGTCGGTTGCCGTTCCGTGACTTAAGCCGTAACCATCGATGATGACCAAGATTAATTATAGCGGCTACCGCTTCCCTCCCGAGATTATCCAACAGGCGATCTGGCTTTATGTCCGGTTCACTCTGAGCTTCCGTGACGTTGAGGATTTGTTGGC
>DATBPZ010000003.1:0-100367 GCA_036561105.1 Methylocella sp. | reverse complement strand
GAAAACACAAAGTTTCCAGCATCACCACGCTTCACATTTTTTAGTATCGCCACAACTGCCGCTGACAGCATCACGGTATGTGGTTTTTTATTTTTTGTGCGTTCTTTGGACAACTCCCATCTGCCGTTTTCCAAATCAAGTTCGGGCCATTGCATTTGAGTTGCTTCGCCTCGACGTTGGCCAGTTAGCGCCAAAATTTGCACGATGTCACCAAACGGATAACCAACTTTTCTTGCAGCCGTCATCACCGTCGCCAATTCAACATCGGTTAGAACACGGTCGCGGGATTCTTCGACGACTGGTCTTTCGAGGCCAAGCAATGGATTGTCTTTGATGAAATCATTTTTGCGAGCAAAATTGATCAAACTTGTAAGTGTTGAGACGGCTCGATTTGCAGAAATGCCTTTGCCAATCTCTGCCAACGGATCGATCAGAGATTTCTTCACTTCGGCAAGTTTCAGGCTCGACAATCGACGGCCGGGAAATGCCGCCAAAAGTTTTGTCAAATGCCTTTCAGCGGTTCTTTGTGAAGCCGGTTTCATCGGCCGCTTTTTTCGGCGCACATGATTCGCAACGAACGCGTGAACAACATCTTCGATCTTATCGGGGACAACATTGCGCGCGGTTGTCTTTGGGCCATCGCCAGCGGCTTTGGTCTCCATCTTCGCAGCTATTGGATCAACACCGTTTTTGATTAGCTCTAAAGCTTCCTTGGCGGCTTCGCGGGCGGCGGCAGCGGTGAGCGCCGGAAACGAACCCAACGTCATTTTGCGGGACCGGCCATCGATCCTGAAGCGTAGCACCCACGATTTCGTGCCGCTGGTTTGCACGGCCAAAAACAACCCGCCAATCGAGCCTTCGCGAATTTCCCGCGCCACCTTGCGCGGCTTGATTTCAGCAACTTTTTTATCCGTAAGCCTGGCCATATCCGTTCCTTTTCAGGTAACAGAAAGCTGTTACCTTGTGACCAAGACATAGGGTAACATACGGTATTTACAAGGGCAAATCCCTCTAGAGCGCATGATGACCTATCACGTTCTGCCGGGCCATCTCACCACGGCTGATTTGAAAAACGCAGTGAAGGATGGTGGCGGTCAGGCGACCTTCACCACTGTTCAAGGCGAGCCACTGACGATCACGGAAAAGGGCAGGGCCTTCGACATCACCGATTCGAAGGGCCGCACCGCGCGCATCACGATCGCCGATGTTCTGCAATCGAACGGCGTCATTCATGTCATTAACAAAGTGCTGATGCCCTGAACATTTTGACGCGAATGAAACTTATGAGAACAACACCACGGGCGACGCGACACGCCCGTGGTGCTAAAGGGATGAAGCGAACACAAGTTGCGTGTCACCGAAGAGCCGTCTTTCGTGCGCGACAAAACCTTCCGGCATATCTATCCCGGCCTCTGCGGCTTCCTCGATCACCAAAAGTGCGTCCTGGCTTAGCCAGCCTCCATCGCGCAAAGCTTTAAGCGCCGGTGGAACGAATCCCTTGCTATAGGGAGGGTCGAGAAAGACAAGGTCGAACGTCCCATGCTCCGGCGCTGCGCCAAGCTTTCGCGCATCGCGGCGGAAAATGCGGGCGTTCTCCGCCAGTCCAAGCGCCTCGGCGTTGGCGCGAACAATCGCGCAGGCCGCCGAACTCGCATCCACGAAGAGACCGAAACGCGCACCGCGTGACAGAGCCTCGATCCCCAAGGCGCCCGTTCCTGCGAACATATCCAATGTGCTGGCACCTCCGACGGGGTTGTCATAGGAATGCGCGAGAATGTTGAAGAGCGTCTCCCGCAAACGGTCGGATGTCGGCCGGATCGCGGTTGATCCCGGCCCTTGCAACACCCGGCCCTTCAATCTGCCGCCGACAATGCGCATAGGGACTCAACTATTTTTTACGCGGAGTCCGCGGTCCTTGGCCGCGCGGGGCAGGGCGTCCGCCGCTGGCGTGGCCCCGGCTCGTCTTCCCTTTCGGGCTTTCGGCACGTTCCCAGTTTTTCGCGTGCGAGGGCCTTCCCTTCGCGTCTTTCGTATATTTCCCGCGCGATGGCGCCGTCGGCCCTTGTCTTTGCCGGGCGCCGCGTTCGTTGCGCGTATCCTCGAACCCACTGCCACGCCCGGCAAAGGGTTTGCCCTTACCGGGCCGCTTTGCCGGTCTTTCTTCTTGCGTCCGGCCACCAGCGCCAGCAGACCGAAGGCGCTCGACAGTGACCTTCCGCCCGCGGCGATCGGCCGTCTCGCCACGCTCGACTCTTTTGCGCGGGCCGTCAGTGGCGCGCTCTTCGGCGCGCAGCGCGGAAATATGTTTGCGGACGCGGGGTGCTGGTTTGACCTTGGGTTCGGCCCTGAGGTCCATCTGGCGCTCGCGGACGGCTGGTTTTGCCGCATGTTTTGCCGCGTAGGGTGCGGCTTCGCGACTTCGCGTGCGGCGTGGTTCGCGAGCGGATTCCCGGTCCCTCCCTTCGCTGCTCCGCGAGCGCGGGATAACCGTCTCGGCCATCTCCGCCGCCTCATTCTCATTCTCGAGCGGACTGGTAAAATCAGCGCCGGCCGCCTCCGTGAGCACGGGACCGAGCTGATCGCGGAGCACCCGCGTGCGGACCTCCTCGATCGCGCCCTCGGCGATTTCCCCCAGCTGGAAGGGTCCGTAGGAAAGCCGGATCAGCCGGTTGACCAGCAGTCCGAGATGTTCGAGGACGCGTTTGATTTCACGGTTCTTGCCTTCGCGCAGCGTCATCGTCAGCCAGCTGTTGGCTCCTTGCACGCGATCGAGGGTCGCCCCGATGCCCGCGTATTGCACGCCATCCAATGTCAGACCGTCGCGCAGCCCATCGAGAACGGCCTGATCGGTGACGCCGTTCACTCGGACCCGGTAACGCCGCACCCAGCCCGTCGAAGGCAGTTCAAGGACGCGCGCGAGGCCGCCATCGTTGCTGAGCAGCAAAAGTCCTTCGGTATTGATGTCCAACCGGCCGATGCTGACGACACGCGGGCCGTCGGGCCAATGCTCCCGCAAAAAATCAAAAACCGTCTGCCTCCCCTCGGGATCGCGCTCGGTCGTGACGAGACCGCGCGGTTTATGGAACAAAAACAGACGCGTGCGGGCGCGTTGGACGAGCGGTTGGCCGTCAACGATAATGTGATCGCCCGGTTGGACGTTGACCGCCGGATTGGTGAGAGTGACGCCGTTCAGGACGACGCGACCATCGCCGATCCAGCTCTCAGCCTCGCGGCGCGAGCAAAGTCCGGCCCGGGCGATGACCTTGGCAATGCGGGACCCAGACTCCGCGGCCTCCGCCGGCGCCATTTGGGCCGCGCTTGGCCTTGTTTCCTGGGCGCTGCGGGGTGCTGGCTTGCGGCTCAACGGCGGGGGAGAGGAGCCAGGACGCGCCTTCGCATATTGCGGCTTCGCGGGCTTCGGACCTCGCGGTTTTTTGACGTGCTCCGGGCGGCTCCGGGCGTCACTTGAAAATCGGGCCGCAGCACGGCCGCGAGGAGGCTCTTTGCCAGTATGTTCGCGCATAAACCTTGATAGCAGACTCTTGCCGGAAAAGGGAACAAAGCATTCGCTAAGAACTTTCCTTCCCAGTAACCCCTCACTTTTGGCGGGCGCCTGTCCCGCTGCTTTTTGCATTATTCTAGCAACACCAAAGCGCTGCTTTCTATAGGCTTAGCCCTTGCGCTATAG
Organism: Methylocella sp.; assembly: GCA_036561105.1. GTDB lineage: Bacteria > Pseudomonadota > Alphaproteobacteria > Rhizobiales > Beijerinckiaceae > Methylocapsa. Next base: position 96,679 of record DATBPZ010000003.1, on the reverse strand, counting down.
GTTCACGAAGGCGAAACTGTCTTGATCTGCAATCTGGCCTCGTTTATCGTTTTGTGCGTTCATTCGCCTCGCACTCCGTTGGCTTCGTGCCGATCCGCAGCGATTTGCCGTCTTGCCGTGAGTGACCCGCCATGAGTCCCAAAGTCCCCGAGACACCGTTGGAAGGGGAAAACCAGTTTCAGCTGCTCGCGGATTTTGTGCCGCAACTGATGTGGCTGGCAGACCGCGACGGATGGATCTACTGGTATAATAAGAGATGTTATGAATACACAGGGACGACTCCCGAAGAGATCGAGGGCTGGGGGTGGAAAGCGGTGATTGAACCAGAGGCCCTGCCGGCGGTTGTGGAGGGCTGGTCACGATCCATCGCGACCGGCGAGCCTTTCGAAATGGTGATCCCCCTCAAATCGGCGGATGAAAGTTTTCGCCCCTTTCTCTCGCGTGTCCAGCCGCTCAAGGACGATGACGGCAATGTGCTTCGCTGGTTTGGCACGAATACCGACATCTCCGAGCAAAAGCTTGTGGAAGAGCGCCTTCAGAACCTTCTCAATGAACTCAATCATCGGGTGAAGAATACGCTTGTGACGGTTCAAGCCATTGCAAGCCAATCCTTGCGGACATTGCCGCGCGAAAATATCGAGACGTTTCATGACCGTTTGGTGGCTCTGTCACGGGCGCATGATTTGCTCATGCAGACGAATTGGGAGGCGATGGAGTTGCGTGAGATCGTCCGGCAAACGCTTGCTCCGCTGTGTTCAAAACAGCCGTGTGATCGGCTCGTGATTGACGGCCCCGAGGTGCTTATCGCGGCTGACAGAGCGGCCTCATGGTCAATGGCGATTCATGAGCTTTGCATGAATGCGCTGAAGCATGGCGCTTTCAAATTGGAAACAGGCCAGGTCAACATCGCATGGCTCGTTCCGGAGGAAGGACGGTTGCGGTTTCGCTGGAGCGAGCATGGAGGCCCGCCCGTTGCCGTATCCCAGCGTCGCGGCTTCGGGACCCGTCTCATCGAAAACTTGGGGCGCGAACTTGCTGGCAAGGCCACCCTCCTGTTCGAGCCGGAGGGCCTCATTTGCACGATTGATGCTGAAGCTCATCTAGCGCCGGGCCGGTCATCGTAGCGTGGGCAGTGGAGGCGAGCATAACCTTCCGTTACAGGGACGCGGAATTCTGCTCGTCGAGGACGAGGCAATGGTGGCAATGTTGCTTGAAGACATGCTCAATCAATTGGGCTGTCATGTCGTTGAGGCCGCAGCGCGCGTTGACACCGCGCTCAAAGCTGTTGAATCGCGCATATTCGATGTTGCCATACTCGATGTGAACTTGAAGGGCGAGACGAGTTATCCCGTCGCCGATTTGCTCTGTCTGCGTAATGTGCCCTTTCTGTTTGCGACTGGATATGGAATACAGGCGATCCCGGAACCCTACCGGCAGCGTATCGTGTTGCAAAAGCCGTTCCGGAAACACGAACTTGAAGAGGCGCTGTTGAGTGCCTTGAAATAACGGGGCGGGACCGCGGCGCCAGTCCTTATCCTGCTGCAATCCATCCTCGTGCCAGCGCACCTGTACGGGATGCCAGCAACGGAGAATACCACGCTGATGCCATCGAACGGCGGGGCTCTCGAATCCGATCCGATGTCTTGCGCCTTTTTTGAGGCGCGCGCCGCGTCGGAGCGCGGCGAAGTCCCGGTTGGCGCCGTCATCGTCTGCAATGGCGAGATCGTTTCGCGGGCGGGCAATCAAACCCTTCAGGATAAGGATCCGGTCGCGCACGCGGAAATCCTGGCAATTCAGCGGGCATGCCGCGCCGCCGGGTCGGAACGGCTTTCCGCCTGCGACCTTTATGTGACGCTAGAGCCTTGTGCGATGTGCGCGGCGGCGATCTCCTTCGCCCGTCTGCGCCGGCTCTATTTTGCCGCCTCGGATCCAAAGGGCGGTGGGGTGGACCATGGCGCGCGGTTTTTCGGGCAGCCCACCTGCCATCATGCACCGGAAATTTATGGTGGAATCCGCGCCACCGAGGCCGCGGCAATGTTGACCTCTTTTTTTTCCGCGCGGAGATGACCGCACCGTCAAAAATCTGGATTCACAAGTGCCCTGTCAGTTATCGTTAATAGTAACTTCACGCAAAACGGCAAATCGCGCGGAAGACTTGACAGGCGAACCGCCGAACACCTAAACGAAATGGTGTCTGGGCCCATCTCCGCATGACCGTAAAGCCAAAGCTCCATGTGTTCCTCTGCGCACCACGCGGTTTTTGCGCGGGAGTCGTGCGCGCGATCGACGCTGTCGAGGAGGCCCTGCGCATTCATGGCGCGCCTGTCTATGTCCGCCATGAAATCGTGCACAACAAATATGTCGTGGAAGGGTTGAAGGCCAAGGGCGCGATTTTCGTCGAGGAACTCGACGAAGTGGAAGACACGACGAAGCCGGTCATCTTTTCCGCGCATGGCGTGCCGAAATCGATCCCCAAAGACGCCAAAGCGCGCAAAATCTTTGCCATCGACGCGACGTGTCCACTGGTCACAAAGGTTCATCGCGAGGCCGAATTGCACCATAAGCAAGGGCGCAAGGTGCTCCTCGTCGGCCATGCCGGACATCCGGAAGTCGTCGGGACATTGGGCCAGCTGCCGAAAGATTCGATCATCCTGGTTCAGACTCCAGAAGACGTCGAAGTTCTCCAGCCGGAGGACGAGAACAATCTGGCCTATGTGACTCAAACCACATTGTCGGTCGATGACACACGTTCGATGGTCGCAGCCCTGACGAAGCGGTTCCCCAATATCGTTGGCCCGCATCGGGAAGATATTTGTTACGCGACGACCAACCGGCAGGAGGCAGTCAAGCGCGTGGCCCCGGTTGTCGACGCCTTGCTGGTCGTCGGCTCTTCCAACTCGTCGAACTCGCAAAGATTGAAGGAAGTTGCGGAACGCTCCGGCTGTAAGCTTGCCCGTCTCGTCTTGCGCGCCGCCGATGTCGAATGGGATTTGTTCAGCAAGATTTCCACGCTCGGAATTACGGCTGGCGCCTCGGCTCCGGAAATTCTCGTCGAGGAAATCATGGATGCGTTCGCCGAGCGGTTCGAGCTGAGTGTCGAGACGGTTTCGACCGCCGACGAAAGCGTTTTTTTTCCGCTCCCTCGCCAGTTGCGCCAGGTTGCAACAAACGAAATATAGCCGCTCCCGGCCGGGTTGCGCGCAAACGCATCGATCCGCTTGACAAAATTTTCTGCGATCCTCATTGCCGGGCCGACGGCAAGCGGCAAATCCGCTTTGGCAGTGCGCCTGGCTCAGGCGTTTGGTGGCGCGATCATCAACGCCGATTCCATGCAAGTCTACCGCGATCTGCGTGTCGTGACGGCACGTCCTGACCCTTTGGAAGAGGCGAAGGCGCCGCACCATCTTTATGGCCATATTGATGGCGCGGTGAATTATTCGGCCGGACTTTGGCTGGCGGATGTGGCGCGCGTTCTCGAGGTGATACGCGGCGAGGGACGGCTGCCGGTTTTTGTGGGCGGCACGGGGCTCTATTTCAAATCCCTGACGCTCGGGCTTTCCGAAATCCCCCATGTGCCAGAAGCGGTCCGCGCGAGAATTCGCGCGCAGGCGGCCGGCGTTTCGCCTTCTGAGTTGCATGCACGCCTCATGCACCGCGATCCGGCGAGCGCGGCGCGCTTGCGGCCGACCGATCCGCAACGCATTTTACGCGCCCTCGAGGTTTTCGAGGCAACCGGCAAAAGTCTTGTCTCTTTTCACACCGCGCGTGCGGCGCCGCTTCTCGATACAAAAAATATCTTCGCGGTTTTCCTCGCGACGGAGAGAGAAGCGTTGAAGTCGGGAATCGACCGGCGCTTCGACGCCATGCTCCAAGCGGGCGCGTTGCAGGAAACCGCGGCGCTCCATGCGCGCGGCCTCGATCCCGCCCTTCCGGTGATGCGCGCCCATGGCGTCCCGCATCTCATCGCGCATCTCAACGGCAGCATATCCTTGGCTGAGGCGGCGCGTCTGGCGAAATTAGACACGGCCCGCTACGCCAAGCGGCAATTGACCTTTGCCCGGCATCAACTTGCTTCGTTTCAATGGGCAACCGCGGAGGACGCGGAGACCCGCGCCTACGACGTCTGTGCCAGCGTCCTCAATGCCGCCAAAAAATAATCTGGCCGATCGTGAGGAATATCTCGGCGATGATCAAGACCACGATCGTTGCTTCGAGCCGGGTCGCGCGGTCGGCGTCGATCATGTCGGTGAGCGTGCGCGCGGTTTCTACGATGGTATCGAGTTTGCGCTTGAGGGTCTCGGCGCGTTCCTTGAGTTCATATTCGTCTTCGAGCCGTGTATAGAGCCGCTCGAGATCGGGCCGGTCCCATAGCACGTCCGGCTTTTCCTCGACGGCGACGCGGCCCGAGACGCGATGCTGAACGAGAAGTGTCTGGCCGATCAATTTCAACATCGACCGGCGTTTCCAAGGGGGGCGTCCGGTGCGCGCGAGCGCTGCCGCGAAGGGTTCGATGACATCGAACACCGCATTGACTTCGCGTTCATCGCGGCCGAGCGAGACGCTTTTGGCAAGCGCATCGGCGACAACGAGGAGGCGCTGCGCCGAAAGGTCCTTGATCGCGATCGCGCTGCCTGGCGAAATCTTGTCCTCGAACTCGGGGGATATTTCCAGCGTGAGAGATTCATCATCGACATGCTCATGCGGTCCCGAAACCCGCAATTTTACTTGGCCGAGCACATCGTCTTCTTCGAGCGGCGAGAGGCCGAACATGACGGCGACACCGAAACGGTACAGCGCGACAAAGCCATTCGACCCCGCATGAAAAGCGAGCGGCGTGGCGGAGATCATGTCGGAGCGTTCCAAACCGGCCGTGTCGATCCGGTCGCCAAGCAACAGCGCCCGTGCGATCATACGGTGCGGGGCTAGAGGGGGGACGGGAAGATCTGTCTGCGGGATGGCCATCGCCCTTGATTACAGGGCGGAGCTTGTGTTTGGAAGCGTAATCGGACCTCTGCTCTGCCATGAAGAGGAGGACTACCGTCTCCGGAAGCGGTCAATTTCCGCGTAGCTTGTCCTGGTTTTCCCCCGCAGGAACGAAACCTCGCGCAAGGGCAACGGGTTGTGCGGCGGTTCCAGTGAAGTGGCTGGAGTCGGGATCGTTCGCTTGCGTGCCAAAGGCTGGGACATAGGCCACCGCGGGCGTCTTGGAGAGAACGCCGGGAATGACCCGTGCCGCCCGGCGCAGGCCGGTTAACGAGGGACCAAGTATGGACGGCGCCGGGAACGTGGCGGCGGCAACGCCGCCCGCGGTGCCGCGAAGTCTTGGCCAATCAGCACGTGCCGCCGCTTGCGTGGTTGACCGGCTCGGCGTTTGGCCAGGCGTCGTGGTGACGGCCGTCTGCGTCTCCCGCAGCGGCGTCTCCGATGCGAAGGCAAGAACATGAGGCGGGACGATCAAATGGTCTTTTGGACCCTGCGTAATCACGACCGGAAGACTCGCCGCGCGGTCCAGGGACGTGTTGGCGGGCGGTGTTGCGCTAGAAACGGCAGCGCCGTTCATTGTGCCTTGCTTGGCGTCAGGTTTTCCGTCGAGTTTGGCCGCAGGGGGAATTTCTGTTCTTGGCACCGGGATCGGGGTGAGCGATGCCACGAGGCTCAGAGAAGCCGGACGCGTGGGTGGCACCGGAACATTGGCGGCGGCAAGTGCGATATGATCGCCCGCGAGCGCCGGGCGTGCCGGCGGAAGCGGCACGGCCGCGGCGATCCAGCGTTTGCCAGCGGAAATACTGCTGTTCGACGCGGGGTCCTGATCCTGCCCGGCTATGGGGCCGCCGGTCTCACGGGAACTCGCCAGGGAGCTCAAATCCGCGACGGCCGTGCGGCTGCCTCCGAACGCGGCGGGTTCGATGCGTGCCGTGTTTTTAGCCGGAGCCGGGATTGATGGCGGATTGGGGGAGGCCACGTCTGGATTTCCGCCGTTCGCAGAGGCGGTTTCGATGGTCCCATATTTCCCATGTCCGGGACGGACCGCTTGCGGCTTGACACTCTCTGCTTCTTTTTCTTCGCCTCTCTCTTCGTCATGCTTGCCGAACAGCCAGGCAAACAATCCGCTGCCCGATGTCGCCGATTGCGGCACGTCGGCCATCACGCCGCCGCGCGAGGCGATCTCGGCGCGGGCTTCCTGGTAGCGGGGAAGCGTGCGTCCGTCGGCGGCAAGATGGACGGTCTTGCCGTCGGGAAACAAGCGTACGAGTTGATCGTAGCTCATCCGCGGCCAGGCCCTGACATTGCCGACGTCGAGATGGACAAAATTCTCGCTGGGATACCAGCCGACGCCGCCGCGTTGCAGACGCATGCCGATCTCGCGAATTCTGGCCATCGGCATGCCGGGCATGGTCGTATCCATCGCCCGGCCCAATATATGTTGCGAATGCTCGGCGACCGCATGCGAGCGGGCGCGCAGCATCGCATTGGTTTGCGGCGAGCGGTAGGCCGAAACGATGTTGATGGGCTGCGTTGCCCCCGCGGTCCGGTAGGCTTCCCAGATCACATCGAAGAGCCGGGGGTCCATTCTTGTGCGATCATTGTTGCGCCAATCGCGCAGAAAATAATTGAGTTTTTCGAGAACCGCCGGATCATAGGATCCATTGACGCGGAACGTCGCCTGGATCGATTCACCCGTGTGGGTGTGATAGAGATTTAATGTGCGGGTATCGCCATTGGCGACAGCTGTTTCCGTCGATGAAGGAATGATGATGCCGGATAAAAGCGCAGCCACGCTCGTCGCGGCGAAGAGGCAGGCGGATCGCAGGATAGCCAGGCTTTGACGCGGTTGTCGCAAGTTCAGTCTCGCAGTTCTGGCTGGGCAGGCCGAGGGTCGTTTGAGCGGCGCCGCGCATCAATAATAGATTCTACCCATGATGACACGAACTCGTCTAAAATTTTAGCTTTTGCTGCTCATGATTAACGTACCGTCACCCCGCTTGCGCATTTCCCTCAAAGTTACGAATCGTCAACCACAACGTGGTGAATGGCTTGTTAATAAGCGGAGGGAATATGGCAAGCATATGTCCAAGCTTGCGTGTCGGTTTCGTGCCGGAATTCAAACGCGATCTCGTTATTTTTACGTTGGATGGGTGGTGTCCGTTCGTACCGCAAGGCTTTTTTGCGGCAGCGATGAATCTTGTTTCAACCTTGCGTCTATGCCATCGCGTTTGACCCTGATCAGTGGCGGGCAGAGGAGATAAAATGGCTGAGTATGATGTCGATCTTTTTGTGATCGGCGCTGGATCGGGCGGGGTTCGCGCTGCACGAGTTGCCGCGGCGCATGGTGCACGCGTCATCATCGCGGAGGAATTTCGTGTCGGCGGCACCTGCGTGATCCGCGGTTGCGTGCCGAAAAAGCTCTTGGTCTACGCGAGCCGGTTCAAGGATCATTTCGACGACGCGGCGGGGTTTGGATGGACGCTGACTGGAGCTTCCTTCGGCTGGCGAAAACTTGTCGCGGCAAAGGAAAGCGAAATCTCGCGTCTGTCGGCGATCTACCGCAGCAATCTCGGCAAGGCTGGGGTTACTGTCGTTGACAGCCGCGCGGTGATCGAGGATGCGCATCGCGTGCGGCTGATGGCTGATGACCGGAAGTTAAGCGCAAAAATTATTCTGATCAGTACCGGCGGGGCGCCGGTTCTCAAACCGGATATTCCGGGACGTGAATATGCGATCACGTCCAACGAAGTCTTCGATCTTCCTGCCTTGCCAAAGCGCATGCTGATTGTGGGCGGTGGGTACATAGCTGTCGAGTTCGCGGCGATTTTCGCGCGCTTCGGCACGGAAATCTCGCTTGCCGTGCGCGGTGAAAATGTGCTGCGCGGTTTTGATGATGATCTGCGATCGGGCGTGCGGGATGGGCTCGCTCATGCCGGAGTCAAACTTCATTTTGGCACGCAGCCGACGCGCATCGAAAAGACCTCGGCGGGTGTCCACGTAAGCCTGACGAAGGGCGAGTCGCTCGATGTTGAGCAAGTGATGCTTGCAACTGGCCGGCGTCCCAACACGGCTGGACTTGGACTGGAAAAAGTGGGCATCGAATTGGATCATATCGGCGCCGTGAAGGTCGATGCTTTTTCCAAGACCAACGTCGATTCGATCTATGCCGTTGGCGACGTCACCAACCGGGTTGCCTTGACCCCGGTCGCAATTCGCGAGGGCCATGCGTTTGCCGATACCGTGTTTGGCGGCAAGCCGGAGGCCGTTGTGCACAGCGGCATCCCAACCGCCGTCTTCTCGACCCCTGAACTTGGCACGGTCGGTCTTACCGAGACGGAGGCGCGCGCGATGTTCGATTGCGTCGATATTTACATGGCGCACTTCCGGCCCTTGAAGGCGACACTCTCCGGGCGGCCCGAGATGACATTGATGAAGATTGTCGTTGATGGCGCGACCGATCGAGTGCTTGGCGTGCACATCCTGGGCGAGGATGCCAGCGAGATGGCGCAAATTCTGGGAATTGCCGTCAAAATGGCCGCCAAAAAAGCCGATTTCGACGCGACCATGGCGCTGCATCCGACGTCCGCCGAAGAACTCGTCACACTGCGCACCCGCACCGCGCGGTACGAGCGGGAAATCCCCGGTCCGGAGGGCCCGGATTCGGGGGCGCTCAGCATGGGGCAGGGTTGAGGTTTTCTTGCCGTATTTGGAAAAACCTCTGTATAAGGCGGTTTCGAAATCGCAAGCTTTGGGGCGCCCCCGGGGAGTTAGACGAGATGCCCAATGAATGCTGGTCGCCTGCCAGCTGGAGAGCAAAACCGGCCGAGCAGATGCCCGTCTTTACCGACAAGGCCGCATTGGCTGCTGTCGAAAGCCAGCTTGCGGGGTTTCCTCCGCTCGTTTTCGCGGGCGAGGCACGTAAGCTCAAGCGTATGCTGGGCAAGGTCGCGGCGGGAGAGGCTTTTCTTTTGCAGGGCGGCGACTGCGCCGAGAGCTTCGCGGAGCATGCCGCCGACAATATCCGGGATTTTTTTCGGGTGTTTTTGCAAATGGCGGTGGTCACGACATTCGCGGCGGCCCTGCCGGTCGTGAAACTTGGCCGCATCGCGGGTCAATTCGCCAAGCCGCGCTCGGCGCCCGATGAGACGATCGATGGACTCACATTGCCGAGTTATCGCGGCGATATCGTCAACGACATCGCGTTTGACGCCCGCGCCCGTGAGCCCGATCCCGAGCGCCAGTTGATGGCCTACCGGCAATCGGCGGCAACCTTGAATCTCATTCGCGCTTTCGCAACGGGCGGCTATGCCAATCTCGAAAACGCGCATGGCTGGATGCTCGGCTTTATCAAGGATAGTCCGCAGTCCGCCCGCTACGAGGAGTTGGCGTCCCGCATCACCGAAACGCTCGGCTTCATGCGCGCGATCGGTCTTGATCCCGAGTCGCATCAGGAAATGCGGCAGACAGATTTTTATACCTCGCATGAGGCTTTGCTGCTCGGCTATGAAGAAGCGCTGACCCGTATCGACTCGACGACCGGCGACCATTACGCGACGTCGGGTCATATGATTTGGATCGGTGACCGCACCCGCAATCCAGATCATGCCCATATCGAATATGCGCGGGGCGTCAAGAATCCCATCGGTCTCAAATGTGGACCGACGCTCAAGCCGGATGAATTGCTGAAACTCATCGATATTCTCAACCCGGCGAATGACCCCGGACGCCTGACCTTGATTTGCCGCTTCGGCGCCGAGAAGGCGCAAGAACGTCTGCCAGATCTCATCCGCGCTGTGCAGATGGAGGGGCGCAGCCTCGTTTGGTCCTGCGATCCGATGCATGGCAATACGGTGAAGGCGGCGGGCGGCTACAAAACCCGGCCCTTCGACAAGATCATGAGCGAGATCCGGACGTTTTTTTCCGTCCATCGCGCGGAAGGCACTTATGCCGGCGGTGTGCATCTCGAAATGACCGGCAAGAATGTCACCGAATGTATCGGCGGCGCGCGCGCCATATCGGAAGCCGATTTGCGGGATCGCTATCACACCTATTGCGATCCGAGGCTCAACGCCGAGCAAGCAATCGAGGTCGCGTTTCTCGTCGCCGAACTGTTGAAAGCGGAACGGATCGAGCGCGGCCGGGCGCATGCCGCCGCCGCCGCGTGACGCCTGACGGCGGGGCAGCGCCGCGCATGAGCAGCAAGTGAGCGAGCCGTCCGCGAACCGCCTTGTCATCGGCCTCGCGCAGATCAACTGCACGGTCGGCGACATCGCGGGCAATCTCGCCCGCATGCGCGCCGCGCGCGCCGAGGCCGCGGGTTTTGGCGCCGATCTCGTCATGTTTTCCGAGCTCTTCATCGCTGGGTATCCGCCCGAGGATCTTGTCTTGAAGCCGGCCTTTGTCGAGGCGTGCCGCGTGGCTTGCGAGGTGATTGCCGCGGAGACCGCCGATGGTGGCCCGGCCATTCTCGTGGGGCTGCCGTGGAGCGAGAACGGGCAGTGCTACAACGCCTATGCTCTGCTCGACAAAGGCCAGATCGAAGCAATCCGCTACAAGGTCGATTTGCCGAATTACGGCGTGTTCGACGAAAAGCGCGTGTTTGCGTCCGGACCGATGCCGGGGCCTCTGGTGTTCAAGGGCGTCCGAATCGGCGTTCCGATTTGCGAGGATATTTGGGGGCCGGACCCGGTCGAATGTATTGCCGAGACAGGCGGCGAAATTTTGCTCGTGCCCAATGGATCTCCCTATTGGCGCGGCAAGATGAACGAGCGGCTTGCAATCGCCGCCGCCAGGGTTGTTGAAAGCAAATTGCCGCTGATCTATCTCAATCAGTTCGGCGGCCAGGATGAGCTTGTCTTCGATGGCGCGTCCTTCGGCCTTAACGCCGATGGCTCGCTTGCCTTTCAGCTTCCAGCTTTTACGGACATGGTGGGCAAGACGGTTTGGGAGCGCGGACCGAACGGCTTTGTCTGTGTCGATGGTCCCCGCGCGACTATCGAAGAAGGCGATGCAGCCGATTACGCCGCTTGCGTCCTTGGACTTCGCGATTATGTGGACAAAAATGGCTTCCCTGGCGTTGTCATGGGGCTTTCGGGCGGCATCGATTCGGCGCTCTGCGCCGCGATGGCCGTGGACGCGCTCGGTCCCGTCCGGGTCCATTGCATCATGCTTCCCTACCGCTTCACCTCGGATGAGTCGCTCAAGGATGCCGAGCACTGCGCGCGCGCGTTAAACGTTCGCTGCGATATCTTGCCGATTGCCCCGGTGCTCGAAGGGTATGAAAAGATTCTCGCCCCAATTTTCCAGGGCACCAATGCGGGCATCACGGAGGAAAACATTCAAAGCCGCGCCCGCGGCACGCTGCTGATGGCGGTGTCCAACAAATTTGGCTCGATGCTTGTGACGACGGGCAACAAATCGGAAATGTCGGTGGGTTATGCCACGATCTATGGCGATATGAACGGCGGCTTCAATCCCATCAAAGATCTTTACAAGATGCAGGTTTTCCGGCTTGCGGAGCTTCGCAATCGCTGGAAACCCAAAGGCGCGCTTGGACCGGACGGAGAAGTGATTGCGCGAAATATTCTTGTTAAACCGCCAACCGCAGAACTGCGCGAGAATCAAAAGGATCAAGATTCGCTGCCGCCCTATGAGGTGCTGGACGCGATCCTCGAAGGTCTCGTTGAAAAAGAAATGCGCGTCGCCGATGTCGTGGTCTTGGGCTTTGATCTCGAAACCGTGAAAAAAATCGAGAGGCTTTTGTATCTTGCCGAATATAAGCGGCGCCAGTCAGCGCCGGGCGTCAAGGTGACCAAGAAGAACTTCGGCCGCGACCGGCGCTATCCGATCGTCAACCGGTTTCGCGATCCGGGCTTGCCCGATGCGGGCAAACCCACATGATGCTGCGCGGCCTTTAAGGAAGCCATCGTATCAAAGTGTTTCACGTGAAACGTTTTGGTAAGGTCGGAGCCGAATACCTTACAAGGCGGAAGACAACGCCCCGTCTTTGAACAGTTGGGATTGTTCGATTTTTTTGTGCAATTCAAAGTGGGACGCTCCGGCGCTCCGCGGGCTATGGCTCCCCGTTGAAGATGTCTTAATTGTAAGATCGATCCATCATCAAGCTGTGTCAATGATTGACCATGCCGCCGTGATTGGGCGCGGGAAAATCGGGCGGGAGCCGCGCGAAAATGGACCTTGATATGAAAACCGTTCTCTTTCTTTGTACGGGAAATTACTATCGAAGCCGCTTCGCTGAGGAGATATTCAACTTCGCAGCTCCTATCGGCTGCCCCGGATGGACCGCCGTATCAAGAGGGATTGCCGTGGATCTCGGGATCAACAATGTTGGTCCCATAGCGAGACCGGCCGCACACGCCCTTCAAAAACACGGTTTAACTTTCAATCCGTTACTGGCGCGGATGCCGTTGCAGCTGGAGATTGCCGACCTTGAAGCGGCACATCATATCGTTGCACTCAAAAAAGCGGAACATTTCCCCTTGATGCGGGAGCGGTTTGCTTCATGGCCCGGTACGGAGGATCCCAGCCGCATGGAGTACTGGCACGTCGATGATACCGATCAAATGGCACCGGAACAGGCGCTCCCTTTGATTGCGGATCAACTGCAAGGCTTGATGAAGCGGCTTTCCGGCCAAAACCGCGAAATCGCCCTAGAATCCAAGTAAGCAAGAGCCGGACCGGTCCCTTGCGGTTATGACATCGCTCGAAAGCGAGTCTGAGGCGAATTTGCGTTTTGACGTCTACGTGTTCAGCCTCAAACGGCCCTTGGAATGCAGCGTTATCCAATGGAGCAATATTTTCGTGCTGTCCCAAAAGTGGGAAATGGCTCTCTTGAGCCCGACAATTTCGGTACGACAAGGGAGATCAAGGTGGGCAAGATGTTTTGTTTTAAGATTCGTCAAGATTGACAAACCTTCTTCGGGCCGAGCGTAGAGTACAATATTGGTCCTATACCAAACTTCAATGGTCGGATCCGATTGAACAATGGGTCTTATAACGTCAAGAGGCATATAGCCGAGCCGGAGAAAACGCTCAGCCCAATAAGATGGCCACTGCTCGTTTTGATGACCATCTCCATCTTGCCCAGGGATGGCGGCGCTGAAAAGAACCACGTTTGAAGCCCTGCACAAATCGGCCACGAATGAGTCGGCTCGCTCGGGGGCTAAATGCTCAGCGACTTCCAGAGATATCGCGAGGTCATAACGCTCTTGGAGCGAGACCGGTTGCTCAAGACCAGTTTCCCGGATTTCGAGATCAGCCGCCGCTAAAGTTTGAGTCTTTACCCACGCGCCCTCAAGGCCAAGACAATGCTCGGCACCAAGCCTTTTTGCGGTCGCAAGCCAAGTTCCGACCCCGCATCCGAAGTCGACGACTGACTTTGGATTTGTCAACGCAAAGACAATCGGAAGAATAGCTTGAGCAGATCTAAGTGAACCCTCGCGCTGTCGGTCGTAGAACGATGACCCATATATTTGTTTAATACTATTCTGATTAATATCAACCATGTTTTTTCCTATGCCTTCGACGTGACGAGGATCACATCTTCGCTGGCCGCCATAATGCCAGACCGGCTAAATTCATAGCCGACATTTCCCAATGATAAGGATTACAGATTAAAGTGAATTAATTTGAACGCTTTGGCAAATCCATATTTAGTTTTTTAAATTGTGAAGGTTATTGATTGTTATTTATAGAATAAAATTATCACAACGCGGTGAGGCGGACCCGGCTAAATGTGATCAAGATACCCTTCCAAAAGTTTTTAAATGGCTAGAACTCTTCGTGCCGGGGGGCCCCCCCGTTGAGCACTCCCATCACATGGCCTCTGCGTTCATCCCCGTTCAATGCTTGGCTCCTCTTCCCGCATGGTCATCTCATTGCCGCGCCAGACGAAATGATCGGTGCACCAAGCGTCGATATAGATGACCGGAAGCATCAGGTCGCGCAGCAGCAAAAGAAAGGGGGAGCGCCAGGATACATGCCATTTTAAAGAGCGATTGAGGAAGATTTCGGGGATGTACCAGGCCAACGCGACGGCGAGCACCGTGGCCGACACATTCACATCGAAGGCGATGGCGGCATAGGCCGCCGCGATGGCGGGCAGAACTGCGCCCGCAAAAATTTCCGGCGCGTAAAAAAGAGGAAAAGTTTTCCGCCTTGTCCTTGCCCAGCGTGCCTGACGCAGCCAAACCTCCGTGGCCTTTCGTCTGCCAAGCGGTTGCTCGAAGGGGCTATCGACGAGATTCACCGCAAGGCCTTGGGCGCGGACGAGTTTTGTTGCCGCGGCGTCCTCGATGATCTCACTGGCGAGGGCGCGAATTCCACCGCCCTTGTCTAAGATTTCCCGCCACCAGAGCATGCTCTTGCCCTGCGCGAAGCCGACGCCGGCCGCCTCGGCACAATATTGCCAGCGTGCCTCGAAGCCGTTGAGAAATGCGCATTCGAGTTCGGCCCAGAGATTTTGCGGCCGCGAGCCGAGGGGCATGGAGCACACAAGGCCGGTCCGCCGCCGCCAGCCCGCCAGAAGCCGTTGAATATAATCCTTTGGCATCAACACATTCGCGTCGGCGAGAATGATCCAATTGTAGCGGGCGGCATCCCAACCCTTGACGCAATTGTTCAGTTTCGGATTGACGCTCATCTTCTCGTCGCCGACGATCAAACTGGCGGGAATAGCTGAATATTTCGCAATCAAGCGGTGAACAAGCGGCACAACGGGGTCGTTTGCCCGCGCGACGCAAAAGATAATTTCATAGGACGGGTAATCGAGCCGGAAACTCGATTCCAAGGTCTCGTCGCAAAAATTGTCGAGGCCGCAAAGAGGCCGTACGATGGAAACACCCGGCGCCGCGCGAGAGGGCAATGGTGCCGGGCGGCGTCGCGCCCGGAATGCCGCGACTCCGATACTGATGAGATTGCACAAGGTCAGAAGCAGGCAAAACCAAGCCGCCGCATACGCCATCGCCATTGTCCAGCTCCCGGGCTAATATCTGATTCTCCGCCGAAAGCTGCCGCCGCATGTGCCGGGACTGCTTTTTGTATCAGATATTTATTGAAAATCGCAGGACCGGCCTTCAAGTAAGTCCGGCCGGCTGCTTGGGCGAGTGCGTTGAACAAGCTCACATCCGAGAGATCGATCGCATATCGACGCGGTTCCACACATCCTAGGGTTACCCATGCCGCATCCAATTGTCCGCTTCGCTCCATCGCCGACCGGCCGCATCCATATTGGCAATGCGCGGACGGCGCTGTTGAACTTCCTCTACGCAAAAAAGCACCATGGCGAATTTATTCTTCGGTTCGATGACACTGATGTGGAACGTTCGAAAGAAGAGTACGCCCAAGCGATTGAAGTCGATCTTGCGTGGCTGGGCATTGCGCCGGACAGGGTGTTGCGGCAATCGGAGCGATTCGCCCTCTACCACGCCGCCGCCGCAAAACTGCGCGACGCCGGCCGTCTTTATCCCTGTTACGAAACCCCCGATGAGCTTGACCGCAAACGCAAGCGCCAGCAGGCGCGCGGCCTGCCGCCGGTCTATGACCGCGCCGCACTTGCTCTTTCAGCGGCGGAGCGGGCTGAATTGGAGGCAGGGGGCCGCAAACCGCACTGGCGGTTCAAGCTGGACCATGAGATCATCCGCTGGAATGACATGGTGCGCGGCGAGAGCCACATCGATTGCGCCTCGCTCTCCGATCCGGTGCTGCTGCGGGAGGATGCTACCTATCTCTACACCCTGCCGTCCGTGGTCGACGACGCCGCGCTGAATGTCACCCATATTATTCGGGGCGAAGACCATGTGACCAATACGGCGGTGCAACTGCAGCTCTTTGCTCTCCTGTCGGGGCCGGAGCGGCTGCCGGCCTTCGGCCATCACAATCTTCTGGCCTCTGCGAGCGGCGAGGCGCTTTCGAAACGCACGGGCTCGCTGTCGATTGGCGGCTTGCGGGATGCCGGTATCGAATCTCTCGCGGTCGCGGCGGCGGCGGTCATGACCGGCTCCTCCGTGGCCTTGCATCCGATCGCCAGCCTGGCGGAACTTGCGGGCCCGCTCGACCTTTCGCAGCTGTCCCGCAGCCAAGCGCGGTTTGATCCCGCCGAACTTACCGCCTTGTCGGCGCGCACGCTGCATGGACTAAGCTTCGAGGCGGTCCGTGACAGGCTCGCCACGCACGACATCACCGGCCATAAGGCGCAGCCTTTTTGGCTTGCCGTTCGCGGCAATCTGGCGGCGTTTCTCGATGTGGTTGATTGGTGGCGGGTGGTCGAAGGCGAAACGACGCCGGTTGCTGAGGATGCGGAGTTTCTGGCGGCGGCGGCCGAACATTTGCCGGAGGAACCGTGGGACGAGACTGCCTGGAAAAACTGGACGGAAGAGCTAAAAAAAACGACCGGCCGCAAGGGGCGGGCGCTTTTCCATCCGTTGCGGCTTGCCTTGACCGGCCGCGAGACCGGGCCGGAACTTGCGGCGCTTTTGCCCTTGATCGGCAAAGCTAAAGCGGCGGCACGATTATCCGGACGCGCCGCTTGACCCCATCGGGACCGACGATTTCGTCGGCTCCGGTTTGATCGGCGGCCGCCGAGGGGTTGTTGCCGGCTTGGCTGCTTGCCTCTGGGGTGCTGGGCCGCGCTGGTTTTTCGAGCTTGGGTTTTGCCAATTCGGCGGAGGTCTCGGGAGTCACCAAGACGTCCGTCTTGCGGGCGCGGCCAAGGAGATCTTCTGCCCCCGAGAGCGCTTCGGCCCAGGTTTGCCCCGGCGGCTTGCAGGTGCAGGCGGCATCGAAAGTTTTCTGAAATTTGAGGGCCGTGGGCGACTCCGAATAGGGCGCACCCCCGTCAAGCGAGACGGCCGTGCTGATATCCCCATAGGGCGCTCGCGTATAAACACTCACCGTCGCATTTGGGCAAAGCGCCTGGCAAAGGCTCGTCAGCTGATCGGGATCGGCGCTTCTCGCCGAGACGGTCAGTGGGAAAAAACCACCATCACAACTGCGGACGCAAACGGCCTGCGAGCCGCCGTGCGGCCTCATATCCTCGCCGTCCAGCGGGCGCACCTCCTCGAACGGGGGTTGCTGCCCGGGCGCGAAGGGATTTTGGTTGGGCTGGAAAACCCCAAGCAGCGTCTCGAAGAAACCGCGCTGTTGCGGCGGCTGGGCCGCCTGAACCTGGCCCCGGCAATAGCTGTTGTAGCGCGCGGTAAGCTGCTGGCGCGCCGCCGCGTTGCCGCCGAGATCGCCGCTTCCCTCGTATTGAGCAAGGGTTGCCTGAAGTTGTTGAATTTGAGCATTAAGCCCGTGGCATTGCGGCGGCGCCGTATCGAACATCAGGAATTGGCCCCGATCGCAGCCAAGCGAACGGGCATAACGGATGGTGCGATCGAGGTCGTTACGCTGCTTCTGGACGGCGGCGCCGTAATGCTGCGTCACGCGCCCCTGGCCGTTGCCGCTGGCGGCCAGCGCGTTGATCTGCGCCGCGAGCCGGGGGCAATCGACCGGCTGCGCGGCGGCGGTCCCGGCGGCGTGCAGAAACGCCGCGATCCCAAGGACTTTCACTAAGCAGGCGACCGAACGCATGAATGCTTCCCGGATGACACGGCGAACGCCAGACGTCCACTTCTTACGCGGTTCTCGAAGTACAGTCCGGCCACGTGGATGGGCGTTCAGACAGGATTCTCTCTCAAGCAAGAAATGCTAGGAACGATGCTTGCCCAAGGCTTACCGTCCGGGAAGCATCGCGAACCGCCTCAGAGTGGGGTCGCTTCATGGCCTTAACATGGCCAACACAGCGGTCCGGGCGGCCACGAGAGGAATCCTATCGCGCGCGCGGACATTTCCCGGATCGAAATCTCGCATGACTGTTCAACTGTCCTGCTTGTCCTTTTCCGGCTTGGTTTGCTCCTCAAGTTGCACTTTAAGCGCGAGCAGTTTGGCGAATGGCGAATTGGGGTCCGGCGGCCGCTCTGCTGACCGTTTCTCCCTTAGGTCGAACCTTTCACCGCGCCCGGTTTTGCGTTCATCGGACTTTCCGCGAATCGGCTCACCCGCCTTCGAAGGACGCCGCTGGCCGGAAAAGCGCGGCCGCTGATCGCCGCTGCCCCGATCATGGCTTCTTTTCTGCCAATGCTTGAGGGCGCTTGGCGGCGGTCCGCCCTGACGGTCCTCGCCCCCTTCTTTAGGGGGTTCAACACTGCAGGGTAATTCTCCGGCCGCCATCTCATCTCGTGGTGTTGCCGCCGCGGCCATCCCTGGGCCTGCGGCGGCCCCGGCTGGCGCTCCGCCGCCCCGCCGCACAAAAGTTTTCTTATGAGGGCGCGGCTCCGGCCGCCGGTGCGGCTGCTGGCGATGCGGGCGCCAGACTTCAATCAAAATCTCTTCTGGGGCGGCTGTTTCGACGGACGGTGCCTCCCCGGCCAACTCTGGCGGAGCCTGAACCTCGCTGGCTTCGCTTGTTGAAACATCGCCAGCGGCGGCCTCTGGGGCGCCCATTGGCACAGGACCTTCGGACTGCGCGACGGCTTCCGCCCCGGATAGACCCTCCGGCTCGGATAATGCCTCCGGCTCCGCGCCGGCTTGCGTTTCATCCCCCGGCGCGGCGTCGTCCGTGCCAGGCACCGGCCCGGCGGTGGCCGGCTGCGGCACACAAGGCACGGTCTCCGCCGTGCTCAGCAAAGGCACGGTGATCGCCGGACCCTTGCGGTGCTCGGCAGCGTAGCCGAGCGAGCGGAGAATCGAGGCGAAACTTTCGCCCGAGCAGCCGGCCAGCGAGGTCATCGCAACGGTGACGACAAAACCCTCGCCATCCGCCGCGCCCGCCGGTGGTTCCCCCACGGAAATTCCAGGACGGTAAGAGACGGCTGGGCGGATCAAATCCGCGAGGCGCTCCAAAATATCGACGCGCACCGCGCGATCGCCGCAAACGCGAAATCCGGCGGCCCGATAGAGATTCTTTTGCACATCCTTGTCGGCGACCAAGGAGGTCCGGCCGGAGGCGGCGAAATGGAGAACTTCATCGAGACCTTTGAGGGCGTCGCCTTCGCCATGTTTCAAGGCATAGAGCTGCGCGGCAAGGGCGCGCGGCGCCGGCTTTATTAGGCCCGGAAGATAAAGATGATAGGCGCCGAAGCGCACACCAAATTTCCGCAGTCCAGCGCGGGCGTCCTGGGAGAGGCCCTTGACGTCGTCGGCGACCCGGGCGCGGTCGAGAACACCGAGGGATTCGGCGACGTGGAACGCGATGCCGCGCGCGATGCCCTCAAGCCCTTCGCTTTTTTCCAATTCGATGAGCGGTCCGAGGAGTTTCTTGACATGCGATGCAAGCCACAGATCGAGCCGCCGCTGCACCATGTCCAGCGCCTGGCCGGTCAATTGCTCGTCCGCGAGAAGGGTCACGCGCGGTTCCAGCACATGCGCGCCGGCGGCGATCATGCCGATCGGCTCGCCGAGCCAGCGGATAATTCCATCATTGGTGAGGATGAAAGCTTCGTCGACGGCCTCGCTGACCCGGACAGCGCGGCCTTCGATCTCGCTTGCCAAGGCCTTTTGCGCGGCGGCATTCAAAGCCCTCGCGGCTTCACCTACCGCCGCGGGGTCGGCAGTGAAGCGAAATCCGTTGAGCTGCCCGACGTGCTGGCCGGCGACCAGGACGTCACCGCTCGGGGTGACCTCGGCTTCCAACATGGCGTTCTCCCTTAGGCGGCGCATGAGAACGCTCGTCCTCCGGTCAACAAACCGCTGGGCGAGACGTTCATGCAAAGCGTCCGACAAATTGTCCTCTACCTGACGCGTGACAGTCTGCCAATGGCGAGGATCGCGCAACCAGCCAGTTCGATTGGCAATGTAGGTCCAAATTCTGATCTCGGCGATCCGCGCCGAAAGCGTATCGAGGCCGCCGTCGGTGCGGTCTTGTGCCGCGACATGGCGGGCGAACCAATCGTCTGGAATATGGCCCGCGCGCACAACAAAGCCGAAAATGGAGATGACCAGCTCGGCATGCGCGGCCGGCGAAAGCTTCCGGTAATCAGGAATTTGGCAGCATTCCCAGAGGCGGCCGATATCGGCTCTCGTCTTTGCCTCCCGTATGACTTTTTCATCGCGGGCGGCGAATTCGAGGGCCAGCTGGTCGGCGGCCTGGGGCGCCCGCGTAAGACCCGCAGCGCCCGGCAGTTTGTCGAGCGAGGCCAAAAGGGCTGCGATCGACGTGAAATCGAGATCCGAATTCCGCCATTGCAGCATGCGCACCGGATCGAAGCGGTGGTCTTCCAGCTGTTCGATCAGCTCCTCGCCGAAGGGAGGGCAGCGTCCGGTCGTGCCGAACGTCCCATCGCGGAGATGGCGGCCCGCGCGCCCGGCGATTTGACCCAATTCGGCGGGATTGAGACGGCGGTGCTGCCAGCCGTCGAACTTCCGGTCGCCCGCGAAAGCGATGTGATCGACATCGAGATTGAGGCCCATGCCGATGGCATCCGTCGCGACGATGTAATCGACGAGTCCATTTTGGAACATGTCGACCTGCGCATTGCGGGTGCGCGGCGACAACGCGCCAAGCACCACCGCGGCGCCGCCGCATTGACGGCGGATCCATTCGGCGATTGCGTAAACATCCTCGGCTGAAAAAGCGACGATGGCGCTGCGCCGGGGCAGCCGGGTGATTTTCTTGGCGCCCCCGAAACTCAGCTTGGAAAGGCGCGGCCGCGCGGATATCCGGGCCGCGGGCAGGAGTCCCCGCACCGCTTGGTGCATCGTGGCGGCGCCGATCAGCAGCGTTTCTTCGCGCCCGCGCAAATGGAGGAGCCGGTCGGTGAACACATGACCCCGGTCGAGATCGGCAGCGAGTTGAATTTCGTCCACCGCGACAAACGAAACATTAAGATCGCGCGGCATCGCCTCGACGGTCGAAACCCAATAACGCGGTGACTCCGGCTTGATTTTTTCTTCGCCCGTGATCAGGGCGACCGCCTCCACACCTGCTTTCTCGACCGCACGGTTATAGACTTCGCGCGCCAGAAGCCGGAGTGGCAGGCCGATCATGCCACTGGGATGGGAGAGCATCCGTTCGATCGCATAATGCGTCTTGCCGGTATTGGTCGGCCCGAGCAGGACGGTGACGCCCTGGGATTTCTCCGGAGAAAAGGATGCCGGCGCTAGAAAAGGGACATTCATTGGTTAACCCGGGGCGCCAAGGGATTTCAGGGTAAAGCGGCAACGGACCTGGTATCGGAGCGGGCCGGAGTGAGATGTTCAAAGGGCCAGCTTTGGCCTGGCGCCACTCGGGCAAGGGGCCGCGGCTGAACGTTTTTGTTCGCCGGAAGAAAATCTGGCTGCGCCTCCTCCCCGCCTAGGGCCTTATGTATCATGACGGCACTTCCGTGTATCAAAATGATGCCGCCGGGACGATCTTCTTTACGCTTTGAACGGGAGACGAACGAATCGCGCCCGAATCGATGACCTGCGCCAAGTCCTTGTTTGTTCCCTACAAGATGTCGGGCAGCCTCCAGATTGTGACCCTACCC
Source organism: Methylocella sp. (assembly GCA_036561105.1). Classification (GTDB taxonomy): domain Bacteria; phylum Pseudomonadota; class Alphaproteobacteria; order Rhizobiales; family Beijerinckiaceae; genus Methylocapsa. Next base: position 75,167 of record DATBPZ010000003.1, on the reverse strand, counting down.
ATTGTAAAAATCTGAATTTTAGCCGGAACGGGCACCAGCAATTCGGGCGTTGGTGGGAAACTTGGACGTTCCCGTCTGTCAACTGTCAAAAAACAAATTTGTTGCGCGAAAAAAGGGCAACGGCCCTGCCTCTAGCCGGGGAAATAGTGCCGCAGGATACGGTCCCGGTAACGGACAAGATTTTGGTGCCGTTCCGCCGCCGTCCGGACCGGCGTTACAAATGTGGGGCACAAGGACGTTCCGGCAAAAGCAAATACGGCAGCGTCCGCCGCGCAAGGCTGCTCGCCCATCAAAAACGGCTTCTCCCCGATCGTGGCCGAGAGTGCGTTGATGTCCATAATTGCCAGTTGGTCCCGCTCGGCGGCGGTATGGCGCCCAATGCCCTGCAAGTTCAACGCGGTCCGGATTTTTCGGCGCATCATGCCCGGCACGATCAGGCGGAGGGGCAGGGGCAGGTTCTTGAAAAACTGGGCTGGGCCCCGGGCAAAATTGACGTCATCCAGCCACCGCGACGCCAGCACCGCAAAATAAAGGTGTTCCTCGCACATTTTTTCGATCGCCCAGGCCGCCGCCCGTTGCTCCGGAGTGAGCCCCGCGTCGAAGTCAAATCCGTATTTTTTCTCGATGTGAAAACGGATGAAAGTCGAATCGGCAACGATAACGCCGTCATCTTCGATATAGGGCAGCTTGCCTTTTGGAGCACGGCGGTAGCCATGCCGGTTTTCCTCAAAGGGAAGACCTGCGAATTTCAACAGCAGCATGGCCTTGGTCACGAAGGGGCTGCCGTCGGGTAAGCCGAAAAACGGCCCGAACGAATAAAGCGTGATCACAGGGAGAGAACTCCACTCTTTTTGGCGACGCCGTCCACAAGGATTAGTGCGTGCGAGGCTTAGTGCGTAGAAGTGGCGGTCACTTCCGACGGCACCACGGAAAATTCGACTGCATCGATGACGGCAGCGCCAGCCAAGGTCATCAAGGCGACATGCAGCGGCAGGACGGCGTGCGCCCGCGGGAGCGGCGCCAGCCAAGCCTCAATGTCCCTGTTCTCGGCCATGAATTTGGTGGATTTTGAATCCCGCTTATGGCCGGAGATGGGGATATAACGGGCGGAGCAAACCGAGACCGGACCTGAGTATCCATCCACGGACACGTCCCTCACGCCAGTGTAGTGGAGTTGAACGTCGAATCTGACATAACCGTCGTAAACTGGAATGCTCCGGTTGCATGCCGCGGGTCCGACGAGGGGCTGACCCTCCGGGACCAGCATGACCAAAGCGCTCATCGGATCGACGATATTACGTTTGTTCGCTTCGGTGACGGGGATTCTGCCTTCCTTATCCTCGAAAGGCGGAAAAATCTCCACGGCCTTGACGTTCCCCGAATCGAGCGACATCCGCACAGTCCGGTTGCCTAAGGAATTCGCGGTTGTCGTGGCGTAGGTCGAGGGAGCCGGGCCTGTCTTGCGCATCGAGCCGCTCGATGCGAGCGCCAGCTTAACGTTCGAGACCAACGCGGCAATGCCGGTGAGCTTGGCATTGAGATCGATCCGGTATTTTGCCGGATTGACTGACCCTTCGGCCGAAACTTCGCCAATATGAAAGCCGATCAGAGTAATCGAATAACGCGCCCGGAAGTCATCGGCACGTACGGCGGCCGCGTCCAGTCCATAGGCAAGCGCCACGAAAAGAGCGGACCATATAACCAGCGCGCGCGGCACAATGTTCCTCGTCGAACGAACCATTCCGGCAACCATTTCCGGCACTAGAGAAAACCTGCCAACCGGACCTTTGGTCTCTCGTCCGGCAGGCGGCAGCCAGCTTGGCGGCCAGCGGGCCAAAGAATCAGACCAAAGACATACCATATCAGGGCGCGCGGCAAAGGCCATCATGCCGCGCCTGCCTTGAGCATAGCTGTATGCGCAAAGGCGGCCCAGAGTTACAGCTGTTCAACAAGCTATCCCCAAACCGGTGTCCGGTCACGGACATTTGCAAGGGCGCCGTTGGTTCCAGAGACGGGAAGTCGAAAGAGTTGCGCAATTTTTTTAGCGTATGTTTGAATATGGGCTTCCCGCTGAGCATTTTTGCCCTTCCCGGAGTGGGCTTCGTTTGAGGGCAGGCGCAATTTGCCGTCGTATTTGCGTGGGGAACGGGCTTGCCTTACGAGACCGGTTGGGTTCTTGCTCTTCGGGGCGGTGCATGCGGTTGCAATCGCGAAAGGTAGTCCAGGTGCGAAAAATGCGCAGGGTGCATGACTGGCGGGGTCTCGTCCTTGCGGGCGGTTTGCTGGCCGGTGCCAGCGGGCAGGCCGCCACGCTTCCCGTCAGCGGGCAGGATCTTGCCGGCGTGTGGGATTTGTCGAGCGAAAGCAGCAATTCGAAATGCCGGATTGCTCTGCGTGCCGGGCAGTCAGCTTCGGGACGCCAGCAAATCATCATCCCTCTCAGCTGTCTGAAGGCGTTTCCGGACCTCGCTCCCGTCGCCGCGTGGGAGGTCACCGGGGAAGGCCACCTCGACCTCTTCGATGCCGCGGGTCAGACGGTTCTCGATTTCACGCCGGAGGAGTCCAGGCTCTTCCACGCCAATGGCCCGCAAGGCGGGGTTTACCATCTGGCAGTCCTGCAAACAGCGCCGCAGAAAAAAGATCTTTCCGGTCGGGGCGCAGGCACCGCCCTCGCACCCATCACGCCCGCCGCCGCCAAGAAAGACGTGCCTCCGGCAGCCATACCCGCCGCCGACGTGACCGGGCGCTATACGATCCTGCGCGATGGCGGCAAGGATACCGGCTGCATGCTCACCTTGGAAAGTCAGGCGAAAGGTCCGGGGGGCAAAAAAGCCTCCCTCGCTCCTGGCTGCCGTGACCAGGGCATCGTGATTTTCGATCCCGCCGGCTGGCAAATCGTCAACGGCCGCCTCATACTGACAGCTCGCAAGGGGCACAAGACCGACCTCGAGTTGCAGCCGGACGGCAGCTGGAAAAAAGATCCGAAGGAAGGCAAAAGTCTGATTTTGAAGAAGCTATGAAGATGAATCGCCGCGAGCAGCCTTTTTAAGGAACGAGCGTGACGAATGAGCAGATCCGCCGCGCCCCTTCCCGATTTCCATATCCTGCGTCTTCGCGTTCATTCCCCGGTTTCGGCTGCGGGTTTTTTCGGGCCGCCATGCGACGCATGTCCGCCCTTACGGCCGGCCTCCGAGGCGAGGGTGTGGTTGCGCGAAAAGCTGCGTTTGTTCGGATTGACACTTTGCCCGCCCTTGCGACCGGCTTCGGCCGCTAAACGGGGGTTTTGCGAGAAACTCCGCTTTTCATGCGGGACGCTTTCGCCGCCCTTGCGCGCGATCGCCCGCTGCTTTTCGGGATCCATCGACGCGAAACCGCGAGTCGAGGTGGGAGATTTCTTGGGGGATTCCATTGAAGCGCTCATCGTTCCTCTCTCAAATTTTTCGGTTGGTCTTAATGTAGGTAATGTTTGGCAGCGGTAAAGGTTGCCATATTCAATTCAAGTTCATGTGAGGCAGTGTCCTAGGTCAAGAAATTGCATTTGTTCGCAATTGCGAGATGAAGCCAAGTGAGGTTGCCGGCATTCTCCCGGGGCAACGATTTGTTCCTAAAGTCCTGTTTCAAATCAATGAGATATGAACCGTGGCGATCTATTATACCAACATTATTATCTAAAATTAGGCTCGTCTTTTTATTGAAGGGCCGCGGGATGCAGTCTTGTTTTACGGCGATTCTTAAATTTAGTTTAGAATTCTCAAATAGGTGTGACCCGCGGTTATTAGGTACCTAAGCAGGCCTGGACGAAGTTCAACCGGGCCCGGCGAATTTCAACGCGCATCCTGAATGAAATCGTAACTTCCTAGTGAATAGGCAGCCTCATGCCTTATCGAAGCAATGTTGGCGGCACACATTACGTCTTTGATGATCTGCGGGCGCTTCTGGCCTGCGCCTCACCGGATCGTGCGGGCGACCGGCTCGCCGGGGTTGATGCGGCAAACGGGCAAGAGCGAGTCGCGGCCCGCATGGCGCTGGCGGATCTGCCGCTCGCGCGCTTTCTCGACGAGACCGTGATTCCCTATGAAGCGGACGATGTGACGCGGCTCATTCTCGATTCGCATGACTCGCTCGCCTTCGCGCCGGCCGCCGCGATGACCACCGGGGAGTTCCGGGATTTTCTTTTGTCCGACGCGGCAACGGGCGATGTCCTCGCGGGCTTGGCGCCGGGCATCACCCCGGAAATGGCGGCGGCCGTGTCGAAACTCATGCGCAACCAGGATTTGATCGCGGTCGCCAAGAAAATTTCGGTCGTGACAAAGTTCCGAACCACGCTCGGCCTGCCGGGGCGGCTCGCTGTGCGTGTCCAGCCCAATCACCCGGCCGACGATCTTGCCGGGATCGGCGCCGCCATTCTCGATGGGCTCATGTATGGCTGCGGCGATGCCTGCATCGGGATCAATCCGGCGACAGACAGCGCCAAGCGGACGCTGCTGCTTCTCGAACGGATCGAGGATTTGCGTTTGCGCTTCGAAATCCCGGTGCAATCCTGCGTGCTCGCGCATGTCACGACCCTTTTGCAGGTTATGGAGCGGGCAGGCCCCGTGGATCTTGTGTTTCAGTCCATCGCCGGATCGGAGGCCGCCAACCAAGCATTCGGGGTGAGCCTCGCGCTGCTCGACGAGGCGCATGCCGCCGTCAGATCGCTGGGCCGGGCGCCGCCTGGCGCCAATCTGATGTATTTCGAGACAGGGCAGGGCGCGGCGCTGTCGGCGCAGGCGCATCACGGCGTCGATCAGCAAACCATGGAAGCGCGCGCCTATGCGGTGGCCCGCCGCTACGCGCCCTTGCTCGTCAATACGGTCGTCGGCTTCATCGGTCCCGAATATCTCTACGATGGCAAGGAGATCATTCGTGCCGGGCTCGAGGATCATTTCTGCGGCAAGCTGCTTGGCCTGCCGATGGGCGTCGATGTTTGCTACACCAACCACGCCGAGGCCGATCAGGACGACATGGACGCTCTCCTGACGCTGCTTTGCGTTGCCGGTTGCAATTACATCATGGGCGTTCCTGGCGCCGACGACATCATGCTCGGCTATCAATCGACCTCCTACCATGATGCGCTTTATGTGCGATCCGTGCTGGGCTTGCGCCCGGCGCCGGAGTTCGAGGCCTGGCTTCTCGCCTATGGGATCATGGACAGCCAATTCCGGGTGCGGCCGAGTCTCTCGGGCGGTGCGGGCCGTCTGTTCGCGGCGGCGCCGCGATGACGCGGCCGCCCGGAGATTTTTGGGAGTATCTTCGCCAGGCGACACCCGCCCGCATCGCGCTCGGGCGTGCTGGTGATGGCCTGCCGACGCGCCGCTTGCTCGAGTTCGAACTTGCGCATGCGCGCGCCCGCGATGCGGTGTGGACCGAACTCGATGGTGAAGCGCTCCTCTTGGATCTCGCCGCGTGGCAGCCGGTGCTTGTGCGAAGCGCGGCGCCAGACCGGAGAACCTTTCTGCAACGCCCCGATCTCGGCCGCCGCCTCGGGGAAGTCCCGGAGCCGGCGCTCTCTTCCGGAGATTATGACGCCACGATCATCCTCGCGGACGGGCTTTCCGCGGGCGCCCTGCAAGTCCGGGGAGCGCAGCTTTGCAAGATGCTGCTCGCCGCGCCCCATGTTCGATTTGCGCCCCCGGTGGTCGCGCTGCAGGCGCGCGTCGCACTGGGTGATGAAATCGCAGCGCGTCAAGGTGCGGCGCTGGCCATTGTCCTGATCGGGGAGCGGCCGGGCCTTTCCTCATTCGACAGTCTCGGCGCCTATCTCACCTTCGCCCCGCAGCCAGGCGCGACAAAGGATGCCGGGCGCAACTGCGTCTCAAATATCCGCGCCGACGGACTTTCGCTGGAGGAGGCGAGCCGCCGCATCCTTGCCATCATGGCGCTCGCCCTAACGATCCGGCGCACGGGAACGGCTCTAAAGGAAGACGAGGCTCTCGAAGTCTTGCCGCCGCAGGCCTGAAGCTCTAATTCTTCGCTGCGCGGTTGATATCGGACGCCAGCAGCTCTCTCGACAATTCCGCATGCCGCCGCGCATAGGTACGCGAGTTGAGACCGCCGGACGTCATGCGGGCCTGCGCGCGCTCGACCAAGCCCCAGCGCAAGGGGTCGTCCCCAGCGAGCGTGGCAATCGCTTTTTGAAGTCCGGCAGGGTCTCCGAGCGGGATAAAGCAAATTTCGTTCTCTGAAAAATAGGCTCTGAGTCCGCCGGTATCGGTGCAAATCACCGGCAATCCTCGTATCGTTGCTTCCTGCAACACCGTGATGCCCGAAGCATGGCGATTGTTTTTGATGGTTACGACGACAATATCCGCCCAATCATAGGCTGCAAACAACGCGCTGTTTGATTTTATGCGCAGAATCTCGATGTTGTCGTTGGGGTCAATGAGGCGTTTATCGAAATTCCACGACGCAATTTTGAGTTCGCAACCCGAAATTCCCCTTATCGCTTGAATGAGGACAGGCCAATCGCGGTCTGGATCATTGCCGATGGAAAAGATTTGGAGGGGTTGATGCGGCTTGTCTTTTTTCAAGGGGACAACTGTGTCCGTGTTGATGCCGAAGAGGACGAGTTCGGAACGAACGCATGGGAAAAGCCGGCGCGCGATGGCAAGATTTTCTGGCGATAGCACCGTGAGGATGTCGGCTTTCCGGATCAATCGCGACAAAAACCATCGCTTGATCGAACCAAAACTTTCCCAACGGTCAAACAGCCATACGCTTTGCGCAATCAGCTTGGGCCGGCGTTTCCAAAATAGGAAACGAAACAGCAATAAGACTGCGATATATTGCAGTTCGGTGTGCGTCCAAACGATGTCAGACTCGTAAATTCCTCTCCGGTTTCTCCACGCATGAACAATATCGGTTCCGACAAGGAACTTCATTCCGAGACGGAATGCCCGCTGCAGCCTGTTCTCATCCTTGTCTTCCGAATAAACGACCAGGCAGCCATCTTCCGAGGCGCGATAATAACCATAGGGCAATGGGTCGTTGATGCCGCCGAGCGCTCCCGCCGCATACCATCTTCGCCAATGCGTCGCGCCAAAATATACGGACAAGTGAACAAAAACGCGGACGAGCTTTGGGTCGCTATCGGCGGGCATCAAGATTTTTCGCTCATGTCAGCAATCGGCCTTCATAAAGATGCTTGTCTCAATGGCGGCCCCTGGAGATTTCGGTCAAGCAATAAACCGGGATGACATGGCAATCATCCTGCCCCACATTCGCTCCACACAGGCGTTGTGGATGGATTGCGCGAAAAGAAATGGCGCCGCATCAGCGGAAAGGCGCCAAAATCTCTTCTGCTTTCGCGAACAGCTCCGGCGCGATCTCGCGTTCCGCGGCGGCGGCGTTCTCCACGATCTGTGCGGGCCGGCTTGCTCCAACGATAGCGGAGGACACTTCTGGCCTGCGCAAAATCCAGGCAAGCGCAAATTGCGCCAAACTTACGCCCGCGTCCCGTTCCGCCATCCGCTTCACCTCATTTACGGCCGTCAACAGGGGGGCTCGTAGCCAACGTTGCGGCAGCATGGAGCCCATGGACGCATGCCTGGCCCGCGACTCCGCCGGGTGCGGCGCGTCGGGCGTGTATTTGCCCGTGAGTACGCCTTGGGCGAGCGGCGACCACACGATTTGTCCGATTCCAAGTTCGGCGCAGCGTGGAAAAATCTCCTCTTGCGGGGCCGACCAGAGCATCGAATATTGTGGTTGACTCGAGACAAAACGAACAACGTCAGGCATTTTTGCCGCCGCCTCGATCTTATCGAGCGGCCATTCGCTGAAGCCCACAAAGCGCGCCTTGCCTTGCTTGACCGCCAGGGTCAGGGCCTCCATCGTTTCAGCGAGCGGCGTGTCCTCGTCGTAGCGGTGACACTGATAGAGATCGACAAAGTCGGTGCCGAGCCGTTTCAGCGAAGCGTCGAGCTGCTTGGCAATCTGGACGCGCGACAACCCCTTGTCCGTATCGCTCATGACGCCATAAACCTTGGTCGCCAAACTATAGGAATGGCGCGGAAGTCCTGCGAGCGCTTCACCCAGCACCGTCTCGGCGGCGCCGCGTCCATAGACATTCGCCGTGTCGAAAAAATTAATTCCAAGATCGAGCGCCTTGTGGACACAGGCCATAGCCTCGCGCTTCTCGACGCCGCCAGAATAGGTCAGCCAGGAGCCGAGCGAGATGACCGGGACTTGCAATTGGCTGGTGCCAAGCAGGCGGTATTTCAAGATTAGAATCCCCCATATTGCTCAACTGGGAAAGGCGTGTCGGCGTGAACCGAAGGCAGTCTCACAAAATCGGTTTGCCCTTAATCTATCCGGCGAATGAATCGTCGACGCCATGATAGTTATTAAGAGGGAATGGACAAATGACAACCTGATCTGGCGGTTAAGCCAATGGCCCGCCTTGCAGGAACTCCGCATGCTCCGTAAGCTATTCGCAACGAAGCAGATTGGATGCAAATGGCGGCCAGAACCCATGCATGCCGCCGAGGCCGCAGCAGTGGTATTCTATGCGATTGGCGAACCGATTCCCAGACCGGATGGGCTTTAAGTTGGATACCGGCGCGTGGAGCTCAGAATATGATAAATGAAAGACTCCGTCGTCTGAAAGCTGGAGCCATTGACGAAACAAGAAAGCTATTTTCGATATTTCTTTATCTTTTTGTTCTGCTGAGTTTGTTTGCTTTTTATAAAGCGCTGATTTTGAATGAACAAAGCCTCATTTATCATCAGGGATTTGCTCTTATCAATGCCTTGGCCTTAGCGAAGGTCATCCTGATCGGAGAATATTTTCATGCCGGGGACAATTTAAAGAATAGGCCGCTCATCTTTCCGATCCTGTTCAAGTCTGCTGTTTTTGCCGTGCTCCTGGTCTGCTTCCATATCTTCGAAGAAGCATTGATCGGAGTATTGCATGGCAAGACACTTTCTCAAAGCGTCTCCAATATCGGCGGCGGAAGACTGGAGGGAATAGCCGGGATCGGCCTCATCATGTTCGTCGTGCTGATGCCGTTCTTTGCTTTCAGAGAACTCGACCGGGTTATAGGAACGCAAGAATTACACTCTCTATTATTCGGAGACGAAGCCAAGGGCGGCGCAGCGTTGCCTATTCTGCCGAGGCGCTGGCGAATGGCGGCCGCCGCGCTCACCCTTCTCGTTCTCGGGGGCGGTTGGCTCACCTGGTCCCTGCGCCGGGGCACAACGACGCATTACGTCACGCAAGAGGTTGAACCTGGTTCGGTGCTCCGCACCATGACCGCCGTCGGTATCGTCACTCCCGCGGCGACCGTGCCGGTCGTTGCTCGCGTGTCCGGCGTGATCCAGGCGCTCGGATGCGACGTCAAAATGAAAGTAAAAGCGGGCCAAGTCTGCGCGAAAATTGATCCCCGCCCGTATCAAATCATGGTCGATAGGAACAAATCAAATCTGGCGGAAGCCGAGGCTCGGTTTGAAATGGGCAAAGCGGGTCTCGCACGTGCCAAAGCGGCCTTTGAGCATCAGGAAGCGCTGGCGACGCGCCGGGCCATGTCCCGCAAAGCGACCGAAAATTTGCGCAAGATCTATGACCAGGCGCAAGTGCGGGAGAAACGCGAAGAGGCGACAGTCGGCCAGCTCCAAGCGGCGCTCCATACGGCCGAGATCAACCTTTCCTCGACCGATGTCGTTCCGCCTGTTGACGGAGTCGTCCTTTCACGCACCGTCGAAATGGGCCATCCCACTGTGGGGGGATCGGAGGCGCCGCCGCTCTTCATCATCGCTTCGGACCCCGCCGTTGTTCAAATCGAAGCCGAAGTTAGCAGGACGGACATCGGCGAGGTCGCATACGGAGACAAAGCGACGTTCACGATCGAGTCCCTGCCGAACCATCCTTTCGCCGGAAAGGTGATACAAATCGGGCAATCGCGATCGATCGACGAGCAGGCAACAACCTATGTTGTTGTCATCAGTGCATCCAACTCGGATCTGCTGCTCGAGCCAGGCATGAGGGCGGCGATAAGGATACAATCGCGGCTTCGTGATGAGGGCTGAGGCTCAGATCTCAAGAGCCACCACACCTAAACGATGAGATGGCGCCGCCTATCCAGGACACACTCCGGCGCCTGCCAAATCGTCCCATTGGCGCACGAGCTACCGGTGGCGATCAACACCCAATGCAACACCGGAACTCGCTTCGCGCCCTTGCGGGTTCCTCAAATCCTCTTCGATCCTGAATGGCGCCTATCACTTTAGATGCTGAGCGAGAAACTTGTTCATCTCGAACATCGTCACTTTACTCTTGCCAAACACGGCGGCCAACTTGTCGTCGGCAAGGATTTCCCGCTTGTTGGCTTCGTTTTGAAGCTTGTGCTTCTTGATGTAGTGCCAAACCTTGCTCACCACTTCGGTGCGCGGCAAAGGTTCGGATCCGACGACGGCCGCGAGTTCCTTCGAGGGCTGCAATGGCTTGGCAAAGGCGCTTCCCGCCGACTTAGCTTTTTTAGCCTCGGGCGCCTTCTCCGCCTTGCCTGCCGCTGGCGCGCTCTTAGCGGGTGCGGCCTGCGTCTTTTTACCTGTCGTTGTCATCCAGTTTCTCCATAAGACTTTTGGCGCGAACTCCTGCCGGCGCAGACTGCCCCCGGCTCGCACGATGGAACGAGCTTGGTACCACGGAACCCCAACCATGGCTCCCCGTCAAGCGATTCGCCGAGGTCTTGAAGCCCACAACACCCCAAATGCGCCGCCTTCGGCACCAAGCCGGAACCCGAGCTTCTTTATTCCCCGATTCGGAGGGTTAACTTAAGCCCCTTTTTCGCGGTTTGGCCTATTCTCTGGCGATATGCCCGGACAGCAAGCGAAAGTCCTGGGGAAAACTGGCCGTCGCAGCTGATTTCGAGCGGAAAACACCCGCCTTGGAGGGGCCTGCACCTCAAGTCATGACTTCCGCGGCATTTTCGACGTGGCGTTTGGTGAGCGACGCCCGAAGTTTTTCAATGGCCCGGCTCTCGATCTGACGGACGCGTTCCTTGGAGATACCGAGACGGTTGCCGAGGGCTTCGAGGGTTGCCGCGTCCTCGGCAAGCCGGCGTTCCCGGACAATCCGGCGCTCCCGTTCCGAGAGTTCAGTCAAGGCCTCATTCAGCCATGCGGTCCGCCGGTCGGTGTCGAGAGCAAGACCGGCGACCTCATCGGGACGCGGTTTGTCATCGACGAGCATGGCCACTCTGTCAACTCCAAAGGAATCACTTCCTCCCATCGGGGCATTCAAGGACAAATCCGGCGCGGACAGCCGCGCATCCATCGATTCGACATCCGCGCGGGTCACGCCGAGCGTCAGCGCGATGGAATTGACAACTTCCGACGCCGTAAGGGCACCGCACCCTTGCGCCAATTTCGCCCGCAGTCTCCGGAGGTTGAAAAACAGCGATTTTTGTGCCGAACTCGTGCCGCCCCGAACAATCGACCAATTGTGCAGAACATAATTCTGCATGGAGGCGCGTATCCACCAAGTCGCATAGGTCGAAAAGCGGACCTCCCGTTCCGGCTCGAACCGCGCGGCAGCCTCCAAAAGCCCGATATGACCCTCCTGGATCAAGTCGGCGACCGGCAAACCGTAGTGTCGAAACCGCAACGCAAGCGCGATCACCAGGCGCATATGCGCCCGCGTTAGGTCGTGCAACGCCTCTTCGTCCTTGTTGTTTTTCCAGCGGAACGCGAGACTTCGCTCCTCCTCTCGGCCGAGATAGGGAGCGGACATCGCCGCATTGAGAAACTGTCTCCCGACATCCGCCAACTGCGCCATTTTCGGCTCGCTAACTTTAAATTTCGCCGCCGGACCGGCGGCTGAAGGACGTCGCGTCAATGCCCAAACGTGTCCCTCCTGCATAAACACTTGCCCGGCACGGCTGGTTCCCTCCCATTGCCGGAGTCGCAAGTTTCCTCCGGTGACGCTCAAGTATCCAGGATCGTTAAATGGGCCATCAAACCGCCGCCACGCCGCAAACAGTGGAAAGGCGGGCCGCTGGTGTGAAATACTTGCTTGGTGCTTGCCCCTGGCCTCTATCTCCATCATATTTGGAATGAATTTCGTTCCTTAAATCCAACTCCGGCCTTGAACCGGACGTTTGGGAGTTAGTCATGTTCATCGAAACCGAAGTCACTCCTAATCCCGCCACTTTGAAATTCCGGCCTGGGCGTCCCGTGATGCCTGAGGGAACATTGGATGTGAGAACGCCCGCTGGCGCCCGCCAGTCGCCGCTCGCGCGGGCATTGTTCGCCATAGATGGGATTTCCGGGGTGTTTTTTGGCTCCGACTTCATTTCGGTGACGAAATCCGGCGATACCGAGTGGCAGCCTCTCAAGCCAATTGTCCTCGGCGCCATCATGGAGCATTTTGTGTCCGGAGAGCCGTTGCTTGACGGCGAAAGCAGCTCAGCCACGGATGCGGACAGCGAGGCGGACGCCGAGGAGTTCTTTGCACCCGGTGATGCCGAAACGGTCGCCGAAATCAAGAAACTGATCGAATCGCATGTCCGTCCGGCGGTCGCCAATGATGGCGGCGACATCAAATTTCGCGGTTTTCGCGACGGCACGGTTTATGTCGCCATGAAGGGGTCCTGTTCGGGCTGTCCGTCTTCGACAGCGACGCTCCGGCATGGTATTCAGAATCTACTCAAACATTTTGTGCCAAATGTCCAAACTGTCGAGCAAATTTAGTTTTTTTGACTGGCCTGACCTAAGCTGGCTGCTTCCAGGCCTCTCGTGTAACTTGAGCTTGGGCGAATGAGAATTCTGGCAATCGACACCGCGCTCCCGGCCATTTCAGCCTGCGTCTTGGATGAGGGGGCCGATGACCCGCTGTCCATCGAGACCATCGCCATGCAGCGCGGCCATGCCGAGGCGCTTTTGCCCTTGATTGACCGGGTCATGGCCCGCGCCGAGGGCGGCTTTGCCTCTCTCGATCGCGTGGCGGTCACTGTCGGTCCGGGCTCGTTCACCGGACTGCGGGTTGGTATCGCTGCGGCGCGGGCCATCGGTGTCGCTTGCAAGATTCCGGTCATCGGCGTGTCAACATTCGCGGCCCTTGCGGCGCCCTTGATCCTCGAACAAAAGCTGGATCTCGTCGCCGTCGCCATCGATGCGCGGCACGGCAATGTTTATTTCGCGGCTTTCGGTCCGGACGGAAGGGCAGCGGGGGCGCCCCGGATCGCTTCGCCGCGCGAAGCGGTACGGTCGCTGGGCGCCGGTCCGGTGCGGCTCGCGGGACCTGGCGCCGCCCTGCTTGCCAGCGAGGCCGCGGCGGCGGGGACCGAGATCGAGATCGAAAATAGCGGACTGGACATTGTTTTTGTTGCCAAGCTTGGGCTTTTGGCCGATCCCGCCCAGGCGCCGCCGCGGCCCCTCTATCTGAAAATGCCGGACGCCAAGCTCCCGGAAACCGCGCAACTCCAACCGGCGCCGTCGTGATCGCCCATGATTAACTGGCCGGCCAAAGCGTCTCCCCACATCCGGCCGATCGGCGTTGAGCGGAGTGCCGAATGCGCCGCGATCCATGCGGCGTGTTTCGCCTATCCCTGGCAGGAGGCTGATTTCGAACAGCTTTTTGTGGCTCCGGAAACCTTCGCCGACGGCGCGATTGACGCCGGGGAGGAGCTATTGGCGGGCTTCATCCTGTCCCGCGTCGCGGCCGACGAAGCGGAAATCCTGACGATTGCCGTGGCGCCAGAGTGGCGGCGGCGCGGAATTGCCACAAGGCTTTTGAAGCCGCACATGCATGAGCTTTCGGCGAACCGGGTGAGCCGCTTATTTCTCGAGGTCGATGTTGAAAATACCGCCGCCCGCGCCCTTTATGCGCATTTCGGCTTTGAGCAAGTTGGGGAGCGGCAAGCCTATTATCGAACGGACGGCCCTAGCTTGGCGACGGCTCTCGTGATGCGGCGCGACCTGCTATAATATGCCGCGTGCGAGGGAATCCCTTTCAGCGGCACTTTCGGCAAGAATTGACGATTCGACGGGGTTAAGGTTCTTCAAGTCGCAAAACTGGATTCACGATTGAGAGGCGAATGCCTCGCGGACCATGGGAGACGATGTCGCAATTCGATAAAACGGGTGCCACCGGGGAGATTCTAGAGGAACCCAGACCGAATCCGGTGACAACGCCCCGCCGGCTGTTCGTGAAGTCTTACGGCTGTCAGATGAACGTTTATGATGCGCAACGGATGGCCGATGTTCTCGCACCGGAGGGCTATGCCGAGGCCGCGCATTTGGAAGAAGCCGATCTTGTGGTGTTAAATACCTGCCACATCAGGGAGCGCGCCAGCGAAAAGGTGTTCTCCGAATTGGGCAAGTTGCGCGCAATCAAGGCGGCGCGTGCGAAAGTCGGGCAAGAAACCAAGATTGTTGTCGCGGGATGCGTCGCGCAGGCCGAGGGCGCCGAGATTTTCCGGCGGCAAAAGGCCGTGGATGTGGTCGTCGGGCCGCAAAGCTACCATCGCCTGCCGGAGCTTTTGCGCCGCGCCGAATCCTCGCGCGCTGTTTTGGACGCGGATTTTCCCGCCGAAAGTAAGTTCGACCACCTCGTCGCACCAGAGCCGGACGCCATCCGCAAACGCGGGGTCACCGCCTTCGTCACGGTCCAAGAAGGCTGCGACAAATTCTGTACGTTTTGCGTTGTGCCTTATACGCGCGGTGCTGAGGACTCGCGGCCGGTTGAAGACATTGCCGCCGAAGTTGAAATGCTGGCCGCCGCGGGTGTCCGGGAGGTCAGTCTCATCGGCCAAAACGTCAATGCCTATCATGGGCAAACCCAGGAAGGCGTCACCGCCTCGCTCGCCGCACTCATCGCGAGGATCGGAGGCGTGCCCGGCATTGCTCGCATCCGCTACACGACAAGCCATCCAGGCGACATGGACGCAAGCCTTATAGCGGCGCATCGCGACCAGCCGAGCCTGATGCCGTTCCTGCATTTGCCGGTGCAATCGGGTTCGGATCCCATACTCGCCAGAATGAACCGCAAACACACGCGCGCCGATTACATCGCGCTTGCCGACGAAATCCGGGCGGCGCGGCCGGACATGGCTCTCTCGTCGGATTTCATCGTCGGTTTTCCCGGTGAAACGGAAGACGACTTCGGCGCGACTCTGGAATTGATCGAGCAGATCAACTTCGCCAGCGCATTCTCTTTCAAATATTCGCCGCGTCCGGGCACTCCGGCGGCCGAGCTGGACGATCAAATCCCTGAAGCCGTGAAGGCGGAACGGCTGTTGCGGCTGCAAACGCTCCTCGACCAGCAACGGTATGCGTTCAATCGCACGATGGTTGGTCGCGTGCTCGATGTGCTGATTGAAAAGCCTGGCCGCCACAAGGGTCAAATTGCTGGCAAATCACCCTATCTGCAGCCGGTGCTCATGGATGGCAGCACCGAACGCATCGGCGAAATTGTCTCCGTGGAGATCGTCTCTTCTGAGGCCAATTCGCTTTTCGGACGTCTATTGCCGGAGCAGCCCGCACGCGAGGCGCTTCGTTGAAACCATCGGATCGTCCGGCGCCCATTGCGCGCCAAGCATTGAGGGCTCCATTGAACGAGAGCGGCACGTCTGAAATCACCTTGGCGTTCGACGACAACCGGCACGCCTCCCTTCTCTTTGGCCAATACGATCAGAACCTTGCAAAACTTGAACGCAGATTGGGCGTACAAGCCAATGCAAATGGCAATCATGTGACCCTCAAGGGCAAGACGGAGGCTTGTGAACAGGCGCGGCTCGTCCTTGAAAATCTTTATTCGCGGGTCGAACTCGGCCAGCCGATTGGTCTTGGCGATGTCGATGGGGCGATCGAGGAAGGCGCGATGCAAGGCAGCCTGTTTCCCAAGGACGAGGAGACGGGGCGCGCCGTGTTCGAGCAAATTGGCACCCGCAGACGCGGAAGCGTACGCGCCCGCAATACGGCGCAAGACCTCTATCTGCGTGCCATGAAGCGCCATGAGCTGGTGTTCGCGGAAGGCCCCGCAGGCACCGGCAAGACGTGGCTTGCGGTTGGCTTCGCGGTTCTTTTGCTGGAACAGGGTGCGGTCGAGCGGATCATCCTGTCGCGGCCGGCGCTGGAAGCCGGCGAGAGGCTTGGATTCCTGCCGGGTGATATGCGTGACAAGGTCGATCCTTATCTGCGGCCGATCTATGACGCGCTGGCCGATTTCATGGATGCCCGCATGCTTGAACGCGGCATGCAAACTGGTATGATCGAGGTGGCACCCCTCGCGTTCATGCGCGGCCGCACCTTGAGCAACGCCTGCGTTCTGCTCGACGAGGCGCAAAATGCAACGTCGATGCAAATGAAAATGTTTTTGACCCGCCTTGGTGAAGGCTCGCGCATGATCGTCACGGGAGACCCGACGCAAACCGATCTGCCTCCCGGTCAGAAATCCGGATTGAGCGAAGCCATTGGGCTCCTTTCCGGGCTTGAGGGCATTGGCCATGTCATCTTCAAGGAAGGCGATGTTGTGCGCCATGATCTCGTGCGCCGGATCGTCGGCGCTTATGAGGCATCGGCGCGCAGAGTTGCGAGTCATGAGGCTCGCAAATGAGCCAGACGATCGACATCGCGATCGAATTCCCGGATTGGCATTCCCTCGAAAATCCTTCCCAGCTTGTCGAAGACGCGATTCTCGCGGCGATTGCGGAAAGCCGCGCCGTGCTGGTGGCGAATGCCGAAATCAGCGTCGTTCTCTGTGGCGATGCGTTCATCCGCGAGCTCAACCGAAAATGGCGCGGCCGTGATGAGCCAACCAATGTGCTTTCATTTCCAGCAGGGGGCGATCTTTCGTCGACACCGCTCCTTGGCGACATTATCGTCGCATTCGAGACCACCGCCCGGGAAGCGGCCGAAGCCGGTAAGCCGATGCGCGATCACCTCGCTCATCTTGTCGTGCATGGATTTTTGCATCTTATCGGTCACGACCATGCCGAGGCGGCCGAGGCTGTGGCGATGGAGACGCTTGAGCGGAGGATCCTTGCAACGCTCGGCATTGCCGATCCCTATGGGGCCGCGTTGATCGAGGAAGCGGCGGGCGCCCATGAGTGATCATGACCTTTCAGCCGTAGGTGAAGCGGGCAACGGCCGGCCGGCACCCGGCGGGAAGCCGAGCCTTTTTGATCGTTTGCGTTCCTTATTCGGTATCGGAGGTGCGTCGATCCGCGACGATCTTGAGGAAGCGCTCGCGGATACATCGACAGAGGACGATGTCTCGCCGCAAGAACGCGCTCTGTTGAAAAACGTTCTCGCCTTGCATGAAGTACGTGTCGGCGATGTCATGGTTCCGCGCGCCGATATTATCGCGGTGTCTTTGCAAACCAAACTTGCCGACGTCCTGGAGGTGTTTCGCGACGCGGGTCATTCGCGGCTGCCAGTGCATGGGGATACGCTCGACGATCCGCGCGGAATGGTGCATATCCGTGATTTTGTCGGCTATCTTTCCGCCGCCTTGAAGCCGCCACCCAGCACACCTAGCGGGTCGAGCGGCGAAGCGGGGTCGGTTTGCGGGTTTGCGCCTGGCGGGATGGACGCCGCCTTGTCGCAGGCAAATATTTTGCGCCCCGTCCTCTTCGTTCCCGCATCGATGCCGGCGCTTGATCTTCTCGTCAAAATGCAAGCGACGCGAACCCATATGGCGCTCGTCATTGACGAATATGGCGGCACCGAAGGCCTCGCGTCGATCGAGGACATCGTCGAGATGATCGTTGGTGACATCGAGGATGAACATGATCAGAATGAGAGTCCGAAAATCGAAGCCGCTGCCGGTGGCGGGTTCATGGTGGATGCGCGCGCGGATCTCGGCGATGTCTCCGAGGTGATCGGGTTTGATCTGCGAGCGATCACCGATGCCGAGGAGGTTGATACCCTGGGAGGCTTGATCACCGCCCTAGCTGGGCACGTTCCTGTCCGCGGTGAAATTATCGCTGAGGACAACATCGAATTCGAGGTGACGGACGCCGATCCGCGCCGCGTCAAGCGGGTCAAGATCCGCATGAGCGAGTCCCCATTGCCTTCCGAACAGAGTGAGGAGAATTCCGGTTCGGGCGGCCGCGCGGGGCAGGGCGAGGCCCGGGAAAGATAACCGCGCAATGCTGCAAGTTCCTTCATTGCGGCGTAGTGTGCCGCTGATACTTTCGTAATCCCTTTGCTTCCATATTTCCGTTGCAAATCTGGTTTCTTGTGGCGGGCCGGGCGATCAACCTGCGAGGCCGACGAGTGAGCATGAGAACGCCCGCCATTCCGGCCATCGCCATGGCGATCAAACGTGCATTTGGCTGGCGCCGGTGGCTCATCGCCTTTGCCGCCGGGGCCGTGGGGGCGCTCGCCATGGCGCCGTTCAATTTTTTCCCCGCTTTGATGATACCGATGACCGTCGCCATCTGGCTCATCGATGGCGAAGTTCTGGGGGCGGGGCGGGTAGAGATTAGTGTTCCATCCGCACGGCGGGCGTTCGCGGATGGCTGGTGGTGGGGCTTTGGCTACTTCGTTGCCAGCTTCTGGTGGCTCGGCGCGGCGTTTCTCGTCGAGGCCGACGAATTCGCCTGGGCCATGCCGCTGGGGGTCGCGGGTCTTCCGGCCATGCTCGCGGTTTTCCCAGGTTTTGGGTTCCTGCTGGCGCGGCTGTTGTGGTCGCCCGGAGCGGGGCGGCTGTTCGCCTTTGCCGCCGCGCTCAGCTTTACCGAGTGGCTACGCGGACATGTCTTGACGGGATTTCCCTGGAATAGCTTTGGCATGGCGCTCGGGGGCAATCTCGTGACCGCGCAACTCGCCTCGCTCATTGGTCTTTATGGACTGACCGTTCTTTCCATCCTCCTGTTTTCCGCTCCCGCTGTGCTTGGTGAAAAACCTTCCGTGCGCGGAGCAGGGCGCAGGGGGCCCCCAGCAATTCTTGCCGCCACCCTTGTCTTTGGCGGAATTTGCGGATTTGGCGCATACCGTCTCAACCAGCCAATTCCCGCGCCGGTCAATGGGGTACGCTTGCGGATCATGCAGCCGAATTTGCCTCAGGACGCGAAATTCCGGCCGGAAAACAAAGCCTGGATCTTGAACCATTACCTCGACTTGTCGATGCGCGAGTCGGCGGCGCACCTTGGCCTTGATGGCGCGACCGCGCTGATCTGGCCGGAGTCCGCATTTCCTTTCATTTTGTCGCGCGATCCAAGAGCGCTCGCGGTCATTGGCGCGGTTTTGCCGCCGGAAACCGTTCTGGTCACCGGCGCGGCGCGCGAGGAGGACGGCTTGCGGGGTCTACCGTCCTACTTCAACGCGATTCAGATCGTGGCGAGCGGCGGCCATATACTCGAGAGTTACGACAAAATCCATCTTGTGCCGTTCGGAGAATATTTACCCTTCCAATCGATTTTTGATCGCCTGGGTTTGCATCAGTTCGTGCATGTCCCTGGGGGATTTGAGGCAGGGTCCGGGCCGCGGTTCTTGCTCATTCCGGGCATGCCCGCCGCCGCGCCACTGATCTGCTATGAGGCGATTTTTCCGGGCGACGCGGTCTCCGCGGGACCCCCAGGCGAACGGCCCGGGTTCATCCTCAACGTGACCAACGATGCCTGGTTTGGGATGACAGCTGGCCCTTATCAGCATTTCGCCCAAGCCCGGCTTCGCGCGATCGAGGAGGGACTGCCCTTGATCCGTGCCGCCAACACGGGAATTTCGGCAATTGTCGATCCTTTTGGCCGCATCGAGGGGGAGATGCCGCTGGGGAGCGAAGGCATTCTCGATGGCACTCTGCCGCAGGCATTGGCCCCGCCGTTTTTCGCGAACTTTCCGTTCGCAGGCGCGTTCGCGATTTGGGTTGGTGTCCTTAGCTTGGCCTTGACTATACGGTTCCGTTATTGACAACAGTAATCGGATGGCCGACATCTTGATTAGGATTGTTAGCACTCAATATTTAGTATAGGCTTTGTCCCGCGTCATTCAGACGTATATTTTGAAGCGCCGTCTGGTTCGCCGAGGCGAGGATTAAACATGCCACCGGTTTCTTATCGCCATTCGTTAGAACATACCCTTGATTTCATTAGGGATCTTGATCGCGCCCGAAATCTCGATGATATCTCGACTAAAGTCATGCGTTATCTGTCGCAATTTGGCGTCGAGCACATGGTTGCCGCAACCATTCCAACACCTGACCAGAACCGGCGTTCACAGTTGGGACATTTGTTGCTCAACCGCTGGCCGGAAGAATGGGCCACCCGGTACGCGGCACGCCGTTACGTCGCCCACGATGCGACGATACAGCGAGTTATGTCGTCCCCGGAACCGTTTCTTTGGAACGAACTGGTGCCGTTTGTTCAGGACAACCCTTTGGCCCGCCGCGTTATGGATGAGGCAACGGAGTTTGATCTAAACGAAGGATTTACCCTGTCGCTACAAACCCTCGATAAACAAGTTGTCTTGTTTTCTGTTGGCGGCAGGCACATCGAAATGAGCCCCGACACGAAGGGCATGTTAACGCTAGTCGCGAATTACGCGATTGGCCGGGCAATCATGTTAAAGCAGGAAGCTGCTTCAAACAAACCGATTATGCTGTCCGTGAGGGAGCGTGAGGCTTTACAATGGGCGGCAGAAGGAAAGGCCGACTGGGAAATTGGCGCCGTTATGAGGATTTCCGAACACGGAGCTGATAAACATATGCGGTCCGCACGTGTAAAACTCGGAGCGATGAATCGCACACAGGCGGTAGCTGAAGCGATCCGCCGGGGATTGATCGCGTAAAAAAGGTACGGGAACGCGTACTAGCACCAAACCCCTGCCACAGGCATTTTCTAGCTATCATTTTAGCTGGAAAATGGCCTGTCCCGCAACGAGACCGGCATTTTCCAGAAAGCTAGATCTGGAGATTGTCAGTGATTCACATTGTAACTGCCGAAAATGAATTCCAATATCGTAATGAGTTGGAACAAGCATATCGCTTGCGTTACCAAGTATTTGTAAAGGAAATGGGCTGGTCCGAACTTGATAAGCCCGACGGACGCGAGATCGATCAATTCGACAACAAACACGCCGTGCATTTGCTTTACATTGAGAAAGGCAAAGTATTAGGTTATCAACGCATGCTTCCTTCAACGCGCCCGCATCTTTTGTCGGAAATTATGCCGCAATTGTGCGAAGTCGAACGGCCGGTTGGACCACATATCTGGGAATGTACCCGTCATTGCGTCGCGCCGGGCCATCGGGAGCGGGGCCGTTTTGCAGCTCCAATTGCCAACGCGCTTTTATCCGGCATGGTTGAATGGGGCTTGGAAAGTGGGATCTCGACTGCGATCATCGAGATCGACCCCATTCTATTGTTGCGTCTAGTCCAGCTTCATTTCCGAATGTTGCCGCTAGGCTTGCCCCAAAGGATCGGAACGCAAGACGTTGTCGCTGTCACAGCTACCTTCGACTGGAGGACGCTGAACCGTTTGCGCGAAACGCGGGGCGACAGGAAAAGGGTCCTCACCGAAAAGTTGCAGGTGCCAACTCTCCTCCACGCCTGAAAGAGTGCCCGAGCTTGCTTTCATAAGCAAATATTGTTGTCGGCGGCACTCCTCGACGGTCTGTTGCCTTGTTTTGAAATCGTCATGACCCGGGCCCCTGGAAAAATGCGGCTCGCCGATATGCGGCGGGTCGCATTTGCGCTATAAGAATCTGACGCCATATTGACGTTCCGGCATCCCGGTCCTCGAGAGACGCGGCGGAACCGTGGTGATTGGAACGGAATTCGTGAAAAAAATACCGAACCCGATCGACCGGCACGTTGGCAGCCGCGTCCGTATGCGGCGGGTTATGCTTGGCATGAGCCAGGAAAAATTGGGCGACGCCTTAGGCCTGACCTTTCAACAGGTCCAAAAATACGAAAAGGGCACCAACAGAATCGGCGCCAGCAGGCTTCAGCAAATTTCCAGGACCCTCGATGTGCCTCCGGCATTTTTTTTCGAGGGGGCGCCATCCTTTGAAGCCATGGCAAATCCTCCAACGGGCCCGCTGGGGGTTTCGGAAGATGCGCCCGCGGCCTATACCGCCGATTTCCTGTCCACACCCGAAGCTTTGCATTTGAACCTTGCCTTCGCGCGGATCCATGACCCCAAAGTCCGTAAAAGGATCGTCGATCTCGTGTCGTCCCTCGCTGGGGAAGACGAAAGGCCGGCGCCATTGGCGAGCGGAGCTTTGGACCCGAATGACAAACCGGCTGAGTGAATTCGCCGCGTTCGTTTTAGCAAACGTGATGGGCGGAATCGCTTGACAAACCGAACGTCCTACCAAAAGCTTTGTCGCGACGTTATGTGCCGATTTTGGAGATAGGCTTTGGTGCGCGAAAATTATCTGTTTACGAGTGAATCCGTTGCGGAAGGCCACCCGGACAAGGTATGCGACCGGATTTCTGATGAAATCGTGGACCTTTTCTTCCGGGAAGGCGCGAAGGCCGGGATCGATCCCTATCAAACGCGGGTTGCCTGCGAGACCCTGGCGACCACCAACCGCGTCGTCATCGCGGGGGAAGTGCGCGGCGCCAAGATTGGCCTGGACGCGATCGAAGCCGCGGCACGCGGCGCCATCAAGAATATTGGTTATGAGCAGGAGGGATTTCACTGGCAGCATGCGAAGGTCGAAGTGTTGCTGCACGCCCAATCGGCCGACATCGCGCAAGGCGTCGATGCGGCCGGCAATAAGGATGAGGGGGCGGGCGACCAGGGTATCATGTTCGGCTACGCGTGCCGCGAGACACCGGAACTGATGCCAGCGCCACTCTACTATGCCCACAAAATCCTCGAGGATCTCGCGTTCGCGCGAAAGAAGGCCTCTGATGATGCTGGTAAACTCGGTCCGGACGCCAAAAGCCAAGTGACGGTCAAATATGTTCACGGCAAACCGGTTGGCGTCACCCAGATCGTATTGTCGACCCAGCATCTTGACGCGAATTTGAGTTCGTCCGATGTGCGGCGGATCGTCGAACCCTACATCCGGAAAACCCTGCCGGAGAGCTGGATCACGCCGGAGACCGTTTGGCATGTCAATCCAACCGGCAAGTTCGTGATTGGCGGCCCTGACGGTGATACGGGCCTGACGGGCCGGAAGATCATTGTCGATACCTATGGTGGGGCCGCGCCGCATGGAGGCGGTGCCTTCTCTGGCAAGGACCCGACAAAAGTCGATCGCTCGGCCGCTTATGCGGCACGCTATCTTGCAAAGAACGTCGTTGCCGCCGGGCTTGCGGATCGCTGCACGATTCAGCTCGCCTACGCGATCGGTGTTGCCGAGCCCTTGTCGATCTACGTCGATACGCATGGGACGGGAAATGTGCCGGAAGCAAAACTCGAGGAAACCCTTTTCGAGGTGATGCGTCTTTCACCGCGCGGGATCCGGGAACATCTCAAACTTAACCATCCCATCTATGCCCGCACGGCGGCCTATGGACATTTTGGCCGCGCTCCGGACAAGGAGGGCGGATTTTCCTGGGAAAAAACCGATTTGGCGGAGAAGCTAAAGGCACATCTCACCTGATTTGTCCATTTGACTTGCATCGCGACGGGTGATGGCCCGCGAATTTCAAACCGGAAGCGAGAGTGGGGTGGAGCACGAGCCTCTGCCCCAGCGGCCAAGCGCCGTCATCACCGGGCTGGGCGAAGGGCCAGCGGGTTCTGCCCGTCTGCACGGCCGGCGGCGCGGCAAAAAACTGCGGACCCATCAGGCATCGCTTTTGAGCAAGGCTTTGCCGCAGCTTTCACTCGACGCGTCGCGGCCGATGGTCGATCCCGCCGGCCTGTTCCCCAAGAGAGCTTCCGCGCTTTGGCTCGAGATTGGCTTCGGCGGCGGCGAGCATCTCGCCGCCGCCGCGCTGGCGAATCGAGACATTGGCTATATCGGCTGCGAAGCGTTTTTAAACGGCATCGCCAAAGCCCTGGCCCTTATTGAAGCTGCGTCCTTGACCAATGTACGCCTCTACAATGGCGACGCACGGGCGGTTATCGAAGCGCTGCCGCCAGCAAGCCTGGATGGCGTCTATCTGCTTTACCCCGATCCTTGGCCAAAGCGCCGCCATCACGGACGGCGCTTCCTGTCCAGCGAAGGGTTGGCGCGTCTTGCCCGCGTCATGCGTCCGGGCGCGGAGCTGCGATTTGCAACGGATGTCGATAGCAACGGGGGCTGGACCTTGGCACATGTCCTCTGTTCGCCGGATTTTGAATGGAATGCGGTCGAAGCCGCGGATTGGCGACGGCCTTGGCCAGGTTGGACGGCCACGCGTTATGAGATGAAAGCACTTCACGCGGATCGGAAGCCTATTTATCTCACCTTCCGGCGCAAATGAGGCGGATCGTTCAAATGGAACCAATTGGTGCAATGCCACGTTTAGAAGAGTGTGATTACTCTCGCACTGCAGCAGAACTTCTTTGGCTATACCTTAGCCCCTCTTTAAAACTGTAGATTGATCAAAAAACAGGCTTTACTTTGTTGATTAATAGGTATTTAACGATGTCAAGTAACGTAAACTACAGCGGCGCTTTAATGCTGCGATTAGGTGGAGACTCCTCGTGACCATCCTCATCGTCGGGGCCGTCCTTTTGGGGGCCGTGCTGGGCCGGTTCTTTCGGGTCTGGATTCTTGTCCCGACTGGCGCGGTGACCGTTCTTGCGGCGCTTGCCAGTTCCATTTTGCATGACGCGGGTATTTTCGGTGTGTTGTCCGAATGCGCTGTGGTGCTGGTAGGCCTGCAAATAGGCTACGTCACCGGAGTGTTTTCCCGTCCCTTGCACAGTGAGGTGAAACAGTGTGAAAAGCGCCGTACCGTGCCGCCTGCCGGCATCGCGGCCTCCAGACATCGGCATTTTTTTTAAAGTGCTGGGCGAGAGACGAATAATATCTAATTTTCTACATCGCCTGCCTGATTTTTGACGAACATTAATATCTAAATCCAGTCCAGCCGGCCAAGCTTACGACGAGTTTGGTGTTTTGGATTCCTGGATTTGCGTCAAACCAGCGCCATCGTTGCCGCTCCCCTCCGGCCCCCAACCGGCAGACCTCCGGCGCTTGCGGCAACGGCGCTCGCCCGGCTCCCTCTCAACTTACCCGCCAGCCTGGCTTTTCTTCCTGCCTATGGGGTCGATCTCTTACTGTTGCTGACGGCAGCCGAGGAAGCGCGGGCGCAAGCCGTCGCGCCGGAGGCCGCCTTGCTTGCGAGCGGAAACCTCCAAGAGCGTTTCTTTTATCAATGTCTCGCCGATCATCTCGGTGCCGGCTTCGTGGAAGGCGACATCGCGCTCGCGGCGGAGGCACGCTATCCTCTTTCAATACATAGCGGCATTGCACCGCTTGAGGGAGCGGAGGGAAGGCGCTGGCTGGCGGCGCCGCGCGACGCGATGCTTGCCGAGCTCTTGGCCAGGGCACAGCAGGGCGAAAGCTTTTCGGCGGACCTCGCGATCACCACCCCTGCGCATATGTCCCGGCTGGTGCGCGCGAGGGCGGTTTCGACGGTGTTGTGGGAGGCAAGTCTTGGTCTTGCCAATCTCGATCCGAGTCTTTCGGCGAAGGCGGGAGCGAGCCGGGCGCAATGCGCTTTCGCGATGGTCGCCGTTGGGGCCGCAAGTTTCGCCTTTGGCATGGCACTCGTCACGGCCCTCACCATCGTCTCGCTATCGATGACCTGTTTTTTCCTGGTCTCGATTTGGCTGCGTCTGTTTGCCGGAGCGGCGAGCACCGCCTCCATCCAGGAACCCTACCGGCCCGATGTCGGCGACCGCTGGCTGCCGATTTATTCGGTCGTCGTCGCGCTGCATAAGGAGGCGCGTGTCGTCCCACAGCTTGTCGCCGCGCTCGATGCCATCGACTACCCGCGCGGCAAACTCGATATCAAGCTCGTGATCGAACACGACGATCACGCGACGCGGCTCGCCATCGAGGCCTTGAACCTGCCGCCAACCTACGAGACCATTGTCGCGCCAGCGGGTTGGCCAAGAACGAAACCCCGCGCGCTCAACATCGCGCTGCCGCTGGCGCGCGGCGAATTGCTCGTCATCTTCGATGCCGAGGACATGCCCGCCCCAGGCCAATTGCGCCAGGCGGCGGAGCGTTTTCTGCGCGCCCCGCGCGAGCTTGCTTGCCTGCAGGCGCGGCTTGCCATCGACAATATCGAGGACTCCTGGCTGACCCGGCTGTTCGCCATCGAATATGCGGTGCTGTTCGATGTGTTGAACCCGGGCCTTGCCGGGCTCGGCTTGCCGCTGCCGCTCGGCGGTTCGTCCAATCATTTTCGCACAAGCGTGCTGCGCGAGATTTGCGGCTGGGATGCGTGGAACGTGACGGAAGATGCCGATCTTGGTTTGCGTCTGGCGCGGCAAGGATATCGTGTCGATATCCTGCTCTCCTGCACGCAAGAAGAAGCTCCGGCCCGGCTCGATGCTTGGCTGACACAACGGCGGAGGTGGTCAAAAGGCTGGATGCAAACATTTATCACACTCACACGCGATCCGCGCCGGGTCGCCCTCGAACTTGGTGCCGCCAATGCGGTGGCGCTTGTCTTGACATTGACGGGCCTGGTCATCGCACCGCCTCTCTGGCCCTTTTTCGCGGCGCTCGCCGTGCATGATCTACATGCTGGCTTGCCCGCGCCAGAGTCGGCGTTGCCGCTAGTCGAAACGGTGCTGTGGATGTCAGCGGCATTGTTTGGCGCGGGATCGATCCTGTGGCTCGCGCTGCTTGGCATGAAGCGCCGCAAGCTGCTCGGCCTCTGGCCCTTTCTGCCGCTGATGTTTGTCTATTATCTGATGACCTCCGCCGCCGCATGGCTGGCCCTCTACGATCTCATTTTGCGGCCCTATCATTGGCACAAGACCGAGCATGGCCTCGCCAAAACCTCGCGGCAAGCCGTGCTGTCGATCGCGGCCCGCGCGGCGGCGGCGAAAGCTGGTTTGTTGTAAGCGCCATCCCACAAACAGAGTCTGTGTCGCGGCGGAGTCAATCGTACCAAAGTGTTTCACGTGAAACGATTTGGTACGATTGAGGGGCAAAACCTTACAAGGCTAGAGACGGGGGTTGCTCCACAGTCTTGTAAGATCGGCCAATGTTCTACAGCAATATCAGGAGGGCGGCGGCGATGCCGCGATTAACGACCGCGGCACTGAAGGGCGCCACGAACGTAAGATTCACCGTTTGATTGCCGATCCCTAGTTACTCCAGGATACCCATTATTGAGCAGCCTCGAAAAGATATTCGAATTGAGTAATCTCCGCCGAGCGTACCGCTGGATACTGTCCAATCCAGACGCTCGGTACAAGGCACTTTTCAGAGATTCGTACGCTGCTTTTGCGATTTCGTCGGACACAGCCCTCCGGCAACTGAGCAAGGCAGGTCACTCCGACCGCTACGCGCCAAGCCACGCTTCAAAGGTTATGGTGCCTAAGCCATCCAGCACCTTGAGGCCGCTGACGTTACTGACGATTGAGGACCAAATTGTTTATCAGGCATGCGTAAATTTGATCTCTGATCTATTGAAACCTAAGACCGAACATCGATACCGGAAACGAGTCTTTTGCTCATTTGTATGCTGGTAAGCGCTCGGCATTTTTTAATATGAAATGGCAGGATAGCTACCGACTTATGAACCGAGCTATTCTTGGGCTGCATGCAAAGGGATTTAAATATGTCGCAAATTTCGATTTGATGGCGTTTTACGACTCGATTGACCACCATGTCTTAAAATTCTTCTTGAAGGACATTGGCCTTGATGAAGATGCCATAAAATTGCTGATGCAATGCCTACGACAATGGACCTCATCAACGTGGAGCACTGGACCAGAGGCTATTTACCATGAACACGGTATACCTCAAGGTCCCCTATCTTCTGGCATGCTTTCAGAAGTAGTTCTGCAGCACCTAGACAAGGCTGGCGAAAAGGGTACCAAGACAAGCTATATCCGTTATGTCGACGACATAAAAATATTCGGGAAATCGGAGGATGTACTGAGGAGAAAGCTGATCGCTCTAGACCTCGCTTCGAAAGAGGTAGGGCTATTCCCTCAAACTTCGAAAATTAATATCCGGCGTATTACTAACCCAAATGACGAAATCAAATCTGTCAGTCGACCCGCCGAACCATCATTAAGGCCCGTCGTGAGTCAGCGAAAATTGGCCTCGCGGCTTCTTGAAATTACCCGGCGGTCCCGCGTGGACCCGCTCCTATCCACTCGCTTCAAATACTTACTTGCCCAAGCAGATCCTAACTATAGACTGAGCAAAGGCTTCTTAGGGTGTTTAGACGGCACCCGGAATACAGTGGCCCGCTATCCGCATATTTTTCACGGTACAAAATCATACCGACTTGGCTGGCCGCTGAGATAACGACATATATTAGAGAGCCCGAACTTTACCACTCGGTCGCTGGTGACATTCTGCGTGCCTGCCTTGGCCGCATGTCTGCTGACGACTCGATTGAGCTGGGGAGATTTACTGCCCAGCGACTCTTGCGACCTATGCGCACTCAGCTTCCTTTTCAGGCGACCTATAAAGAAGCCCTTATCGCCTGGACCATCAGGACAAATGGGGTCTCATTTCGAGAATTGGAAGCGCTGCGAGATAACGAGGCCGATTGGTGGGTCAGAAAATGTATCCTCAGGGAACTTACTCCGGACCAATTTGGGATACCGAGTTATCGGGATTTTTTGAATAAGTCGATACGGATTTCGGAAAGCGAGATTGCGCGATGCGCTAGTGCGAAGCTAGTCGAAGAAAGTATTCGGTTGGATAAACCTCATCATGACATATTTGAGTCGGCCAAAATGATTCTCAAGACTTTCAAGCTCATCAGGTCAGTTAGCAAACCGCCGAGCTCGATTAATTCAATTATCGCCTACGTGTTAAAGAGACCCGAGACATCTTACAATTGGATCAAGCTATTTCAAGCAGATCACCAACATGCAGAACAGATGGCTATCTTCTTAAAACAAAGCCAGGAATCGGATATTGACGCGTTTATGACTCGCTTTGATAGCTTCTCCGACAAACTTATCGAGAAGGTCTTCCAGCGAAAATGCCCCGGAAAGATCTACCCGCCGTACGGAAGTGCACTTAAAAATCCTACGCTTGTATCGCTCCTGCCAAATACAATAAAAGCATTTCAGGATCTCCACAGCCTGCGGCTTGAATCATTTACCGCTCATCCTCGGTCATTCAAGTCGGGTGCTACAACGCGCCGCCTAAAACATCGGGATTTTTATAAGCTACGCCCCGCGCTGGTGGCGGCATTCGATGAGTTCGAACATATTGTTGTTTAGTTCTTGGCTTCCCTAGTAGCGATGTTGTCACGCGTTTAATTACGATTGCGCAGTCAATTTGGACCAAATGTCCACAGGAAAAGCACCCCTACCAAGGTCCAAAGAAATCGTCACTTTCATATGAGGCGCTGCGAACTTGTTATGGCTTTGATGCGGGCGTCGGCGGGCGATCGCGGATTGCTTTGAGCTTTGCCTTCTCGGCGCCAGTGAGCCCATGGGCGCCGAAGCAATGCGCCTCGTCGAGGAAGGCTTTTGCGAGTGCTGGCAGTTGCGGGCTTTGCTCGTCAAACGGAGAATCCCAGGAGACTTCCAAACGGCTGAGAAAGCTGCGAAGCACGTACGGCGCCCCTTCTTCGGCGCAGCCCGTCTCGCGCCAAACTCCGGCGACGCGCTTTTCGTAGTCTTCATGGGCATCGGAAGAGTGGGCCTGAGCTTCCCAAAACCTCGCCATTTCGTCTTCTCCTTCCATCGGCTTCGTTGGATCAAGGCTTAGTGCGATCCTTTCCATGGCGGCGCGCCGCTTCTCGCCTTCGGGAATTTGGTCCGTGATAAGTCGCTTAAGTTCGTCGAACGATTCAGCCGACCAGTCGCAGGCGGATGGGTCGCCGTTTTTCTCACATAGGTATTTTTGGCCGGTCTCCGGATCGACGACGCGTGCGCCCCAGATGTCCGCCCTTCGAGCATCGGCTCGCCATGCGAACACTTGTTTTAGCGACGCGCCCTCGAGCCGCGTGCATTGTAGCGGTTCTGGACGGATCACGTCGCACTCGAAGTTTGCGCCCCGCAAATCTGAGCGGTCGAGCTGCGCGCCCTGGAGTTGAGCGTTCTGGAGGTAGGCGCCATCGAGCGACGCGACTTTGAGTGACGCGGCCTGAAGCTGCGTCCAATTGAGCGACGCGCCTTGGAGCTTGGCGCCATCAAGTGATGCGCCCTGGAGCTCGGCGCTCGTGAGCGACGCGCCTTGAAGCTGCACGAAATTAAGCTGCGCCCCCTGGAGCTGAGCATAATCGAGCGACGCGCCCTGGAGTTGAGCGCCTACGAGCCACGCGCCTTGGAGCTTGGTGCCCTTGAGCGATGCGCCTTGGAGCTGCACGCCGTCGAGGAGCCGGGCGTCCTGGAGCTGGGCGCCATCGAGCGACGCGCCTTGAAGCTGCGCGCCGTTGAGCGATGCGCCCTGGAGCTGCGCGCATTGCGGTTCGGCACTGCCCCGGTCGTCGCACTCGAACCTTGCATTCCGCAAGTCCGAACCATCGAGACGCGCGCCCTGGAGTCGCGCAGAAGTAAAATCCGCTTTCCTGAGTTTCGCCCCGATCAGCACCGCGCCTTCGAGATGGCGGGCACGAAGAGAGATGGTTTCGGGCAGGGCTTCGATTTTTGCTTCACTATCGAATTTGGTGTGGTCGATCACGTCAAAGCCCGGCAGAACGAGGCGGTTCGACCAAAGGCTTTTTGGCTTGCGGGCGGCAAGATCGACCTCGCCGGCAACCAAGAGTTCGTGTGGGGAAAACCAGCGTCCCCTTTCGTCTGGCCACGGGATGAATCGTAGCGATGGCAGGTTGTTCTGAGCCCATTCGCCTGGGAAGGTTGCGATCGTTGTGACCAGGAGAACCGGTGTAAGGCTTACGAAAGCCAGTATCCAGATCTTGGCGCGCTGCAAGTCGCGCCACGTTAACCGTGCCGTCTCGCCGCGCGCGATGGAGGGCCATAGCAACCACAGAAGAACGATGTCGGCAGCGACGGCGATTCGGTGCCACCAGGTGATCGCCCAATCGTGGTAGGGCAGGAACTGAAGCTCGAAAAAGACCAGCAGCGCGACGGGGCCGATGACAAGGCTGATCTGGGCTATCAGCCGCAGCATGAAGCCCATGACGCCAGTGCGCACCTCGCGCGATCCGGCCAGAAACTGCACAAAGATGTTGCTCGGCAGCTGGCGGCGCAGGCGCCGTCGCACGTCTTCGTCGGGGATCTGCTCTCGCAGCTCAGTGTCGAAGTCGCCGACCTTTCCCGCGAGCAAGACGAAATGCAAAAGCACATAGGCATGCACGATCAGGAAAATGAGCGGGCCGAGCCAGAAGAAGCCGAGGAGCGGTAGGTCCACATTGAGGAACGGCAGCTTGACGGGGCTCTGCAAGAAAAGATCGCGATGGGTGACGCCGCCAACGGCGATGAGAAGGTAGAGCAGGACAAAGAGATAGCTGAACCACAGTCCCGCCCCGACACTGGCGGCATCAACCACGGCGTCGCGCAGCGCCTGGAGATCCTTTGCCGTGCCAGCGAAGGCCATTGCCGTCGCCGGAAGTGGCGGCGGCTCGCCGGGGGCGGGAGCTCTGTCACCTACGGCGGCATCTGGCGGTGCCGCTGGTCCCATGTGCTCCGTCTCGCCCACCATACCCATCCCCCCAGCGGGAGCTTACGGCGGGAAAGTGGAAACACAAAGGGAAAGACGCCCCCACCACGGCCCAATGAAACCGCCGCTTTCATAGGGACGCGGGTAAGCCGGCGCGTGGCCATAGGTGCGATTGTATTGCCGCTCATACCGGGTGGCGTGAGGGTCCGTGTGATGCCGCATCTTGATGCCGTAACGCCGCGACAAACGGCGCAAGCCAGCGTGAATCACGCAACCCTTCGGAATCCAAAGAACTCGCCCGTCTCTAAAAGTCCGCCAAAGCAGTGCTAGAGGCTCAATCTTTCTTCGTGGGGAGCTTTTTGCGCCGGTTGAAATCCCACAGATAATATCCAAATCCGCCTGCCAGAACGAGTCCGGCAAATATAAATACCATGAGCCATTGGTGGGATCCTTGTGCGACGTTGACGACGAGCTTGCCGGACATCGTCATGTCCTTGCCGTCGCTGACCGTCACCAGGATCGCGTATTTGCCCGCCGATTCAAAATTGGCGGGAATTGTGATGACGCCGGACGGATACGTCTTCGGCGGCAGATAGGCGAGTGTGACCGGATCGAGACGG
The DNA here is from genome assembly GCA_036561105.1 of Methylocella sp. Classification (GTDB taxonomy): domain Bacteria; phylum Pseudomonadota; class Alphaproteobacteria; order Rhizobiales; family Beijerinckiaceae; genus Methylocapsa. The sequence goes on along the minus strand of DATBPZ010000003.1, from coordinate 42,903 downwards.
GCACCTGCCTTTGGATCGGCATCCGGGTCTCGCACAATCCGCACCTCCGCCGACATATCCCGCAACTCTTTAGAAACGGCGGTCAGCGTGACCACCGAAGCCCCAGTGGCGTTGATTTCAGGGCATGAATCATCCAATGCGCCCGCTTGATAGACAGAGATTTGCATCTCATGCATACCGGCCATCAACATGCAGCCCATATTCATGTTCATATCCATGAAGCTGGTGTCCTGGGCTTGCACCCGTGACGCCAACATCACAATGCCAAAGATCAAGGCTGCCGCAAAACGGCCAATTCCACGCATGGATGTCGTTCCTCCCATTATTGTTTTCAGCACGTTGGCAGGGTTGTACTGAACGATGCCGGCTTTGCCAACCGTGTGATTTAGTCGCGCTCGAACCGCGTCAAGACTTTTTCGGCGATCATGCGGGCAATTGGAATTGCCGATGTCGCGGCGGGCGAGGGGGCATTGCAGACATGCAGCATTCTGGCGGTTTCGGCGAAGAGAAAATCATGCACGAGAGTTCCGTCCCGCAAGACCGCCTGGGCACGAATGCCCGTGAGGCCAGGTTGGAGATCGGCGAGCGACAGCCCTGGGCAATATTTCTGGCATTGCGCGAGGTAGCCGCGCTTCCAGAGGGAGTTTCGCATCTCTTCGACGCCCGAGGCGAAATGGGTTCGCGCGACGTTCCAAAAACCTGGAAAAGCTAGGTAATCGATGACATCTTGGGGTCTGAAGGAAAATTTTTTATAGCCTTCGCGGGCAAATCCAAGCACCGCATTGGGTCCGACGATAATTCTTCCATCGATGGTCCGCGTCAGGTGAATCCCAACGAACGGCAGCGACGGGTCCGGAATTGGATAGATCAAATGGCTGATCAGTCCCGTTCGCGATTGTGGCAAGGTGTAAAACTCGCCGCGAAACGGCACGATCCGGTGATCGATTTTTATACCGGCCAATTTGGCAAGCCGGTCGGACTGGAGACCTGCGCACACGATCAAAAATCGCGCCCGCCACGTTTGCTGCACGGTTGAAATTTCGACAGCGTCTTTGTCTTCGCGAATGGCGATGATTTCGGTGCGAAGCTGCAAATCGGCGCCTTTCGCCGCAACGATTTGGGCAAATGCCGCGGCAACCAATTTGTAATCGACGATTCCGGTTGATGGGACCCGCAAGGCACCGGTGCCCGTGATATTGGGTTCGAGACGCCGTAGCCCCGCGGCATCGATCCGTTCGGCCGTGATGCCGTTTTGCTTGGCGCGCTCGAACAAAGCCCCCATCTGGGCTTGTTCGCGGTCATTGGTCGCAACGAGAAGCTTGCCGCAATTTTCGAATTTTATGCCTTGCTCCGCGCAGAAAGCTTTCGTCGCGGCAGCGCCTTCGCGGCAAAACCGCGCTTTGAGGCTGCCTGGCGCATAATAAATGCCGGCATGGATGACGCCGCTGTTGTGCCCGGTTTGATGACGGGCGACGGCGCTTTCCTTTTCGAGGATCACAATGGAGGCGCCGGACCGCGCGCGCAAAATTTCGCGGGCGGCGGCCAGGCCGACAATCCCGCCCCCAACAATTGCAAAATCATAAATCATGATTCGACAAAACCGCCACCAGACGCATCGTTTTTGAGGTCAATCCGGTGCTCCCGAATTGGCGTTGGCGGCATCGAATGCCGCCTTGAACTTCGTCAGCGCGGCCGGGTCGGCGTCCGAAATCGCCCAATATTCGGTGCCGCCATCGCGCCAGACCTCGACGGAATAGCCATCGGCTTTGAAGGCCGATTTGACTGGCGTGTCACGCGCAGGCAGGGCGGTGAGGCTGATAAAATGCGCGTTGTGCCGGTAGATCAGGACAGGGACTGGCTGGCCCGCGATAATATCGACGCGGCCACCAGCCAGCGAAAAGCCCTGCGCGGCGAGGTCAACCACCTTTGGCGCCAGTGCGAAGCGTGTCGTGAACCAGGGTTTGACCGTGTGACGGTCGGATGAGGCCACATCGAAGGGCTGTCCGGACAACAAACCGCGTTTGTGATCAGTGATGAGCGCATCGGCGAGAGGGGCCTCTTGGATCGATGGTTGCAATGCAAGCCATGTCGAAGCGCTGCCGAGTCCCGCCGCGAGGACGGCAGAGGCCGCCATCGCCCGCCAAGGCGGCGGCGTGCGGGACCGGGACACAACGGGAGGCACGCCCATTCGTGCGACACGATCACGCAGGGCTTGCGGCGCCACCGGCTTGACGAGCTCCCGTTGCATGACCTCGCGCAAGGTTTTCAGGCGGCCATAGTTTGCGGCGAGGGCGGCATCTTCAGCGAGCCGATGTTCAAAATCGAGCATGCCCGCGGCATCGAGTTCGCCGTCGAGCGCCGCCTGGGTGAGGAGGGTTTCTTCGACGGACGTCATTTTGCCCCCTTGCCTGCTAAGGCGGCCATCAGGAGCGCGCGCGCGCGGGCAAGGCGCGACATGACGGTGCCCAGGGGCGCGCCTGTGATCTCGGCGATCTCGCGGTAATTCAATCCATTGATGTCGCGCAGCACGAGGGTTTCCTTAAAGGGCGGCGGTAAGGCGCCAATCGCCAATTCGAGTTCATTGGCGCTGGCTTTGGCGATCAAGGCTTCCTCCGGCGTTTCCGAACTGTCCACTGCCGCCAAGGTTTCGATGTCCTCGGTGGCCACCAGCGCTTTCGGTCTGTTGCGGGCGAGCCAGGTAAAGGCTGTGTTTCGTGTGATGGCAAGAAACCACGCCCGCGCGTTGCCGCCAGCGAAGCGATCCAGCCCCCGCAAGGCTCGCAGACTGGCCTCCTGGACAATATCCTCCGCGTCGGTGCCATTGCCGGTCAGCCAGCGGGCCAGCGCATAAGCGTCGTCGAGGTGAGGCATGACCACCAGGGCAAATTGTTCGTTCGAGGAGGTCTTCGTCAAGAGGGAAGCCCATTTCGTAGGTCTAGGCTTGGCGAAGCTGCTAAGGAGGAGACTTGCCCGCCCGCGTGTTTATTCCCCATGTCTTACAATCGGACGAAAGAGAAGGCTTTTTTTATTTTCGAGAACCAAAGGAAGCGACTCCTGCTCGCAGGACAATTGGCGCTTCCCATTGCCGCGCTTTTTGCCGGTGCGGCGATTTATATCAAACACCCTCGGCATCATGCTTTGATCTGATGCAAATACCAGCGCCGGGGAGGTCCCGCGTGGGCGAAGCCGGTTTGACTTAATTGTTATATATTTTCTATATATAGCGGTGACCAAAGAGCAATTAGCTGCGAAACGCCTTCAATGCCATTTAGGGGGGTCTTTATGAAAACGCGCTTTTTTGCAGCGGCGCTGCTGTTCCTCGCAGCGGTGGGCTTTTCTCCAATAGCAGAAGCCCAAACGGCGCCGATTCCATCCACCTTTCGTGTTCTTGGCCAGGTGGCGAAGCCGACAACCTTCGATCTGACGGTGCTTAAAAAACTCCCAGTAACATCGGAGAACGTGACGTACTTTGCCGCAGGGCTGGTCCAGTCACACAATTTCACAGGTGCCTCGCTTTGGGATCTGCTGCAATCGGTCGGCGGCATTATTGTCGATCCCAAAGTGAAGAACGATATTTTGCGTTCAGCCGTGATCATCACGGGCAGCGATGGCTATGGCTATGCATCGGTGTTCGGTGCCGGAGAGATCGCGCCGGGATTTGGCGGCGATCAAATCATGATCGCTTACGCGCAGGATGGCCTGCCGCTCGGGCCAGACGGCTTTGCGAAGATTATCGCTCCAGGCGACAAGATGGGCGGACGCTTTGTTTCGAATATCGTCAAAATAGAGGTGCGGAAGGTGGCTCTCCCGACGGATTCACTACGCTAGGGAATTCTCGCCGCCACGGAGGCCCGCGTACGTGTTTTTGTGCGATTGCCGTTCGGTGCGGAACCTGCTAGCGCAGCCTTTGAAATGCTGACACGGAACAGGATGCAAAGGCGTGCTCGCAGGACAATTGGCGCTCATCACCGCCGCACTCTTTACCGGTGCCGCGGTCTATATCAACATCGCGGAGCAACCCGCTCGCCTTGGGCTTGATGACCGTGCCCTCCTCGCGGAGTGGAAACCCGCCTATAAGCGCGGCTTTGCGATGAACGCATCTTTGGCGCTCATTGGATTTGTTTTGGGCACCTGTGCCGCTTACTTTCAATCGGATTGGCGCTGGCTCGCTGGCGCGCTTGTCCTTGTCGCAAATTGGCCATTCACACTGATCGTGATCATGCCGGTGAACAATCGTCTCATGGCGATGGAGCCGGAAAAGGCTGGCCCTGAGAGCCGCGCGTTGATTCAGCAGTGGGGAGGGCTGCATGCTGTCCGGAGTTCTCTCGGCGCTGTCGCGACCGCGATGTTTCTTTGGGCCTCGCTCCTATAGGAGTGGTGGCGGCTCACGCCAAAATGATTTCCATCGGCACGTGATCGGAGGGCTTCTCCTCCGCCCGGCTTTCCTTCACGATCGCGACTTCTGACAGCTGGTCCGCTGCTTGCGGCGAGAGCAGCAGATGATCGATCCGGATGCCTTTGTTGCGTTGCCAGGCGCCCGCTTGATAATCCCAAAATGTGTAGAGTCCCGCCGCGTCACTGGTCGCACGCAGCGCATCGGTCAGCCCCAGATTGAGAAGGCCACGGAAGCGCGCCCGCGTCTGCGGCAGATAGAGCGCATCGCCCTCCCAGGCGGCAGGATCGGCGGCGTCGCGGGGCATAGGAATCACATTGTAGTCACCGGCAAGAACAAGCGGCTCCTCGAGTGCCAGCAGATCCTTCGCATGCGCGATGAGCCGGTCCATGAAGGAAAGCTTGTAGCTGTATTTCTCCGTTTGCGGCGGATTGCCGTTCGGCAGATAGATCGAGGCGACGCGGACAACACCCTCGCCGTTTGGGACGACCGCCTCGATATAGCGTGCCTGTTCATCGTCCGGATCGCCAGGCAGTCCCCGTGCGACTTCGATCGGCGCCTTGGCGAGGAGGGCCACCCCGTTAAAGCCCTTTTGCCCATGCACGGCGGCATTGTAGCCTTCCGCTTCGATCTCCGCGTAAGGGAACGCAGCGTCGACGCATTTCAGTTCTTGTAGGCAAAGAACATCGGGCTTCGCGGCGCGAAGATAGCGCACCAAATGTTCGGTTCGCTGGCGGACCGAGTTGACGTTCCAGGTCGCGATTTTCATGGTGTCGCGATTTTCATGGCTTGGCAAGTGCCCGGGACGATCGTGTCAAATGGTTGCTGGGCGGCTCTTGCATGAGGCGCGGCAAGGCCCCATGCGGGAGTACGCCTTCCCGCATCAGCGCCCGGCGCAACGGGCCGATCGCCGAGAACGCCAGCAAACCGGCGCCACGCAGAAAATCCACGGGAAAAAAATCCGTAAGCAAGGAGCGATTGAGAATATCGACGCCGTTCGTGCGTAGGAAGATGTCGCTCCGGCGGCTGCTCTCATAAGCGTTGAGGGTTTGCACGGCGCCAATGTCGTCCCCGATTGCTCGTGCGTCCTCCAAAACTTCGACAAGCGCGGCGGCATCGCGCAGACTGAGGTTGAGCCCTTGCGCCGCAAGGGGTGGAAAAATATGTGCGGCTTCGCCGACAAGGGCGACGCGATGGCCGCAGAGACGATTTGCGCTCATCCCCGCCATCGGGAAAAAGCCGCAGGGGCCATCGATCTCGATCTTGCCCAGAAGCGAATCGATTTGGTCCTCGATTTCTTGTTCGAAGGCAGATTGGGGGAGGGTGCGCCGCCGCTCCGCATCCGCGGCGGACATGAGCCATACGAGACTCGAGCGGTTTGGCTTATCCCCGGCTGGGCGAAGCGGAACCAGGGTGCACGGACCCGAACGCGTGTGAAATTCCGTCGAGGTATTCCGGTGCGGTTTGGCGTGCGCAAGCAAGGCTGTGAAGGCAATTTGTGGATAGGTCCAGGTGCGGGTGCCGATTCCCGCTTTTGACCGGAGAAGGGATTTGCGGCCGTCGGCGGCGACGGCGAGCCTTGCCGAGACACGAGATCCATCGGCGAGGCTGGCGTGGACGGCGTCAGAGTCGAAGTGAATATCGCCGATCATGCCTTTGCGCAGAAACAGGTTCGGGGACGCCGAGGCGATGTCCGCAAGCCCCTCAACCAGGACATTGTTTTCGACATTTTCGCCAAAGGCGGCAAGGCCGATCTCGCTCGCCGCGAAGGTGAGCGAGGGAACGGGCAGCCGCGCACCGGTGGCATCCAGCATGGTGATTTTGGCAAGCGGCGCGGTCTTTCCGCGAAAATGCGGCCAGACGCCGAGCGCTTTGTAAAACCGGAGCGAAGCCTCAAAAAGCGCGACAGTCCGGCCGTTGGGGCGGGTATCGACATGGCCGACGCAGACAACCGAAAATCCTGCTTGCGCGAGGGCGAGCGCGGCAGAAAGACCGGCGGCACCGGCGCCAGCCACGAGAATGTCGGCTTGTGTTTCGGCAACTGGAAGAGACATCGGCCACCTTTGCGAGCCTATTTAGACCGGCGCTGCATGTTTGACGAGTTGAGGATATCTAGTACGCAGAAGAGTTGGACCTTTACGCGAAGACGAAGGGCTATTATATCGGATCGCATGTATCGTGGCCATAAGAGACAAGGCAAGAGGGCAGCTCCTGTTTGGCGGGTGCTGGCGGGGCTGATTGCGGCTTTTACCCTCGCATTCGCTCTCTTGGATCCGGTTTTCGAGACCCCGGCTGGAGCCGCGCCTTATGCGGACTTGAACGGTACACCGGTGCAGGCTGTTTCAGTCCAACCCAGCACCAACGAGCTATTGGCCCAAGCTCTCGCTTGCCACATGTATTTTGATCATCATCAGCTGGTTCACGCCCAAAATTCAATTGTCATCCTCGCCATTGACCCGGTTCCCGCAATCTATTTGACGCACGTCAATATGTTTGCGTCGCAGGAACCCTATCCTCCCCAAAAGCCGCCGCGCGCTTAATTTCACCGTCGTCACCGATGTGGTGACGTTCGCTGCGGGCGCGCTGTGAGACCGTCACACGCGTGCCCGCCTCAAAAACGCGCGCCCCTCATGCGGCGTGCGCTGTTCACAAGCCGCAGCGAAACACGGCGCAGACAGAAGTCTCATATGCAACGGATTTTCATCATCGTGACCATTTTGGCCATGGGTGCCGTGTTGGTTGGCGCGTCGACACAGGGGTTGCCAAGTGCGCGTGTGGTCTTCGTCTCACAGGAGACGTTGGCTGGTACACAAGCCGAGCCCGCGGCACCCAAAAAGAAGTCAACGCCCCCTCAAAGCGCAATTGAGACCGGCAAACCGGCCGAGGGCTCGATTGAGATACCGGGCGATCAGATTGCGGCGCAAGAGATCGAGGTTGCCACCGTCGAGAGAGGCGTTCTTGAACGGGTGCTTACCGTGCCGGGCACGCTCGTCTTGGATGCGGATCTGGTTGCTCGCGTGCCCGCCAGGGTGGTCGGCACGGTCACCCAAATGCGCAAACGATTAGGAGACGCCGTTACCCAGGGTGAAGTCGTGGCCGTTCTCGACAGCCGCGAGGTTGCCGATGCCAAAAGTGAATATCTGACCGCTTCGGTCGCCTTCGATCTTGATAAGACAATGTTCGAACGCTCGCAGGTTCTTTGGACCAAGAGGATCACGGCCGAACAGCAGTATCTTCAAGCGCGCGCCAAATTTCTGGAAACAGAGCTGAGACTGGATTTGGCCCGGCAGAAACTTTCCGCCCTCAATCTCGATCCGGCCGAAGTGGTAAAAGCGTCGAAGCAAGAAAGCGCCGCGAAATCTGGTGTTTCAAGCCTGCGGGCCTATGAAATCCGGTCTCTGATCAGCGGCCGCGTGATTGAACGTAAAGTGGACGTTGGCTCCTTGGTCGGGAGCCAGGGCGATCCATCCGATCTTTATACGGTCGCCGATCTCTCAAAGGTCTGGGTTGAGCTGGCGGTGCCAACAGCAGATCTATTTATGATCGCGGAAGGCCAGGCAGTCACTATCACTAACGGTGGTGACAGCGGCAAGCATCGTGATGGACGGATCATCTTCATCAGCCCGCTTGTGCATCCAGATACGCGATCGGCAAGGGTGATTGCCGAGATTGCCAACGCAGACTTCTTCTGGCGCCCTGGCGCAGTCGTGACAGCCGCGATCGCGATCAAGGAAGATCACGTGGATGTCCGGGTTCCCCGCATGGCGCTCCAGATAATCGGCGGCGAGCAAGTGGTTTTTGTCCGGACATCAGGGGGATTTCAAAAGCGAATCGTCACGATCGGCGGTTCGGACGCGCAAGCCGTCGAAATCACGTCCGGCCTCATCGCCGGCGAACAGATCGCGGTCAAAAACACATTCCTGCTCAAGGCCGAACTTGGCAAGGGCGACGCTGGGGCAGGCGATTAGATCGGAAACTTCAATGATTGCGCGCGTTCTTACCTTTTCCGTTCATCAGCGCTGGCTTGTCGTGCTGCTCACCCTTGCGGCCGCCGCCTTCGGCGCCTGGTCGATGACCAAACTGCCGATCGACGCGGTCCCCGATATCACCAACAACCAGGTGCAAATCAACACAGTTGCGCCAGCGCTCTCGCCCATTGATATTGAAAAGCAAGTCACTTATCCACTCGAGACCGCGCTCACCGGAATTCCTGGACTCGAATACACGCGGTCCTTTTCGCGCAACGGCTTCTCGCAGATAACCGCCGTCTTCGACGACAAGACCGATATTTATTTCGCGCGCCAGCAGGTCAATGAGCGGTTGACCGAGGCCAAGGCGAATCTGCCGCCGGGCGCCGAGCCGCGCATGGGACCTGTCTCCACCGGGCTTGGCGAGATTTACATGTGGACCGTCCACTACAAGCCGCTGAACAGGAATGCACCGGGAAAGGATGGCAAACCCGGGTCGCAGAGCGATGGGAGCTACATGACACCAGAAGGCGAGCATCTCAGCCCCGGCCTCGAACGCACGGCCTATCTTCGTACCGTGCAGACTTGGATCATTCGTCCGCTGCTCAAAATGGTCCCAGGGGTTGCCGGTGTCGACACCATCGGCGGGTTCCAAAAGGAATACCACGTCCAGCCGGACCCGGCGAAACTCATCGGGCTCGACCTATCCTTTGGCGATCTTGCCAACGCGATCGAGAGCAACAATGTGAACCGCGGCGCCGGCTACCTCGAGGACAATGGCGAATCCTTTGTCGTGCGGTCCAGCGGGCGCTTGGAAAGCATCCGGGACATTGGCAATGTCGTCGTTGCGACCCGTGGCGGCATACCCGTGCGGGTGAAGGATGTCGCGGAGGTGAAGCTCGGACGCGAGCTGCGGACCGGCAGTGCCAGCGAGAATGGCGAGGAGGCCGTCATTGGGACGGCGCTGATGCTGATCGGCGGCAACAGCCGCAGCGTCTCGGCGATGGTCGATGCCAAAATGAAGGAGATCAGCCGCTCGCTTCCGCCAGATATCGAGGTCGAGACGGTTTTGAACCGCACGCTTCTTGTGGACGCGACCGTGAAGACGGTTGCGACGAATCTCGCCGAGGGCGCTTTTCTCGTCGTCCTCGTTCTCTTTCTGCTGCTTGGAAACTTCCGGGCCGCATTCATCACGGCTTTGGTGATCCCGATCGCGATGCTGCTCACCATGGCGGGAATGGTCCAAGGCAAGATCAGCGCGAATCTCATGAGTCTCGGCGCCCTCGATTTTGGTCTTATTGTCGATGGCGCTGTCATCATCACCGAGAACAGCCTGAGGCGCTTGGCTGGCCGCCAGCACGCGATCCGGCGCCCGCTCGCTCAAACTGAGCGTCTGAGCACTGTGATCGAATCGGCGCAGGAGATGATCAAGCCTACCGTCTATGGCCAAGCCATCATTATTTTGGTTTATGTGCCGCTCCTGACTTTCACAGGCATCGAAGGAAAGATGTTCGAGCCGATGGCGCTGACCGTCATCATCGCGCTTGGGTCTGCGTTCGTCCTCTCTTTGACCTTCGTGCCCGCGATGATTGCCATCGCGATCACAGGCCGCATTCAGGAAAAGGAGAATGTTTTCGTTCGCGGGCTCAAGGCGCTCTACGCACCCGCGCTCCGCCGCGCCATTGATACTCCGCCGGCCTTCATCGGGGGGGCCGTGGTTTTGCTCATTTTGACGGGACTGCTCTTTACCCGGCTTGGCCAGGAGTTCATTCCGACGCTTGACGAGAAAAACATCGCGATGAATGCCTTGCGTATTCCGAGCACGTCGCTTTCCCAATCGCAAGCCATGCAGCTTATGATCGAAAAAGCTGTCCTCCGGTTTCCGCAGGTCGCGGTCGTCTTCTCGAAAACGGGAACGGCCGAAGTGGCGACGGATCCGATGCCTCCCAACACTTCGGACACATTCATCATGTTTAAGTCGCGGAGCGAATGGCCGGACCCGCACCTGACCAAGGCGGAGCTACAGCAGCAGTTAGAGGAGGCTCTGGGAGGTTTGGCCGGTAATGCCTATGAATTCTCGCAGCCGATTCAGTGGCGTTTCAACGAACTGATCGCGGGGGTGCGCGGCGACATCGCCATCAAGGTCTTCGGCGAGGAGTTCGAGCCGATGTTGCGGGTTGCAAACCAAATCGCCTCCCTTTTGCGCGGCGCCCAGGGTGCCGAGGATGTCAAGGTCGAGCAAGTGGAAGGGCTTCCGTTCCTGGAGATCAAGATCGACAAGGCGGAGATCGCCCGTCTCGGTCTTAGCCTATCTGCTGTCCAAGATGTTATCGGCGCGGCGATCGGCGGGCGTGAAGCTGGTGTCGTCTTCGAAGGAGACCGGCGTTTTCCCATCGTCGTCCGTCTCAATGACCAGCAACGCGAGAATTTGGAAGCGTTGAAGAACCTGCCAGTGCCATTGCCACCTTCGACTCAAAATGGGCGGGAGACCGCGATTTTGCTCAAGCAAGTCGCACGCTTTGTGATGTCGGAGGGACCAAATCAGATCTCGCGTGAAAATGGCAAGCGGCGCGTCGTCGTCACGGCGAATGTGCGTGGCCGCGACATTGCCTCGCTGGTGGCCGAGGTGCAAGGAAAAGTCGCGCAAAAGATTCAACTCCCAGCTGGATATTGGGTGACTTGGGGCGGCCAGTTCGAAAATCTTGCCGCCGCGCGGCAGCGTCTGATAATCGTGGTGCCCGGCTGCTTCTTCTTGATCTATCTGCTGCTCTATACGGCTCTCGGCAGCCCGCGCGACGGACTCCTCGTGTTCAGTGCCGTTCCCCTGGCCCTGACCGGCGGCGTTGTTGCATTGTGGCTGCGCGGCATGCCGTTTTCCGTTTCGGCGGCGGTCGGATTTATCGCGCTCTCCGGCGTGGCTGTGTTGAACGGTCTTGTGATGCTGAGCTACATCAAGCAGCTGATCGGGGAGGGGATGCCCTCTCTTTCCGCGATTTATCAAGGAGCCGTCACCCGGTTGCGGCCAGTTGCGATGACGGCTCTCGTCGCCTCGCTCGGTTTTGTGCCAATGGCCTTGGCAACCGGCACCGGGGCCGAGGTGCAAAAGCCGATCGCGACGGTCGTGATCGGCGGCTTGATCAGTGCGACGCTCCTGACTTTGCTTGTCTTGCCAGCGCTTTATGCGTGCTTTGGCCATCATAAATCCACAGGCAAGGCGATGGAGTTTTCTGAGGAGAAAGCGTGTCGTGGCACCGCCTATGAACAGCAACCGTGAGCACCGCCATTGACCCGGACATTGCCGAAATTGGTACGCAGTGTAAAAGTCCGCCGAAGGGCGGCAACCCCGGCAACAGCTCGCAGTGAGCGGGTCCGTGAGCGTTCGAAACTGGAAGCATATGGGTCTGCAAGCATTTGAGGATGAATGAGCGAGTTTAATTTGTCCTTTGCGCCGCTGCTGCCCTTGCCGCTTCTCGCCGGACTGGCGGTGATCGCCGTCGGCCTCATTGGTTTGGGTTTTTATACCCGCAAAAGAGGAACATTTCTCCGGGCGCTCGGCCTCGGCTTGCTTTTGCTGTCGATGACTGGCCCCTCCTTGGTCCATGAAGACCGCAACCCGTTGAAGGAAGTGGTTGCCGTTGTTGTCGATAAAAGCGGCAGTCAGACGATTGGCGAACGCCCCGCGCAGACGGAAAAGGCGCGCGCCGCACTCGAAAAAAACCTCAACGCGCTTGGCAATGTCGATGTGCGTGTGATCGAGAGCAGCCGCGAGGAGAGTGAGTCGGAAGGGACACGGCTCTTCGCCGCGCTGAATGCCGGGCTTGCCGATGTCCCCTTGGACCGGCTGGGCGGCGTTTTCATGATCACCGACGGCGTCGTCGACGACATTCCACGCAGCGCCAGCGCGCTCGGCTTCAAAGCGCCACTGCATGCGCTGATCACCGGCCATGAAGGTGAACGCGACCGGCGGATCGAGCTTTTGGAGGCGCCACGCTTCGGCATCGTCGGGAAGGATCAAACGATCGAGTTGCGGGTCAGTGATACGGCGAACGGAAGTGACCCCGTCGCGCTTAAGATTCGCCGCGACGGCAACCCTATCGCCACGATCGAAGCGACACCTGGGGAACGGATTCGCGTGCCTGTGCGAATCGAACATGGTGGCCAAAATATTATCGAGATCGAGGTCGAGGCGTTGCCCGATGAGTTAACCGCGATCAACAATAAGGTTGTGCTGTCGATCGACGGCGTCCGCGACAAATTGAAGGTTCTGCTGGTTTCCGGGGAGCCGCATGCGGGTGAACGCATGTGGCGCAATCTTTTGAAGTCGGACGCCAATGTCGATCTTGTGCATTTCACGATTTTGCGGCCGCCCGAAAAGCAGGACGGAACGCCGATCAACGAATTGTCGCTGATAGCGTTTCCGACAAGCGATCTCTTCGGCCGGAAGATCAAGGAATTCGACCTGATCGTCTTTGACCGCTATTCGAATCAAAGCGTGCTGCCGCTGATTTATTTCGATAACATCGTCCGATATGTGCGCGAAGGCGGCGCCCTCATGCTGGCGGCCGGTCCTGATTTCGCCAAGCCGGAAGGGCTTTATTTCTCTCCCCTGGGGCGGATCGCGCCCGCGCGCCCAGACGGGACTCTGACCGAACACGCGTTCCGCGCCGCGATCAGCGGCGATGGTGTCAAACATCCAGTGACGCGCGGCCTGCCGGGAGCCAATCAGGATCCGCCCGCGTGGAGTGAATGGTTCCGCCAGGTCAACGCCGAGGTCACGCACGGGTCCAGTATATTGTCGGGTGCCAACGGAAAGCCGCTGTTGGTTCTTTCGCGCGAGGGCAAGGGGCGGGTCGCGCTTCTGCTCACCGATCAGATGTGGCTCTGGGCGCGCGGATTTGAGGGCGGCGGTCCGCACCTTGATCTTCTGCGCAAGCTCGCTCATTGGCTGATGAAGGAACCCGAATTGGAAGAGGAGGCCTTACGCGCCAATGTGCGCGGGCATGTCATCGACATCGAGCGGCAAAGCCTGAAGCCAGAGACGCCACCGGTGGTTGTCACCTCCCCTTCGGGCGCCGAGGAGAGCGTGAAGTTGACGCCGGGCGAGCCGGGCATTTCGCTGGCAAGCGTAAATGCCGCAGAACTCGGTCTCTACCGGCTGAGCGATGGAACCTTATCAATCCTCGCCAATGTCGGCCCGGAAAATCCGCGCGAATTTCAGGAAGTCGTCTCGACCCCGGACAAACTCAAACCTCTCGCGGAGGCGACGGGAGGCACCTCGCGCCGAATCGGCAATGCTGAGAATAGCGACGTTGAGTTGCCGCGTCTCGCCGCGATTGGCGACAGCCCCATTTATGGCGGCGCCGGCTATGCCGCGATCAAGCGCATAGGAGCGAGCGAAGTGAAGGGGGTCAGCACCATGCCAATGGCGATCGGATTTTTGGGCCTCACCGCGCTGCTGGGGAGCATCATCTCGGCTTGGGTGTTCGAAGGGCGAGGGGAAGCCCGCAAAAATAACTGAGGTATCTTAGCGTGCCGCTCCCTGCCGCGACGCCCGCCATACCTTGCCCTTGACACCATCGAAGGCCCCTTCAACAAGTTCGCAATAAAGCAGCCTATCCGGATCGACGGGTCCTGCAAAAACGAGTCTGCCTGGCGGCACCGGAAAAAAGCCCATCTTGCCGTAATAGGACATGTCACCGACGAGAAGCACCAGCTGGTGCCCTGCCGTCCGCGCCGCTTGAAGCGATTTCATCACCAGCTCTTCACCAATGCCGCCCGAGCGGAAGGGCGGATCGACCGTCAGAGGTCCGAGCAGCAGCGCTGGCCGTTCACCACAAAAAATGTGCGTCATCCGGTTGGCGCCGACCATCAAGGAGCCGACCCGCGCAACGAAGGACAGGCTGTAGTCCGGCGAAATTCCTTCGCGCAGCCGATAGGCCGAGCGCGCGAAGCGGCCCGGCCCAAAGGCACGCTCGTCCAGTTTTTCGATCGCCGCGAGATCGGCGGGTGTTTGCGGGCTGAGGGTGAGGGAAACATCCGCCATCGGCTTGCCATGAATAGGCGCGGGAGTCGCGCGTGTTGCTAAAATGCGGTCAATCAATCAATGCTCACAGGCATGATCATCAGGTCCGTGTCGCGCGGCTTAAGGCCATATTGTGTGATCATGCAGTGGACCTGGCCGCGGTGATGGGTTTGATGATTGAACATGTGAGAGACCAATATCCAATTCGGACGCGTGATCTCTGCTTGTGCGGCTCCCGAATACCAGGTCAGCTCACCGTCGAGCCATCCTTCGTCGAGCCCTTCCGCCCATTGCAGGATCACTTCATCGAAAGATTCGCGATCTTGCTTGAGAGCCTGCCAGTTGGATATGTGCGCGGCCGATGACTTGATGTCACCAGGCGGTTTTGCCGTACCAGCGAAACGATGCATCCAAACTCGATCCGCCCATAGCAAGTGATTGAGAGTGGCGTGAATGGAACCGAAGAAGGCGCCCCGGTCGCTTTTGCGGTCCTCGTCGGAAAGTTCATCCCCGCACGCGTACAGATTGGCGTTTTGCCAGCGATTGTATTTGGCCATCTGCTTCACGAATTGCTTGTCGATCATGTGTCGCGGCTTCCGGAGTTTCCAACACGGTTGGGTTTAAGAGCTCTCCGCATGGAAGCTCGAAGAGATCAGATAGGAAAGAGATGGCGGCATCATTCCGGACGGCTCGCAACCATGATGTAATTCACATCCATGTCGTGCGAGAGCTGCCATTTGCCGGTTAAGGGATCAAACGCAACTCCCGTCTCATTCTTGATCCGCAAGCCGCGCGCCCGCAACTCCTTGGCGAGTTCCTGCGGCGTGACGAATTGGCGCCATTTATGGGTTCCTCGCGGCACCCATCCCAACAGATATTCGGCTCCAACAATCGCGAGCGCGAAGCTCTTGAGGGTCCGGTTGAGCGTCGCGGCGACAAGCAGTCCACCAGGTCGCACCATCGCGCCTGCCTGGCGCAGGAAGTTCCCCACATCGCTCACATGCTCAATGACTTCCATGGCCAGCACCGCGTCGAAGACGGCGCCGTCGGAGACCAGGTCCTCCGCCGTTGCGCAGCGGTAATCGATGCGAAGACCAGCTTTGGAGGCATGATGCCGCGCCGCTTCGATGTTGCGAACGGCCGGATCGATCGCGGTCATGCTGGCGCCGAGCCGCGCCAGGGGTTCGGACAAAATACCGGCCCCGCAGCCGATATCGAGAATGGTCAAGCCTTGGAGCGCTTGGGCGGAACGCCAGTCACGTGGCGCGTCCGCAACTGGGAAATGGCGGCCGAGAACCTCGCGGAGGCAGGCGACGCGGACCGGGTTGAATTTGTGCAGCGCCTGCATGGGACCGTCCTTGTCCCACCATTGCGCGGCGAGCCGGTCGAAGCGGGCAACGTCCTCCGGGTCGATCGTCGTGTCGCTGCGGCTTTTTTCCTGACTAAGCATGGTTGAATACCCATTGACTTCGTGTTCCGGCATTTGCATGTTCGCCGGGCAGCCCCGCGCGGGCTCCGTTGATTTCCTTAACGAAAATCAGATGCCGGAAGGGAGGCGTTTGCGACCGGATGTCCCGTCTTGTGATGAAATTTGGCGGCACATCGGTCGCGAACATAGAACGCATTCGCAATGTTGCAAGGCACATTGCGCGGGAGCGCCTGTCTGGCCATGACATCGCCGTCGTCGTCTCCGCGATGGCCGGGGCGACCAATCAGCTTGTTGGGTGGTGCGAGGACGCCGCAAAACTTTACGACCGGCGGGAATATGACGCCGTGGTTGCCTCGGGCGAACAGGTGACGGCCGGTCTCCTTGCCATCGTTCTGCAGGAACAGGGAATTCCTGCGCGTTCGTGGCAGGGCTGGCAAATCCCGATCCTGACATCGAACGATCATGGCTCGGGACGCATACAACATATTGGCGCAACAGCGATTCTTGATGGTTTTGCGACGCGGGGTGAGGTGGCGGTGATCACCGGCTTTCAAGGCCTTCATAAGGAAAGCGGCCGTATTGTCACGCTTGGGCGCGGCGGGTCGGATACGAGCGCTGTGGCCGTGGCGGCGGCGCTTGGAGCGGACCGCTGCGACATTTATACCGATGTTGATGGAGTCTATACCACAGATCCCAGAATCGTCGCGAAAGCCAGGCGACTCGATCGTATTGCCTTCGAGGAGATGCTGGAAATGGCCTCGCTCGGGGCCAAGGTTCTCCATGTGCGGTCGGTGGAGCTTGCCATGGCGCATAGGGTCAAGACATTTGTCCGGTCATCTTTCGACGATCCGGCCCAAAGCAATCAGGGCACATTGATTTGTGACGAGGAGGATATAGTGGAGAGCCATGTGGTCACCGGGATCGCTTTCTCGCGGGACGAGGCACAGCTTACATTGCGCCGTGTCGCGGACAGCCCCGGCGTCGCCGCCGCCATTTTCATGCCGCTCGCCGAAGCCAATATCAATGTGGACATGATCATTCAGGTCGCGTCGGAAGAATCGGGCGTGACCGATCTCACCTTTACGGTGTCCGCTGCTGATTTCGAGCGGGCGCAAACGATCTTGTTTCGGGAGCAGAAACGCATCGGCTTTACAAGCTTGCATGGAGCAAGCGATGTCGTGAAAGTGTCGGCGATTGGTGTCGGCATGCGCAGTCATGCGGGCGTCGCGGCGCGGGCATTTAAGGCGCTGGCTGAAAAAGGCATCAATATCCGGGCGATCACGACGTCGGAGATTAAATTTTCGGTTTTGATCGAGGCCGCTTACACCGAATTGGCCGTAAGAACTTTGCACAGCCTTTATGGGCTGGACAAAGCTTGAGCCACAGTGCGTAGCGCCTCGCCGAAGATTTTTTAGCTGTGGTCTGGAGTTTGCAGGTATCCCCGGCAGACAATTGGGCCCAGACTTCGTAGAATTCGGTGTCTGGTTGGGTGGTCCGCCCCTGAGGTGCGGAAGGAATGCGGATTGCTTTTTGTGTGGGGGCGGGAACCCTGAAATCGGCGGAGCGGCCGCCGGTTGACGGCCTAGCTCTAGCTGATCCGGCGTGCCCGCGGGGATGGTAATCTGAAATCGGAGCAGGAAACGTCCATGTTTGGCACGCTCGGCGGTCCCCGTCTGCTGCTGCGCCGCCTTCGCGAGGTTATGGCGGAGCCGGTCAGCCCGCAGGCGCGGCTCGACAAAATCGTCGTGCACATCGCCGCGAACATGGTGGCGGAGGTCTGCTCGGTCTATGTGCTCCGCGCCGACGGACGCCTCGAACTTTATGCCACCGAGGGGTTGAATAGAGAAGCCGTCCACTTGACCACGTTGCGCACTGGTGAGGGACTGGTCGGCTTGATCGCCGAGACCGCCGAGCCGCTCGCACTTGCCGACGCGCAATTGCATCCCTCGTTTATGTACCGGCCGGAAACCGGCGAGGAAATCTATTCCTCGTTCCTTGGCGTGCCGATTCTGCGTGGCGGCAATACGCTCGGCGTTCTGGTGGTTCAAAACAAAGCACGCCGCGCCTATCCCGAGGAAGAAATCGAGGCGCTGCAGACAACGGCCATGCTGCTGGCCGAGATGATCGCCTCGGGCGAACTGCAATCATTGGCACCGCCGGGCCGCGACATCGCGTTGCGCCGGCCGCTCGCGCTCAGGGGGACCCCGATTGCCGAGGGTGTCGGGCTTGGCCATGTCGTGTTGCATGAGCCGCGTATCATCGTCAAACAACTCGTCGCCGAAGACGTCAAAAAGGAAATTGAACGGCTCGATACGGCGATTGGTGCCATGCGCCGATCGCTCGATCTCCTGATCGACCGTGGCAATATGGGTCCAGGAGAGCATCGCGATGTGCTGGAAACGTTCAGGCTCTTCGCGCATGACCGGGGCTGGTTGCGGCGATTGCGCGAAGCGGTGGCGACCGGACTGACGGCGGAAGCGGCGGTCGAGCGCGTGCAAAACGACACGCGCGCCAAATTGCAGCGGCAAACCGAGCCCTACATACGCGAGCGGTTGCATGATCTCGACGACCTCGCCAACCGTTTGCTGCATCAGCTCACGGGTCAGGGGTTTGTCGGAACACATGACGAGATGCCTTATAACTCGGTCATTGTCGCGCGCTCCATGGGGCCCGCCGCGCTCCTCGAATATGACCGCGCAAAACTTCGCGGATTGGTTCTCGAGGAATCCGGCGCATTGAGCCATGTCGCGATCGTCGCTCGCGCGCTCGGCATTGCCGCTGTTGGAGATGTTGCCAATATCGTCGATTTGGTCGAGCCCGGCGACGCTTTGATCGTAGATGGTCTTTCGGGCGACGTTCATTTGCGGCCGTCGCCCGACGTCGAACATTCCTATGCCGAAAAGGCGCGGCTGCGCGCCCGTAAGCAGGCGCAGTATCATAAATTGCGTGACGTGCCCACCGTCACCAAGGACGGGGTTGCAATTGATCTGCATATGAATGCCGGCATGGTTGTCGATCTCCAGCACGTCGCCGAGACGGGGGCGGTGTCAGTCGGGCTGTTCCGGACGGAGATCCAGTTTATGCTCGCCTCGCGCCTGCCAAAGATGAGCGAGCAGGAGACCCTTTACCGGACCGCCCTTGATTCGGTTGACGGGAAATCCATTACCTTCCGGACCCTGGATATCGGTTCCGACAAGATCCTGCCGTATATGGCGAAAGTTGAGGAGGAAAATCCGGCGCTTGGCTGGCGCGCCATCCGCATTGGACTCGACCGGCCCGGTCTTTTGCGTTCGCAATTGCGCGGTTTATTGCGGGCAAGCTCGGGACGCGAGATGCGAATCATGTTTCCGATGATTGCAACATTAGAAGAATTTGAAACCGCGAAAGCATTTGTCGAGGGTGAACTCGCGCATTTGCGCTTGCATGGCCGCGCGGCGCCATCGAGCCTCAAACTCGGGATCATGATCGAAGTGCCCTCGATGCTCTGGCAGCTTGAGGAAGCCTGCAAGCGGGTCGATTTTCTTTCTGTCGGCTCGAATGACCTCATCCAATATCTTTATGCTGCGGATCGCGACAACAAGCGGGTCGCGACGCGGTTCGATCCGCTGTCAGCGCCCTTCCTGCATGCCTTGAAGCTGATCGCCGACACAGCACGCGCGTCCGATACACCTTTGACGTTGTGTGGTGAAATGGGTGGCAAGCCGCTGGAAGCGATGGTGCTGCTTGCCTTAGGTTATCGCGGCCTGTCGATGTCGGCGGCGTCAATCGGTCCCGTGAAGGCAATGGTCCTTGCAACCCGTTTGCGGGAGGCGGAGAGTTTTGTCTTGACCCTCATCAACGAGGCGAAAGGGGGACATTCTTTACGGGACAAATTTCGGAAGTTCGCGAAATCGAAGGGCATTCCGGTCTAAAGATTGTGTTTAGCGTACCGAAACTCCGCCCGGTATACGCGAAATCCATGCGATTTCCTCCATCTAACCTGTTTTTCCAGCGCGCAAATTAACCATTCGCTTACCAGGATCGGCCAAAGTTACGGCATGGTCATTTACCGACGCGTGCGCGCCACTTTTTATCCGTTGCTGCTGTATTGCGTCTCTGGCGCGATCGGCGGCTATTTCGTCTGGCACGCGGTGAATGGCGAGCGCGGTCTCAAAACCAAGGGCGAATACGAACAAAAGATTGCGACTCTGCGCAGTGATTTGGACGCTCTCAAATTGGAGCATGCGTCGTGGGATCACCGGATATCCTTGCTGTCCGGCCGTGAGATTGATCGCGATCTTCTCGATGAGGAAACACGGTCTCTGCTCGGACGGGTCAACCGTAACGATCTCGTCGTATTTTTCCCCCGAGCGCAAAAATAGACCGCTGGGTGCAGTCCCGCGCGGTGCGAGAGGGTTGCATCCGGACGGAATGCGATTCAAAGCTAAGCTGGGAACTATCGGCTCATCGGGAGACTTTAAGCAAACGACGCTCGGGTCTCCCGGAATGATAGATGCGCCAGGACCATTCGCTTGATGCCGTGAATTTTTTCCTTGCGGATGTGCGTCAGGGCCTGGGACCCTATCTTGCGATCTATCTTTTGACGGAACGCCATTGGGCGGAAGATCAGATCGGCTTTGTGATGACCATTGCCGCCGTCTCTAGCCTTGTCGTGCAGGCTCCGGCCGGTGCTCTGATTGACGTGAGCCATGCCAAAAGGGGGATCATGGTCGCCGCTGCCTTGGTCGTGACGAGTGCCTCGATCTTGCTACCTTTCATGTCTTCCTTTGTCTTCGTCGCGGGATCGCAAGCGGCTGCTGGCGCGGCGGAAAGTGTTTTTGGACCGGCGGTTGCCGCGATCACTTTGGGACTCATGGGGCCGCATGCGTTCACGCGCCGTATTGGCCGCAACGAGTCGTTCAATCATGCCGGCAACGCGTTCGCGGCGGCCCTCGCAGGGGTTTGCGCCTGGAAGGGAGGGCGGCCTATCGTAGTCTTCTATATTCTTGCTGGCATGGCGCTGCTATCAATCGTAAGCGTCCTCACCATTAGAGCGGACGCCATTGACTATGACCGCGCCCGTGGCCTCCATGATGGCCCTTTCACTTCGCGAGATAAGCCCTCTGGTCTCAGTGTGCTCTTGAGTCACCGAGGCCTTATGATTTTCTGCCTTTTCTGCGTGATTTTTCATCTCGCCAATGCCGCGATGCTGCCGTTGGTCGGCCAAAAGCTGGCTCTGCAGGACAAGAATCAAGGCACCGCTCTGATGTCGGGCTGTATCGTCGCGGGCGCAGGTCGTCATGGTCCCGATGGCCATGCTCGTCGGCCATAAGGCCGATGTTTGGGACCGAAAGCCTCTGTTTCTTGCCGGATTCGCTATTTTGTCCCTACGCGGTTTTCTCTACCCCTTGTCGGATGACCGTTTTTGGCTATTCACGGTGCAAAGTCTCGATGGCGTCGGCGCCGGGCTTTATGGCGCGCTGTTTCCGCTCATCGTTGCGGATTTGACGCGCGGCACCGGCCATTTCAATCTGGCCCAGGGCGGTGTGATCACGGCGCAAGGCATCGGCGCGGCGCTCAGCACATCGTTGGCAGGACTCGTCGTCGCTCATGCGGGTTTTTCTGCCGCATTTCTTGTTTTGGCGGGCATAGCGGCTTCAGGATTTCTGCTTTATTTTTTTGCCATGTCTGAGACGCAAGGGACAGACTCGACCGTGCCCAGCGTGATCGTAGAATGAGCGAAAGCCCCATGAGTTCTGCTTCGCTCGCGGCCGACGCAACTATCGCTGTCTTCGTTTTGACATATGCGGGCGTGGCTTTTGGCCGAGCCCCCGGCTTGCGGATCGACCGTGCCGGCATAGTGCTCGTCGGCGCGAGCCTGATGATCGCGCTGAAGACCCTCAGTCTCGATGAAGCGCTGAAAGCCATTGATCTCGACGCCATCGCGCTTTTGCTCGGCATGATGATCATTGTGAGTCAGTTGCGCGTCTCAGGCTTTTTTGAACTTGCGAGCCGTTTCGCTTTGCGCCGCGCCCCTTCGGCGCCGGTTCTTTTGATCGTTATCGTCATTGTTACGGGTGTATTCTCGGCCTTCCTTGTCAATGACGCCATCTGCCTTGTGATGGCGCCTCTTGTCATCGACGTCACCCGCGCCTTGCGCCGCAATCCGGTCCCTTATCTTCTGGCAGTTGCCATGGCCTCGAACGCGGGCAGCGCCGCGACCTTTACCGGCAATCCGCAAAATATGATTATCGGCGTCTCATCCCATCTTCCTTATGCAGAATTCGCAGCCAAGCTCGCCCCGGCGGCGGTGTTTGCCCTTGCATTGACGGCAGGCCTCCTCCTCCTTTGTTATCATAAGGAATTCTCGGCCTCTCTTGGCTCAAGCGCGAAAACGCCACGCCCGCGCCAGCATTCAAAGCAGCTTGCCAAGGGTGTGCTTGTGACCTTGGGGGTTATTGCTGGTTTTTTTGCCGGAGTTCCCATCGCCGAAGCAGCTTTGATCGGCGGCTCGCTGCTGCTTTTGTCGCGTTCCGTTAACCCGCGCAAACTTTATGCGGGGATAGATGGCAGTCTTTTGTTGATGTTCGCCGGACTTTTCATCGTCGTGGCGGGTGCCGAAAAAGCGCTCCTGACGGCAGATGTTATGGCGGCTGTCCACCGCTTTCATCTCGAAAACGCCTGGATTTTGTCGGGAGTGACGGCTGCTCTTTCCAATCTCGTCAGTAACGTGCCGGCTGTCTTGATCCTGAAGCCCTTCATTGTGAGCTTGCCTGATCCGGGCCGGGCTTGGGGGCTCGTGGCGATGAGTTCCACGTTTGCCGGAAATCTCACATTGATTGGCTCCGTTGCCAATCTGATTGTCGCGGAACGCGCAAAGAAGGAGGGGGTGACAATCTCGTTTTTCGCTTATTTGCGGATTGGGCTGCCGTTGACGATTGGGAGCCTCGCTTTCGGCACATGGTGGCTTGCGTGATCGAGGATTGCGGCGGACAGGTAGCATTTCGCCGCGCTCTTGAAAACCGGCGTCCATTTTCGAGCCATCCTGCTGTAACCAGGCTTCAACCAGCGGCAAGGGCTCGCTTTCCTGCCGTTTGCGCGCTATTTTAAGGGCAATGGTCTCCGCCAAGTCAAAAGGGTTTTGCATGGCCGCCGCATCTACCGCCGCTCGCGGCAAATCCACTCCCGGGAACGCGCAAAAAGCGGCGGCGCAGGATATCTCCTTTAACAAGGACGAGGAGCTGACCGCCTATCGCAATATGTTGCTCATCCGGCGCTTCGAGGAAAAAGCGGGGCAGATGTATGGCATGGGCCTGATTGGCGGCTTTTGCCATCTCTACATCGGCCAGGAAGCTGTTGTCACGGGTGTCCGGATGGCGGCGGTGGAAGGCGATCAGACCATCACGAGCTACCGCGATCATGGCCATATGCTCGCCTGCGGCATGGACCCCAAATCCGTTCTAGCGGAACTGACGGGGCGCAAAAGCGGCGCCTCGAAGGGCAAGGGCGGCTCCATGCATATGTTTTCGAAGGCAAAAAATTTCTATGGCGGCCATGGCATCGTCGGCGCGCAAGTGCCGATCGGGAGCGGGCTTGCGTTCGCCAATTTATATCGCGGCAATGGCAATGTTTGCTTTACCTATTTTGGCGACGGCGCGGCAAATCAGGGCCAAGTCTATGAGAGTTTCAACATGGCGGAGCTTTGGAAACTGCCTGTTGTATATATTGTTGAAAACAACCGCTACGCAATGGGCACTTCAGTCAGCCGGTCATCGGCGCTAACCGATTTTTCCAAACGCGGTCAATCCTTTAACATTCCGGGCGAGCAGGTCGATGGCATGGACGTGCGCGCCGTGAAAGCGGCCGCGATCCGCGCCGCCGAATGGTGCCGGGGCGGCAACGGCCCTATGATCCTCGAAATGCAGACCTATCGGTATCGCGGCCACTCCATGTCGGATCCAGCAAAATATCGCTCAAAGGACGAAGTTCAAAAAATGCGCGCCGAGCACGATCCGATCGAACAAGTCCGGTTGCGTCTGTTGGAGAGAAAGCAGGCAAGCGAAGACGATTTGAAAAAGATCGATGCCGAGGTTCGCGCCGTCATCGCGGAGGCTGCCGATTTTGCCACGCATGAGCCGGAGCCGGACCCTGCGGAGTTGTGGACGGATGTCCTCGTTTAGTTTTTTGAATGCAAGACGATGAGCTGGGCGAGATAAGGACTTTAGATGGCAACGAATATTCTCATGCCCGCGCTTTCGCCGACCATGGAACAAGGCAAGCTGACGAAATGGCTGAAAAAGGAAGGTGACGCGGTGCGCTCGGGCGATGTCCTCGCGGAGATCGAGACCGACAAGGCGACAATGGAAGTCGAGGCGATTGATGATGGCACGCTCGCCAAAATTCTGGTGCCGGACGGAACCGACAATGTTGCGGTCAATACGCCCATCGCGGTGATCGCCGGGGAGGGGGAGGATGCCGGAGCGGTGCGAGGCCAGGCGGTGACGCCATCGGGCGCTTCCGGCGACAAGAAGCCCGTCGCTCCGAACGGCGGCGATGCGGATCCCCCCAAGGGCAATGACTCAGAGACAGCGCCAAAGCCAGCCAGCTCTGACATCGCTGCGCCTCGCGACTCCGCAAAAGAGTCCGTGCCCGAAATTCCCGAGGGCACATCCATGGTCATGCAGACCGTGCGCGAAGCCTTGCGCGATGCGATGGCTGAGGAAATGCGCCGCGATGACCGCGTTTTTATAATTGGCGAAGAGGTGGCCGAATACGAAGGTGCTTACAAAATCACGCAAGGTTTGTTGCATGAGTTTGGCGCCAGACGGGTTGTCGATACACCAATCACGGAGCATGGTTTTGCCGGACTTGGCATCGGTGCCGCGATGGCGGGTTTGCGCCCGATAGTCGAATTCATGACATTCAACTTCGCGATGCAGGCGATGGATCAGATCATCAATTCCGCCGCCAAGACCCGGTATATGTCCGGTAGCCAAATGGATTGCCCGATCGTGTTCCGGGGTCCCAATGGCGCCGCCGCGCGGGTGGCCGCGCAACATAGCCAGGATTATGCCGCATGGTTTTCGCATATCCCGGGGCTGAAAGTCGTCATGCCCTTTACGGCGGCCGACGCCAAGGGGCTGTTGAAGAGTGCGATCCGCGACCCGAACCCGGTTATTTTTCTAGAGAACGAAATCCTCTATGGGCACAAATTCGAGGTGCCGCAGCTCGACGATTTTTTGGTTCCGATCGGCAAGGCGCGGATCGCCCGTGCGGGCAAGGATGTCACGCTCGTTTCCTTTGGCATCGGGATGATGCACGCCTTGAAGGCGGCAGAGGCACTGGCGGGCGAGAGCATCGAGGCCGAAGTGATCGACCTCCGCACGATCCGGCCGATGGACACTGATTCAATTGTGCAGTCGGTCAAGAAAACCGGCCGCTGCGTCACCGTTGAGGAAGGCTGGCCGCAAAGCGGGGTCGGCGCCGAGATCATCGCGAAAATCATGGAAGAGGCTTTCGACTATCTCGATGCGCCGGTGATCCGGATCACTGGCAAAGATGTGCCTTTGCCTTATGCGGCGAATCTCGAAAAGCTCGCGCTGCTGAATGCGGAAGAGATTGTCGCGGCGGCGAAAGCCGTGCTGTATCGTTGAGCTGCAAAAAAATGTGAGCCTTTCATGCCAATCGATATTCTGATGCCCGCGCTTTCGCCAACTATGGAAAAGGGCAATCTTTCCCGCTGGCTTAAGAAAGAAGGCGACACGATCAAGGCGGGCGATGTGCTCGCTGAGATCGAGACCGACAAGGCGACCATGGAAGTGGAAGCCGTCGATGAAGGCGTGCTCGCCAAAATCGTGGTGCCGGATGGAACGGCGGACGTGCCGGTGAACAATGTCATCGGATTGATCGCGGGCGAGGGGGAAGACGCAAAATCCGTCGCAAGCGGGCCTCTGCCAGCCGGTGAGAAGAGTCCTGAGGCGGCGCCAGCGGCACCAGCCGCCGCCCTGCCCATCGCTCCGGCGCTCAACGGAGAGGCTGGCCCGCGCATCTTCGCCTCGCCGCTGGCCCGCCGGATTGCCAAACAGTCCGCGCTCGATCTCGCGGCGATCCAAGGCTCGGGTCCGCATGGCCGCATCATCGAGCGCGATGTGAAAGCGGCGCTTGCGCACGCTCCGGCTGCGCTGCGCATTCCAGAAGCGAAGGCGCCATCCGCTCCATTGCCAGCGCCTTCGGATGACCTAATCAGGCAAAATTTTGTGGCTGGCTCGTTTGAGGAGTTGCCGCACGACTCGATGCGAAGAACTATCGCCCGCAGGCTGGTTGAAGCGAGCCGGACGATTCCGCATTTCTATCTGACCGCCGATTGCAACATCGATGATCTGATGAGTTTGCGCGAAGCGATCAATGACGCCGCTCCTCAGGACGCGGAGGGCAAGCCGTCTTATAAAATCTCGGTCAATGATTTCATCATCAAGGCGCTCGCCATGGCGCTCATCCGCGTTCCCGATGCCAATGTCACTTGGACCGAGGGTGCCATGCTGAAACACAAGCAGGCCGATGTCGGTGTAGCGGTGGCGATTCCTGGCGGTCTTATCACCCCCATCGTCCGTGCCGCCGAGACAAAGACCCTGTCGGCGATTTCGCGCGAGATGAAGGATTTTTCCAACCGTGCGCGCGCCCGCAGGCTGCGCCCGGAAGAATATCAGGGCGGTTCGACGTCGGTGTCCAATCTCGGCATGTTTGGCACAAAGAGCTTTTCGGCCATCATCAATCCGCCGCAAGCGACCATCCTCGCTGTGGGTGCTGGCGAGCCGCGTGTCGTCGTCAAGGATGGCGCGCCTGCCGTGGCGACCGTGATGAGCGTGACACTGTCCTGCGATCACCGCGCGGTCGACGGCGTCTTGGGGGCAAAGCTCCTCGCCGCGTTCAAAACTCTGATCGAACACCCGGCGGGGATGCTTGTATGATGTCGTGTCTCTCAGACCTTCTAGGATCTGCCGGCGATGGCTGACTCCTACGATATTCTCATCATCGGCGGTGGACCCGGCGGCTATGTGGCGGCGATCCGCGCGGCTCAGCTTGGCTTCAAGACGGCCGTCGTCGAGCGCGAGCATCTTGGCGGCATCTGTCTGAACTGGGGCTGCATCCCAACCAAGGCCTTGTTGCGCTCGGGGGAAGTTTTTCAGCTCCTCAACCATGCGAAGGATTTTGGACTTACGGTCGAAGGTAAGATTGGTTTCGATCCCACGGCTGTCATCAAAAGATCGCGATCCGTGTCGGCGCAATTGAACGCTGGCGTCGGCTTTTTGCTCAAGAAAAACAAGGTCGATGTGATCTGGGGAGAGGCGGCGATCACCAAACCCGGCGAGGTTTTGGTCACTGCCCCCAAAAAGCCTGCGATGCAACCATCGAACCCAGTCCCCAAAGGCATCCTGGGCGCAGGCACTTATCGGGCTAAACATATTATTGTCGCGACCGGTGCGCGGCCGCGCATCCTGCCGGGTATTGAGCCGGATGGAAAACTCATTTGGACGTATTTCGAGGCCATGGTGCCCGAAACATTTCCAAGCTCGCTTATTGTCATGGGTTCGGGCGCGATCGGGATCGAATTTGCCTCGTTCTATCGCAGCATGGGTTCGAAAGTCACCGTGGTCGAAATATTGCCGCAAATTCTCCCCGTCGAGGATGCCGAGATCGCGGCCCTGGCGCGCAAACGGTTCGAAAAGCAAGGCATTGGAATTTTGACGTCGACCAAAGTGACAAAGGTCGAGAAGCAGCAGGACGGCATCGCCGCCACGCTCGAAGATACCACTGGGACGCGGGTGCTCGAGGCCGAGCGGATGATTTCCGCCGTTGGAGTTGCCGGTAATGTCGAAAATCTTGGGCTTGAGGCGCTGGGGGTTAAGATCGAGCGCGGGATTATCGCAACGGATGGCAGAGGGCGGACAAATATCCCCGGACTCTACGCGATCGGCGACGTCGCGGGTCCCCCGATGCTCGCGCATAAGGCTGAACATGAAGGCGTGATCTGCGTCGAGGCGATCAAGGGACTCGACCCGCATCCCTTGGACAAGGCGATGATTCCAGGCTGCACCTATTGTAATCCGCAAATTGCGTCCGTCGGTCTCACAGAAGCGAAGGCTAAGGAGCTTGGATTTAACGTCAAAGTCGGCCGCTTTCCTTTCATCGGCAACGGCAAGGCGATCGCGCTTGGCGAACCCGATGGGCTCGTGAAAACGATTTTTGACGCCAAAACCGGAAAGCTTCTCGGCGCCCATATGGTTGGGGCGGAGGTGACAGAACTGATCCAAGGTTTTGTCATCGCCATGAATTGCGAGACGACAGAGGCGGAACTCATCAATGCGATTTTCCCGCATCCGACCCTGTCGGAAACGATGCATGAGAGCGTGCTCGACGCGTATGGGCGCGTCATTCATATGTAAGGTTTTGGCGGTATCTGCCTTACTCGCTCGGTAGCCAGCGCTCACCAACCTTATGATAACTCCTCTTGACCGCCGCCCAGGCGATTCGGAAGGCGATTTCCTCCTGACGTGGTTCGCCGCGATATTCGTCATAGGCACTGTTGAAAGCCGCCCGGAAAATATCCTGAGCATGCGGTGGCAGATGGTCGCGGACGGATGATGGAAGATCGTCGTTGCTCGCATAAGGCATTAAGATCAACCTTCGGCTGATTGTCTTGAATTTAATGACTTGGACCCGGCTTTTGTTCCGTCAAAGCAAGTAAAGCAGCGCTCAAAGGAGTAACCTGGGTGACATCCGGCCACCAGCATCCTATCTTTACCGGAACGGAAGAGTTCTACGAGCGTCGCACAAGCGCCGTATGACCGTTTGGAGATGGCGACGTATGGCTTCGGGTTCCAAACCCCTTGAAAACAATCAAGGCGTGGCTATAGCGCTGCGCCACCCCGAAAAAGCGCACCGGCCCGATCAGCCGGTGGCGCGTAAGCCTAGCTGGATCAGGGTCAAGGCGCCGGGCTCGGCGCAATGGGCCGCAACGCAGGCGATTGTTAAGGAGCATGGGCTTGTCACCGTTTGCGAGGAAGCCGGCTGCCCCAACATTGGTGAATGCTGGGAGAAAAAACACGCAACCTTTATGATCATGGGCGACACATGTACGAGGGCTTGTGCATTTTGCAATGTCAGGACAGGATTGCCACGGCCGCTCGATCCTGAAGAGCCTGCCCGCGTGGCCGCAGCGGTTGAAAAGCTGGGGCTTGCCCATGCGGTGATTACATCGGTGGATCGTGATGATCTGAGCGATGGCGGGGCAGGGCATTTCGTTTCCGTTGTGACGGCAATCCGCGCGGCGAGCCCAAACACCACGATCGAGGTTCTAACCCCGGATTTTTTGCGCAAACCGGGCGCACTCGAGACGGTCGTCGCGGCCAAGCCCGATGTCTTCAACCACAATCTTGAGACAGTACCCTCCAAATATCTCGAGGTGCGCCCCGGCGCGCGCTATTTCCATTCGATCCGGCTTCTCCAGCGGGCAAAGGAACTTGATTCTGGACTGTTTACGAAGTCCGGAATGATGCTGGGACTCGGCGAGGAACGAAATGAGGTGTTGCAGCTGATGGACGATCTGCGCACCGCCGGCGTGGATTTCTTGACCATTGGCCAATATCTCCAACCGACGAAAAAGCATCACGCCGTCGTCCGCTTCGTGCCGCCGGACGAATTTGCCTCTTACGCCGAAATCGCCCTCGCCAAGGGCTTTTTGCTTGTCTCGGCGTCGCCCCTGACGCGATCCTCGCATCACGCGGGCGCGGATTTCGCCCAGTTGAAAGCGCGCCGCCTCGCCTTGCGGGATGAGGGCTGAGCGGCTAGATCATGGGGCGCGAAGCGAACCTCGCTTCGCGGGGCCGCGATATGTCCGCCTGACGGCCGGGCGCTTTTCATATCTGTCACATTGCGCGAACGGGCATGCCTTCTTTCAAAACCACGCATCGGGTTTATCATACCGCCTCAGAAATGTTCGAGCTTGTCGCCGATGTCGAGGCCTATCCGCGTTTCGTGCCTCTTTGCCGCAGTTTGCGCGTTCGCAAGCGCCATGAAAAGGGGGACAATTTAATCCTCATCGCGGATATGGAGGTCGGCTATAAGGCCATCCGGGAAACTTTCACCAGCCGCGTCACCTGTGAGCGGTTGGAGCAGAAGATTCTCGTCGAATATATAGATGGACCGTTTAAGCATCTCGAAAATCTGTGGAGCTTCCACGAGTGTGAAGGCGGGAAAACCTGTCTTGTCGAATTCCGCATTGCTTATGAATTCAAGAACCGCGCCCTCGGTCTCATCATGGGCAGCATGTTCGACACGGCTTTTCGCAAGTTCGCGGCGGCATTCGAGGACCGCGCCGATGTTGTTTATGGCAAGGCGTCCTAAGCGCCTTGAACGGCGTCACTGAGCAATTCGACCGCCATCACTACCGCCGCAAAACGCACAGCATCACGGCCAAGGTCACCGAAGCGTTTTTCGATGGTGATGATCGCGCCCTCTCGCTTTGCCACGCCGAAATGGACGAGACCCAGGGGCTTTTCCGGCGTCCCCCCGCCAGGCCCCGCTATTCCGGTAATCGAAAGCGCGATGTTTGCCTTGGAGTGTAAGAGAGCCCCGATGGCCATCTCCCGCGCCGTTTCGCTGCTAACCGCACCAAACTGCTCCAAAATTCGCAATTCGACCCCGAGGGATTCTATTTTCGCGGCATTGGAATAGGTCACGAAGCCGCGCTCAAACACGTCGGATGATCCCGGAATGGCGGTGATCAATGCAGCCAGCAAGCCTCCTGTGCAGGACTCGGCGGTAGCAAGAAAAAATGCGGCACGACGGCAGGCGGCAATCAAGGCTGCCGCGCGGCTTAGAGATGGCTCGGAAAACATCTTTTGCTACCACTACGGCCGCGCCGATGAGATGCTGAATTGCTCAGCAATTGAGCGTTGGTCCCATCTTACCCGATGAGCGGCGAGGCCTTGTTGCCAACGTGCAAGGGCAGCGCATTAGCCTTTTCAAATATGTCATTATTATTACGTTTGGATCCATGTGCATCATGGATAAGCGATCTTGTTGTCGCCAGCATCTCGCCACTAAAGCCACGTGAAAACTTCTAAAACGCGCTTTAGCTTTGCCATGCCCACAACAAATTAAAACTTAATAAGTTATCATTCAGCAAAATAGAGGAACAATAAGCAATTATGTCTACGAATGCAGGCAACAAAACAGACATAACTATACTATACAGTAGCTAATTATTCTTATGGAAACGAGGATTGAATAAATGTCTGTTACTGTAACTGTTTTATCTATGAAAAATGGCACGTATCATTTAGAATTAGCTAGTTTTTTCTATCTTTTGTACCACGCAGTATTTATCCGGAGTTTCTGCATTTTGACAGTTTTGACCGCGCATTTCGCGGTTTGGGGAGAAACGGACCGCCGATCGGCAACAAGAAGAAGTCAGGCAGTGATGGGAGACCTGTTGATTTCGATCAATGATTCTCTATGTGTATGAATGTATTTTGTACACTGCTGGTAATCATCATTCATCAATAATTACAAAAAAAGGACCGTCTGCGATGACCCTAAACCCCAGCCGCTTGTTCCACTTGGCCCGTCTCTGGACCCGGCGATTAACCGGGCATTCTCAGCTGTGCTGGCAGGCGGTGACTCTAGTCATTTTTTGTGCCACCCCAGCTTGGAGCACGCCCGTTATTCTTAATCTTCCGTCCACTGCGGCGCCCGGCAATATCGTGAGCCTCGAAGGAAGTGGATTTGGATCCTCGCCAAGGGTCTATTTCCGTCCGTTTACGTCAGCGTCGCCGATTCCCGTAAAAATCATCAAGGGAGATAACAACGTCGTTGCCTTCCAAGTCCCGAAGAGCCAAGCGTTCGATGTCTATTATCTGGCTGTCTCTGACGGGACTTCGTGGAGCAAGACGTTCGGAATCAACTATCCGCAAGCGATGCAATTCGATAAGCCGGAAATTGCTCCCAATGACAGCTTCCGAATTTTCGGGCGTAACCTTTATATGGCGCCGGCTCCGGTCTCCGTAATGTTGGGGGATCAATCGACCGGGGCGATGATCGCAGCCAGCGTCGATGTTAGCAAAAGTGATCCCTATTCGCTGACCGTTATTGCGCCTGCGGGTGTCATCCCCGGCCACTGGTACCGTGCCAAAGTGATCAGCGGCTCAAATTGGACCTACACGAGCGACTGCGTGCTCGGGCACGCTGCAAACGGCGACGATCATTTTCAGCTCAATATGCCCTGGGGGAGGGATTTTGTTTACCAGAACGGCCCCGGCTACAATGGAACCGTCGATAATGCCGACCATCATGTTTTCAACGTCACCAACGATCCCTTTATAATGCCTCACGCAAAAGGGGATGGCATCGCCGACGATCAGCCCGCGATCCAGGCCGCCATCAACTTCGCTGCAAAGCACAAGGGTGTCGTCTATTTGCCAGCCGGAACATATAGGCTTGCTTCCCCTTCGGGATCTGGCCTCAACATGGCTTCGAACGTGGTGCTGCAAGGGCACAGCGCCAGTGATACGACGATCCTGATGGGTCCCTCGTCAGCACAGCCCGCGTCATATTCCTTCTGGGGAATTTCGTGGATGGCGGGCGCATCAATGTCCGGCTTAGCCGATCTCTCGGTTAAAAATATCGATACGCGCAGTCAGTCCGTTCGCAATATCGTCGCGCCTGGATCGACCAGTAAGCTTTTTCTCCAGCGCGTGAATTGGGACCTTGGCACCGGAATATTTCTCAGCATTAAAAATGCGGATAGACTGGTTATTGCCAACTCCACGTTTCATCAAGCAACCAACAACCAGCAGCCTGATCCCTCCCGCCCAGGGTACAGCGGAGTGGGTCCGATTTGGTTTGAAAACCTAACGAACTTCACCTTCCAAAATAACACCATCTCGTGGGCCTCGGGAGGGAATGCCTTTCTCACCATGTATAATGGGTTGATTGAAAAAAATCATTTTACTCGAAGCGCGTCAGATAAGGTCACGGTCACAGCGGCCAATATCAGTTGGTACAATGATGACCCACAAAATGCGCCCATCAAGATAGGAGATTCGGTGACACGCCAGATGGGCCGACAAATAGCGGTCGAATTCGCTAAAAATCTAGTCATCCAGAATAATATATTTGATGTTTCTGATGGATCATTTAAGAATAACTTCAATGATGGTGAGACCATAAATAGCGAAGGTGGAGCTTATTCGAAATTACAACAAGACGTTGGGACGGTAACATCAGCCGATGCTACAACAGTAACTTCTGGTTCAAAGTGTGCAGGCACCTGTGCGTGGAACTATTTAGCATCTTCAGTTTTCAATAGTGGTTCCAAGATTGCGATAGTCAGCGGAAAGGGGGCCGGTCAATGGCGACAAATTACCAAGATCAGCAATAATACTTTCACGATAAGTGGTTCTTGGGATATCATTCCGGCGCCTGGCGACAACTTTTCAATATTCGTGCCATCAATAGAGAATGGACTGATCCGTTCCAATTTAATGCAGGACAATCCGCGCGGTATTTTGTTGTATGCTGCGGGTTTTTATAATGTCTCTATAGTAAATAATACTCTAAAAGATAGTGGAGGAATTTGGCTATTTGCTATCCAGGACACGAAAGCCTTGAGTTACTCCAAACCTAAATTCGGATCTTACAGGAATATCGAAATAAATGGAAATTCTTTGCTAAATACAAAAGGTCTTCGTCCTGCTTATATTACTGTCGCTTCGGGAATGCGTGACCCGAACTATATCTGGGGTACGGCTCTGGACAGTATTGAAGTTCGTAACAATTCGATCACAGGCCTGCTAGGGACCCCAAAAGTTGACTATTCTGACGGCTACACGAACAATGTTCTTTACGCGGATCCCGACGGCCCTTTTTTGCCGAGCGGTGGTCTGGGTTATGGTATCGTCGGGACGATCTTTCAGGGAAACAATTGTACGAACTGCCCTGTATTTTTCTCATTGAGCACAGGCGTTTTGGACACGATCATATGGAACTCGAGCATCAATGGTACGCTGGCGGCGGGGACCCAAACTCCATCCATCTACGACCAAAGGATCTGGAATAATCCTTCTCCTTCCGCGGGAACAGTTGTTGGACACGATTAGCGGCTTGCCAATGGGCTCCGTGGCATTCCGAACCGAACAGGTTCCGAGATAAAGGCAATGCCCTAACGCATAACAAAATAACTGGCTCACGTTCCTTGAACAAGATCGTGAGCCGTTTCACGGCAGGAAAGGAATATGGCGGGTTCGTCAGCTGTCGATATAACCGGCTCTCCGTTCAATCGGTGCAGTTTTCGTCGAGCAGCGCTTCCGCGCTCACGATATCCGCCGGCGAGGCGCCGGAATCGTTGGCCAAAAGATAGAAACCTGTTTTGTCGTGGTCGAATTTTGCTCCCACCACAGCCAGCGTTTGGCTTGCCATGGAAAATTTGCCCGAAGGAAGGCCACGGGCGAGCAGTTTGAATGGATCTGCCTGGGCTAAGTTGTCCGCCTCGATTTTCATTGCGACAAACCTGTGCCCCAGGAGTTTCGAGTGAAGCAAGGACCAAGTTCCTCGAATACCTGCCCGCTGGCGGTGCAAAAATTCTGTGACCTCCGGGGAGATGCAGGAGACATGAATATGGAGCTGGTCCTGGCTACGGCTGACAGACGAATTTATAGCCATGCCGATTTTCTCACGTGGCAGCTGCCGGTGTGCCCCGTCCTCAACAAATCGGCGGGCGTTCCAAGCCGCCTCCCAATAATTTGGGGTCGTGTCCCTTAACAGGTCCGGGCTTTCGATGCCCGAGATGCGCGTCGTTGGCACAACGACGATATGGGTGGCTATCGACGGTGTTTGCACAACAGCAAAGCCATGCTCTGGACCTTTGGAGATGTTGACCTCGGCACACGGGAACGCCATACCGACACTTTGGTAGGCGGGCAGACAAATATTGGAGACGATGATCCACAGGCCATTCCGGCTGGCGGCCTTCACGGAATGCGGCAGGCCCGCCACCGTGCCAAGGATTAACCCCATCATCGCTGCAATACAGATAATCTTGCGCAAAAGGAACCTTTCGAAAACGGCGCTCATGCCGGATCAGATCAGAGATAATCCAAATATTCTGACTGGAAACCGAAGACAGATTTCCGTTCGAACTGTTTAAACAAAATTCGAATCCGTTATCCGTCTCAGCTCTGTCCGCGTGCGCGGCCAAAGCCTAGCCGCGCCCCAAACGTCGCCGCGGCGATTTTGGAGTGCGAGCCATGTCCATAACAAGCAATACCCTAACATATTCCAAGATGGTAGGTTGGACAGCTCGCGCCTGCAAAAGCGCGATGTGATGATCGTATTTCGTTGCGATCCCGGAACCGCCAAAAAACAGATAGTCCGCTGGTGACATCACGCTCAAAGGAATCCGACAACTCCATTCCCAGAGTCTCGTTCTCCGACCTCGACCAGTTCTCCAATCGCGCCCGCTGTAAACAAGCCATCCGCGCACAATAATAGGAAAAACTCCGCCTCCTACCGGAATGGCCCACGAGAAGTTCGATTTTGCGTTCGAGCACTTCGACTGCAAGGGGAATATAGCCATTGGGCTGGCTGAGATCACTCTCCCATTTGGGTCTCGTATTTGAGAAATGAGACAATTAAACCAGACGGGCCAGAGACTCTCTTACTTTAAGCTGCTCCCTGTGCGTCGCAAACCCGGGTCTAAGAATGGGTTCCGGGTCGAGCGCGGCATCGAGGCTTGAATATAATTGCGGAGTAAAAGTATTTTTCTATTGCAAGGAATGGGTGAGCCCCGGGGGGCGGGCAAACGATCAGTCTTGCTGAGGACGGCGCGGGTGCCAGAGCTAACGATCGCTGCCAGCCAGTTTGGGGCCGAAGGACCGGGACTCAGCCTGACAAGATTGTTTCATTAACCTAGATCTACACGATTGTTTCATTAACCTACACGATTGCTTCATCAACCTCGGCATCATACAAGCTGTTCATCAAGGGGGTCCAGGGGGACCATCGCCATGACGACATCAAGCCATTCCCAGAGTCCGCTTGGAGTATTCGATGATCGGCGTTATGCGCAAATCGCGGTCCAGCGCGCGAAGGAATACCAGAGCGCCGCACCCTTCCCGAACATCTGCCTTGACAACTTCCTCCCACGCGACTTAGCGCACGTACTCGCGTCCGCCTTCCCCAAACCCGAGGATATTTCCTGGGTCGAGCGCGATAACAAGAACAATCGCCGGCGCTTTCAGCATGATGAAACAAAGCTCCCGCCACTCCTCCGCGAGATGCTGCGTGAGTTCAACTCGCGTCAATTTACGCTTTTCCTCGAGACCTTGACCGGCATCGACTGCCTTCTTCCTGACCCCTATTTCATTGGCGGCGGAGTGCATATAAGCTCGACCGGTGACTTCCTGAATATCCACGCCGATTTCAACTGGCACCACAAGCTGCAAGCTTATCGGCGCGTGAACGCCCTCCTTTATTTGCCTGAGCGCTGGGAGCCTGAGTGGGACGGCGCCCTCGAATTCTGGGCCAAGGACTTGACACGG
Organism: Methylocella sp.; assembly: GCA_036561105.1. GTDB lineage: Bacteria > Pseudomonadota > Alphaproteobacteria > Rhizobiales > Beijerinckiaceae > Methylocapsa. Next base: position 6,515 of record DATBPZ010000003.1, on the reverse strand, counting down.
CCCGTCGTTTCCAATCTCCCGCAATTCAATCGCCTCGTCATTTTCTCAACCGGCGAACATTCGAATCATGGCCAGCGGCTGCCGAACAAATGCCCAGTGGGTGTGCAACGCAAGGTGCTCAATCTTTATTACTATACGACGCATCGCGATGACGGCGACGTCGACGCCCCGCACTTCACGCTTTATAAATCCGCAGGCTCGCCTGGCGAGACCTTTGACGGCGAGGTGAGTCCTCGCATTTCACACTCGCCGAAAGATTCGCCTGTTGCTCTGGAGCTCGGCCGCGAATACCGGAAATCGGGTGCCGCGCAAAATGGTTGACAATCTAGTCATGAGGCGCTGCTTGCGGGCGGCCGGAGGAATATGGGCATGCTAAATCTCAAGCCCATATCGGAATGCGTAGCGCCTTCTAAAATCCACTATTCAAAACCGTCCATCACCGAACTTGAAGTGCGGTATGTGACGGATGCGGCGGCAACTGGGTGGGCGGAGCATTGCTACGACTATGTGGACCGGGTTGAGAAAGAATTCGCGGAGTGGCTGGGTGTGAAGCACGCGGTCGCCACGTCGAGCGGGACCGGAGCGCTGCATTTGGGCCTCGTTGCACTGGGAATTGGACCAGGTGACGAAGTTATTCTTGGCGACATCAATTGGATCGCCCCGGCGGCGCCCGTCGTTTATCTTGGCGGGACACCGGTTTTTGTCGATGTGCTTGAGGACACGTGGTGCCTTGATCCCGAAAAAGTAGAGGCTGCGATCACGCCGAAGACCAAGGCGATCATAGCTGTGCATCTCTACGGTTCGGTGGCCGATATGGATGCGATCCTCGATATCGGTCGGCGTCACGGCGTACAAGTCATCGAGGACGCCGCCGAAGCCCTGGGGTCGCGCTGGAAGAATGGCAAGCGGACTGGGACAATGGGCGTCTATTCGGCCTTCTCGTTTCATGGTTCGAAGACGATGACGACGGGCGAAGGGGGCATGTTCGCCACCGACGACGCACAGCTTGCGCGTAGCGTGACAGCGTTGAACGCACTTGGCCGCGCTCCGGATCAGTCGAAGCAATTCTGGCCCGACATGATTGGCTACAAGTACAAAATGTCAAACATCCAGGCAGCGCTCGGCTGCGCCCAGCTCAGCCGTGTGGAGGAACTCGTTGCCCGGCGGCGGGAAATCATGTTCGCCTATAAGGACCGCCTCGCCGATCTTCCGCTGGCGCTCAATGTCGAGCCCAAAGGCACGGTGAACGGCTATTGGATGCCGACGATCGTTGCAAACCGCGACGTGTCGTTTGATCGCGAAGAATTGCTCAACGACATGCGTGCGCATAACATTGACGCGCGCGTTTTCTTCTGGCCGCTTAGCATGCTGCCGATGTTCGAGAATAAGCCCGAAAACGAAGTGAGTTATTCGCTTTATAAGCGCGCGATCAATCTGCCGAGTTATCACGACATTCGCGAGGATGAGATCGACCGGGTGTGCGAAGTCCTCCGGCGGCATATATGACGGGTGCCTCCTGGGCACTGGCAAGGCTGTGGAAGCGGGATTTGCCTTAGACGCAGTTGTTTCACATGAGCGAGCTGCGAACAATGACGTGCTCGGAGCCAGATAAAAAGCTACACGAAGCGTTGGGCCAAAAGCGAGTATATTATGAAGGTTCTCATTCTTGCCGGCGGTTCTGGAACACGTCTGAGTGAAGAGACAAGCATTCGTCCCAAACCGATGGTCGAAATAGGCAATAAGCCAATACTTTGGCATATCATGAAATCTTACGCTCACTTTGGCCTGACCGAATTCGTTATCTTGGGCGGGTACAAGGTTGAGGTGATCCGGCAGTACTTCCTCAACTACACCCGCGTCTCATCCGATTTTACCATCGATTTGGCCACGGGCGACATCGTCTGGCTGCGTGCTGCTGCGGAACAGTGGCGGGTTACCGTGCTGGACACGGGACTCGATACCATGACGGGCGGCCGCATCAAGCGGGCGCAAGACGTCATTGGGAACGAGACGTTTTGCCTAACCTACGGTGACGGTGTCGGCGATGTGAACATGACCGACCTGCTGGAGTTTCATCGCCGGGGCGGCGTCGCATGTACGGTGACGGCGGTGCTGCCGGCAGGCCGCTTCGGTGTCCTAGGGCTCACACCCGACAGCAACAAGGTGACTGCGTTTCGTGAGAAAGACAGTGGAGATGTCGGCCTTGTGAATGGAGGATTTTATGTATGCGAGCCATCTGTGTTCGATGTGATTGACGACGATCTGACAGTGTGGGAGCAGCAGCCGATGAGCCGCCTCGTCGAACAGGGTCAGTTGGCAGCGTTCCGTCACAACGGCTTCTGGCTGCCCATGGACACGCTGCGCGACAAGATGGTCCTGGAACAGCTCTGGGGGAGCGGCAAGGCCCCCTGGAAAGTGTGGGACTGACGCCCAAGGTGAGGTGCCTGTTCTGCTGATGATAAAAGCTCTGCGTGGATCGAAATCGAGCGGGCACGATTCCGAGGAATGAGGGTTCCTCCTCGTGGCTAGGGGTGGTAGTGTAGCGCATGAAACGAGACGGCATAACGACCAATGTTTCTCAGACGCGGCCAAGTTTCGGCGCAGCGGTTATCCGGACAACCTGCCGCGGTTGTGGAGGCGCCAATGTTACAACGGTGTTCGCCGATTTGGGTATTCAGCCACCCGCCAACTCGTATTTGCGAAGCGCTGAGGCCAGCCATGATGAGCGTGCCTATCCGCTGCGTGCCCTCGTGTGCGCCGATTGCCTCCTTGTTCAGGTCGACACCGATGTCCCTCGCGAGGAACTCTTCTATGACTATGCGTACTTCTCGTCGTTTTCAGAGAGCTGGCAGAAACATGCCGAGGCATATGCCTCGATGGCGATTTTCCGTTTTGGTCTTGATCGTGGGAGCTTTGTTGTCGAGGTCGCCAGCAACGATGGCTACCTCCTGAAAAACTTTGTTGCAGCCGACATTCCTTGTTTGGGGATCGAGCCATCGGATACCGTTGCGGCTGCAGCTTCCCGCATCGGCGTTCCGACACAAGTCTCATATCTGGACCGGGAGGTTGCCGAGGCCGTTGTTGCAAGGCGGTCCAAAGCCGACTTGGTCATCGCCAACAACGTATGGGCCCATGTTCCTGACCTCGACTCGTTCACGGCTGGTCTGGCGGTGCTGCTCAAGCCGGAGGGAATACTTACAATTGAAGTGCAGCACCTTCTGCCACTTATGGAGCATGTGGAGTTCGATACGCTCTATCACGAGCACTACACCTATTTCTCGTTGCTCGCAGCAGAGCGCTTGCTAGCGCGCCATGAGCTGAAAGTCTTCGACGTCGAACAGATCAGCACCCACGGGGGGTCGCTGCGCTATTACATCGTCCATGCCAGCCGGAAAGATGTTGCGGAGGGCAACGGGCTTCGCAAAGTGCGTGCCGATGAGGCTGCGGCGGGACTGGATATGCTCGAAACATATTCGAAGTTTGCAGCCCAGATTCCAGTATGCCGAGACGCGCTCCGTGCCTTCCTAGCCGATGCCAGATCTGCCGGAAAGACAGTTGGCGCCTACGGGGCTGCGGCCAAGGGAAACACACTGCTAAACTACTGCGGCATTGGAACCGGGGATATCGCGCTGGTCGCGGATCGCAATCCACACAAGCAGGGCCAGCTGCTTCCGGGCAGCCATATTCCAATTGTGGCGCCGGAGGTGCTGATGGACGCGAGGCCGGACTTTGTCCTGATTTTGCCCTGGAACCTGAGACTTGAGATTATGAACCAACTCGCCGGCATTCGCGAATGGGGGGGAAAGTTTGTGACGCCGGTTCCCACAGTCCAGATCTGGGACTGACGCTTTGTGCGTAAGTTGACCTCCTGATTTAGAGGACGCCGGATTAAGCTGCTTTTCGCCCGCTTCCCGCGGGGGGAATGCTGGCCCGGGAGATGACTTCGGTTTTTAGCGTTCCAAAGCGGCTTTCGAGGCTCAAACAGGTCAAGTTGTCAGCGTTGATTGGTGTTAGCGTGGCACGGCTAGGCGTATCCGTTACCGGAAACGCTTGGTGGCAGCCAGTGCTCGACCGAACAAAAAATGACGTTTGGTGATGGTGCGCGGCCGCCTTTCCGGACCAGGAAAGCTGACATCAATGCCGACACGTGCAGTAAGAAATGAGGGCGAGGATTCGATGACTGCCAGCGAACAGCCGCTGGTCGCCGTTTTGACGCCCGTGTATAATGGTGGGAAGTATCTCGCCGAGACGATGGCGTGCGTTCAGGCGCAAACTTATCCCAATCTGGTCCATGTCGTGTTGGACAATGCGAGCACGGATACGACGCCTGAGATCATTTCGCGATATCTGAATTCGCGTGTTCCGGTCGTGACGAAGCGCAATTCCGCGCTTCTGCCGCAACGTGAGAACTACAACGCGACGGTAGCGCTCGCCCCAGCTGAGGCGCGCTACCTAAAGATCCTGGCGGCCGACGACCTTATGCGCCCCGACGCCATCGCGCGGCTTGTCGATGTCTGTGAGCGCAACCCAAACGTTACTACAGCGAGCTGCCTCGATTGTTACAACGGAACCGTACGTTCAATTGATCTCGACCCGACCCGAGAGACCCATCCGGGACGGGAGTTCGCGGAGCGCGCTGCGTTCTTGAGGGAGAATTTGCCCCCATATCACCATATTTTCTGGCGCAGATCGGCCGCCCCGCCTGGCGACATCTTCACTTTGCCGTTCCATGCCGATGCCGATGCGTTCCAGCACCTCTGCCGGGCAGGGGACGTTGGGTTTGTCTTCGAACCGCTCGTCTTCACACGCGAGCACGAAGACACTGTGAGTGCCCAAGACGTGCGCTCGAAATTGCATTTCTGGAATGAGTTTCTTTTGTCCATGCATGAGGCAGAGCGGTTCGACGATGAAACCCGCCGCCGCGGCGTGCGACGGGCGCTGCATCGCTATCTACGCTTCGTCATGCGCAGCGCGCTTAGCGGAGATTTAGCCGGAGCACGAATCGCGCATGCACGGCTGGGTGGGAGTGGATACGCAGTCGGGGTTTGGGAGTATGCAGCGACGCTATTGGGATACCCGGCGTACTTTGTGGCCAAATTACGCAGGCTGATACGTGCGAAGGCCGCCGTGCGCGGACGGAATTTTGATGTGCAGGCGGAGTGGCAGACCTCTGCACCTGGGCAGTCGTCGTCCAATATCTTTCGCACTCTTGGTTTGCGCTGAGCGGTGTCCGGCTCGGGCTTTGGCAGCGATAGTTCTCATTTGATGGTCCTGCAGCGGCGCCGCGCCCTCACCCTGGCCGCAGCCGACACTTCGGCCGCAGGGATCGCCTTAAGATGCCCGCCGCTGTTAGCGTTCGTACCACAATATATGACGCCGTCAGAGGCGTTAGCCGCTGTAAGGGAGGCGGGTAGCGATTTCGGGGGAGCCAGATGAGTCATGGGTACGATCAGGAACACTCCCTCCGAGGAGCAATCGATGGGCCGGTGCAAATTTCGGTGTTGATCCCGACTCGGGGACGGCCGGAGCAGCTCGATGCCTGCCTTCAGAGCGTCCTGGTCAGCAATCATAGCTCCTTCGAGGTTATCGTTATCGACCAGAGCCCCCAACCCTACATGGGTATCCGAGACCCTCGCTTGCGCGTCTATCACAGCCCGGTGCGGGGAAAGTCCGCGGCGCTCAACGCCGCCATGGTGCACGCCTCCGGCCGCCTCTTCGCCTTTACTGATGACGATTGCACCGTGTGCCCGGACTGGCTGACGCGGGGTCACGAGCTATTGGAAGCACGGCCGGAAGTTTACCTGGTCTACGGGGCGCTTTTGGCCATCCCGCACGACCCCAGCCAATGGTTCGTGCCAACCTTCAGTCCCGAGCGGCTGGAAGAGGTCTCTGGCGCGGCCAAGGCCCGGCTACGGGGAGGCGCCGGCGCCAATATGTTCGCGCGCCGCGGGCTCTTCGAGCGGATCGGCGGTTTCGACGACGCCATTGGCCCCGGCGCTCCATTCCGAAGCTGCGAAGAATACGATATCTACTACCGTGCGCTGCGTGCCGGGGTGAAGGTTGTGCGGGACCCCGATAATGGAGTTCTGCACTGGGGCAAACGGTCCTGCGATGACGGTAGTGGACTGCGGCTGATGCGCGATTACTCCTACGGCGAGGGTGCAGTTCTCGCGAAGCACATCCGGTCTGGTGACCTTATGGCGCTCTGGATCTCGCTTAACATCCTCGGGGAGCAGGCTAGGGCGATCCGTTCCAGTCTCCGCCAAGGTAGCCGGATCGGGATTGACCGCGCCTCTTCCTGGCTTGCCGGTTTCGGACGAGGACTGACGACGCCGGTCGATGCGTCCCGGCGCCTCTTCGCCAGCAAGCCTATCTAGCTACGGTCAGGACTCATTGATTGATCCAGAAGATGACGATTGCGGCGATGTAGATTGCTGACATGAAAGTATGGGCGCATCGGTCGTAACGCGTGTGGATGCGCCGCCAGTCCTTGAGCCTGCCGAACATGTTCTCGA
>DATBPZ010000002.1:0-3427 GCA_036561105.1 Methylocella sp. | reverse complement strand
GCCGCGCTCGCTCAAGTCAATTATTGCGTCGGTGGCTTATCCAGCGTTCATGCTGGGGCACGACCCGACGCAACGGATCATTTGCGTGAGCTACTCCTCTGATCTGTCGCGTCGCTTTTCCAATGATTTTCGCGCCCTTATCGACAAAAGTTGGTATCGAGCGACCTTTCCCCATACGCGCGTTGGCCCTTACAAGGACAGCGAAATCGAGATCGAACTCACGAGGCGGGGCTTTCGGCTGGCGACCTCAATTGGCGGCACGTTAACCGGCCGCGGCGGCAACCTGTTGATCATCGACGATCCGCTAAAGCCGCAGGACGCGCTCTCCGACTCAAAGCGAACGGCAGTGAACGACTGGTATGCGAACACCCTGCTATCGCGTCTCGACGACAAGCGCACGGGGAAAATCTTGATCGTTATGCAGCGCCTGCATATGGACGATCTCACAGGCTTCGTTTTAGGCCAGTCCGACAATTGGACGGTTCTCAGCCTGCCGGCCATAGCCGAACAGCATGAGACGGGTTCGCTGCCTTTCGGCAGGCTCCATCATCGCCGACCCGGCGATTTGCTCGCGCCCGAGAGGGAGCCGCTGCATGTCCTCGACGACATGCGCAATGCTCTCGGCGGCGACGTCTTTTCGGCGCAATATCAGCAAGCGCCCGTGCCGCCGGGCGGCGCCATGGTCAAGCGACATTGGGTGCGGCGTTATAAGGAGCTTCCGATTACGGACTCGCGGGTCGTAGTGCAGAGTTGGGATACGGCGGCGAAGGGCGGTCCCGACAATGACTGGTCGGTCTGCACGACATGGCTATCGACACGGGGAGGCTGGTATTTACTCGACGTGTGGCGCGGACGTGTCGATTATCCAACGCTGAAGGCAAAAGCGATCGAGCTCGCCCATCTTTGGAAAGCTGACACCGTTCTTATCGAAGAGGCGGGAACCGCGATCGCTTTGCTTGAAGAGCTTAGATACGAAGTCTTTGGTGTCATCGGCATCAAGCCGGAACGTGACAAAATCTCGCGGATGTCGGTCGCCTCGGCAGTATTCGAGGCGGGTCAAGTGTTCTTCCCCGAGCGCGCGTCCTGGTTGCCGGAGCTCGAACGCGAATTGTTTGCATTCCCGGGTGGGAAATTCGACGATCAGGTCGATTCTGTCAGCCAGGCTCTCAATTACGGCCGATCCGGCGCCTGGGTATGGGAAATGCTTTAGGGCGTTATCGAGCGGCGGGGCTCTGGCAAATTGCGGGCGATGAACTAACTATGAAAGCGAGGTTTGTTCGTCACAAATAATAATTTAGCCTTTGCATGGCGCGTCCTGGCTGGTCTTGTCAGCAGGTACCGTCGAAGGATGGAGATTGCAGTGCAAGAGCCAAAGGAGACAAAGAATGTCCGCTGATCTGAAACCTGGAAACGAGGCGCAACGCGCTGTCCTTTGGTTTGACAAGCCCAAGCTTATCCCGCTTGATGACTTGCAGCAGAATTTAGTTGCGCTGATTATCCTAACTGCCATCGTCAATCCGTTTGGGCCGACGATGAAAGGACTCGCTGTTTTATCTAAAGAGCCTGTATCCACGGGGCCACCCAGCGAACTTCAAATCGTCAGATTTGCTTTAAATCCCTTCAGTCATACCGTGGAGTCGATTGGCCTGCTGGACAGCAATAGCGCAACAAGCCAACTCGCTGGCGAACTCCTCAATAATATTGATCGCCTTGGCTACGACGGTTCAGGCTGCTTTACTCTTTTTCACCCTGGATATTTTCTTGCGGATCGGCAGACCGCCACCCGGCTAGGGTGTGCGCTATTGCTTCGCGTGAACGGCTTGGTGAAAGAGCTGGACTTTCTTAAGCGTTTTCCAAATGATCCGTGGCGCCGCATAACGGCTGAAGTTGATGATGCCGACCAGGCCCTTCGAGACCGGCTGCCTGAGCGACTTCAGCCCGCCAAGAACGACAAGGAAGACCATGCGCCGACATCTGCCGATGTCGAAGCGTTCTTGGAAATTATCCAGCGCGAGGAACATAACGCCGAAGAATTAAAAGCATTTGTAGTTGCCTGGAAAGGTGCGATCGAGAACGTCCAAGCTGGAAGTTTTTCCGACGTAATAACACTTGAGGCTCTCCGTGATATCTACACCCCCCTTGTACGCAAACCCTCCTCCAAAAAGACAGAATCGCGAAAACGTGCACACAAAAAGTAATCGGCTGATGCGTGCTAGTCATCTGGAGCTGAAGTTCATTTCATTATACTCATGAATCCCCTCATTTTCGCGGAGACTCATATTGGCCAAATTTCGTGGACAAATGACGCGGATTGAGAATTCCATCCCAACGAAGCGTCGCCATGAACCATCCGATCAAGCACGTTGAATTTGTTCAAAAATATCTCGATGGCATATTCGCGGAAGATGTTCGCGCCAAGCGCGTGATGTCACTGGTACGACCCCGGCCTCTCCGTCGTCTCGCCTTTTCGACGACGGCGATGTTGCCTTCGACCGTTAAAGCAGTCTCGGCGGCGCCGCGCCAGATCATGGAACACGTCGCCGAGCCTTTTCTTGATGGCGCTTGGCAAAAACATCGATCCCACTGTCGGATGGTCGGATCTCGAATGGATTCGCGACTTCTGGAAGGGTCCAATGATCATCAAGGGTATTTTGGACCCGAGGACGCGCGCGATGCGGTCCGGTTCGGGGCAAATGGAATCGTCGTTTCGAACCACGGCGGACGGCAGCTTGACGGCGTGTTGTCGACTGCCAAGGCGTTGCCGGCAGTCGCCGATGCGGTTGGCGATGATCTCGTGGTATTCGTCGATTCCGGTCTTCGGTCTGGCCTCGACGTTGTGCGCATGCTAGCGATGGGCGCCAAGGGCGTCATGCTCGGACGCGCGCCCGCCTTTGCCCTGGCCGCCGGCGGACAGGCCGGCATTGAGCACATGCTCGATATCTTCGCAAATGAGATGCGCGTCGCCATGACATTGACCGGCGTCGCTTCGGTCTCTCGGATCGATAGGACGATTCTTGCCTGAAATGGCCGCTAGATATCCAGAAAGGCCTAGGCCGAGCTTGAATTCTGCCGCCAACAACGCGCACACCGAGAATTCGCGAAGCGCGTGAGGAGTTGCTGCGGCGCCTCGAGCGCAACGCTGCGGAGATGGCGCCGGCAGCAGTCCGTGACATCCGTACTATCATTGAGATTTTTTCGCGGGGGTGATTAAATCGATGGTTGCGAGTGGCACACGAGAGTGGTACACACGATCAACAAGGGCACATCGGAACACATTGATTTAGTTGGATATACGGCCGCGAGGGCCCACTCCCTCCCTCTCCGCCATTGACGCCGTAAACGGCTGATATAATTCAGGCTTCAGCGGACTAAAAACTGGCAGCTTCCGCCCCTGGGACAAAAACCTGGTCCAAAGCGGGGGTCTGCG
>DATBPZ010000001.1:0-58092 GCA_036561105.1 Methylocella sp. | reverse complement strand
TTGAACTCTGGGCAATAGCGCCCGGAGTTTCCAAGGCTCATGGCCAAATTTTCGCGCCCGCGATTTTTTTGCAAAATCGACGGCATCCGATAATCAAAGCCCGCTAGTCGCTGATTCATTTCATGGTCACACTTCCCCTTCTGCTATTCCCGGCCAACCAAGCCTAGCGGGAATGGGGAGCCATCCTTACACAGTTTACCTGGGATGCGTTGCCTTTTGGGGCTGTCGAACAGACCCGCCCGCCCGCTCGTGGCAGCTACCGCCACGAATGCCGTTCATGTGTCCCAGATGCAAGCATAGCCGATGGCGGCATTGCCGCGTCTTGCTGCAAACAGAGCGCGACAACCTCGCATGGCATGGTGCGCTTCAGTCTCAGCCCTCTCGAGCCTCAGCAAGGCAAGCCTTGAGTTCGGCGTCCATCTTGCGAATCGACACCGCAGCCTTTTCCAACGCCGCCTGCATCTTTGGTATGCCTGCCAGCTGTTGCTCCGGCGTGGCGTAGCGTTGGCGGTGATAGGTTCTCGCCACAGATAACACTTTTTCGGCTACGCCCGCCGCCTCTTCAAGGAACGCACCCGAATCCGATAGCGGGCGGGCTTCTCTACGCTTCACTATTGCATCAACGACATCATCATGTGTTGTCATGCCCTCTGTCCTTTTGGTGATCGCTCCAATCCCGGCACGCGCCGCCTCAATCAAAACGGTCGCGCCTATCTCATTGCAGCACGCCCTCGGCTTGCTCGCAGTCCTGCCACGCCTTGCAGCATGATGATGCCTCGTCCCAGCATGGCCCGGCCTCCAGCACGACGAACCTGCCGTCGAGTTCCGTGGTCTTTCGATCAATGCGAAACATCGCGAAAACAAAGCAGTTATCGGCGAGCCGCTTGTCATCAAAGCAGCCCGCCTTTCGCAACGTGTCGAGTTCGGATGCCGTCGCAGTAAGGCAATTGATCTTGCGGTCAGCTGCGCGCCTTTCATGAGGATCACGCGCTCATACCGGCTGCCTGTGCTAAGGCAATCCATGATCTCGCCGGTATAAGGGACCCGGCTTGTTCTCCGCGGACCAGGCTCCGCACTAGTCGGCGGTAGGACCCGGTTCCGATCCGCCCAGGCACTCACCGTCAGCGCGAGTTCGGGCGCTAAAGCTTCGCGCCAGGTCTCGTCAAGCCAGATCCCTATACAATTTGGGGGGGCGCCCATGGGTCTTCGCCGATAGCCGAGCGGTACGCTCGGTGGTACTCGTTCATGATCGCCTTCTCCGACCAGCCGGCGGCGGCGGCGAGCTCGCGGATCGCCTGAGCGCTTGGCACGTGCTCCCCTGCGGCATACGCCTTGAAGATTTCCTTTAGTACATTTTGTGAAATACCGTCAGGCATGGCTTGTCTCCAACTGTACGATTGTGGGAAGCCGACAAAGAAATTGGTTTGTTGTTGGTGATATTCAAGCCGCGCGTGATCCATCGTCGCCGCCATACAGCGGCCGCTCAGAAAGCCGCAAGAGGTGTTCCCGCACTTTTCCCCCTCCAAACTCGCGAAAAGCCTGCCAGCGTCCCGCAGCGAGGCGTCCAGCAACCGCGCTCGCCCATGCGATCCACTGGTCGCGCTCCATCCGCGCCCGATCCGCAAGAAACTTCCGTACGTCGGCACGCGCGACCAGTTCGCCCCGCGCCTTCGCAAGCGCGATCTCGCCGGCCGCCACCTTCTGCGCCTCCAGCTGCCGGCGGAAATCGTTCAGGCTCTCGCCAGGGGCCGCGCCCTACCAGCCATTCCGCCGCGAGGTATCGATATGCGCGGCCATCCAAGCTTGAGCCTTCGCCACCGGGAGCTTGCCGACGTCAATGGGCATGCCGTCAGCGATCAGCCGGCGGACCCTCGCGTCGCCCAGCTTCACCAAGCGCCCAAAAGCTGCCCTGCTTAAGTATTCGTCTTTGGAAACCGCACGCATTTTCAACGCCACAGTCTAGCGAAGTTATGGGCTGCCGCGCCCCCGCGCTCAAAGGCGGTTTGGAGGACCCGGCCAGCTGAAGGGCCATCGCCGATCTACACCCCTTTTAGATAATCATCGCATTGCCTCGTTTGCCCCTTCACGAAGAAGAGTAACCGGCCACGCCGAGACATCTTACGCAAATCCGTCTAATCAATATTTAGTCGTCAAAACGACGGACGGAGCAATTCAATAATGATCATGGTCATTTTCGGGGCGGGGGCGTCCTATGATTCCGTCCCATCCCTCCGGCCCGGGATTCAGGATCGTGTTATCCCGGGGACTGCTGCTTTCTCTCGCCCGCCACTCGCCGCTGAGTTGTTCCTTGATGGGGACTTCTTCACAGAATCACTAATACGGTTCCCTCGGTGCGCTCCGATCATCCCATATTTGCGGTCGATTGCCCCAGGAAAGACCCTTGAGCATGAATTGGAGACGCTACAGGCCGAAGGGCAAACGGATCCTGAGCGCCTGCGCCAGATTGCAGCGATCCGTTTCTATCTTCATTACGTTATCTGGGAGTGCGAAAATCGGTGGAATGGTGTGGCACGCGGAATAACGAACTACGTCACTCTACTCGACCAATTGCGGCGGTCTCGGAGCAAAGATGCGCCAGAGCCTGTTCTCTTGGTAACTTTCAACTACGACCGAATGATTGAGAGCGCCCTATCGTCGGTCAATATATCGATCAGCGAGATGCAGCATTACACTCAGCACGATGACTTTAAGCTCTTCAAGCTCCATGGGTCTGTTCAATGGGCGCGTGAAGTAGAAGGCCCGATTACCAATATTGGGGAGCGAAACCAATGGGAAGTCGCACATGAACTGATTAACAACGCGCCGGACCTAAAAATAACCGAGCGTTTCCGGCTCGTGGATGTTCGTCCGATAGGAAAGATTGACGATGTTCCATTGTTTCCTGCTATCGCCATACCAGTTGAGACGAAGCTAGGTTTCGAGTGTCCGAATGATCATCTTGATTGCCTTCGTGATCATCTTGGGAGAGTCACTAAAATTCTCATCGTTGGCTGGCGAGCAACAGAGCGGCACTTTCTTAAGCTCCTCAAGGAACAATTGACTGCCGTCGTTAATGTGCAAGCGGTGGTGCGTGACAAACAGGAAGCCGAAGAAGTCTTGGACCGTATCAAGTATGCAGGGATAAGCCTTATTGGTCACCCAGCTGCAACTGGTTTCACTGAGTATGTCATAAGCCGTGAAGCCGAGCGGTTCTTCAAGGCGTAGCACCGTTGTCATTGAATCCGCGCCTCGTAATAGGCCCGGCGCTTATCGGGATCGTAAGGCCAATATGCGCGGATCTTCGCCAGCCCGCGCCAGCCGGGCGGCAACAATCGCTCGTCTAGCTCAGTGTTGACATAGACCGTCCCCTCGCACCCGTCCGGCACCTCGCCCGATTGCACCACAGCTTCAATCGGCGGCGACTCCGGCCACGCGCCGGACCGTGTCGGCGGGCCAAAGAGAGTTTCGATGGCTTCCTTGAGATGCGCAGCATCCGCTCTCGCTTGCGGCTGCGCCTCTGGTGGCACTACTTTTGCGCCGGTAAGGGATTCTTCCTTATATATTACTGGCTCAGATTCAGTGCCACGCGCGGTGCGCTCCGCTTGCCGCAGGCGAAACCACGTGCGCCGGGAAATCCCCAAGTCCCGCCATGGCGCGCGCGCTTCCTGTGATAGGACGCCTTTCCGGCGCATGGCATTGCGGGCTTTTTTCTCGACCTTGCGGCGCTCGGCGCGTTCCTCGTCCGTCTCCTCGCAGCAACCGAGGTGTGTCAGCCCGTCCATGCGTTCCTTGAGCGTGACTTGCAGCGCTTTGCCGATCATCGCCACGGAATAGGCTGAATGGGTTGGATCGGCTGCAAGCGCATGCTCCGCAGTCGTGACGGCCTCGTCGAGTTCATCGGGCGAGAATGGGATGCAGGCCAATCTTGCATCACGCGCGATCCTCTCCCGGTCCACTGTGCCGTAGCACTTGCCAAAGGTTTCAGCATAGATATTGAGCCAAGCCTCATAGTCGAAGTTTTGGCGACGTCCGGCCCGGCGCACGCCAAGCGCCCGCATTTCCTTCATGCGGACGCTCAATTGCACCGCGCCGAATGGCCGTCGCGGCTCGTCGTCAGGGATGGCCCTCCCGAAACGGTCGAAGAGTTCGGCCTGTGCATAACCCTCGGTGATGATCATGACGCGGCCCTCCCGCGCATGACGTCATTGAGGTCCGACCCAAGCAGAGGATCGGTGACAATGACTTCGCACCCGAGGCCGCGCCATCGATTTACGCACGCCTCGACGTCGCGTGCGTTTGCGGCATCGGTCTCGCCGAAAATGGTCAACCCCTCGATCCCCGGCAGGATCGGGAAACTGGCGATCCCGCGCGTGCTGATCGCGGCCCAAACCGGCCGGAAGCCCCTTTGCCGCCCGGCGAGACACGTCTCGACGCCCTCGCCGATACAAAGCCCTTGCTCCACGGCTTCGTCAGGGTCGATCTTGATTGCGCCGCCCTTGATCGGGCCAAGCGTCATGCGCAGCGTTTTGCCGTTGCGCTTGATTGCCTTGCCGTCCACCTTCAAAGCGGTGCGCTGGACCGCTATCGGGCGATTCGTCTCAATGTCGCGCACCAAGCAGACCATCGCCGGAAACCCGTCCGGGAATAGGCTTCCGGGCGAGCCGAATGCGCAGCGGCCATGAAACCGGATCGCCTCAAAGGCGGCTTCGTCCGGCAGATCGAGGCCGCGCCCGTTGAGGTATTTTTCGACAAGGGTTCCGCGCGGATCGAGGGCCTGATTCCAAATGATCAGCGCCGCGTTGCGCCTGACGATTTCGTCGGCTTTCGGGTCGCGTTTGGGCGGCGGCGCTACCTCTACGATTTGCGGACGCTCGGCCGGGGTGATGCCCGCCAAGAGTTCGATGGCGCCCCGGAAGTCGAGGCCGTCGAGGTGCCGGACAAGCGAAATCGCATCACCTCCCCCATGCGCGCAGCCTCGGCAGTTCCAGACCTGTTTCTGGACATTTATTGAAAAGCGGTCTTTGCCGCCGCAGACCGGGCATGGCCCGGTGCGCTCGGGGCCACGGCCTTTCAACCGGATGCCGCGCGCCTCAAGTTCGCGCTCAATGGGGACGGCGCGGGCGCGATTGATGACGGTTTCGGGAAGCGGCTCGCGCCGGGTTTGCAAAGACGGGGCGAAGCGGCTATTTTGATCTTGCGATTTGTTTGCTTTGTCCGCTGCAATCGTTTTGGAAGTCGCCGCGCCCCAGTCCCCCTTGGGCGCGGTTTCTTTTTGGGGCGGCGGATCGCAGCCGTTACTATCCCCAACGTTTCCCCAATGATTGACATGAACAGGAATCGAACAAACCGACGCGATCCGTGTTGTAAATTGTTGATTTTCGGTCGATCCTGTTTTTAGGTGAGCGCTCATAACGGTCTGGTTGCAGGTTCGAGTCCTGCCCGGCCCACCACTAAAATCAAGGTGTTAGCCCTTCTGTACTTCGACTTACTAAGTGTTCCGCAAAGAAAATAAGCAACGAAACAATCATCGTGGCGGAGACTCGGAGAGGAAACAGCAATGTCAGTTCCCAGCAACATCGCAACGATAATTGGCGCCTCATTGATTGTCGGCCGCGTCGCATTCGCCGTGTTTCGAGCGGTGGCCCCGTCCAAAACCCCGCCTCAGATGGGAGGGGGATTTGCAGGTCTTGCGGTGGTCATTATTGGTGTTCTCTTGCTTGTCATCGGATCCCTCACAGGCCACTGAAATTCATCCTTTCGGCTGGTTTTTCGCGGAGGGACAACCGTCATGAGAGGCACAATCTACACCGGGATCGGCGGCTGGACCTATGAGCCTTGGCGCGGGGTCTTCTACCCCGAAGGGCTGCCCCATAAGCGCGAACTGGAATACGCCAGCTCCCGCCTCACTTCCATCGAGATCAACGGCACCTATTACTCCACCTTCAAGCCCGAAAGCTGGGCCAAGTGGCGCGATGAGACGCCGGAAGGATTTGTTTTTTCGGTGAAGGCGTCGCGGTTTTGCACCAACTGCAAAATTCTCTCCGGTGCCGGCGAGTCGATTGCCAAATTTACCGGCCAGGGAATGAGCGCGCTGCGTGACCGGCTGGGGCCGATCAACTGGCAGTTCATGGCGACCAAAAAATTCGATCCGGAGGATTTCGAGGGCTTTTTGAAATTATTGCCGCGCGAGGCCGATGGCGTGCCGCTTCGCCATTCACTGGAAGTGCGTCACGCCAGTTTCAAGAGCGAGCAGTTTTACGACATGGCGCGCCGGTATTCGGTGGCTATTGTCCTTGCCGACGACGACAAATTTCCGGCAATCGAGGCGGCGACTGCGGACTTCCATTATTTGCGGCTGATGCGGTCCAAAGAAGAGATCGAAACGGGCTACGCTGCTGTTGACCTCGGCCGCTGGGCCAAACATGTCCGCGCCCTGGCAAAAGGCGGTGACGTCTTCGTCTATTTTATCTCGGGAGCCAAGATCCGTGCTCCGTCGGCGGCGCAAGCCTTCATCAAGCGGGCCAAATAAGGTTCAGCTCTGTTTGAAATCCTCGACGACGCTTTGAAGCGGCTCGCTCCCAACATGTACCGAGCCGGTAAAGGGGTGATCGATCGAGACAATGACAAGCAGGCCCATGAACACGAGGAGTGATAATATGCCTGTCATCATGACTTGGGCCGGCAAATTCTTGGTTCCGAAAAAGAACGTGAACACCACGGTCAACACCGCGCCGAAATAGAGCGTAAGCCATAGGATTCCGGGAACGACGCCGGTGGCAAGATGCAGGCGGGTGCGGCGTGCCTTCGTAATCGAATCAAGCTGGGTCAACATCTCAGCAAAAATCGCGGGATGCTTCGATCCCGTCTCGGT
This sequence comes from Methylocella sp., assembly GCA_036561105.1. Lineage (GTDB taxonomy): Bacteria > Pseudomonadota > Alphaproteobacteria > Rhizobiales > Beijerinckiaceae > Methylocapsa. Next base: position 51,221 of record DATBPZ010000001.1, on the reverse strand, counting down.
ATGCTGCATCGTGGTGGCGTAGACCGTATTGAGGGCCAGCGTCGTCTCGCGGCTTTCCTCTCCCATTTCCATCATGGGCCAGTCCCGTTCGATCGCGACCTTGAGATAATTGCCGAGGGCGATCCGAGTCGCCGCGGCTTCGGGTTCAGGTCCGGCAGCGAGCCGGTAAAGCGTCGCGGCGGCCCCCGCTTCCTGAATCACCGCCGTCTCCGCATCGCTGAATTTCTCCCAGACAACAATCACGGCGAAGGCCAGAAGCACCGCGAAGATCACACCAACCGTCGCGAATTTGAAGCCCGCGATCTCATTGTTGCTGACCAAGCGCTCGAGGCCAATCCGGCGGCGGATGAGCACCGGGCCGCACATGGCCGCGGCCGTCGGAAGAATCACCAAGAAGATCGCCGCGATCCAAAGCGGAAGGCCCGCTAGCCAGAGTGACACGTTCATTTCCTTAAAGTTCGGGGCGGGGTGGCTGAAAGCGCCTCGTAGCGCCCATGATGAAATTCGTGCCGAGCTTGGCACGTGAAAAAAGTCCCCGCAAGGTGCACTTTGGATCGGTTGACGCCAGCTCTGGCAACGACTAGCAATTGCCTGCCCGTTGGCGGAGTCAGCCATGCGCCTCAAAAATCTCGCTTCACTGATTGCGATCGCCGCCACGGTTCTAGGTCTCAGTGTTGCCGCACAGGCCGGACCTTGCACGGCCAAGATCAAACAATTTGAAAAGGCCGTGCGCGAGTCAAAATCCGGCCACCCCCTCGGGCCGGGATTGCCCCAATCGATCGACGCGCAATTGAGCTATCAGCCAACCCCCGAATCGGTCAAGCTGGCGGAGCAGCGGGCCTGGGCCGGATTTGAGGCAGTGCTGGCGCGGGCCAAAAAACTCGATCGGGAAAACAAGCGGGCCGCCTGCACGGAGGCCCTCACCGATGCAAAGCTCATCTATTTTCAATAGACCCTGGCACTTAGCGCCGTAGATTTGTTTGCGTCACCTCATCACCCCTATGACGGGCGTTGAATTGGTCTATGGCGGGCGTCAGGTGCGGCCGGTCTCGAATAGGAACCAGGTGCGCCGCTCGGCTTCGTCAATCCAGACCTCGATCAGGCTGGTGCTCGCAACGTCGCCATGCTCATCGCAGAGCGCATGAACCTCGCGCAGGCTTGCCGTGAGCTGCTTGTTGTCTTCCCGCAGCTCCGCCAGCATGTCGGGCGGCGTGACGTAGTCGGCATCATTGTCGAGGATGCGCTGCAACCTTGCGATCTCACCGATCGAATGAAGGGTCTTGCCGCCAATCTTACGGACTCGTTCGGCGATAGCGTCTGTTGTCGCAAAAATCTGGTCGCTTTGCTCGTCGAGCAAGAGATGATAGTCGCGAAAATGCGGACCCGACATATGCCAGTGAAAGTTTTTCGTCTTGATGTACAAGGCAAAAATGTCCGCCAGCAAGGCCGTCAGTGCAGCGGAAATATCCCGCGTCGCGTTCGATTTCAAATCCGTCGGTGTACTGAGCGCAGCCGCCTGCCGCGCCTTGACATCAGTCTTTCATCCTTCGTGTCTCCTTGTTAACGTGCTATCCACCATCAATGCATCATTCCGGCAGGACAGCCGGTTTGTTGTTTGGGAATTTTGCAATCGTCGCCGCGTCCACGTTCAGATGCTGGGCAACCAGTTCGGGCGGCGTATGCGTCAGCCAGTCGGACAGAGACACATCCGCGTAATAGGAACTTCTGAACACTTCGAGGAACTGCAAATCCATATCTCCGGTGTTCTTGATATAGTGTCCATTGCTGCGTTTGACATAACCAATGTCACCTGGAGTGAAATCCATCGTAACGGCGCGCGGCCCGGAGTCGAATACGGTCATCTGCCCCTTGCCCTTGATCCAATATTGCCATTCGTCGGCATTGGGATGCCAATGCATTTCGCGAAGGCCGCCCGGATGCAAGGTCACAAGCGCGGCGGCGATTGTCTTGGAGACATTGAAATTGTTGCTGTCGGCGATTCGCACCTCGCCGCCCTTCGTCTGCTTTACCGGCGCGCTCGATCCAAGCGAGAAGGTAAATGGATGCGGCGGCGATCCCCGTGCGCTTTTCACCGCCGCTTGATCCGCGGCGAGGGCGCCGGGCAGCTTGCCTTGAAAAATGTAAAGTTGGTGGAGAGGAATCTTGGCGAAGGTCTCCGCGGGAACGCCGAAATTCTCGGCCAATATGTCGGGCGGCGTGTGGGCAAACCAATCCGTGAGAAGGATGGTATTGTACTCCGTGGCTTTCCCATTGTCGAAGCACAAGAGGAACTCGCAGCCATCCGGCCCAAGCCCTTGCAGCGAGTGCGGCAGCCCCGCCGGAAAGTACCAAAGGTCGCCTTCCTTCACATCGGCGACTTGCGCCCGCCCCATTTCATCGAGGATCGTAATCCTGCAGTTGCCGTAGGACATGTATCCCCATTCGGCGGCCAGGTGCCAGTGCAATTCCCGGATGCCTCCGGCGGTGAGCCGCATGTCGACGCCGGAGATTGTTTCTGCGATGGCGAAATCGGCCTGCGTCACCTGACGGGCCCAGCCGCCGTCCTGGACGCGCTTGGCGGCATTGTTGAACGAGGCCCAAAATTGCGGCATGTCGCTGACATCCGTCGGCGGCGGAAATTGCGCCGACGGAAACTGGCCGCCGATCGCCGGATTTTGCGGACCTGGATCGGTGAGACTCGCGGGATTTCCTTTGGTGTTGATGACACCTTGCGGCGGCTCATCCGGATTTCCGAAGGAGGCCGCTCGCGCCGCCGTCGAGGCCACGGAACCGGCCGCCGCCGCCGTCAATATTTTGCGTCTTGAAATCATATGAAATTGTTCCCTGCGATGGAGTGGTCAATGGCTGGAGGGGCACCGGTTATTGTTCGGGATTTGACTTGGACTACGCACGATTCAACACGCGATGGTCTCGCAAATGTGACGCCTCGTGGAATGGCACATTCTTACGCCCGGTGAAGGCAATGTGCCTTTGCGCATGACGTATTCACAGTTTTTTTGAAGCGCGGTGCCACGTCTGTGCCGCCGGTCAAGGGGTGGGAAGCGGCGGCCGCCCGCATGCGTGCGCCGCCTTTCAGCGGGGCGCCGGTTCCACAACCTTCCGGTACAGATGCCAGGTCGAATGCGCGAGCACGGGAACCACAACGGCGAGGCCCGCGAAAACCAAAAGAAAGCCAAGCGCCAGGGAGGCGGCGACGATCAATCCCCACAGCGCCATGGTCACGGGGTTCACCAGCACGGCCTTGACGGATGTGTAAATGGCAACCGGAACATCAACATCCCGGTCGAGAAGCATGGGGAATGAAACCACGCTCACGCTCAGGGCAAGTACGGCGAAGACAAAGCCGATCGCGGTGCCAAATCCGATCAATTTCCACCCCTCGGTTGTGCCGAAGATCTGATTGAAAAATTGGGCGAAGGATTGCGGCCAAGTGGTGCCGAAGAGCGACCTGTACAGCGCAAGCGCCGAATATTCCCAGCACGCGAAGATCACCAGCAGCAGCAATCCAAGAGAAAGGACTGGAAACATCGCATGCGACCGCACCACGCCGAAGGCGTCTTTCCAGGACGCGTCGAGCCCGAGTTCCCGGCGACGGCTGATCTCATAAAGACCGATCGCCGCGAAAGGTCCAATGAGCGCGAAACCCGAGAGAAGCGGAAAGAGCAAAGGCAGAGGATTGCCGATCATGAGCCAAATGCCGGCGACGGGATAAATGAGACCGAGGAAAACGAGATGCGACGGCATCGCCGAGAAATCGGCAAGCCCTTCAACCAAGGCTTGCTTAAGGTCCGCCAGACCAATCTTGCGGACCTTGGGACCGTCCAGGACGTCCTGGCGAAAGAGCGTATGGGAATTTGACATAGACGTTCCTCCTTGACCGGCTTGACCGGATGCGGTCACGAGGCTTCGAGGTGCGCCCAAACGCAACGCCAGTCACGCAGGACCGCGATTTTATGTTTTGACAATTATACCCTCAGGACCAGCGGCTGGTCGAGACAATTCTGAACTGTAAAACGCGGACCAGGATTGCCCAAAAAATTATAAGCGCCGACATGGGTCAGCTTCCCTTCCGTGTCGAGCCAGATCTTGCCGCCGAGGTCTCGCCACTTTTGGCAAAAACCGAAGTCCTCGCTGACATAGGCCCCGGTTTCCCTGTCGATCATGCAATCAAAAAGTGCGTAGCTTTCGGCCGTCTTGGCGTTTGAAAATGCATGCACGCTTTTGTAACGGCTTTCGGGATAGGCCGCGATCATGCGTTCGATCACCTGCCGCTTGAGCAGCATGAAACCGCCGCCACCGTAGACGGCGGTGGCAAACCGTCCCTCATGTTCCCGCTCATTGCCCGTGCAGAGCGTGCCGACGTAGAGCAGCGGCGCAGTTTGGAATGGCTCCTTCGCGGTCGCCGCGCGCTTGATTGCCGGATGGCTCCAGTCGATGACTTTCAAGGGATAGATCCCAGCCACGAACTCGTGGTCAAAGGAAAGCATCGCATGGACTTGCTCTGCCTCGAACCCGATGTCGGCGTCGATGAACAAAAGATGCGTCGCCTCTGGCGTATTCAGAAACTGGCTGACCAGCGTGTTGCGGCTGCGCGTGATCAGCGAATCATGCCCGAGCAGGGCAAGCGCCGCGTCGAAATTGGCGCGCGAAGCCAGTTGGATTAGGCTGATCACCGACTGCATATAGTGTTGAGAAACAAGTCCTCCGAAACAAGGCGTGGCGATGAAGACCATTGGTCGGCGGTGGGATTCGGTCATGCCTGTCCTTGGGGCTGTCTTGGCGGCAAAAAAGATACAAAGGCGCAGGCGGCCGCGTCTCTCGGCCCCGGCAGCGAATGTTGTGGGCGAAGTGTCCGTCCTTCTTAAAGAACAAAACCTGCCTGAAACCTGCATCAGTTGTCGACTGGCGGCTATTTGAAGCGCAGACTCGCAAGAAATTCTCGTGCCGTGGTCTTCTTTTGCGGCGTTTGATCGGAAAACCTCCCTCGCACCCAGATATGATGGAACATTTTGTCCCAACCCAAGTTGCACGGGTGTTAGGCACCGTCCTGTGGAGAACGGTGAACGGTCGCCTCCCAGGAACAGGAGCAAGCGATGAAACGTCTCAATGTGTTGCTGGCATCAGCCGCGCTGGGTGCGGCGGTTGCGGCCAGTGGTTCTGCACTTGCATTTGGCGGCGGTCATTTCGGTGGTGGCGGTGGCCATTTCGGCGGCGGTTTTGGCGGCGGCCATTTCGGCGGTGGGTTTGGTGGCGGTCATTTCGGTGGCGGTTTCGGTGGATTTGGCGGTCGTGGGTTCGGCGGTTTTGCCGGCCCGCGTTTCGGGGGTGGCCTTATGACCGGCCGGAGCGTCGCACGAGGTTTCTATGGCCCCGGCTTCCGAGGCGCGGGTTTCGCTGGCAGAGGCTTTGCCGGGCGCGGATGGGCCGGGCGGGGATTTGCCGGCCGGGGTTGGCATCGCGGCTGGAACCGTTGGGGCTGGAACAATGGCTGGGGCTGGAACAATGGCTGGGGTTGGAACAACGGCTGGTGGCCAGCCTATGCGGGTTTAGGACTCGGCTTGGCCGCCGCCGACCTCGCCTCCTGCGGCTATGGTTACGGCTACAGTTATGGGTATCCTTACAGCTGCGGCTACTATGGTTATCCCGGCTATGCTTATGGATGGTGATTTACGGAAATAATTCAGCAATCTGCTCAACCAAACCTTGTATATCGAGCGTGACAGCACAACCATAATGTAGCTTCACAGGCGATTGGGCTTGTGCCGTGATCGAGCCAAGGCGGATATCCCGCTCTGGGCGCCGAGCTAGCTAGGGAGAAAGTGATGAAACGCGCGGGTATAGGAATGGCGGCAGCTGCGCTTGGCGTGGCTCTCCTGGCGAGCGGCCCCGCCGAGGCATTGCGCGGTGGCGGCGGCTTCCATGGCGGCGGATTTGGTGGCGGTGGCTTCCGCGGTGGTGGTTTTGGTGGCTGGCATGGCGGCGGGTTCGGCCGAGGTGTCGCAATGGGTGGATGGGGCCGTGGCTGGAATGGCGGCGGTTGGAATCGTGGCGGCTGGAATCGCGGCTGGAATCAGGCCGGATGGAATCGGGGCTGGCGCGGCGGCCGCTGGAACCGCTGGGGATGGAATCGTGGCTGGAATAATGGCTGGGGCTGGAACAACGGCTGGTGGCCAGCCTACGCCGGGGTAGGGTTAGGGCTTGGATTGGGCTATGGCCTGAGCGCCTGGGATTACGGATACCCTTACGACAACTATGGGTATGGTTACCCTTCTTATGATTATTCCTATGCCGCTCCTGCTTATGCAGCGCCTCTCGTCACGGGCCGCAGTGTGGCGACCGGGCAATGGGGCAACTTTTGCACCACGTCCGTGAAAACATGTGAACTGACGCGCGCGTCCTTCATTGGAAACGGGTGCTCGTGCCGGGTGCCGGGCGGACGCGCGAGAGGGACCGTTTCCCCCTGAGCGGATTGGTTGATAGCCGAGCGATTATGGCCGGGATCATCCCGGCCATTTTTGTGAAAAATCACCCAAGTCGACGCTCCGCCCCAATTAATGGAACGATACGGGCCAAACGATGTTTCGCGCTGGTCGCCGAGGCCCTTATGGACTTCACATGGGCCTCTACTATCGCGCGCTACGCGCGGGCACGAACCAATCGATGGAGAGTCGAATGAATTGCATGGCAGCGTTTTTGGCGGCGGGCACGGTCGCGGCAGTAGGCCTAGCGGCACCCGCTTGGGCCCAAGTGCCGACGCCCGCGGAGCGCGGAATCATGACCCCGCCCATGGATCAGCAGAGCATTCCCGCGGACACGCACATCAACTGGGTTCACGGTCAGCGCTACATTGACAGAAGAGATCCGACGGATCGCGTGTATGGCAGCCCGCCGTTCGCCTCCGGCTACGGTTATCCCTACGCGGCCGCCTATGGTTATGGATATCCGGACACAGCGCCCTATGGGTATCCCTATGCCAATCCCTATGGGTACTGGAACGACTCCGCCAATCCGTTTTCGGTGGTGACAGCGCCGATCGCGGCACTCACCGCTCCGGTGACGGCATTGGCTGCCCCCGTGGCGCAGGTCGCGACGGCGCCTTTTGCGGTGGCAAGCCAAGCCACGGCTCCCTTGATGACGGGCCGCAGCGTCGCGACGGGCCAGATGGGAAGAATGTGTTCGACGCCGGTGAAGGCTTGCGAGTTGTATCGCGAATCCTTTGTCGGCAACGGATGCAGCTGTAAAGTCTCTGGCGGACGCGCGCGCGGCACCGTGGCGCCGTAATCCAGGATCTGCGGAGTGAACTCAGGCGTGGCCGGGCTCAACCCCGGCCACGCTTTTTTAAACGCCAAAATAATCGCGGTACCAAGCGACAAACCGGCGAACGCCCTCGGTGAGCGGCGTCTTTGGCCGGAAGCCGGTCAGCCGTGACAGCAGCGCCGTGTCGGCGAACGTGGCCGGAACATCGCCCTGCTGCATCTCCATAAAATTGCGCTCGGCTTTCAATCCGGTGGCCGCCTCGATGGCGGCAACAAAATCCATAAGGCCGACAGGCGATTCATTGCCGATATTGACGACCCGCCAGGCGGCCACCGGCGAAAGGCTGTCTCCCACGGGGGGCGGCGCTCTCCCATCCACCGGCTCCGGCGGATGGCCGGCGAGCCGGAACATCGCCTCGACGAGATCGTCGATATAAGTGAAATCCCGGGTCATTTTCCCATGATTGTAAATATCGATGGGGCGGCCGTCGAACAGTGCCGAGCAAAATTTGAACAGCGCCATGTCGGGGCGGCCCCAGGGGCCGTACACCGTAAAAAATCGCATCATCGTGACCGGAACTTTGAAGAGATGGCTATAGGCATGTGCCATCTCCTCATTCGCCTTTTTCGTCGCCGCGTAGAGCGTCAGCGGGTGATCGGCGCGGTCGGTTTCGTGAAACGGAATCTTCGCATTGGCCCCATAAACAGAGGATGTCGACGCCATGAGCGCGTGCGAAGGTGGCGCATGGCGCATCAATTCCAGAAGATTAAAGGTTCCGTTGAGGTTGGCATCGACATAGGCGCGCGGGTTGTCGAGGCTGTAGCGCACCCCTGCCTGCGCGGCGAAATGATAGATGACATCGAAACCGCCACCATAAATTTTTTGCAGCGCGGCGAAATCCTCGAGCATCGCCTCATGGCCGCAAAATCCGGGCCGTTCTTGCAAAATCCCATGCCGCCGCAACTTCAGGTTGCGATCGTAATAGGCCGTAAACCCATCGATGCCTACAATATCATGACCCTCGTCGAGAAGACGGCGGGCCATGTGGAACCCGATGAAACCGGCGCTGCCGGTGACCAGAACACGCATGTTTGATTCCAATTGTTGAAAGCACTCCCCGGGTGGGGGTTTGACCTGCCTCAAGAACCTAATTAAAGCCTTGTGCAAGAAGGGTCTAAGGAATTACCATAAAGGTCCGGTCCGCACGAATTTTGAGGGGCGCCCCGCCGCTATTTCTGGCGTTCGCCTAATGTATAAGAGGCAATAGAACAATCCGGCCTTTATAAAATCACGCCGCGACCGGAGTATCGGGAGACCGTTTAATATGCCCTATTCGCGCTTCTTCGATGACGCGATTTCAAAACTGAAGGGGGAACGCCGCTACCGGGTCTTCGCCGACCTCGAGCGCGACGCGAAAGAGTTTCCGCGCGCCCTTTGGCACGGTCCAGATCGCATCGAGGAAGTCGTCATCTGGTGCTCCAACGACTATCTCTGCATGGGACGCCACCCGCGGGTGATCGAGGCGATGACAACGGCGGCGGCACGGCACGGCGCCGGGGCTGGCGGCACCCGCAATATTTCCGGCACCAATCATCCGCTCGTCGAACTCGAATCCGAATTGGCCGATCTCCACGGCAAAGAGTCGGCGCTCGTCTTTACCTCCGGCTGGATTTCCAATCTCGCGGCGATTTCGACCATCGGCGACCTCTTGCCCGATTGCCTCATTCTCTCCGATGAGCTCAATCACAATTCGATGATCGAAGGCATCCGCCGCTCCAAGGCGCAGCGGCAGATTTTCCGCCACAACGATCTCGCCCATCTCGAAGAGCTTTTGCGCGCGGCGGGCCGCGAGCGCGCCAAGCTGATCGTCTTCGAGAGCCTGTATTCGATGCATGGCGACATCGCCCCGGTTGCCGCGATTGCCGATCTCGCCCGCCGCTACAACGCCATGACCTATATGGACGAGGTGCATGCGGTCGGACTTTATGGCCCGCGCGGCGGCGGCATCGCCGAGCGCGAAGGCGTCATGGACCAGATCGACGTCATCGAGGGCACGCTCGCCAAGGGATTTGGCACGCTTGGCGGCTATATTGCCGCGAAGGCGCCCATCGTCGATGCCGTGCGCTCGCACGCGCCAGCCTTCATTTTCACCACCGCTCTGCCGCCCGCGATCGCGAGCGCCGCGACGGCCGCTGTGCGCCTTTTGAAGCAGGATCACGGCCGGGAGATTCGCACCCAGCATCAACGCCAGGCCATGCTGACCAAACATGCATTGAGCGCGGCGGGTTTGCCGGTCATGCCGAACCCGTCCCACATCGTACCGGTTTTCGTCGGCGATGCCGAGCTTTGCAAACGCGCCACCGACATGCTGCTCGATCGCCACGCGATCTACATCCAGCCGATCAATTACCCGACGGTCGCCAAGGGCGAAGAGCGTTTGCGGATCACGCCAAGCCCGCTGCATACGGATGCGCATATCGCGCAGCTCGTGGAATGCATGGTCGATGTCTGGCAGACGCTGGGGCTGCCTTTTGTCGAGCCGGCCAAGATTCTCGCCTTCAAGCGCGAGAGCGATGCGCATTGCACCTTCCCGGAATTCAAACGCGCCGCCGAATAGGCTGTGCTTTGGTTGGCATTGGGTGAGACGTCCCGCTTCTCATTATCGCGGCGCGTGCTAATTTCACTCGCATGAAGCAACCGGCCCCCATCGAGAGCCTCAGCGCAGCGCAGGCGCGCCGTGAACACGCACGGCTGGGCGAAGAGATCGCCGCTCACGACCGGCGCTATTACACAGACGACGCACCAACTGTTTCCGACGCCGAGTATGACGCGCTGCGCCAGCGCTACGAGGCGCTTGAGGCCGCCTTCCCCGGCCTTGCGACGCCGGAGTCGCTCACCCAAAAAGTCGGCACAGCGCCCTCCGAAAAATTCGCAAAAGTGCGCCACCGCGTGCCGATGCTCTCGCTTGGCAATATTTTCGCCGAGGAAGAGGTGGCGGAATTTGCTGCGCGCGTTCGCCGCTTTCTTGGGCTCGGCGAAGCCGCACTCCTCGCCATCACTTCCGAACCGAAGATCGATGGGCTTTCCTGCTCGCTGCGTTTTGAACGCGGCGCTCTTGTCCAGGCGGCAACCCGCGGGGATGGCTACGAAGGCGAGGACGTCACCGCCAATGTCCGCACCATCGGCGAAATTCCGCATCATCTCAAAGGCCATCCGCCCGATATTCTCGAAGTGCGCGGCGAGGTCTATATGACCCACGCCGATTTCACCGCCCTGAACGCGCGCCAGAAAGACGCGGGCAAAACCCCTTTCGCCAATCCACGCAATTCGGCGGCGGGGTCGCTGCGCCAGCTCGATCCCGCGATCACCGCATCAAGACCTCTGCATTTTTTCGCTTATGCTTGGGGCGATGTGAGCGCCCTGCCCGCTTCAACGCAAATGGGCATGATCACGGCGTTCAGAGGCTACGGTCTGCCCGTAAATCCGCTCATGGTGCTTTGTCAGACAGCCGATGATCTCATCGCTCAGTACCGCGCCATCGAACAGCAACGGGCCTCACTCGGTTACGACATCGATGGTGTCGTCTATAAGGTCGATGATCTTGCCTTGCAAAACCGGCTCGGATTCGTGTCGCGTGCGCCGCGCTGGGCCACCGCGCATAAGTTTCCCGCCGAAAAGGCCACGACGGTGCTGCGCGCGATAGAAATCAATGTCGGCCGCACCGGCGCCTTGACGCCGCTCGCCAAACTCGACCCTGTGACCGTCGGCGGAGTCGTCGTCTCCAACGCGACTCTCCACAATGAGGATGAGATCGCCCGCAAGGACATTCGCATCGGCGACACGGTGACGGTCCAGCGCGCGGGCGATGTCATTCCGCAAATTCTCGGGCCCATTCTCGACAAGCGCCCAAAGGACTCAAAGCCCTATGTCTTTCCAGAAATCTGCCCCATCTGCGGTTCGGCGGCGGTGCGTGAGATCGATTCCAAGACAGGCGAGCCAGAAGCGGTGCGCCGCTGCACCGGTGCACTGATCTGCCCGGCGCAGGCGGTTGAACGCCTGAAACATTTCGCCTCGCGCAATGCCTTTGACATCGAGGGTCTCGGCGAAAAGCTGATCGAGCAATTTTTCGCCGATGGTCTGATCAAAACGGCGCCCGATATTTTCACGCTGCCTGAGCGAGAGCGGCGTGGCGAGATTGATCTCAAGGGCCGCGAGGGCTTTGGTGAGCTCTCGGTCAAGAATCTCTTCAACGCGATCGAAGCGCGCCGCGAGCTTCCGCTCAACCGCTTTATCTTCGCGCTCGGGATCAGACATGTGGGCGAGACCAATGCGCGGCGCCTCGCCCGCCACTTTGAGTCGTTCGAGGCGCTGCGCGAGACGGCTCGCGCCGCAACAGACGGTTCCGAGGCCCGCGCGGAGATCAACAACATCGAAGGGATCGGCGAGGTCGTTGCCGAAGCCGTCGCGGATTTTTTCGTCGAGAAACACAATGAAGAGGTGCTCGACGCCTTGCTCCAACAGGTGACGCCTGTGCCGATGGAAGCCGTCACCTCATCAAGCCCGGTCGCCGGCAAGTCCATCGTTTTCACCGGCTCGCTTGAACGCATGACGCGCGACGAAGCCAAAGCGATGGCCGAACGTCTCGGCGCAAAAGTCGCGGCATCGGTGTCGAAAAAAACCGACCTCGTCGTCGCCGGCCCTGGTGCCGGTTCAAAACTCGCCAAGGCCGCCGAACTCGGCGTCAAGACGATCAGCGAAGAGGATTGGTTGATGCTGGCGGGGCAAGAAGGTTAAGGTGAAAAACCCGCCCTCATCCTGAGGAGCAGGCGAAGCCTGCGTCTCGAAGGACGAGGGCGCCACCGCACCACAACTTATTAATGGTCGCGACTTGCGCAAAAAATTTCATTCATCGCACGGTGGCAGAAAAGCTTATCTGAACTTTGAACTCAAGGATCAAGACCGCCAGAGGCGGCGGCGCTTCGCGCCGTCCTTGACTTCAAAGTTCAGATAAGCTCGGGTCAGCCGTCCGATGAATGGGGTCGTGTGGCCGCACGACCATAACGTTTTCGGCAAAACAGCACAAACTAAAGCTCCGGAATTCGCAATGGGCTGGGTGGATCGTTGTCCCTATACTTCGTGTATCGAAATACGATTTCCCAAGCTATTTGCATGCAGTGCTGTCTCTGTGCCCAGCTTTGAGAGATGTTCTTGCCATGCCGTTGATCAGTAGCCACCTCTTTGAATGATTCGATTGTTTCGCGTTTTATCTTTAGATTTTCTCGAAGGTCATTCCATCCCTGACTTTCGTCATCAGCATTGAAAGCATTACGGACCCCTTCGATGGCCAGTCTGCAATGAAGAGCGGTGAAATCAGGGTAGCGTATTGAGTTACGTAATTCGAATGTCGCGCGTGAAAAGCCCGATCAGTCAGCAACTTCGGATTGAACGGGAGCTGGCCTCCAAGTCGGGTTTGACTGAATGTGAGTCGATTCCCGAATTCCTCGGTGTTCTCAAAAACGTAGCCTTCGACACCAAAGACGTATGTCGATTTTTTATCGAGCTCCGTAATTGAATCGAGTTCGTATGAAATGCCCAAGACATATTGAAATCCTGCATAGTTTACGATGTCTCCAATCATCGTGAACATCATGTTCCTTACGTCAGCATACTGTATATCAGAACTAGAATTCACATGAATAAATATCTTGGATTTTATAATATACGTGACACAGGTTAGCTTCCGACCATCCGATGCCGCAAGTTCAATACGAACTTCCGGCAAGTTAAAGTCAACACGTTCCGGGATAATGCGGCCTTCAATTAGAAATTGCATTTTGCGCTCGAATTAGATTGGCTTAGCTTGGCCTATCGGAAAACTTAAGGTGTCTATGGTTGTGCGCCAAGCCCGTCCGATGAGGCGTTTTTTTGGCGGGCAAGAACGGTGACAGGTGCGCCCAGTCAGCAGGGTGACAACCTCGATCCGGTCAACGTAGCTTATCGCAACTCTCAAAGAGAATGATTTATCAGCCGCCACCGTCGTGACCGGGCTTGACAATGAGAGTTTCAAACAATGGGTCTTAGTTTACCCCCGTTTGGCGAGCTTTTGCAATTTCACAAGATCGAGCGCGAGCGTCGGGGTCTCGACCGGCAGGCGCGAAAATCCGTGGTGAAGATAAAAACCTTCCGCGGCCGGTAAGATCGCGTGAACAATCACGAGCCGCGCCGAGACTTCGCTTGCGGCGCGCTGCGAACGGCGGATGGCATCGGCAAGCAGCGCGCGTCCCAATCCGATGCCTTGCCACTCACGGTCAATCGCCTGACGCCCAAGCAATATAGCTGGAATCTGTTTGGGCATGCTGCGCCGCATGGAGCCAGGGGCCTCTTGCGCAAGGATTTGCCCCATGCTGAGGGCAAAATAGCCAACGATCCTCTCCGAGCCTTTTGGACAGACAACGTAAGTCCGGCTCGCCGCCATAAGGAGATTGTCCCATGCGCGGCGGCGCAGCCAATCGTCGAGAGCGGGTTCCCCTGAATCGAAGGGGGAACTGTCGTGAGCTTCCGTCAAAAAGACGGGCGCATCAAACAGCGCCGGTGCGTCAGTCACTCTGCCAAGGCGCCTTGGATTGAAGGACGCGCTTCATGCCGGTGGCTTCGACGGGAGTTGCCGTGGCATCCATCCAATCCATGATTTTTTTGAAGGCTTTCGCGTCGGCATGGAGAGTCGATTGATCGAGAAGAATGTTTTTGGCCTCTTTCAAAGCCGAGGCCAACATGAATTGCGAACGGTTCAAACCGGCAAGCTCCGCCGCTTGATCGATGAGTTTCTTATCCCGCGGGCGGGCGCGCAGATGAATATTGACCTCTGCGAGTGTCGATTGCTCTTTCATAGCAGGAATATTGGCGGGTGTGTTGCGTTTGTCAACACATCCCTCCATCCGTTCGCCAATCGTACACCTTGGAAGTGCTCGTCCGGGAGCGGGCCGGCCATCGCGGTGGCATCACCAATTCCTTGCCATTGCACATAAAGCCGGATCGATCCTACAAGAGCGAAGCGCGGCCGATGTCCTTTGTGGTGCGAGATTTTAACCGCCAATCGTACCAAATCGTTTCACGTGAAACACTTTGGTACGATCCGGGGCGCGCGGCAAAAGGTTCGGTTTGTGGGTTTGTGCTGGGCGCGCGGGGAGCAAGGATATGAGAGCAGCCGCGACACTTTTTTTGCCGGTGTGTTTGGCCGTGTTGGCAACAAGCACAACCCGAATACGCGCGGAAGATACCTACGCGCCCGCCGAAAGCGCGCCACCCCGGTCAGTCCCGGGCGCGCCCCGGCCCGACGTCACTCGCATTGGAGATGTTCACACAACCGCTCTTAACAAACCTTGCCTTGAGTACAGGGCCACGAGCCAGGGACTTCTTTCCAACAAAGAGATCTTCAGCTACGTCATCGCGGTCACCAACAAATGCGGCAGATCGATCAAAACCCAGGTCTGTCAAAAAGACCGCTCCGGGTGCAACAGCACCAGCGTTCCGGCCTATGCGAGCAGGGACTTGGTGATGGGGTTTGGCCCCAAAACCACTTTTTTTGAGTATGCGGCAAAAGAGAGCCCTTAAAAGGCGGCCGCTTTAAGCATCCTCGCCCGTCGGATTGACCTTCCTCGGCGGCCCCATCAGCGCGGGCTGGAACAAAATCGCCGCCGCCAAGGTGCAAACCAGCGACAGCGCCAAAAGTTTGCCCATGCTGGACGTGCCGGGATGCTTCGACATCCAAAGACTGCCGAACGCCGTCGCGGTGGTCAGAGCGCTGAAAAAGACGGCGCGGGTGAGGCTCGATTGCAGAAGATTGGTGGTCCCCGCCCGCCAGGCCATCACGAAATAAATCTTGAAGGCCACCCCGAGACCGAGAAGAAGCGGCAGCGCGATGATATTGGCAAAATTCAACGGCAAGCCAATCAGGACCGTGATTTCGAGCGTGACGACGCCCGCCAGCAGCAGCGGCACCAAGGTCAACGCCACGTCGCTGATTTTTCGCAGTACGATGAAGAGAAGGATGCTGATCGAAATCAGCGCCCAAAGCCCCGCCTCGATGAAGGCCCTGACCACCGTATCGCCCGATTCCTGAACTGCGATGGGCTCGCCCATTGCGTTGGGGTCGATCGAGCGCACCGCCGCAGCGAATTTGAGTAGCGTCGCATTGTCGTTGGCGTTGCCCGATGGCGCAACCTCGATGCGGGCGCGGCCATCGGCACTCACCCAATTGGCCGCCAGATCCGGCGGAATCGACGCGACGGTGATCTTGTGAGCCGTCAGCGACGCCCGCAACAAATCGAGCATTGTATCGAGACTCGGGATCAAAGCCTTGCGCGCCGCTTCGCGGACCGCGGGGGGCGCTGCCGCCATCCTCTGAAGCGCCGAGGCCAGCTTGCGGGCATCGTCGGCCCCTTTTCCGGTCTGCTCCCCCGCGGTTTCGAGAAACGCCGCGGCGGCGCGCTGCATGGCTTCGACATCGTCCGCGTCGGTTGGCGGCTCCTTCTCGCGCGCGGGATCGATCAGCGGCCCCAAGGATTTCGCGACCGGCGCGATGAGCGCCAGTTTTGCGTCCTGGTCCTCGGGGATGAAGCTTTCGAGGTCCGTGACCCGCGCAACCTCCGGCAACTGCTTCAGCCGCGCCATAATCGGCGGCGCCTGCGCCAAGGACGGGGCCAGAACGTCAATCGTGTTCGTGCCGGTGTTCGGATCGCGCATCAAATCGAGCAGAGTTGCGACCGATTCAACTTCGGAACTGCGCAAGTTCAGCGGATTGAAATCGAAATGAAGATAGCGGAGCAGCGGTGTTCCAGCCAGCGCCACGGCCAATGTGCCGCCGACGATCGCGTAGCGATGATTGGCCATGAAACGATCGACAGGCGCCAGAAACTTATAGCCGACGGCATCGTCCTCGGGCGGCGGCTTCAGCAAAGTCAGCAACGCCGGCAAGACCGTGATCGCCGCGAAAAATGCGATGAACATGCCGGTGCCGGCAATCAACCCCAATTCGGAAACGCCGCGATAATCGGTCGGCAGAAACGAGTAGAAGCCGGCGGCGGTGGCCGCGGCGGCAAGCGCCAGCGGCCGCCCGGACTTGGCCGCAGCTTGCACCAAAGCTTTTTCGAAATGCGGTTCCTTAAAGCGTTCAGCGCGGTAACGGACGCTGAACTGAATCCCGAAATCGACGCCAATGCCGACGAACAGCACGGCAAAGGCGACCGATATCAAATTGAGCGCCCCCACCATCATGAGGCCGACGGCGGCCGTCGCGGCAAGCCCGACGACGACGCTCACGGCCACGGACAGCACGATCCGGCCCGACTTCAAGGCCCACGAAATGATAAAAAGAACAATCAGGGCGGTCCCCAAGGCGTTGAGCCCGGCGCCATCCTCGATCGTCCCGAACTCCTCATCGGCCATCGGCACAAGGCCGGTCAGTCTGACTGTCACGCCGTCCTTTGGAGTAATCCCAAGTTGGCGCGCGGTCTCGCGAATGTAATCGGAAGCCTTTTCACCCGGCATCAAGGCCGAGTAATCGAGCACCGGCTTGATCTCGATGAAACGCCGCAATTCGCGCGGATCCGGCGGCTGGTCGGACACCAAGCCGCGCCACGAAAAGAACACCGGGCGGCCGGCAAGCACACTTTCGAAGGCACCGCCGACCAGCGCCATCGGGCGGTCGTAATCGTCGAGGGTTCCGGCTTTCGAATGGACCCCCTGGTTGATGAAGGAGACAGCCTTGACGATGCCGCGCAAACTCGGATCGGAGGCGAGCGCCATTAAAAAGGGACGGGCCTGGGAAAGGCCCTGCATCGTACGCTTGACCTCGTCGACCGGCGGAAACAGGAGGGCAGCCTGATTGAAATAAGCGCCGCCTTCGGGACGAATCACCGACTTGTAAAGATCGGAGCGCTTCAATCTGTCGGTCAGCGATTGTGCCGCCGCTTCGGCAAGCTCGGGAGTGGCGCCATCGACGACGACGACGATTTGATCGACCCGTTGGGGAAAAGCCTTATCCAACGCTATAAGGTTTTGCCGCCATTGCAATTTTGCCGAAATAAAATCATTCGTGTTCGTGTTTATCGCAAAATGAGTCGCCGTATAGTAACCTGCGGCAATGGTCACAAGGGTCGCCAAGCCAAGCACGGTCCAGGGAAACCGGCTGCAGACCGACACGATCGCCACAACAAATCGTGCAATTGGATCGGAAACTATTGATTTGCTAGATGTATTTAGCTTAGATGTCTTTGTGGTTGTTGCCATGCTCTACGATCGCCAATCGAAAAGAAGCCAGTCGTGGCTCCGCCAGAGCGTCTCTCGATCGCGTGGAATCACGTGATCGAGAGAGATCGCTCGCATTCAGTGTGGGGCATCTGTGACGCCCCGCAAACGTCGATCTAGTTTATTAAGAATAATGATCTACTACATCACTACGGCTTTTCGAGGGAACTTTAACCCCCCGAAAAACCGTTCTGAAGAGGTGGCGGGGCATTCGCAGGGTGGGTTGGCTTTGCATTTGGCCGTGGCCTACGAAACGCTTCTGGGTACCGGTTCGCCTCGCGCCTGACGCAGCAGGCGCATCTTCTCCAAAGGTTCTACCAAGGTTCTGCATTTAAAGGTATATTCGTTCCGGCGCCAGGCAAATTTCATGAAAGTCATTCTAGCGCAACCGCGCGGATTTTGTGCCGGTGTCGTCCGGGCGATCGAAATCGTCGAACGGGCGCTCGAAAAATATGGGCCGCCTGTCTATGTGCGCCATGAGATTGTCCACAATCGTTATGTTGTCGAGACACTCAAAGCGAAAGGCGCCCGGTTTGTCGAACGCCTGGACGAGATCCCCGCTGGAGCACGCACGATCTTTAGTGCCCATGGGGTTGCCCGCTCCGTCGAGACGGAAGCGGCAGAGCTTGGACTGCCGGTCCTCGACGCCACCTGCCCGCTCGTTTCGAAAGTTCATAGCCAAGGTGAGCGCTATGTGCAACAAGGCAGATCGATCGTCTTGATTGGCCACGCTGGCCATCCGGAAGTCGAAGCAACGATGGGACGTATTCCCGGTCCTATCCACTTAGTACAAACGGAAGCCGACGTGGAGCATCTTGATCTGCCGCAAGACGCTCCCATTGCCTATGTCTCGCAAACGACGCTGAGCGTCGATGAAACAAAATTTATTATCGCCGCATTGAAGCGCCGTTTCACCGACATTGCCGGGCCGGAGACAAAAGACATCTGTTACGCAACCCAAAACCGGCAGGCCGCGGTTCGCGAGCTGACCAAACTCGTCGACGTCCTGATCGTGGTCGGCGCCCAAAATAGCTCGAATTCGACACGGCTACGCGAAATCGGGACTGAAGCGAATATCCCGTCCTATCTCATCGCCGACGAGAGTGAACTCAATCATGACGTGTTGCGCGAGGCGAACATCATCGGCCTGACCGCCGGCGCCTCGGCACCGGAAGTTCTGGTCGATGGCGTGCTGGACGCGCTGCGCCGGCTCGGCCCGGTTGAATTGACAATCTTGCCTGGCATCGCGGAAGATATAGAATTCAAGTTGCCGCCCGAACTCAACAGCTAAACTCGCCGCTTGCCGAATGGCACCCTACGGCAAAACGGACATAAAGGAGCACGCATTGGGAATACCGATTCTGCAAATGGCTCAGATCGGCGCCTATGTCGTCCGCCAGCGCCTGGCGGGACGTAAGCGCTTTCCGCTCGTCCTGATGCTCGAACCCTTGTTCCGCTGCAATCTCGCGTGTGCGGGATGTGGCAAGATCGATTACCCAGACAAGATCCTCAATCAGCGTCTGCCGGCCGCCGATTGCCTCGCGGCGATCGATGAATGCGGGGCGCCGGTCGTCGTGATCGCGGGCGGTGAGCCCTTGCTGCACAAGGAACTCCCCGAGATCGTGAATGGGGCTATTTCGAGACGCAAATTCGTGACCGTCTGCACCAATGCCTTGCTTTTGGTCAAAAACCTCGACCGCTACACCCCGAACCGCTATTTCAACTGGTCCATCCATCTCGACGGCGATGCGGACATGCATGACCAGTCGGTCTGCCAGGCCGGCGTCTATGACCGCGCCCTCGATGCCTTGAAACGCGCCAAGGAGCGCGGTTTCCGGGTCACCATCAACTGCACGCTCTTCAACAATGCCGATCCTTCACGGGTTGCCGCCTTCTTCGACAAAGTGGCCGCGTTGGGGATCGAGGGGATCACAGTGTCGCCAGGCTACGCCTATGAACGGGCGCCCGACCAACAGCATTTCCTCAATCGCGAGAAGACCAAAACCTTGTTCCGGCAAATTTTTTCGCTGGGCAACCGCGGCAAGGCGTGGCCTTTTTTCCAATCGAAGCTGTTCCTCGACTTTCTCGCCGGAAACCGCACCTATCAATGCACGCCTTGGGGCAATCCGACCCGCACGGTGTTTGGCTGGCAGCGGCCGTGTTACTTGCTCGGGGAAGGCTATGCGGCGAGTTTCAAGCAGCTGATGGAGGAGACAGATTGGGACTCCTATGGCACCGGCAAATATGAAAAATGCGCCGACTGCATGGTCCATTGCGGCTTCGAGGCGACGGCCGTGGAAGACGCGTTCAACCATCCCTTGAGCGCGCTGGGAGTCGCCTTGGGTGGCATTCGCACCAGCGGTCAAATGGCTCCGGACATTCCGCTAAACTTGCAGCGTCCCGCCGAGTACGTCTTCAGCCGGCACGTCGAGCAAAAACTCGCGGAAATCGCCGAAGCCGAGGGTTCCGGCGATCAGCTTTCGGCTGCGGAATAGAGCGAGGAAGGCCGCTTGCGCATCGCGGGCGGTCCGCAGCAACAGCGGGATCTGACCGGGGTCCCGCAGCAACGATGCGGCGATCGCGCCGAGCGCGAGCGAGCCGTCCGTTTTCAGCGCCACCAAGGCCGCATGCGGCAGGTGCCGGTGCACAGGATCAGCCACCACCCGGAATACCGCGAAGGGCAGCTTGTGGATTGCGGCGACGCGCGCCGCAATATGCGATTCCATATCGGCGGCATGGGCGCCCGTCTTGAGATGCAGGGCATGCTTTTCTGCATGTCCCGCCAAAGGGGAATCGACGCCAGCGATCCCGGCCACCGTGGCGCCGCCGAATGCGCAGGATAGCCGCTTCGACCATCCAGGATCGCAATCATAGCTGGTGCCGTCTTCCGAGATGACCGTGCGCGCGATAAGTCTCGCTCCAGGAGCAAGCCCCGGTGCCAATCCGCCAGCGACGCCAAAACTGATGATCGCAGATGCGTTCTTCGCGACGGCCGCGTGCAAAGCGGCTTCAAGCCCGGCGGCGTCTCCGCCGCCCGCAATAGCGCGGATTCGCGGCCCTGCGAGGATCCTGGCTTCCGATTTGAGGCCTGTGACGGCGATGACCGGAAAGGGCTTCACATGCCCGCCAGCACTGGAGGCCGGTTGCCGCTGAGGAGATTGCGGTAGCGCGCCATCGCCCACAGCGGGAAATATTTCGCGTACCCATGATAGCGTAGATAAAACACCCGGGGAAAGCCCGTCGCGGTAAATCGCTCTTCCGGCCAAAATCCGTCCTCCGCCTGGGTCGCCGCAAGATAGCGCACCCCCAAAGTGACCGCATCGTCTTCAACCCGACCCACGGCCATCAACGCAAGCAAGGCCCATGCCGTCTGCGACGGTGTGCTGGGTGCCGGCCTGTAGCCCGCATAGTCCAGATCGTAACTCTCGCCGCCTTCGCCCCAGCCGCCATCCTTGTTTTGGATGCGTTTCAACCAAGCGATGGCTTTCTGGATGTCTGCACTGCGCAGATCGCGCCGCAGCACGTGAAACGCGCAAAGCACCGACCAAGTTCCATAGATGTAATTCATTCCCCAGCGGCCAAACCAGCTGCCGTCCTTTTCCTGAGTCCGCAAGAGATAATCGAGGCCGCGCGTGACAGCCGAATTGCGGGCTGGAAGCTCACCGAGCTGGCCCAGCATGGACAGACAGCGGGCTGTGACATCCGCCGTCGGCGGATCGAGCAAGGCTCCGTGATCGGCGAAGGGGATATAGTTCAAATAATCATAGTCATTATCCGCATCGAAAGCGCCCCATCCGCCGTTGACACTCTGCAGGCCTTCGATCCACTCGCGCGCCCGCGCAATCGCGGTTGCGTATTTCGAAGAGCCCGCGCGATCCATCGCCATCGCGACGACAGCGGTGTCGTCGACATCGGGGTAGTGCGGATTGGCATATTGGAACGCCCAGCCGCCCGGCCGGACGCGCGGCTTTTGCACGGCCCAGTCCCCCGCGACATCGGTGATTTGCAAGGGTTCGAGCCAGGTAAGACCGGCATGAACTGACCTCTCAGCGGCGTCGCCTCCAGCCTCCATTAAGGCATGCGACGCAAGCGCCGTGTCCCACACCGGCGAGACACAGGGCTGGCAATAGGCCTCGTTCTCATGGATCACGAGAAGTTTATCGATCGCGTTCAGAATTTGGACCATCCTTGGGTCGTCCCTCGGATAGCCAAGGGCGTCGAACATCATCGCCGAATAGGCCATGGCCGGGTAAATCGCGCCAAGCCCATCCTCGCCGTTCAAGTGTTCCTCGACGAAGGCAACTGCTTGATCGATCGCCCGCTTGCGCAAGCTTTTGGGAAAGTAAGGCTCGGCCCAGCGCAGCAACTTGTCGAGCGCGCCAAAGATTTGCGTCCAGGGAAATTTTTGCTGCGGGCCGCCCGGCCAATGACGCACCCTGTCCGGCGGTTCGACGAAGAGTTCCTCGATGGTGACGTTGCGCGGATTTCGTGCGCGCGGCTTGAGCGCGTTTACGACCACGAGAGGCGTGATGACTGTGCGGCTCCAGTAGGAGACCTTGGTCATATGAAAGGGGAACCAGCGCGGCAAGAGCAAAATCTCGACCGGCATGACAGGCACGCCACGCCACGGCAGCACGCCGAAGAGGGCGAGCAGCGAGCGGGTGAACACATTGGCGTTCGCCGCGCCGCCATGCGCGAGGATCGCTGTGCGGGCACGCCGCATGTGATCCGCGTCCGGGCTATTGCCCACAGCTTTCAGCGCGAAATAGGCCTTGACGGAACTGCTGAGATTGAAGGGGCCATCAGTGAACAGCGGCCAGCCATCATGCGCCGCCTGCTTGCGCCGGAGAAAGGCTGCGATTTTGGCTTCGAGCAAGGCATCGGCTGGCTGCCCGAGAAAATGCCGGAACAGAATATATTCGGCCGGGATCGTGACGTCGGCTTCCAATTCGAAGACGAAATGCCCATCGGGGCGCTGGACATCCAATAGCGCCTGCCTCGCGCGCGAGACCGCTGCGTCGATGCGGGCGAATTCGCGATCCGCCGTGGCTGGCGCTTGCGTGACTCCGTCGATTTGTTCCACCACGCCGCCCCTTATCCTTACCCGGGTGCCGCGATCTTATCGGCCGCTCGATGGCCGGAGCGGATCGCCCCTTCGATCGTCGCGGGCAAGCCGGTCGCCGTCCAGTCGCCGGCAAGAACCAGATTTGCGTAGGCCGTTTCAAGACCGGGACGGCGCCGGTTTTCGGCGACCGTCGCCGCGAAGGTCGCCCGTTTTTCCTTGATGATCTGCCACGGCGGCAGCGGCTTTTCAATCTGTGTCACTTTTGCAACTTCCGCCCAGATGCGCCCGGCGAGGTCTTCGCGCGACACATCGAGAAGGCGGTCGGCGCCGCTGATCGTGACCGACAACCGGTCCGGAAACGCGAACAGCCATTCGATGGTGCCGTTCACAATGCCCATGAGGGGCGGAAAATCCGCAGGCGGCACCATGCTGAAATGCGCATTGACGATCGCACGGTAATTGTCCGGCGTTTTCAGTCCCGGCACGAGGCTCCCGGCAATTTGCGGCGGAACCGCGAGAATGACCGCATCTTCGGGGCCAAGCGGCAGCACATGATCGCCGAAATGAAAGGCATTGGCGCGGCCCATCATAAAACCGATGGCTCGCAGCCGGTGCTCGAAATGGATCTTGGCGCCGTGCTTGGAAAGAAACTCCAGAGCCGGGTCGATGAAAGCCGCCGACAGGCTTTGCCGGGCCACCAAGGGACGGCAGGCCCGCCCTCCCCGCGCCAGCGTTTCCCGTACCACGGCCGCGGCGAGTTTCGATGAGCCTTCGCTCGGATCCGTGTTCAGGCCGGCAAGAAAAAACGGCCGCCAGAGCCGCTCGTAAAGCACACTGCTCTGGGTAAGCACCTCGCCGACCGGGGCGTCCTTACCCGGGAGAAGAAGTCGCAAAAGGCCGAGGTAGTCGAACGGCCCCGTGCCGGGCACCCGCCGGTTGCGCGAGAAAATCCACCACGGAAACGCTCCGGCATTCGGACGCAACCGCCATCGCTCCCCGGTTGAGAGGTCCACGAAGGCGAAGTCCGCGTCCGGCGGTCCCGTCAGCTGATCCTCCGCTCCGATCGCCGCCAAATAATATCGCGCATCGGAATTCCCAGATAAAAGGAGATGGTTGCCGTTGTCGATCGTGATCCCGAGGACCGGGTCGAAGTAGGATCGGCAACGGCCGCCAGCATGGCGCGCCGCCTCATGCAGCACGACATCGCGAGGGCCGCCGGCAAGGCGCACGGCCGCCGCAAGCCCCGCCAGTCCGGCACCAATAATATGGACGGTGGAACGGCCCATCAAAGGAGACCGTAGCGCAAAATCGCGAGGAGAACGCGATGCCGGGGCGTGCGGACACGGGAGCGCGGCACGGCAAATCCGCGCTGTTCCAAACGGTCGAGAATGGCCCGGTAAACATCCGCCATGATTCTTGGCGCGCGGACGCTTCTGCGGGGACATCGCGCCATGATCCGGGCCGCCTCGGCAAAATGCGCCTTAGCCCGCGCGAGCGTCGGCGCACAAGCCCGCCCCAGCGCCGGATCGGCGAGAACCGCGCGCGGCTCCTCGGCAGCGACACCCGCCGCGCAAAGATCCTCGCGCGGAAGATAAAGCCGGCCGATCGCGGCGTCCTCGTCGAGGTCGCGCAAAATATTGGTGAGCTGCAACGCGCGGCCAAGATGATGCGCGAGACTTATGCCTTCTTCCTGCGGCATCCCGAAGGCGCGCGCCGACAGCCGGCCAACGGCACTCGCCACCCGGTCGCAGTAAAGATCGAGCGTCGCGAGATCCGGGGCCCGGATGTCGGTCTCGACATCCATTTCCATGCCGTCGATCACGGCGCAAAAATCCTCGCGCCTCAGGCCAAAGGCGTGGACGGCTTCGCCAAGACCCCGCAGCGAAGGTTTGATGGGCTCACCCCGCGCATAGAGTGTGTCAATGTCGCGCCGCCATTCTGCAAGAGCTTGCTTGCGGGCGGGACGCGGCCCCTCTTCATCCGCGATGTCATCGACGGCGCGGCAGAAGGAATAGATTTCAAACATCGCTTCACGGCGGGGACGCGGAAGAATGCGCATGGCCGTGTTGAACGAGCTGCCCCGCGCGCTGGCGGACGCATTGGCCGAAACAGCCGCTTCCGAAGCACCGTTCATGCTCCACCGGCAGGGGTGGGGGCGGTCCTCCGCGGGTAAAAAAACGCGCGCAACCCTTCGGCGATGCCGGCGCTTGAGGCGGCAAGAACGTCCACCTTTCCCAAATGAACTTTTTCGCTCAACGGATCGCGTTCGAGTAACAAAATGTTGATCTTGCGGGCGAGGCTGACGATCACGGCGATTTCCAGGCAAAGCCGGAAATCCTGGAACTGAGGGGGAAGATGGCTTCCCAAGACAATAAGAGGCGCGTTCCGCTCCGCCACGCCTCGCAAAACGCTGCGCAACGCCTTTGAGGCTTTTGCAGCTCCGAGCTCATCCACGTCAATGTTTTGCGCGGCAAGCATATCTAGCGGAATATAAACACGATCGAGGTTGCGGTAGTCGGCGCCGCAATCTTGCAAATGATTGTTGATTTGCAGCGCCGTGCACAGGGCATCTGAAGCGGGCCAAGTTGAGTCGCTTTCGCCATGCACGTCCAGAACGAAGCGTCCGACCGGCGCCGCCGAATAGGCGCAGTAGTCCAGAAGCTCGGACCAATTCGCATAGCGGTGCTTGATGGCATCCATCCGGAACGCGCGCAAAAGATCGAGCGCGTGGCGCGGCGGCAGTTTGCGCGCGGCGAGGGCAGCTCGAAGCGGCCGCGCGGCTGCGATGGCATCGCTCCGCCCCGTCAACGTCGCCTCGAATTGATCGAGCAAGGCAAGCTTGGCATCCGGCGTCAGTGACGCATTGTCGGCGACATCGTCAGCGCCCCGCGCGAAGCGGTAAAAGGCGAGGATCACGGTGCGGTGTCTTGGGGCGATGAGGAAGGAGGCCACGGGAAAGTTCTCGCCCCGGTGCGTCTTCGTCGGTTCCTCAACAAAGTCCGGTGTCATCGCAATTGCCCATTGTCGCGAAACCATGCCAGGGCATCCTTGAGCGCCTCGGGATAGGGTCGTGCCTTATAGCTGAGATCGTGTTCGGCCTTGGCGGAACTAAAGAACATCCGGTACTTTGACATGCGCAAGCCATCAAGGGTCAGGAAAGGTTCGCGCCGGGTCACATGCGCCATCGCCTCCGCTGCGACGGCACAGGGATAGAGCAGCGGGCGGGGGAGCCGGAGCTTGGGAGGCCGGCGGCCGCACATCTGGGCGATCTGGGAGAGGAACTCCGCGAGTAAGACATTTTGGCCGCCGAGAATATAATGCTCGCCGGGTTTGCCAAGTTGCAAGGCGGCGAGGTGGCCGTTCGCGACATCGTCGACATGCACCAGATTGAGCCCGGTATCGACGAATCCTGGTATGCGGCCGGAGGCCGCCTCGAGGATGACCCGTCCAGTCGGAGTGGGCTTCAAGTCGCGCGGCCCGATCGGCGCCGTGGGATGCACGATCACCGCCGGCAAACCCTCGCCGCAGATCATTGATTCCACGACATGCTCGGCGGCAACCTTGCTTTTTTTATACGCCCCGATGGCGCAGGATTCGCTGATGCGCATCGTCTCGTCGGCCGCGCCGCCATTGGCAGCGCAGGCGATGGTCGCCACGCTGCTGGTATAGACAACGCGCTCGACTGCCGCCGCGAGTGCGGCCTGCATGAGCACTCGTGTGCCCTCTCGGTTTGCGGAAAAAATTTCATCCGGCCTGCGCGCCCAGAGGCGGTAATCGGCCGCGACATGAAACAAAAAACGCACGCCCGCCATGGCCAGCGCGACCGCCGCGGCGTCGCGCATATCGCCTTCGGCGATCTCGACGTGGAGCCCCATGAGATTTGCCCGGTTGCTGGTCCTGCGCAGCAAAGCGCGGACAGCATAGCCAGACCCGATCAGCGCGCGTGCCACCGCGGACCCAACGAAGCCCGAAGCTCCCGTGACCAAAACCTTGTCACCTGCCACGCCGTCCGACCTCCGCTGGAAACGATCAACCTTGGACCCGCTTAGAGCATGTCCCTCGAAATGCGCAAAGAGATCCAGGATCTGGTCGGAACGCTAAGTTGTCGAGGTTTAATGGTCCTAGCTCAATCATTACCGCCCCGCAGTTCTGGCACTGATTTGGACCGTGCCGGGAAAACCTTGCCATACATAATCAACTTCTTGGGACCGGCTCTAGGGGAAACACTCATTCACGCCCGGATTCTGTCCATAGGGTTTGATCGATAAGTAGCGGGCGGCGCCCGTTGGCGCCCCGCATGGTGCCGCCCTTCAAGGCTGCGGAGGGCAGCCCGAACGTGCTCGCCATAGAGCCGTTTCCGGCACCCTCGGCGTTCAAATCACAGATATTTTGCTTGGCAGAATCCGGTGGTAGGAGCAGGTAGCTAAATGTGCCACTGACACGATTTCCCAGCAAAATGTCACATTCGCAGTAAGCGATCGAATTAAGGACGAAGCGCTTGGCTTTGGCGCAGAGCGCGCATGTCTGATTCTTGCGTATGACCGTGGGAGACACGGTGCTCATTATGGAATTGCCGGGAAGAAGGGGAGGATATTCGGCATGGGCGGCGCCGAAAGCCAGTGACATCCATAGGGCGCCAAGACACAGAGACATTGGAGAAGGAGCTTTGCGCGTTTGACTTGGGGGATTCATCTTCCTAGACATGCTCCAAGCCCTTTGCGTGGTTTCCTTCAGCCCGCGGCGGTTGCGGCAGGGAAGGGTTCCCGGAGGGCTGAAACTATCTCTTAACCAATCTGACGATTCGAGCAATCCGCTTATTATTCATGGATATTCGGGAGGCTCACGGCCGCCCTACTCGCGAATGAGGAGAAACTTTCGCGCTCCAGCGGAGAAAATCATGGCTATGATTGAACGATGAGCAAATCCCCCGCCCTCACGGCGAACGCCGACGGATCCGAGAAGAAGTCCTCCCCGCGCGCACTGTTGCAGCTTGCGCCTTATCTTCTGCGCTATAAACCACGCATTTTTGGTGCCCTTGCCGCCGTGACGGTGGCGGCGGCGGCGACCCTAGCGGTGCCGCTGGCGATCCGGCGGATGATCGATTTCGGCTTTACGGCGGAAAGCGCCGGCTTGATCAATACCTATTTTATCGGCCTGATCGCCGTCGCCGGAGTGCTCGCGCTCGCCTCGGGAGCGCGGTTTTATTTCGTCACCACCCTCGGCGAGCGGGTCGTCGCCGACCTCAGGGCTGACGTGTTCCGCCATCTTTGTTCGCTCGATGCCGAGTTCTATGACACCGCGCGGACGGGGGAACTCCTGTCCAGGCTCACCGCCGATACGACACAGATGAAGGCCGCCTTCGGCACGACATCGGCGGTCGCGTTGCGTAATTTATTGCTGTTCCTCGGCGCGATCGCCCTGATGGTCTATACGAGCCCGATCCTTTCCGCCGCCGTGCTGATTGCCATTCCGGTTATCGTTTTGCCGCTCGTGGCCTCCGGCCGCCTGGTCCGCAAGCGCTCACGCACCGCGCAGGATACGCTCGCCGAAGCCAGCGCCTATGCCGCGGAAAGCCTCGGCGCCGTGCGCGTCATGCAGGCATTTGGCGCCGAGCCAGCCACCGGCCGCCATTTTGGCGCCGCCGTCGAGGAAGCCTATGCCGCCGCCCGCAACGCCGCCCTGTCTCGCGCGATCCTCACAATCACCGTCATATTCCTTGTCTTCGCAAGTATCGTGTGCGTGCTGTGGTTTGGCGCGCGGGACGTGCTTGCGGGGCGCATGACGGGCGGGCTTTTGTCGCAATTTTTGCTTTATGCCGTTTTGGCTGCGAGCTCCTTGAGCGAATTGAGCCAAGTCTGGGGCGAAATCGCCGCCGCCGCTGGTGCCGCTGGCCGGATCTCGGATATTCTTGCCGTGCAACCGAAGATTGTCGCGCCCCCCAAACCCGCCGTGCTGCCAATACCCGCGCGCGGCGAAATCGTCTTCGAGAATGTCACCTTCGCCTATCCGACACGGCCGCAAGAGTCCGCCTTGCACGGCCTGTCCTTCAAGATAGCACCCGGAGAAATGGTCGCCGTCGTTGGGCCGTCCGGAGCTGGTAAGACGACACTGTTCCAGCTGCTCTCGCGGTTCTACGATCCAGCGTCGGGCCGCGTCCTGCTCGACGGCATCGACATCAAGACCGTCGATCCGGCGGCGCTGCGCCAGCGGATCAAGAGCGTTCCACAAGACCCCGTAATCTTCGCCGCCTCGATCGCCGAGAATATCCGCTACGGCTCCCCGGATGCGAGCGATGAAGCCGTGCGGCACGCGGCCAAGCGCGCCGCCGCCGACGCGTTCATCCAAGCCTTGCCGCAAGGCTATGCGACTCTGGCGGGCGAGCGGGGCGTGACATTGTCTGGCGGCCAGCGGCAGCGGATTGCCATCGCGCGGGCGATTTTGCAGGAGGCACCGGTCTTGCTTCTCGATGAAGCAACGTCCGCCCTCGATTCCGAAAACGAGGCTACGGTGCAAGGGGCGCTTGAACAGGTGATGTCCGAACGCACGACACTGGTGATCGCGCACCGGCTGGCAACGGTCCTTGAAGCCGACCGGATTCTCGTTCTCGACAATGGCCGGTTGATCGAGGAAGGCACGCATAAATCACTCGTCGCCAAGGATGGCCTTTATGCCCGCCTCGCCAAGCTCCAATTTGAGACCGGCGCGGAGGCCCTCAACGCCACTGCGACCGCCGCTGCGGAGTGAGCCGGGAGCCCCCGACGTTCCCAGCGAATCCAACCCTCGCCCCCAGCGAATATCTAAACTAGGACTCGCATATGATCGATAGGTGGCTGTCCCTGCCGGTTCCCGCTTTGGTTTTCACCGTGGCGGCATTTTATGGCGGGTCCGCGCTGCTGTTGATCTATTTGTGCTTTGGGCGTTTGACCGGAGCCTGGGTCCAAAGTTTTAGAGGAGTCGTCGCGCCTTTTATCGGCGGGATCGTGGTCATTCTCGGCATCCTCATCGGCTTTCTCGCCAATGATGTTTGGGACCGCAACCGGCGCGCCGCAAGCACGGTGCGAAGAGAAGCCGCGAGCCTGCTTTCCCTTCACGATCTTGTCAGCGCGTCCGGGTTGCCGGATGCAACGATCAATTGTGCCATTCGAGACTATGTGACCGCTGTCACCGAAAAGGAATGGCCAAGCATGGCAGAGGGAGAGGCCTCTGTTCAGGCGGAAGCGGCGCAAGATCAGCTGCTACGAATCGTCGCTCAGTCGGCGGTGCCAAATGGTGGCGCGGCATTCAACCGTTTGCTCGTTGACACCGCCATGAATGTCCGCCAGGCGCGCGACGACCGGCTGGCGCTCAGCGCCGACTATTCGGAATCTGAAAAATGGGCCAGCGTCCTGTTGTTCGCGGTGATGGGGCAAATCAGCGTCGCCGTCGTGCATCTCGAACGGGCGCGTCCGCATATCGCGGCGATGGCCATATTCACCATTGGGGTTATCATTGTGATCGGCTTGATCGCGGCTTATGAGCAGCCTTTCAATCCGCCCCTCTCCGTCTCGCCGGAACCGCTCATTAGCGTGCTGAAGCTAATCCCGAACGGTTGAGGGGCTTCCTTTGCCGGGCTCTGCGAATTGCGTTCAAAAAGTCATGCGCATGCTGAGGATCCAGGCGTGATTATAAAGCGGCGTCAAGGGATCCGTTATGTGATGCTCTGGAACGACTGCGGTTTGATAGGCGATGCCAAAGTTAAACTTCACGCGGTTATAGATTTGAAAACGGCCAAACATGATGCCAGGGCCGATAAGGAGCTGGTTTCTGTCGGCACGCTCGCCGCTCGTCCATCGCGTGTCATTCAAAGCGAATTCCGGCCAGAAATACTCTAAGAAATGATATTGCAGGCTCACGCTGCTGAGGAGCGTATTGCCGATGTGGTTCCGCTCATCCGTGGCGAGCGTATAGCCGACCGTTCCCTGGATGTCGAAATCGCCCCAGCCGATGCCCCCTGCGAGCGTCGGGGTGACAATCCAAGCCGGTCGGTTGGTGAAAGCGGTGATGCCGGTTGGCGCTTGAGCTCCGATAAAAGCGCAGAGAATGTAGTTCCCATTTTCTTCATTGGCGCTGAGCAGCCGCTGTTTGATGGTAACGAAGTTTCCATCGGCAAACCCTGTCGCGGGCTCATGGTATAAGCGCCGCTCGAAATTCGGCACGTTGATCAGTATTTCATTGGTGGTGGTGGGAATCAGCTCCAGCCCCTTGCCACCGCCGAAATTATTTATTTCCCCGCCATTTTGCAGATATTGTTCAGATTGATCGTATCTGAACTCCTGCTCCAGCCGCGGCGTGACGGTCGTGATCGGTGTCATCCAATGTGGCTGGCTGGCCTGTGCCTCCTCCGCCCGATCAAACCAATGCAGAAAGTAATCGGCGATGCGATTGCTCGAAGTAACGTCCGGCACGGGTTGCGGGACTTGCAAATCTTGTGCAAATGCTCCAGATTGGATATCCATTATAGATAATATTGTTATTGTAATTATCGGACATAGATGCCTTTTTTCTTTATTTTTACTACTGTGCATCATAGTGATAGCCCTACTAAGCATTAAATATTTAGCTATAACTATAATATAGATTTATTACATATCGAGGAAAATTAAATATGAGTTTAAAGATATGCCTTTCGTGATTATGTGACATTTGTGCAAGCTGGCACTGCTTGAAATCATTGCTCAATTGGAGGACATCGTTGGATCCATGCGTCTTGAAATGGATCAACGAGCAAGGCTTCGTCTGGCTGCCCTTCTTGAGCAGCGCATAAGAGACACCAACGCCCCGCCGGATTAGCCGATTTTTGTCGCAGCTTAATCGCTGCGTGCGAGATTGTGCTGACCCGTTGCGCGCCGCATTGCGTTCCTTTACAAAGGCGCCAAATCGAGGATGCCCGATGGCCGACGACGAGGCAGTACATTCCAAACCAAATGTTGAGCCCGGTTCGCCGAGTTTACCCTATCAAACAGCTGTGACCGGCGCCGAACATCAAGCTTCCGGCGAACCGGCCGCGGTAGCGGCTGAAGACGAGTCTTTGGCCAGCCCTGCGGCCGATGTACGACCCGAAGTCGAGGACTCCCTCGCCCCCGAAGCGCCAACAAGCCCACAAACTGTGGAAAACAATTCAGATTCCATCCCGCCGGAACCCTCAGACGCGCCTGAGCCAAAGACTCACGAGCCAGAAGCGGCGTCACCCTATGCGTCCTGGCGGGTCGTCGAGCAAGCCCCGCCTCCCCGCTCCCGCTTTGCAGCGCTTGCGGCCACCGCAATCGTGGGGGGCATCCTGGGCTTTGGCGGGTCCCTGGCACTCCGGCATTTTGAAGGAGCCCTGGTCCATACTTCTCAATCCGACGATCGCTTGGATGCCTTGAGCGGGCGCCTCGATGCCCTCGAGGCGAAAGGCGAGACATCCTCCCCGGCCGATCTCCGCACGGCACTCGCGGCGCTCGAAACCCGGCTTACCGCAGCGGAAAGCACAGCCAACAAAGCCACCGAGGCAGCGGCTTCGGCGCAGGCGGACCTGCAAAAGGACATCGCCGCGAGACCGGCGGCCCCAGAGGCTGCCCCGGCCGTAGTCAGCAATTCCGGAGAGGCTCCCGATCTCGAACCACTCGCGGCGCGAATCGGTGCGATCGAGCAAAAGCTCACCTCGCTCGAAACCACGCTTGCCGCGCCCAAATCGGAGCTTCGCGCGCGTGCGCAAGACCGCGAGGCCGCCCCGCCAGCCAAACAAGGCTCGCGACCCCAGACGCTTGCCATCGTCGCGCAAAGCTTACTGCATAAGCTGGAGAGCGGCAGTCCGTTTCCGGAGCAACTCGCGGCGCTTGAGACTCTGGGGATTTCCGCGGATGCCTTGGCACCATTGCAGGCAGCCGCCAGCGGGGCGGTTCCAAACGACAAGCAACTGGCCGAGCAATTTTCGGCGCTCGCCCCGGAGATCATCGCCGCCGATCCCGTCAATCAGGCGGGTACCGATGAAGGGTTTCTCGATCGCGTAACTCGCCATGCCAAGGGACTTGTCCATATTCGCCGCACCGGCGAAGCCCAGGACATGGACGCCGAGGGAATTGCGACTCGTATCGAAACGGCGCTTGCGGACCACGATCTTCAAGCCGCGTATAAATTGTGGAAGCAATTGCCCGGCCCTTCGGCAGCAAAATCGGAGAGCTGGGGGGGAGCCGTGAAGGCGCGGCTCGATGCCATAAACGCCGCAAAATCGATCGAGGCGGACGCCGTGACGGCCCTGGCCAAGCCAAAATCGTAATTTCCACTTAACTGAGAGCCCAATCGCAGCCCTCGACGAGAAGCACATGTTACGGGTTCTCTTTTTTTTCCTCGTTCTCATAGTCCTTGCGTTTGGCGAGGCGTGGCTCGTCGATCAGCCCGGCAAGATCATGCTGACTTGGCAAGGCTACCGGATCGAAACTTCGATTTTGGTGGGACTTGGGGCTATCGCCGTCTCGATCGCTGCAGCCATGCTGATATGGAGCGGGATTCGTTTTGTCTTGCGCCTGCCGCCCACTGTCTCTGGAGCGAATCGGGCGCGCCGCCGTGACAAGGGCTATGCCGCCCTTTCGCGCGGTATCATCGCCGTGGGTTCGGGGGATGCAAAGCTCGCCATAAAGGCCGCCGCCGAAGCGCAGCGGCACCTGCCGGGAGAACCTTTGGCCTTGCTGCTCAGGGCCGAGGCCGCCCAGCTCGCGGGCGACCACCACGCGGTGGAATCAGCATTTACGGAAATGACCCGGCGCAGCGAGACGCGGCTGCTCGGCTTCCGCGGTCTGCACGCGCATGCGCATCGGCGCGGGAATACCGATGCGGCACATGATTTTGCCCACCGGGCGCATGGAATCTCCGCGTTGCCTTGGAGCGCGGCGGCGATTCTTGAAAAGAATGTCGCGGCGCGGGATTGGGAAGGCGCTTTGGCGGCGCTTGATAACAACCGGAATTTGATCGATAAGACGACAAGAGACCGGCAACGCGCCGTGTTGATGACCGCGATCGCTCTCGACAAGGAGCAGACCGAGCCAGACGAAGCCCTTCGTCTGGCCCGCGTGGCGGTCAAAGGCGCGCCGGATCTTGTGCCCGCCACCGCGCTCGCCGCCCGGCTTTTGTCCCGCCAAGGCTACGCCCGGAAAGCGGCGAAAATGATCGAAGCGGCGTGGCCACTGTCGCCGCATCCAGACCTTGCTAAGGTTTACCTCGATCTGCGGCCGGGCGAGTCGCACGCCGAGCGGCTGGCAAGAGCGCGCACACTCGTCAAGCTGGCCCCGCAGGATCCTGAAAGCCGCATAGCAGTCGCTCGTGCCGCGATCGGCGCAGGCGATTACAAAGCCGCGCGGGACTCGATGCTTCCCCACATCCAGGGCAATGAGCGGCCAACCGCCAGGATGTGTCTGATCATGGCGGAGCTCGAAGAGGCGGAACATGGCGATTCCGGTTTCACGCGCGATTGGCTGGCACGCGCGATCAAAGCGCCGCGCGATGCGACCTGGATCGCTGGCGTCGTCATGTCGGATCGCTGGTTGCCAGCATTGCCTGCGACCGGAAAACTCGATGTCTTCGTTTGGAAGCGGCCGGATGAACGCCTGCACGCTGAGGAGACAGAAGAAGCGATCTTCAGGCCGATTAGCGGTCCCGTGACGGAGCCGCCCGTTCTGATTGAGAAGCCGCGCGCCGCCATCGCGCCGCCGGAACCCGAGGTTGCAGCCGGGCTTACGCCCAACGCCTCTCCAGATACGAAAGAGCCGGAGACCAAGGCATCCGGTCCAGAGAATACATTTGGTGCTGCGGCTGTGTCGCCCGACACGAGCCCATAAGCGCGCGTAAAGCCAAAGAGCCCGCGGCCGCGCTTTATTGGCGAGACGCCACGGCTCCTATGAGCCCCCGCCAACCCTCTGAGCTGATTCCGGCACAAAGATAGCCAAGCGGGAACCAATCGCATCTGCCAAACTTTAGCGGAAGGATGGAGCGGAACCGCGCTGCATAAGTTCACTGCGAATTGTGCAGGCCGCTGCGGACGCGAAGTGCTCGGCTGATTTCTGTCGATTCACACTTATCTTAAGCGGGAGTTGCGCGGTGAAACTTTTTTTGTGCCAGTTTTGCGGGCAGACGCTTCTGTTCGAAAACGTCAAATGCGAACGCTGTGGGCATCAGCTCGGCTATCTTCCGGATCAAGGCTTGCTAAGCGCGGTAGAACCCAGCGGTGCCAGTTGGACAGCGCTCGCTTCGCCGGACAAAACTTACCGCTTTTGTGCCAATTGGGAGCGCGAAGGTTGCAACTGGATGGTTGCTCCCGATGCGAATGACATTTTCTGTATCGCTTGCCGGCACAATCGCACGATCCCCAATATCTCTGATCCCGCCAATCATATGCGCTGGCAAAAAATCGAAGCCGCCAAACGCCGGCTTGTCTATACGCTGCTCAATCTCGACCTTCCCTTGCCCACGGCGGCGAGCAATGACAGCGAACCTCTCATCTTCGACTTTTTGGCAAATCCCGCTGAACAGTCAAATGGATCAAAGGTCATGACTGGGCATGACAATGGGATCATCACTTTGTCTCTCGTCGAAGCCGATGATGCCATGCGCGAGCAACTTCGCGTCGCCATGGGCGAACCTTACCGCACATTGCTTGGCCATTTCCGTCATGAAATCGGTCACTATTACTGGGACAGGCTGGTGCGGGACGGCGGCCGGATTGACAGCTGCCGCGCCGTGTTCGGTGATGAGAGCCAAGATTATGAAGAAGCGCTCAAGCGTCACTATACCAACGGCTCGCCCCCTGACTGGCGACAAGAATTCGTGAGCGCTTACTCAACCTCGCATCCATGGGAAGATTTCGCCGAAACCTTTGCCCATTACCTGCACATCGTTGACACCTTGGAGACCGCCGCCGCCTTTGGGATCCGCACAAAACCAAAAGTCCCTGATGGTAGTGCCCTGAGCGCCGAAGTTGATTTTCTGCCACACCGTTGCCGCGACATCCATCGACTCATTGATGCTTGGCTGCCGCTGACTTTGGCGATGAACTCCATCAATCGATCCATGGGCCAAGCCGATCTTTATCCCTTCGTGCTGCCACCGCGCGCGATAGAAAAACTTGGCTATGTTGGGGATTTGATTCATGCCGCGTGAAGTCGTGGAAGGACGAGTTTCTCACGATCGCGTTCGGACACCGGAACCTTATTCGCGGGCTTTCGTTCCTAGGCCGTCAATCGTGACGTTACTCCACTAAGGAGATGAGTAATGGGTAGCACCATGGACAAGGTTTCCGGCGTCGCCAATCAAGGCGCGGGGAAAATTAAGGAAACGGCCGGCAAAGTCACAGGCTCCAAGGAGATGGAGGCCGAGGGCCTTGCTCAGCAAGCCAAGGGTAAGGCTGAAAAGCTCGCCGGTGATGCCAAGCAGGCGGTGAAAGATGCAACGAACAAAGTTGCAGGCACTGTGAATAAAAAGCTCTGATCGACCGCTCTGGCAAAATTGACTTTGGCCGCTTTAACGTGTGGACGAACATAGTACCAACGTTAAGGCGGCCGCGACATTCCCCGTCCGTGGCGCAGGCCGGGCGCGGTGGGGCGACCTTACCGCAAGTTGTACGCCCAAGCGATGCGGCAGTTCCCTATCGCGATAACGCGTAGATGTACCAGCCGTAATCAGGAATCTCCGTTGCAATCTTGTCGAGAGCATCAAGGAGAGTGTCGGGCCAGTCTTCCATTCGGTCACTCGATACCGGCTTGACCCCCGCAGTGGCGATTTCCTCGACGGCATATCCGCCAGCGGTCAACAGTGCACGAAATGAATCAAGATCGTAATGGCGAAGATTACCAACCTGCTGATCGGTTTTGCTCAAACCGCTAAGGTCCGCCAAAAGCCCCATGTAAACACCAACACGGCGGTGCAGGGATCGCGCATTGGGTGTAGTGGCGATCAACTGACCACCAGGGTTCAGCCATTCACGCGATCGTCGTAGCAACGCGACCGGATCTTCGAGGTGCTTGAGCATTCCACCCATATGGATGCAGTCAAATTTACCACCAGGTTCAAATGTCTCGAATGTTGAATGGATGACCGCCACATCGTCCCGGCCGGCATATTTACCGCGGCCATATTCCATGTTTTTTTTTGCACCCTCGACAATGGTAACGCGACATCCGAGAGCCAAAAATCTATCTGTCCATTGCCCATCCATGAAGCCCAGCTCCAGGACATCGCCGGGTGGTAAATGGCGCAGACATCTGTCGATCATCCGCTCCCGGCAGCGATTGTCGATTCCCATCTGCTGCTGGGAGAAATAGTAATTGCTCGCCGCCGCGTCCAACTCGTCCAACGTTTTAGCCATCACGCACACCACTCACGAGCTACAGCGCTAAGAATCTGAACCATTCTGGGTAGGCTATCCAAATGATAGCACTCATCAGCCCGGTGCGGATTGCGGCCCATTCCGGGACCAAACAACACGCAGGGAATTTCTCGCGCCACAAAATGACGCATATCCGATGTACCGGTGGATGGTCCGAAATCAATCTGCGTCCCGGCCGCTCTTTGGAGAGCCGCCTCCAACTCGGCGGAGGCCGACTTGACAGGATCCGCCTTAAATCCTGACCAATCGAATACTGGTCCACGCGTAAGGTCATGCCTTGCGGCGAAACTCGCCCCAGCGGACTCGATCATCCCCATGAAGCTGGCGACACAGTGGGGCGGCGTGAAAGTCGCGTAGCATCTTGCGGAGGCCAGTGCCGGAACGGTCAATGTCGTTTCATGACACAACAGCTCGACAGTGGAAAGCTGATTGGGACTTGGATACCGGGTCCACGGCGCGCAATTCGACGCGTTGAGCGCGTGAACGGCATCCTTCATTTCTAAGATGAGCCTCGCGAGCATTTCCGCGGCATTGACCCCCATATGGGACACGCTAACAGAGGCGGGACTGCCAATGACTGCGACCCCGAATTTGATATTGCCTGCGTGCTCATTGATTCCCGTATCCCCACGCGTGCCATCCACGATGACTGCGGCGTCTGCGCCTGTGTCCGCCTCAAGGCAAAGGAGGCTCCCATTCCCTGTCGTCTCATCTTCGAGTACGAACTGCACAATGACGTCGCCCCGTAGCCTCGCGTTGAGGAGGTTCCTTAGAACCTCGACGCAAATAATGACGCCCGATTTATCATCATAGGCCCCGCGTCCATATATGATGTTATCGACAACTTCCCCTTGGCCCCGCGTCCATTCGCGCTCGTCGCCAAGCGGTACAACGTCAAGGTGGCAGTTCAAGGCAAGGGAGCGTCCTCCCCCAGTACCCGGGATCATGGCTATCAGATTTCTGCGGCCCGACACCAAGCTGAATGGCGGCTGCGCATCTGGCATCCCGTTAAGTTTTTCGGGATCAAAGCCGACCGCAACGTAATCGATCTTCATCCGCCGTAGCTCGGACTCGACGAGGCGAACCACGGCGCTCTCTCCTTCGAAAGGCGACGGGCACCGCACAATATCCTGGAACAAACTAAGCCAGTGTTGCATCACGCCCAATTAGCATAATCTGCTTTCAAAACAAGGGACCATCAGCCAAAACACGCACACTCCCTAGGCTCGCGACAATTGCTCTGCCTTGCAAATGGCTCTTGACTGAAACCCCGCGAAGTTCAGATCTCGGGATATCACTTTGCGAACAGCTTGAATGATCTCCAACCGTCGTTCTGAGTTGCCCTTAAGGCGGTCCATTTTTGCGTTAAGCTCTTCCGCGTTGCGGTACATAAATTCTTCCGCGAGGTCCCCCAAGGCTTCCCGTAAATCATCTTTCCAATCCACAAACATGAAGCCGCCTGCCGCGAAACAGTTCAGCACTTTAGCATTGCTTCCATTAATAAAAGGCGTATGCGTGACGTCTACTGAGAACTCGTATTGTGAATAGATTCTTCCCATACTTTCGAACGGGACACTGCCCATCGGGCGGTAAAGACCGGAACGTCCCTGGTTCACCACAAACTCAGGATCGGTGAAGCCACCGTAAAAGTCGATCGGTGTGTGGATCGACTTGAAGACGGCCGTCCTGAAAGCTGTTGTGACGACATTGGTAATCAACTCGCGTCCAAGGGACCAAAAGAACGATTGGTCCGGGTGCAGTTCGCCGACACCGGCAGCAACCTTTTGCGAGGCAATTTTTTCATAGGCATACCAAGCGGGGATTTCCCAGTCCTTGCATTTTACATTCGTGACGTAGTCCGTGACCTCCGCCACCACCGGATCATCCCCATACGCTGACATGACTTGGCTCGAATTCAAATTGCCGGCGAACAAGACCCGATCGGTGATCAATGCACGCGATGATTCGCTGTTTCCGTTCAAGAAAATATTTTGAGCGGGAACGACATAGCGCTGAATTGAGCTGCCCTCCCACACACCTAATCGGCCCAGGACTTCGATATGACCCGAATCTGGTACATAGTGCACAAAATTTTTGCGGTTTAGACCGCTTCTGAGCTTTTCCAAACTGCCGGGACGTGACGTCGCTCGCTCAACTGGCGGATATCCTATTAAGAATTGCGCGGCATGGGTGATGACGTGATCCCAGAGGAGGATTGTTTTGACGCCAAGTTCATCGGCGAATACATTCCCGCGCGGCGCGCCGCGACGAAAGGAGGCCAGCTTTTCCCAAAAAGTCTTCGCGTAATACGAATCACGCTTGTCAAGGATCATCCCGTAACAGGCGTTGGGTATTGCCAATCCCACATTCGGACAAAATCGTCTGGCAGCATTATTTTGCGCAGCAAATTCTTTATCGCTACCGGACAAATAGGTATCGCAATCGAAGAGAAAGATGTGAGGAAATACGGATCTGAGCGGTTCGATGAGGGTGAGCGCGTTCTCTTTATCATTGCCGCCGAAATAATGTCGTGGCGGGATCGCGATAATTAATCGTATCGAATCGTTTTTTTCGCTCAATTCTATGAACCTTTTGGCTTGTCCATGATGACTCAAATGCTACCGAGATTCGTTATGTTCACGCGCGAATGCGAACCACGGGATCTGCCTGAAGAGCGCTCACAAGCGCATTTCCGACAATCTCAAGGAATTCGAAAGGCATCGTTGGATAGAAGGGAAGCGAGATGGTCTCCGCGCCAATTTTTTCGGCAATCGGGAAATCACCCTCGTGGTATCCGAGAGTGTCGCTAAAATATTTCAACAGATGGATCGCGCGATAATTTACGACGGTCCCAATCTGACGGCTGGTCAACTCAGCGATCAGGCGATCCCTTTCCGCCGCCTCGACACGCACCGTAAACAGATGGCGTGCGTGGACAGCATCCGGCCTTGAAGAGGGTATCATGACCCCGGGAATACGGCTCAAGATCTCAGTGTAACGGGAGGCCAGCTTCTCGCGCTCCAGAAGCTTCGCCTCAAGGCGCCGCAACTGGGGCATCAAGATTGCGGCTTGAATATTGTCCATGTTGTATTTCCACCCCAACATGGTGACGTCCCAATGCTGATAGCCCTCGCGGTGACGATCAGCAGCGGTTTTCGTCATGCCATGCAGGCGCAACAGCCGTAACTTTTCGATGAGGTCATCGCGATCGGTAGCAATCGCACCGCCTTCGCCACAGGTCAGGTTCTTTGTCGCGTAAAAGCTGAAACATGCGCTATCCGACAATTCACCTGGCCGGACTCCATCGCGTGCTCCTTCCACGCAATGCGCACAATCCTCGATGATTGCGAGGCCGAAGCGGTCGGCGATCTTGCGGAGCTCCCGCATGTCGCACATCAACCCATAAAGATGGACCGGAAGAATGGCGCGCGTGCGCGGGGTGATCGCCGCCTCGACCCGGCGAGCATCGAGATTGCCGGTATCCGACTCGACATCGACGAAGACAGGCCGCGCGCCGGCTTCAAGGATCGCGGTCGCCGTCGCGGCGAATGTCATGGGCGTGGTGATTACCTCGTCGCCAGGCCCGATGTCCACGGCCAGCAACGACATGTGAAGGGCGCCGGTGCAGCTTGTCACTCCCAGGACATGCCGCCGGCCAAGATAATCGGAGAACGCCCGCTCGAATTCCGCAACCTTGCTGCCCGTGGTGAGTATTGGCCCCGCGAAAACGTCCGCGATCTCGTCGAGTTCCGGCTGGCCGAGATCATGCTGATAGAAAGGGACGGCTTGCGTCAATGAAATTCTCTCTTTCCCGCGGCGTTGATGATCGGGATATGCCGCATCCACTGTTGCTGCGCCCACCATTCCTGGTTGGCGACATACCAGGCAATGGTTTTCTGCAATCCATCCTCAAAAGTAACCGACGGCTGCCAATTCAAAGCGGCCATGGCCTTGGAAGAGTCGCATGTGTGGCGGAAGACCTGACCCGGCCTATCTCCGATGAATTGAATCGAGCTCTTTGAATTGTGCATGGTTGCTTGCACGGATTCGGCGATCTCCTGGATGGTGATATCGCGGCCTGAGCCAAGATTGAAAATTTCTCCGATGACCTTCTCACGCTCCATGTGAATCACCTTGTCCAGCGCTTCACAATGGTCCTCGACAAACAGAAAATCGCGCCGGGCCGAGCCGTCGCCATGGACCGTCATCGGCTCGCCAAGAATGCAGCTCGTGATGAAGCGGGGAACGACTTTTTCGAGATGCTGATGGGGACCGAAATTGTTGAATGGGCGGATGATCACGGTGGGAATGCGATAGGTCGTCCAATAGGAATAGACGAGGCGGTCGGCGCCGCATTTGGCGGCGGCATAAGGGCTCATCGGATTCAGTGGATGGTTTTCATCCATGAACTCGCTCGCCGCCGTCCCGTAAACTTCGGATGTAGAAATATGCACGAACAGTTCAACCCGGGTGCGGTGGCGGAGAACCGCATTGGCGACAACTTGGGTGCCGAGGACGTCCGTCTCGAAGAAAAGCCGGTTGTCGAAGATGGAGCGAGTCACATGCGATTCTGCGGCAAAATGCATGACGATGTCAGAGCGGCTTACCAACGCATCGACGATATCGGCGTTCAGCACATTGCCATACCAGAATTCAAACCGGTCCTTGTTGAAACTGTTCTCTGGCAGATTGTTGACACTCCCGGCGTAGGTCAATGCATCAAGGACGATGATCTTGTAGTCGGGATATTTTTTATAGAGGTAGCGGACGAAGTTGCTGCCGATGAATCCGGCGCCCCCCGTGATAAGAAGCGTCTTCACGTGATCCCTTTCAAGATGGATATGCTGCCGCGGCCCGTGTTGAGGATGAGATCGAGCGCCGAAAGACAGGGGACGAAATCGCCATGCAGCTGCGGATAGGTGGGATGTTGATAATTCTGCCATTCGACGGCAATCCCGGCATCCTGGAAAAGCCCGGTATCGAGATAAGCTTGCGCCGCATTCCCGGAAAGATATTTGGTCGCCGAGAAATGCTGGCAAATCGACAGCAGCCGTCCGCTTTTGCTACCCTCGATGCCGAGCATCGATGAGCGGAATATCGGCCGTTTGATGTCGAACCATCGGCTCATGAGTTCGGCGATCGCCAGATCGAGATCGACCAGAAAGCGCCAGGGCGAAACGAGCATGTGCTCGAGTTCAGGCAGATAGCTCGCAAGATGCGGCGCCCGAGCATAATTCTGCTGGATGGTGGCAATCATCTTGCGCGCCCAAGCCTTGCCGTTGTCGATCTCGGCATCGATGATTCTTTGTCCCTGTTTGCCGCTATGCAGCACTGGAATTGTGACCCAGAGAGGCCCTGACGGCGCCTTGATCCGGTTGCGATTGCGCCACCCATGCTTGTCGAATTGTACATCGTCGTAATAGACGAACACGTCGCACCGCAGCATTTGGTTGAAAAACCCCAGCCAAGGCAGAAAGCCCGGCTGAAGAATAGCGACGGTTGTCACGGCGTATTCCCCGTATGGCCAAGTCTCAACATCTTGTATTCACCGGATAGCATCGAAAGCAAAAAAGAATCGACATAAACGTTATTGTGCACTGTATCATGGCGCAAGCGGCCCTCGTCGACGAAACCAAGAGATTTATAGAAAGCATATGCACGGGGATTGGAAAAAAGCACCCGGATATACAGGCGTTCCAGAGCCAGTTCATCGAATGCCCTTGCCAGAAGAGCGCGCACGGCCTTCCCTCCGATGCCGCTTCCTTCCTGAGTTCCAAGATAGATCCACAATTGCGCTTTCCCACGCTTGCTATCTATCTCGTTTAGCCCGCAATTACCGACGTGCCCCGCAGCGGTGAGAATCGCGTAGTCCTCTCGCGTCCCGTCCTTCAAATTGGCTCGCCAGTAAGCCTCGTTCCCCGATCGAGTTGGCCCCAACAGGCAATCGATCTGCTCGCGAAGCCGCGCCGAATTTGTAAGCCAGCACCGCGTTGCTTCAAAATGTTCCTCATCGAACCTTACAAGCCTCACCATTGCCGAACCGCGAAGAATTTCTCCCACCAGAGTTGAAACATCATCAAGTTCCAGATTCGCGGTCCATGATTGGCGGTGCGCGCATAATGTGCGTCCAAAATCGCCCGCACCCGTTCAGGCCGCAGGAGCCCGTGCGCGGCAAGGCGCGCGGGCGCCAGCGTCGCTTCGACCTTGTCGCGGAGATCGTTCAAGAGCCAATGGTCCATCGGCAAAACGAAACCTTCTTTGCGGCGGTCGATCACGGATTGCGGGATCAGGCCGCGCACCGCCTCCTTCAAAATATGCTTCTCGCGTCCATTGCGAATCTTGAATTTACCCGGAATGGTCGCCGCGAATTCAATCAGGCGGTGGTCAAGAAAGGGCGGCCTCACTTCGACCGAATGCGCCATCGACAAGCGATCCACGAAGGGGAGGACCTGATCGGGAAGCAGAGTCAAAAAATCGCAATACAGCGCCCGGTTGAGCGGATCGTTGGTTCCCGCCTCGGCATAGCGCTTCGCAATAAGATCGCGAGTCGAGGCGCCGCCTGAGAGCGCCAGCATTTTATCGGAGAGCAGCGCTGTCTTGTCGGCGTCCGCCCAAAGGTAGAGGGAGGCACGCTGGTCCACTTCGTCGCCGCGATCCAAGATGGAAGCCAAATAGTCCAGCTTGTCCGAATAGGGCGCGAGCCGGCTCAATTCCTCGGCTGTATAGGTTTTGCTCACGCGGCCCCGCAAATGAGCGAAGTGATAAAGCGGCTGCGCCAAACGATGC
This sequence comes from Methylocella sp., assembly GCA_036561105.1. GTDB lineage: Bacteria > Pseudomonadota > Alphaproteobacteria > Rhizobiales > Beijerinckiaceae > Methylocapsa. Next base: position 7,392 of record DATBPZ010000001.1, on the reverse strand, counting down.
GCGAGATAGCTGCCGAACAATTCGTCAGCCCCATCTCCTGACAAGGCCACCTTGACGTGTTTGGCGATGAGTCTTGTGATGAAAAAAGTGGAGGTGACGCCCGAAAATGGCTCATCGAACGCATCGAGCACGGCGTCGATGCTGTCGGCGGCCTCCCGGAACGTCAAGACATATTCATGATGGTCCGTGCCGAATTCCTGTGCCACGAGCCGCGCGTATTTTTGATCGGCGGCCTTGTTCTCGAAACCGTCCGAATAGACGAGTGAAAATGTCGTGACCTGGCGTCCGCCAATCTTTGACATGAGCGCGACGACGCTTGAACTATCGACACCGCCCGAGAGATAAGCGCCGAACGGCACGTCGGCGCGCATCTGCAATCTCACCGCATCTTCGAGCAATTCGCGGACACGAGCGGCTGCATCCTGCTCTTCAAGCTGGTCATTTTCCGCGAAGATGGGACGCCACCATCGGTGTTGGGTGAGTTCGCCACGTTCGAAGACAGCGTAGTGCCCTGGACCGAGCTGGCCAATATTTTTGAACGCGCTCCAGGGGCCTGGAATATTCTTCAAGCTCAGATAGTGGGAAAGCGCGGCATAGTCCGGTTCCCGCGAGACGGCCGGATGGCGTAGAATCGATTTGATTTCCGAGCCAAAAATCAGACGCCCGCCGGCCATCCCGTAATAGAGCGGTTTGATGCCAGCCCTGTCGCGGGCGAGCAACAGGCGCTTGCGGGGTATGTCCCACAGGGCAATCGCGAACATCCCATTGAGCTTGTGGAGAAACGCGTCGCCATATTGCTCATAGAGATGGACAATGACCTCGGTGTCCGAATGATCAGTCCGGAAACGGTGTCCTTGCGCTTTTAACTCTGTTTGAAGTTCGGGATAATTATAAATCTCGCCATTGAAGACGACTCCGATCGTGTAGTCCTCGTTGAAGATCGGCTGCTGGCCGGTTTCGAGATCAACGATCGAAAGCCGCCGCATGCCGAGCGAGACGTCGCCGCTGTCCCAAAACCCCGCCTCGTCGGGACCACGATGCACAATGGCATCGGTCATGCGTTGCAAAGCGGGCCGGTCTGGCGCGCCCGTGAAACCGCAAATTCCGCACATGCGATGCTGTCAGGCTGTTTCGCCGCCGCCGGCCGCCGACTGGAAATCATCGTCCACGCTGAGGCGGCTAAGGGCCGCCTGGCGTTGGCCTTCGGCGTCCTTGACGACCTTCCAGTAATTGTGCTGCCAGGACCGATACTTCCAATCCGGGCATGTCCGGCACATGGAAATGTCATTGCCGCGCTTGGCGAGATGCTTTTCCCGGTAGAACCGGAACCCTTCTCCGTGCCAGATTTCCTGAATGCTCTGCTGGCCGACCATTCCCATGCTGGTGTTGGCTGCGATGTCGTAACCGCAGACCATCACATTGCCCCGACTATCGATATTGAGCCGTTCAAAAATAAACGGGCAAGGCACCTCGTCTGTGTCGAGATAGGGGGCTGGATCCGCCGAGCGCGACCCCTCGAGAGTCGTATTCACCCCCCAGGTCAGGAACTTGCGCTTGATGAAATTATCGACGCCGATCTCATCGCGCCAAAACCGCTCGACCGCATCGATGTCAACTCCCTTTTGATTGACCCCCGAAGCCACGATTTTCGAGGGGCTTCCCATCCGGTTGCGCATCTCGAGCATCCGCCGCGCGTTGCGCAAAAGCCGGTCCCATTTCAGACCTTTTCTGACAATGGCATACGTCTCGGGATCGCAAGCGTCCACCGAGAACTCGATCATATCGACGCCTGCCTCCAGAAGCCGCGGCGAGTTCTTCTCGGTGAAGACGGATCCATTGGTGATCAATCCGATTTTGCAGCCGACTTGCTTGGCGTAGGTCAACAGCTCGACGGCATGGGGATGCAGCATCGGCTCGCCGCCTCCCGAAATCCGCAAATACGCCCCGTGCGGCCCTGCCTCGTCGGCGATCTTCTTGAAAATCGCGTCCGGCATATTGGGGACATCTTTGTAGGTGTCGCGGATATTGGAGTTGGTATACGGGCAATGCGGACATTCCGCGTTGCAGGGGTAAACGAACGACAGCACCAGCATCATCGGAAACACTGAGGCTTCCGGGCGCAACCCATATTCCTCTTGCACCGGCAGCAGAGGTGCCGCCTTGGCAAGCGTCCCCACCGCGGTCTCGCCCAGAGCAATGTCAGTCATTTTGCACCTCAAGCTCCCGCGTGGAAATGTTCGGGGCGATCTTGTAATCAGTGGTTTCGGGATTGTACCAAAATGGGCGCGTGCCGGGTTTGTCCGACTTTTCATACTCGGCGCCAGCTGTTTGCCAATCGCGGCACCCCTTGCAGACATTGGGCATGTCAGCCCAACGATGCTCGCGATGCGGCCGCCGCAATTTTTCGCCGAGGATCGCCCAGAGTTCCTTGATTGAGAGGTCGTTGGCGTTGCCCGCCTTGAACATCCCTTCATAGTCGACCGCGCAGGCAACGACGCTGCCGTCCTGGTGGATCGCCATCGTGTTGTTGCCCCAAGGGCAGGCGATGCGAAACTCGGTTTCGTGATCGATCCGGTCGGAGCGGATCGATCCCGTGGCCGTCCATTCGAGCTTCGGCCGGACCTTAACCTCCGCGCCACGATCCTGCCAGTATTTACGGAAGGGCTCGACCTCGTGCTCGTTTTCCGCCATCAGCGAAAACTGGCAAATGATCGCCGGATATTCGGACCCGCTGGCCTCCTTGCGGCGCAGCAATTCCTCGACTCCCCGGTAGGTTTCTTCCCATTTGCCGAGATAACGGATTTTTTCGTAGGTTTCCTTCGAGAAGCCATCGATGCTCAGAATGAAACGCTTGAGCGGCGAGCGGAGAATCCTGTCGATGTGATTGAGGCGCAGCAGCAGGCCGCCGTTGGAATTCAGGACGAGATTGGTGCAGCCAGCCGCCGCCGCATCGTCGATGCGATCCCAAATCTCCTCCCCCATGCCAAGCGCTTCGCCGTAGAACGTCGGCCAAATTTCCGTGTCCGGGGCCTCGCGGCCAAGTTCCGTGACGATCTTGTTCCACAGGGCACGTTCCATCGGCCGTTTCGGCCTGATGAGCTCCTTGTGCGAGCAATGAACGCATTGCTGATTGCACCTTGAAGTATTTTCAATAACGAGCTGCGGCGGATAATCAAATTCTTGTAATTTCGCTTCGATAGAGAGAAGTTTTGCTTCGACGGCGCTTTCCATTGCATCCCCTTTCAGCAGTTCAAACGGCGGGTTTCCACGCAGGACTGAAGCGAAATAAACGCAACCAATATGCGGTTGCCTCGGCAAAACCTAGCTTAGGTTTACCATGACCATCTCTAAACAAACTTACAATTTTTTCTACCCAGCGAAGATAAAACGTGAACAATTCCGATCATGGGAACTTGTCTGGTCACGGGGATTTGACGCACGAATCAACCCATTATACACCGGACAAATCTTGGGACCACCGATTGCAACAATGTTGAGACCTAATTATGGCAATTGAGTCAACGGGGAGTTCTGTGGCTGTGGCGGGGATGTTCCTTCGGCCTCTTGGGATCATGAAAGCGGAGTGGTCCTCACGAACGGCCGCCCCGTAGACTTCTCTTGCGGGATTTCATGATCTCTATGGTTTGGATTAGATCTACGGGGTGGTGCGAACGATGACGCCAGATTCTGACAAGACAGGCTTGGTGCCGCCTAACCTTTTGATTTTCTATCATATTCCAAAGGCGGGGGGCACGACGATGGAATATATCCTCGGCAACTGCTTCCCCGGAGAACAATATTTCAGCTCCTACGTTGGGGTGCCGGATTCGGCGGCGTCGCTCGCGTCCCGCGCCATGATTGCCGAGAGATATGACCAGTTATCGGCGGAAGCCAAACAAGCCATGCGTTGCGTGGCGGGTGGTCATGCGCCGATGGGTATTCATACTTTGTTCGACCGGCCGGCAAAGTATTTCACCATCATCCGGAACCCCATCGACCGGGTAATCTCCTCCTTTTACTTCATCAGGGACAAAACCTACGCGCCGCATTACGAGATCATCAAGGACATGACTCTCGAACAATATCTAGACAGCCGCGTTGGCTTGGACCCGTTCGACCATCAGGTCCGCATGCTCAGCGGTTGTGAAGAACTGGATGGCCCCTGGGGAATTGACGGCAAACCGGTTCCGGCGGCACCTGTCGAAAAGCGTCATCTGGAGATGGCCAAGCAAAACATCGAAAAGTATTTCATCTCGGCAGCGCCGCTGGAAGAATTTTTGACCCTTGTGGTTCTTCTCAAGCGCCTCTACGGGTGGAGCCTCCGCAGCAGCCTCTATGAGCTCCAAAATGTCACGGCGCGCCGTCCGCAAGTCGAGGAGGTGCCTGAGGCCACGCGCCGCCGCATCGAAGGTTACAATCGCTACGACATGGAGCTTTATGAATGGACCAAGGCGCGGTTCGCCGATCAGGTTCGCTCGCTCGAACCGCAGATTTCGCGAGACCGGGCTCTGTTCAATTTTGTCAACACCAGCTGCCACCGGCTCAAACGCATGCGGCCAAAAAACATCCGCAAGTCGGTTACCCATTTGTTGCAGCATTCGTAGGGCAAGGAAAAACTGGTGTGCTTGTCCGCCCCCCGTCGATATCGCTCTTTTGGGGTGTTAGAGAGGGCTCGTCGACGCGCCACGAAGGTTTTCTTCCGGCCGTCATACCCAGAGCGCTTTCCGATCAGGTGGAATCACCTGATCGGAAAGAAATCGCTCAAAATCAAAGAGCTGGAGTATGTTGTGATCGAAAAAGTCGATCAACTTTTTCGGAACATCCTCTCGCCACTGCTTTCCTTTATGAGGACTGCCGCGGAACTGCATGAGGCTCGCTGGAGCATGTCACAATGAAAAACCTCTTCATGGTCGCGGCCCTCGCAGTAACCTTCACCATCGTGTGCTTGTGGTTTTTGCTGGGCGAGACTCATTCTCCAGACTCCGAGATCATCGGCGGTTCGATTCGCCGCCTGCATTGACGCCGAACACATCATGGCCGAGCGCGGAGATAGGCATCGCCGGCTTGTATCAATCCCCGTTGAAGTGAGGGAGGATACACTCGTATCTTCATCGCCACGGACGTGCTTCAGGCTTTTCGACCCCAGGAACTACGATATCATCACTGAGCTCATCCACCGACGCAGCAAATCGGCGTTTCGCGTCATCCGGTGCATCCTTGAGACTGAATAGCAATTTGTCGCGTATGACCCACCCAGGGCCCGCCAGGATTAGGGTGGCCGTGTCGTCATATCCCGATACGACAAGATCTCTGAATTCCGTTAAAGCCGCTTCCTTCAAATCCTCCGGAAGATCGGCAAAATTTGCAAGGGCAATATAATTTCGTCTGCTTGCCACCCAGCCTTCATGGGGGCCGAGACGATAGGACATCCTCAAATTGGCGAAATTGTCTGGGCTTCGATCGTCCTTCATTTCATTGGCCCAAAAAAGCACGAGCCAAAGGAGCGGATCGGCTGGAGTGACGGACAAGGACCGCCGAGCGGACGTTTGCAATAGATCAAGGGCCGGGATCGACGGCTTTTCGTTTTTAGCCGTGTTAGGCTGTTCGGTAAGACTCAGCTGAAGAATTGTCGCGCTTCTAAGAGATTCGGGACGCGGCCAAGCCTGTTCAGTTGACGCGAAAGAGGCAAGCTCTGATTGCAAGTCCTCTTTTTTGAACTGCTCCCCATTAAGAATACTCTCCGCCATATGATCCAGATGGGAATCCTGCCAGAAGACGGGAAAAGCAGTGACGCCCCACCAAATTGAAAATGTACCGATGATCATCAGGACGCCTCGGCTGAGAGCCGCAAGGGGTCTTTGTCCGGACATGCCTGTCGCTCACAGCTCTGGTGGAGAGCACTGCTGTCTTTGTACAAAACGATACAAAGGGGTTGGTCACACACATCGTGCACAGCGGTAAACGTTCAACGAACCCATTCAATTACACAAAATATGGGAATAGGCGGACTTTCGCTTCTAACCAAACAGAAGAATATGCAACAGCACCCGCGCCAGCGTCGCACGATTGACTGCCGTCATCTCACTGCCGCTGACCTTTTGGCCGATCTCTGGACTAAAATGCGCTAACGCCACAGTGGCCTAACTTGCACTCCAGTTTCGCAACCCGCCTTTCCTCGATGGTAATCGCCCGCCGTAGGTAACGCTCCAGAAACCGGGGTCCCCCATTTGCTTCAAACAACGCCAGCCTGGATTCCAAGCTCGAAAGCAGGTGGAGATTAAAATTCAATTGGTTTTCCAAGCGGGTGGTTCTGTCAGCAAAACTACCGACCGAAGAAAATACGAGGATCGCCGTTCCTAAAGCGGACCCCATCAACAAGCGTTTCAACATGGAAAGATCCTCTCAATGAGGGTGCCGCAAGTGACAAATGAGACATGATCGCTAACAATAACCGTATCCCAAAATCGGGGCAAATACAAGCTGCGTCTTAAGTATCTGATGCAAATTTCTGCGTTATGCTATGTTTTACTTTATCCAAGCCGCCTGCACGACAGTCCGTGATCAAAAACAAACGCGAGCTAAGGTGTACAGATCCGATCAAGGGATCGACGAACCGCTAATGTCGAACTCCCCAATCTTTCGAAAATCATCAAAAGTGCCTTCAACGACACTCACGGCGGATATTGATTTTACGCAATGACTTCATCGTATTTAGCCTCAGTTGGGGTCCCCGCAATTCTGTCTTTGGTGGATCGAAAAGATTGTCCCAGCCCGACGCCGACGACTGCGAATGCGACAATTGCATAACCCGTGACTTGCAAGCTGAAGTCTACCATTGAATGAACCAAACCGATGACCGCGACCGAAAGCCCTATCAAGGGTATGACGCGATCACGGCGCCGGTGCCGGGCTGCGCGGGCCAGCAATGTCAAAACAAGGATCCAAGCAAATCCAATGATCATAGCCAATGGGATACCAAGTTCGGCAGTGAGTTCAAGCGGCGTGCTATGGGCGCGATTCCAGATCCCAAAAAGAGAAATCTCAGCACTTCGGTAACTCGGAAAGCTCCACACGAAAGTGCCAAGACCCGTGCCAAACCAGGGATGATCCGAAATCATGTGGAGTGTCGAGCGATAGCCCTCCAAACGGCCTTCATCTGACAGGGATTGCGTATCGAACCTTTGATTGACGTGCCCACCAAAGATTTGAAGTGACAAAAGCGCCACTCCAGTGGCGCTGACGATCAGCCACGACAAACCGCTTCGTTTTGGCAAATCATTTTGGAAAAATAGGATGAAAGCAGCAACGAAAGTCACCATCGAGACAATGACCCCGGCGCGCGACCCCGTCATCAAGAGAGCCATGAAGCAGCTGAAGAAGGCCAAAAAGGCA